>NZ_JARWKT010000002.1:0-698251 GCF_029846385.1 Cobetia sp. 10Alg 146
GGCGTAGGTTAATAGCCTACCCAGGGTTCGAATCCCTGTCCCTCCACCACCTTGAATTCCGAAAGCCCCGTCTACTTCAGGTAGACGGGGCTTTTTCATTGCACACCTGCCTGCAGTGGCCATTCCTCATGGCATCCTCCCGGGGAGGTACAATGGATCACTCAACGCCTTGCGACACCCCGTGGTCGTACAATCCCTCCTCCCTTGAAAAATCGAGACACCATGCCATTTTCCGCCCTTGGATTGAGCGACCCCATCGTCAAGGCCGTTACCGAGCAGGGTTATCAGACCCCGACCCCGATTCAGGCGCAGGCGATTCCCATCGTGCTGGCCGGCGACAACCTGATCGCCGCCGCGCAGACCGGCACCGGCAAGACGGCAAGCTTCGTGCTGCCCCTGCTGCAACAACTGATAGACGCCCCCGAGGTTCGCGCCAAGCGAGTGCATGCCGTCATCCTGACGCCGACGCGTGAGCTGGCCATCCAGGTGGAAGACAACATCCGCCAATATGCCGCACATCTCACGCTCAGCTCCATGGCGATGTATGGCGGCGTGGACATCGCCCCGCAGCAACAGCGTCTGATCGAAGGCGTGGACATTCTGGTCGCGACGCCAGGGCGTCTTCTCGACATGTTGACCCGACGCGCGATCCATCTCGACGAGACACGCACCCTCGTCATCGATGAAGCTGACCGCATGCTCGACATGGGCTTCATCGCCGACATCAACAAGATCGTCGAGAAACTGCCCAGCCAACGTCAGAATCTGCTGTTCTCCGCCACTCTGTCGACCCAGGTACGCATGCTGGCCAGAACGGCGGTGACGGACGCCGTGGAGATTTCCATCGCGCCGGAAAACACCAGCGCTCCCGAGATCACCCAGAGCCTGATCACGGTCGACAAGGAATTCAAATCCGCGTTGCTCAGCCACCTGATCCAGAGTGGCGAGTGGCAGCAGGCGCTGATCTTCATCGAGACCAAGCGCGGTGCGGCCAAGCTGGTCAGCCAGCTGGAGAAGCGCGGCATAGCCGCCGAATCCTTCCACAGCGGACGCAGCCAGGCGATCCGCGAGCAGCTGCTGGCAGACTTCAAGGCAGGCAAGGTGCCATTTCTGGTGGCGACGGGCGTCGCGGCGCGCGGCATCGACATCGATGACCTGCAGCGGGTGGTCAACTATGACCTGCCGGATGAGGCAGAGAACTATGTGCACCGTATCGGACGCACCGGACGCGCCGGGGCAAGCGGTGAAGCCATCTCACTGGTATCGCGTGATGATTTCCGCAACCTGTGCGCCATCGAGCAGCATCTGGGCAACTTCATCGAGCGTGTGGTGATCGAAGGGTTCGAGCCCGGACTCGCCGTGCCCGCCTCGACGATGGACCCGCTGCCACGCAAGCCGGCCCGCGCTCGCCGCCGACCTGCCGGCAAGCGCTGAGCCATTCGCGCACCGTACGCGACACCGCGACAGTGGAACCTCCTCCACTGTCGCTCTCACTGCTGATCACCGCCTCACGACCTGCTGCCGTGAGATTCGCTGCTGCGCGATACCGGCCCCAGCTGGTTGTCGCTGACGAAACGATTGCAGCCTTCGCGCTTGGCGCGGAACAGGTTGACGTCCGCCTTGGCGATCAGGCTTTCCAGATCCTTGTCCCCGGACTGGCGTTGGGCGACGCCGATCGAGAGACTGACATCGAGACTGTTGATGCCGTCATTGATGACGAAGGGCAATGCCGAGGCCCCCTTGCACAGACGCTCCGCCACCTGGTCGGCGCGCTCACCATGCAGCCGCGGACTCAGCAGCACGAACTCCTCCCCGCCATAGCGACCGATCAGATCCTCTCCGCGCAGGATACTGCGCATGCGCTTCACCAGCTCCTTGAGCACCTGGTCGCCCGCCGCGCGTCCCCAGGTCTCGTTGATCAGCCCCAGGTGGTCGACATCCACCATCATCACGCTGATGGGCTGTGTCCCCATCAACATCTCACGCCCCTTGTCGATCAGTTCCGCGCGACTCAGCGCCCCGGTCAACTCATCGAACCGCTCGCGTGACTCGAAACGCTGGCGCAAGCGATCCGCCGACCACCCCATCTGTACCAGCACGAGGGTGAAGAACACGGTCAGAACGCAGAGATTGATCAGTCGGAACGCGAATGCCCACCCGGGCGGCAGCGGATTGGCCACCCCCTGGAACATCAGCACGACATAGGCCAGCAGCGGCATGCTCAGGCAGATGAGACACAGCAGCAGACGTCGCGTGAAGGGCATACGAATGCAGTAGATGCACAGCAGCGCACCGAAATAGAAATAATCGAAACCGGGGGCTGGACCGAAATAGCCCAGAGACAGACTTATCTGGGCACAGGTACCCAATGCCAGCAGGTTGGCGGCCAGCACCTCTCGGCGCGCGCGATGCAGCTGCAGACAGACAAGGTCCACCACCAGCATGCCCAGATCCAGCGCCAGAATGCCCATCTCTCCCAGCCAGAGCATCAGACCGGCATACAGCAGGTGACTCGCTATCGCGAGCACATACACCACATTGAAGGTGGCGTGGAAGGTCTTCTCGTCCTCGGTGAGGCCTGGTGGGAAATCCTCGAATCGCAACAGCCAGCGCGCAAGGTGTGGATGTGGACTGCCCATGAGACTATCTCCTTGGCTGCTGACCACCATTCGTGGCCAGCCAGACCAGGCGGGTAAAGGCCTGACGAGCCAAGGGTACGTCATCCCTCAGTCGAAAGGAGATCAGCACATTACACGCAATGCATAAACCCGCCACCAAGCGCCGAGCCAGCCTGGCGTCACGACAGGCAGAACCGGGTCACGACGCAAAGAACCGCGTCAATGCAGGCGCAGCCCCACCTTGGTGATGCGATTGCCCTCGACCTCATTCACCACCCAGTGAATGCCATGCCAGTCGACATCATCCCCGACCACCGGCACCCCGCCGACTCTGCGGGTGATGAACTCGGCAATGGTCAGGTGCTGCTCGCCCTGAGAGAGCGTCAGTCCGTAGACATCGGCGATATCCTGCATGTTGGCATCCCCTTCCAGGGTGAAGGTGCCGAAGAAGGCGCGCTGTTCATGCTGCAGACTCTCGCCATTGAACATGCGATTGAGGCTTGGCACATCGCAGGAGCGCCCGACGACGCACAGCACGTCCTTCTGATGCAGACAGGTGCTGCCCTTGGGATGGATCAGCACCTTGTTGCGGAACAGCGCCCCGACCTTGGCCCCGGAGGGGAAGCGCAGCATGCGCAATGCCACGCCTTCCAGCGCCGTGTTGTCGACCCGGTAGACCAGCATCTCGTAATCGTTGACGGGCATGATGCCCAGCAGATTGCGGCGGCTGGGCTGTGCACCCGGCGGCACCACCACCCTGAGCTTGCGCGCCATGGGAGCCAGCGACGAGCCCTGCACCAGCAGCGAGATGATCACCACGAAGAAGGCGACATTGAAGTAGACGCCGGCATTCTCGACCCCGGTGATCACCGGGAAGATCGCCAGCACGATCGGCACCGCTCCCCTCAACCCGACCCAGCTGATGAACCACAGTTCTCGCCAGCGGAAGCGGAAGAAAGGCTTGAGACACAGGATCACGGCCAGGGGGCGCACGAACAGGATCAGCGCCACGCTCAGAATGGCGGCCGGCAGCGCGAACTGCAGCATCGTGGAGGGTGAGACCAGCAGACCCAGCATCAGGAACAGCACGATCTGGGACAGGTGGGCCAGTCCATCATGCACCGGCAGGATGTGTTCGAGGTGGCGCCCCGGATGATTGCCGATCATCAGGCCACACAGATAGATGGCCAGGAAGCCACTGCCACCGAGCTCATTGGTCGTCGCGAACAGGCTCAGGCCCAGCGCCAGCGCCAGCAGGGAATAGAGGCCGGGCGCCAGATCCAGATAGCGCATCAGACGGGCGATCAACCAGCCACCGGCGATCCCCATGCCCGCGCCGACCCCGAACTGCAGCGCGAAGCTCATGAGTCCGGCGGCGACCCCCGTCAGCTGTCCGGTCAGTATCTCGGCCAGGGTGATGGTGAGGAAGATGGCCATCGGGTCGTTGGTACCGGACTCGATCTCCAGCGTCGCCCCGACCCGCTCGTTGAGGTGCACCCCCTGCCCGCCCAGCAGCGAGAACACGGCGGCGGCATCGGTGGAGCCTACGATGGCCCCGACCAGCAGGCCTTCGATCAAGGTCAGGTCAAACAGCCACATGGCCAGCAGCCCCACCAGCCCGCTGGTCATGAAGACCCCGACGGTCGCCAGCACCAATGCCGGCTTGAGACCCGCACGGAAGGTCGAGAGGCGGGTGCGCAGCCCCCCATCGAGCAGAATGAGTGCCAACGCCAGGTTGCCGATCAGGTACGCGGTAGAGGCATCATCGAACTGGATGCCGAGCACGCCATCCTCCCCCGCCAGCATGCCGAGTCCCAGGAACAGCAACAGCAGGGGCATGCCGAGACGAGCCGAGACCCGACTTGCCAGCACGCTCAAGGCGATGAGCATGCCCGCCAGCAAGAAGTAATAGTTCAGATTCTCTACCACGTGTGCTCCCCCGCCATTCCCGGCACCAAGTCTCGAATCACGTCTGCGACGGCCCAGAGACAGTATTCCATGTCAGCGACGAGGCTGCAGAGAAATTTCTCAAATATTCATGGACTTGCGATCAACATGTCAGGCTTCTCGGCGACACCCAAGCCGGGGCTGCCGCCAGCTCGGCGTAGCGGGTCGGACCGAAGGCTTCCATCGCCCACAACAGGGCTCGGCACAGCTCACGCTGACCGCCGATATCGACCATGCGCCCATGACGCGAATAACCGGCGAGGAAGGCCTCACGCTGACTCGGCGTCTCCAGCAACAACTCGATCAGTGCCCAGTCGAACTCGATCGGGGCCCACACCAGTGCCTCCCAGTCGCTCCATACCCAGCCGGTGGCGGCGCACAGATATTGGTCCGCGCGCAGGTCCGGCAGACTCCAGACGGCGCGAGCGGGATGCGAGAAGGTGCGTGATGGCAGGTCCCCCAGCTCGTGGGACAGGGGATGGCGCGCGAGAAAACGCGTCACGCGGGCATTCCAATGCAGCAACGGCATGGGCTGGGCAAGGGGCTGACCAAAGCCGGACACGGTGTCCTGATGCAGCCGCCCGACCTGATCTCCCAGCAACTCACAGAAGGTGTCACTGAGATCACTGGGCTGACCGCTGGACCACGGCAGATGCCAGACGGGCGCGCCATCGAGACGCCCCAGATAGGTCAGCGGCAGCGGAGGGATGGGCAAACGCGCCGGCAACGCGCCCGCCAGCCGTGTCAGGGCCTCAGGTTGCGCCCAGCGATCGGCGCCGAAGACACCGCGCATCGCTCGCCAGAAGGGGTCGTGATCCGGGCCGGTCCGCGCCAGCTTGATCAGGCCGGGGGTGCCGCCACGCTGTCGCCACAACCAGTTGGCACTATCCGGCCAGGCAAGTGCCAGCGGCTCCAGCGCATGCCCCAGATAGGTGGAAAGACGGCGAGTCAGCGCATCCTCCGGCCAGCCATTGGGCACGGATGTCGCGTCTGGCATCACGGGTCGCCGCGGTGGCACGGGATAACCGCTGGAGCAGGTCGAGAGATCCGGGGTATCAGGCATGTTGATCTCCTTGAGGCTGCGATACCTCGATAGCATACCCAACACCGGGCCATGCAGCATAGCCACACGACAGCCACCCCGACGATGGCAGGGATGCAACCGGCGGGCAGGTGACGGTACACTGTCGGCCTGGATGGGGGTGCCCGAAAGTGGGCTGAGAGCCGATGCGTCACGTCGCATGGCAACCCCTGGAACCTGATCCGGTTGATACCGGCGGAGGGAATTCCGGTCACCTGCCCAAGCGTCAGGCGCCCTGCGTGCTTCCTCCCCTCGGCATGCCGCCTGACCACGGATGACACTGTGTCGCTGGGACTCTCCCTCAACAACGCTCGCATCGATTACGCCAGCCATACGCTGTTTCGTGATCTGTCGGCGCGTCTGGATGCCGGAAGCTGGACGGCCCTGCTGGGCCGCTCGGGCTGTGGCAAGAGCTCACTGCTGCGCCTGCTGGCCGGCCTCGAGATGCCCGACCATCATACGCTGGAACTCACCACCGATGATGGCAAGCCACTGGCGGGTCGCGTCGCCTGGATGGCGCAGCAGGACCTGCTGCTGCCCTGGCGCCGGGTGCTGGACAACCTGTGTCTGGGAGATGACCTCCATCGTCGCCCTCGCGATACCGAGCGGGCCCGCGAACTGCTGGCAGCGGTGGGTCTGGAGGGGCGCGAGCAGGCCTGGCCAGACGCCCTCTCCGGCGGGCAACGCCAACGCGTCGCATTGGCGCGAACGCTCTACCAGCAGGCTCCGGTGGTGATGATGGATGAGCCCTTCTCCGCAGTGGACGCCATCACGCGACTCGAACTGCATGATCTCGCCAGCCGGCTGCTGGACGGACGCACCGTGCTGATGGTCACGCATGACCCGCTCGAGGCGCTGCGCCTGGCCGACCAACTGCTGGTACTGCGCCCGGGCCGCGACAGCCAGCAGGGGGCAGTGCTCGACTGCCTGCCCGGGCTCTCGCCGCCTCGCCCGGTGCCGCTGGACCTGCCCGCCCTGCAGCAGGCCCAGTCCGAATTGATCACACGCCTGCGCGACGGCGAGGAGACGCCATGAAACGCCTGCATGCCCTGCGTCATCTCGCCATCAGCGCCGCCGTCCTGCTGGGACTCTGGCAACTGGTGATCATCACCACGGCCGTACCGCCCTACATCCTGCCAGCGCCACTGGCAGTCGCGGAGGTGCTGGTCCGTCAGGCCCCGATGCTGGCACACCACGCCGGCATCACCTTCGCCGAGATTCTTGGCGGGCTGGTACTGGGGGTCCTTCTCGGACTGAGCACCGCGCTGGCACTGGCGTTCATCCCTCGTCTGCGGCGCACCCTGCTGCCATTGCTGCTGATCAGCCAGGTGATCCCGCTGTTCGCGATCGCTCCACTGCTGGTGCTGTGGCTGGGCTATGACATGCTCTCCAAGGTCGTGATGGCCACGCTGATCATCTATTTCCCCGTGGCCTCCACCGGCTACGACGGCCTGCGCCAGACCCCTCAGGGCTGGCTGGATCTCGCCCACACCCTGGGTGCCAGCCCGTGGCGACTGCTGCTGCATGTCCAACTGCCCGCCGCGCTGCCGGCATTGGCCTCCGGCGTGCGCATGGCAGCGACAGCCGCCCCCATCGGGGCCGTCATCGGTGAGTGGGCCGGCGCAAGCCAGGGCCTCGGCTATCTGATGCTCAATGCCAATGCCCGCATGGAAATCGACCTGATGTTCGCCGCCCTGCTGGTGCTGGTCGCCTTTTCGCTGCTGCTGTATTTCACGCTGGATGCCCTGCTGCGTCGCCTGATGCCCTGGCATCGGGATCGCCTGACCCGTTTGAACTGAGCGCTTCCGGCTGTCAGGCGATGTCTTGACGGCCTCACATTCTCGACACCACAAGGAATACCGCCATGCCATTCTCGCCATCGGCGATCCGCCGTTCCAGCAAGCTGTCCTGCCTCTTCGCGACGCTGCTGACAACCCTCAGCTTGAGCACCTTCGCCCTGTCAGCCGAGACTGGCGCCAGCGCCGAGCCCCAGGCCCCGACCGCCAGCGATAGTGCAGCGGCAGCGGTCACCAAGACCGGGCAGGACGGTGCCACCCTCGAGCCAGACGCTTCTGCCAAACAGGCTGCCGAGACCGAGCAACAGACCCGCCCCGCCGCTGGCGATGCGCAGGACCCGCAAGCGGCCGCCACCGATGCCAAGCCCCTCACGCACCTCAAGGTCATGCTCGACTGGTACACCAATCCCGGCCACGGGCCGCTGGTGCTGGCTCAGGAACTGGGCCTGTTCAAGCAACATGGTCTGGACGTCGAGCTGATCGCCCCGGCAGACCCCAGCGTCCCCCCCAAGCTTGCCGCGGCGGAGCGCGTCGACATCGCCATCAGCTATCAGCCCCAGCTGCACCTGCAGGTGGATCAAGGGCTGCCGCTGGTGCGCATCGGCACGCTGGTGGCCACCCCGCTCAACGTGGTGGTCGTGCGCGCGGACAGTGACATCCAGTCGATGGCCGACCTCAAGGGCAAGCGTGTCGGCTATTCCGTCGGTGGCGTGGAGGAAGTCCTGCTGTCCACCATGCTCCAGAACAGCGGCCTGACACTGGATGACATCACCCTGACCAACGTCAACTTCTCGCTGACGCCGTCACTGCTGACCCGCAAGGTCGATGCCGTCACCGGGGCATTCCGCAACTTCGAACTCGCCCAGATGGCACAGGAAGGCGTCAAGGGCCGCGCCTTCTACATCGAGGAAGAAGGCGTACCGACCTATGACGAACTGATCTTCGTCGCCAACAGCGACAGCTATTCTCGCAAGCACGAGCAGTACGCCGCCTTCCTGTCCGCCGTCGGTGAAGCCACCGCCTGGATGATCAACCACCCTGACAAGGGCTGGAAGCTGTTCCGCGAGTCCGACCCGGCACTCGATACCGCGCTCAACAAGAAAGCCTGGTATGCCACCTTGCCGCGCTTCGCCCTGCGTCCGGCCGCACTGGATGCCGGCCGCTACCGTGACTTCGAGAACTTCCTGTACGAGCGCGGCATGATCAAGCAGCGCCAGTCACTCGACCACCTGGCCATCGACGTCAACGCGCCCTGAATAGACGGCCGATGACAGACACGACGACGCCCTGCCGGTTTCCCGACAGGGCGTCGTTTGCTTTCCGCCAGATGACGCGAGGATGCCCCCGCCCCTTGCCTCCCGAGACCTTCCTGTCAGCGCCTGCCATCCACCGGACTGCCGGCTGACGCCCGCCTGGCCAGACGCCGCGCCAACCACGCCATCAGCACAGGCTGGATCACCAGCGCGACCACCAGCACCGCCACGAGCAGTGGCATGCCCTCAAGGGCGCCACCCGGCGAGCTGACCAGCAGCGCCGCCCCGAGATAACTGCCCGCGGCAGAACTCAGGTGCTGAACGGCGCTCTGGGTGCTGGTGAAGGCGGCCCGCTCGTGCTCGGCAGGAATGAAGCTGTTGAGCGTGTTCTGTGCCACCCGCCGCGCCGAGGAGAACAGCATGTAGGCACCAAACCCCACCCACACCAGCGACGGCCCCGGCGAATGAAGCAGGAAGGCCCAGCCCACCAGCGCCGTCAGCAGACAGGTAATGGTGCCGGGCCAGACACTGCCGAAGCGATCACACAGCCGCCCGGTCAGCTGCATGCCCACCAGCGACAGTCCGCCTCCGATCATGTAGAGCCCGCCGAGATCCTCGCGAGGCAGATCGAGATTGAACAGCAGATAGCTGGAGAGATTGGGAATCACCAGGAAGTTGCTGAACATCGCGGTGGCGATCAGCGCCAGCCCGAGCCGGTGATTCGGCTGCGCGAGAATGGTGGCGATGGAGGTACCGGCGCGACTGCGAGGATTGTCCAGATGCCCCCGGATCGGCGGCAGCACCCAGGCCAGCAACCCGCAGACCAGCAACGCCAGCAGCGCAACGGCCCGGAACGGCGCCTGCCAGCCAAAGCCTTCGGACAACCACAGCGCGAAGGGCAGCCCCAGCACCGAGGCCACCGAGAAGGCCCCCATCACCATCCCCATGGCGCGCCCACGCCGGATTCCCGGCACGACATCGATCACGATGGCCAGTGCCGTGGCCGCCGCCGGCCCACCGAACAGCCCGCCCAGCATGCGCGCGGCCAGCAGCGTCTCGAATCCGGTGGCGAAGCTCGCGATCAGATGACACAGCGCAGCACCGAACAGAAAACCCAGTACGGCCCAGCGACGATCGAAACGATCCGCATGCCGCGTCCACAGCAAGGTACCCACCGCCGCCGCCAGCGGGTAGCTGCCGACGATGTAGCCCAGGTGGTCCAGCGGAATGCCCAGCGACTGCGCGAAATCCGGCCCCAATGCCATCACCATGGTGAAACCCATGATGACGGCGAACTGCAGCAGCGTGACCAGCGCGATCACCAGACGCTCGTGACGCGTCACCGGTATCGTGCCGTCTTCGTCAGGCACGCGAGGCGCCGCCAACGGTGCAGGCGTATGACGTGAGCCGCTCAAGCGCGTGCGACGCGTTCAAGAAACGTCTCGACGGCCTGCTGGAACTCGCTTGCTCGCTCGGCATGCAGCCAGTGGCCGGCATCCAGCGAGGCATCTTCCAGGCGCGGGAAGCGCTCACGCATTGCCTGGAGCCCGTCGGCTTGCACGTAATTGGAACGTTCGCCCCACAGCAGCAGGGCCGGCAGTTCCACCTCGCCGTGTGCCTGAGGCGCCTCGACGATCTGGGGGTAACCCGCCGCGATGTGATCGAGCCCGACTCGCCAGCCCATACTGCCGTCCTCATCGCGCACCAGGTTGGTGGCGAGGAACTGACGGATAGCCGGCGTTTCCACATGGCGTGCCATCACGTTGTCAGCGTCCTTGCGCGAGGCAGGACGCGCCTCACGCACGGCCTCGAAGGCCGCGAATATCTCATCGTGCCCGTGTCCGTAGGCGATGGGCGCGATATCCGCCACCACGAGACTGCGCAGTCGTTCAGGTGCCTGCAGTGCGACCTGCATGGCCACCTTGCCCCCCATGGAGTGCCCCATGAGATCACAGGTGGGGATATCGAGCTGATCGAGCAGAGCGATCATGTCAGCGGCCTGCTCCGGGTAGCTCATGCCCGCCACATGCGGGCTGCGACCATGATTGCGCAGATCCACCGCGATGACGCGACGCGACTGCGACCAGAACTTGATATGCGAGCGCCAGTTGTCCGCGCTCCCGAACAGGCCATGCAGAATCACCAGCGGCGTCGCATCCTGCTCACCCGCCTCATTGCCCTGTGCGGCTTCACGGGCATCACTCTCGTTGTAGAAAAGCTCGACCGTCGTGCTTGTCGCAGTGCTCATCATCATCTCCATGGACGCTAGACAGACCCTCAGACGCTCCCGACCCTCACGCATCGCCCGCGATGGCACGCGCCAGTGCGAAGCGGCAACCTCGTGGCCGAGTGTCAGAAAACGCTCATGTTAGCAGACTATCAAGCCGCCGCGCGGCTCACCGCGGACTGGCTTCCAGATAGACCTTGACCGCCTGCCACAGGGGGCTTCGATAGCGCTCCGGATGCCAGAGCATGGAAAAATGCCGCTTGAGGTTGAGCTGGGGCGTCTCCAGCACGACCAGCTCCCCGCGGGACAGCTCCGCATCCACAGACAGGCGTGAAAGGCAGCCCAGCCCGAGACCGGCAAACACAGCCTGCTTGATGGCCTCGTGCTGCCCCAGCTCCATGCGCACCTTGAGGCGCTCGATTCGCCCGTGCAGTGCACGCTCGAAGACCGCCCGCGTGCCCGACCCTCCCTCGCGCAGAATCCAGTCGGCATTGGCCAGATCCTCGTCATCGAGTGCCGTTGCGCGTATCGCCAGCGGGTGGGACGGCGGCGCCACCACCACCAGTTCATCCTCACGCCAGGTCTGGCTCATCAGGCGTGGCGCGTGACAATCCCCTTCGATGAGCCCCAGCTCGGCATCGTAGTTGAGCACCGCCTCCACCACCTGATGGGTATTGCGCAGGCGCAGGTTGAGCTCGGTCCCGGGGTTTTCACGCATGAAGGCCCCTGCCAGGCCGGGCAACAGCCAGGTCCCGATGGTCGCGCTGGCGGCGATTTCCAGCTCGCCTCGCAGGAACCCCTCCTCCAGCCCGGGCTCACGGGCCTCCAGCTCCAGTGCATGGGTCTGTTCCAGCAGCTGTTCGGCACGCGCCAGCAGACGACGGCCATTGGCATTGAGGGCCAACCGTCGCCCGAGCCGCTCGAACAGCGCGACGTCAAGATGACGCTCCAGCTCTGAAAGCGCCTGGCTCGCCGCCGATTGCGAAAGTCCTATCTCTCGGGCGGCACCACTGACCGAGCCCTGGCGAGTCACGGCGACGAAGACCTGTAATTGGCGCAGGGTGATATGGATCTGCATATCGGTTTTTCCGGTAAGTGGTAAAGGAATAATCGACTAACTGCCCAATAATATTCCTGCATAAACTATTCATCAAACCAGAAGCACTAAGCATGCAACGCCCTCACATGCACTCAAGACCTTCACACGACAAGACCTGACCCGACACGCCCACCAAGGAGAAAGCCAATGGACGCACAGACGCTGACTGCCCCCCCTGTCACGGAACGGCTGCGCCGAATGGTGCCGGGACTCGCGCTGTGCGGCGGGCTGACACTGGCGGGGCTGGGGCTGCACGCCATTCCGACCCTCGCCGCGACCGGCGTCAGTCCGCTGGTCTTCGCGCTGCTGTGCGGCATCGTGGTCGGCAACCTGCCCGTCACCAGCCGCCATGCCCGGGCACTGGCACCAGGGCTGCATGTCGCGACCAAGAAGCTGCTGCGACTCGGCATCATCCTGTTCGGACTGTCGATCACCTTGCAGCAGATTCTCGGCCTGGGGTGGAGCGTGGTCGTGCTGGATGTCATCGTCATCGCCGCCGTGTTGAGCTGCGGCTATTTCCTGGGCACGCGCTGGCTGGGTCTGGATCGCGATACCGCCTTGCTGACCAGTGCCGGCTCTGCCATCTGCGGCGCCGCGGCCGTGCTGGCGACGGAATCCATGATCAAGGCACGCCCGGCAGCCACCGCCATGGCCGTGGCCACGGTGGTACTGTTCGGCTCGCTGGCCATGCTGGCCTACCCCTTGCTCTACCCGCTGACCGGCATGCATGAGGGGCTGTTCGGCATCTACATCGGCTCGACCATTCACGAGGTCGCTCAGGTCGTGGCGGCAGGTGAGGCGGTAGGCCCGGATGCCCTGGCCAATGCCCTGATCGTCAAGTTGATGCGCGTGATGATGCTGGTCCCCTTCCTGCTCCTGCTGCCCAAGCTGTGGGCCATGCGCAGCCGCAGCGAAGGGGATGACCGCGATGCCGGCGGCAGCATGACCATTCCCTGGTTCGCCCTCGGTTTCATCGCCATGGCCGGGATCAACAGCACCGGCGAGATTCCTGCCGCCCTGCACGCCAACCTGTCCGTGCTGGGGAGCGTCGCCCTGACCATGGCGATGGCGGGACTCGGGGTCGAGACACGCATGGATCGCCTGCGCTCACTGGGCATGAAGCCCTTCCTGCTGGCACTGATCCTGTTCGTGCTGCTCATGGTCGGCGGCTTCGGGGCCAACCTGCTGTTGATGGGGTGATACACGTCGGCAATGATTGAGTGTCGCAATCACCCAATTAGTGCCGCTCAATTGGCAAACCCGGTGAGGCTCAAGCACAATGGCACCCATCCATTGACTCACCGGTTCTGCCGGAAGCCCACGAACATCACGTCACGGTGGGCTTGACGAGTATCACGTACCCTCCAAGGAGAATCTCATGCTGGCAGTCATCTTCGGTCGTCCGGGTTGCCCGTTCTGCGTCCGCGCCAAGGAACTCGCGGAAGAACTTACCGCCAAGCGCGATGATTTCGATTTCCGTTACATCGACATCCACGCCGAGGGCATCACCAAGGCCGACATGGAAAAGACCATCGGCAAGCCGGTGGAAACCGTGCCGCAGATCTTCGTCGATCAGACCCACATCGGTGGCTTCACCGAGTTCAACCAGTACGTTCAGGACGAGGCACTGATGCCGCAGGCCTGATCATCGCCTCGACTTCTGTCTGATCCTGAAAAGCCCTCGCCCATGGCGGGGGCTTTTTTTGCAGCCTGCATGCCAGTTGCTCAGCTGATGCCCCTGCCACGCGCGCCGTCAATCAAGGGGCCAGCTTCCCACCTCTCGCCAGTGCCTTGACTCGTGCCTCCCTCAGGGCAGCCACTCACGGCAACGGGAAAGTGCGCAGCGGAGCGCTTGCGGCGCTTGCAAGCTGCGGCGACAATTCGCCTTTCTCCGCACGTAGCTGGACAAGGAAGCAAACATGAACATGTTGATGGAAGGCGCCGTGCTGCTGGGCTGCGCCGTGGTTGCCGTGCCGCTCTTTCAGCGCCTGGGGCTGGGGTCCATCCTGGGGTATCTGGCGATCGGGGTGCTGCTGGGGCCGTCATTGATCGGCTTCATCTCGGAACCGACCGAGGTGCTGCACTTCGCGGAATTCGGCGTGGTCATGCTGCTGTTCATGATCGGACTGGAACTCGAACCCAAGCGCCTGTGGGACATGCGCCTCAAGCTTGCCGGGCTTGGCAGCGCACAGATGCTGCTATGCGGAGCGCTGCTGACGCCCGTCGGGTTATGGCTGGGCCTTGAACTGCCGGCCGCCGCCTTGCTGGGCCTGATTCTGGCACTGTCCTCTACCGCCTTTGCGCTGCAGGTGCTCAGCGAGAATCAACAACTGGCGACACCCCATGGCCAGTCAACCTTCGCCATCCTGCTGTTCCAGGACCTGGCCGTGATTCCGCTGCTGGCGCTGCTGCCGCTGTTCGCCGACAACTTCGACGCTTCCACCGGCTCCGGCTGGGCCGGTGTCGCCAAGGGCATCGGCATGGTGGCGGCGGTCATCATCGTTGGCCGCTTCGTCGTTCCGCGCCTGTTGAAGATGGTGGCACGCAGCGAGATCCACGAGATCTTCACTGCCGCGGCACTGTTCGTGGTGATCAGTACTGCCCTGCTGATGGAATGGGTCGGGCTTTCCATGGCACTGGGGGCCTTCCTCGCCGGGGTGCTGCTGGCGGATACCGTCTATCGCCACGAACTCGAAGCCAACATCGACCCCTTCAAGGGCCTGCTGCTGGGGCTGTTCTTCATGGCGGTCGGGATGTCGGTGGACGTCTCGCTGGTCATGGAGCGCCCGCTGACGGTGCTGGGCCTGACACTGGCGCTGATGGTCGGCAAGGTGCTGGTCATCACGCTGGTGGGCCGCGTCGCACGCCTGAAGCTTGCCGAGGCACTGCCACTGGCCGCCGTACTGGCTCAGGGCGGAGAATTCGACTTCGTGTTGCTGACCGCCGGCATGGCCGCCGGCATCTTCGATCAGACGCTTACCAGTCTGGTCATCAGCGCCGTGACGCTGTCCATGGCCGCTACGCCCTTCCTGTATCGCTATGCGCGCAAGTTCGGTGCCGCGCGCGAAGCCAAGCGTCCCTACGATGAAGACTTCGGCCAGGAGGCGCCGCCGGTATTGATTGCCGGTTTCGGACGTTTCGGTCAGATGAGCGCGCGCATTCTCAAGACCCAGGGCATCAATTTCACCGCCCTCGACCCCAACATCACCCAGGTCGAGTTCGTGCGTCAGTTCGGCTCGCGCATCTTCTACGCCGACGCCAGCCGATCGGAGCTGCTGCGAGCGGCTGGCGCCGAGCACGCACAGATCATGCTGGTGGCGGTCGATGACGCCAGGATGACCACCCAGATCGTGCGTACCGTTCGACAACAGTTCCCGCATCTCAAGCTGTTCGTGCGGGCCCGCAATCGCCACCATGCCTGGGAGCTGATGGAGCTGGGCGTGGAACACGTGATCCGCGAGACCTACGCCAGCAGCCTGGAAATGGGCAACGAACTGCTGGTTGCCATGGGCTATCCAAGCGCACGTGCCGCCGAAGTGGTCCGCGCCTTCCGCGAGATGGATGACACCATGCTCAAAAGCGATTTCGAGAACCGCCATGACCCCGAGGCGCTGGTCACCAGCGCCAAGAGCGCCATGGAAGAGCTCAAGCGCCTGTTCCAGACCAAGGGCTGATGTCCACTCTCGCCAGCTGCTGTCGCTCCAGAACCGAAAACGCCGCCCCGAGAGGGCGGCGTTTTCAGTTCTGGCATCCACTGGCGTGCCATTCAGCTGCGAGTCACGGCTCCCCCGCGCAGGCGAGCGCGCCACTGCGGCCCGAAGAGATAGGCACACAGGCCCACGACGATGAAGAGCGCCCCCGCCAGCACGCGGCTGGAGACTATCTCGCCATTCAGGGCAGCGCCGAGACTCATGGCGAATATCGGCGTGATCAGGGTGGCCAATGCCACGGTACTGGCGGACAGGCGTGCCAGCACGAAGTAATAGCACAGATACCCGATCAACGAGCCGAAGATACCCAGGTAGACGATCGCCCCCAGCGGGCGCTGTGTCGGCCATGCCTGCGGCACACCATCGACCAGCAGGGCCGCGAGAAGATAGAGCGGAAGCGAGACGAGCAGCGCGCCCTCGGTCTGCACCAGCGGATGAAGCCCTGCTCGCTCTCGCTGGACCAATACGCCGGAAGCGGCAAAGCAGTTGACCGCCAGCAACATGGTCACCACCCCCTTCCAGCTGCCCGGTGGTAGCGCCAGCGAGTCCGAGACGGCGATGGCCAGTCCGCCCAATGCCAATGCGAAACCTAACCATTGCAGCTTGTCAAGAGGCGCACTTTTCAACCACCAGCGCGCGTAAAGTCCTGATAGCAGAGGAGCTAAGCCGAAAAGTAACGACATGATACCGCTTGGTAACCAACCGGCAGCAATATAGGCGAAGTACATCCCACCCCATATCCCCAGTGCAGCCGCCACGTAGCTGCGAATTGCCACGCGACCGAAATCCATTTTCAGCCCGAGCATGCGTAACAATGGGTAACCGATACATGCGGCAATTAACATTCTCCCCATGGCAGACCAGGCCGGCAGCCACCCGGAAGCACTCCATGAAATCGCCAGCGGTGTGGTTGACCACACCATGAGAACCACGCAATACGCCACCAGCACTGGCATTTTCACACTCCGAACAGTCGGTCAGAAAAAAAGGACAATGTCGTTGAATGGCCTTATCTGGCAGGTACCTATAATCGCTCCAGCACAGGGTGCCGATATCCCGTCAAGGAGGCTTCATGCAACGCGAGGAATTTCTACAACAGCTATGGCTGGACTTCGTTCACCGCCATCCGGATATCGGAGCGCTGGACATCTGGCCGGATGGCATCAGGCCCGAATATCTGATGTTCGTGACACTGGATCAGGGGCCATTTCGCAGCGAGAAACTGCGTCCCAGCCTCTATCATCAGGGCTATCGACGCGTGAAGCAGTACGCCATGGCCGACCGTGGCCTACTGGTGGATCTGCTGCTGCCGCCGGATGGCGGCTCGGCAGTCATGCTGGCCGAACTTCAGGCCAATAGCCTGCCTCCCCTTCACCGAGACCTGCTGAAGACGCTCATCAGCCAGAGTCACCGTGACGACTGCAAGGGACAGAACCTGCTGGCGCCGTGCCGCCCATGGGACATGCCGGACTGGCCCACCTTCGAGCGTCTGCTGGAAGCCAACCCGCTGGCGGCATGGCTATCGGTGATGGGCCCGCGCCTGCATCACGTGGGCTTCAACGCCGACGAGCTGGGAGAAACGCTTGAAGCTGTCTGCGAAGGCATGCTGATGCACGGCATGGCGCCGCAGAGCGGGCGCCACCATGCCGTACTCCCCATCAACCCCAAGCTGCAATACCACTACTATCCCGCGCACGCACAACGCATGGTATTCGCCGAAGGTGATGAGCACATGGTGGTGCTGGGAGGGCTGGCCCTGCTGGCAACGGCCGACAGTGGCCAGCATCAGCGCGCCGCCGAGCAACTGCTGCCAGAGCACACGCTCTGCCAGCTGAGTGCCTGACGGACAAGATTCACGAGCCAGATTCGCAAGCAGTAGTGCCGCAACGCCCCTGACGCCAGGGGCGTTTTCATTGGCAAGCCATGTCATGACTCACCGCCATGGGCTCCCCTCGCGAGCCACTGGCTGTCGTGCGCCATGCTCGGGTGCCCCATGAGGTCTGCTGGTGGCTCAGAGCCGTAATACGTTGGTCGCAAGCAGGTTATCAACAGAAGCTGTGGAAAAAGCTGTGAAGAATCTCTGTACATCCACTCATCGGCTTCGCGATCTGGCGACCGATGTCAGATTGATCAAAAATTCACCACTTCACCGCTGAGCGCCTGACTGTCACGAAAAAAGCCTCCGAAACCACCTCGCCTAACGCAGCAATGAGCCCAGTGACGTGAGCGCCACTCCCAGGTCCATCGGCGTGTCGGTGACCTGGCCCCCCAGCCAGTAGGCGCCGACGTATCCGACGCTGTACGCCAGCAGCAGCGCCGGGAAGAAGCGCAGGTAGCTCATGAAGGTCACCTCGCGCACCTTGGAGAGCGCAATCACTCCAGCGGCCGACCCGATGATCAGCAGTGATCCGCCCACGCCAGCGGCGTAGGTCAGCGCCAACCACTCAGCATCGTTCATGCCGACATCCGCCTTCAGCACCGCAGCCGTCAACGGCACGTTGTCGACCAATGCCGACAACAGGCCGATCAGATAATTGGCCTGCATGGCAGGCATCACGTCATAGAGCTGTGCCAGCCCTTCCAGCAGGCGGGCTTCCTTGAGCGCTCCCACCATCAGCAGGATACCGAGGAAGAATAGCAGAGTGTCGAATTCAATTATCCTGATGTAATCAAGAATTCTGCGCTCTTCGCTGTCACTGCGTCGCTCGGCCACATGCCCGAGCAGGAACATGATCGACATCCCGAACAGGAAGGTCAGCAAGGGCGGGATACCGAACAGCACGTTCAGGCCCAGCGTGGAGAGGATGGTGGCGAGAAACAGCCAGGCCACGAAGCGATCCAGACGCCGGGTCGGACGGCGTTCACGCGACAGATGGACTTCTCCCCCAAGCCCGGGCAGCAGCAGCGTCGCCAGCAGCATCACGCTGACGAAGGCCGGGATGGCCAGCAGCATCAGCTCACTGATACGCACCTTGTCGGCGAGGAAGATCATCAGTGTGGTCACATCACCGGTGATCAACGCCACCCCGCCGGAATTGACGGCAAACACCGCCAGCACCGCGAAACGCAGCGTCTTCTTCGGCGGCAATCCCAGAGACAGCACCAGCGTCAACGACACCAGCGTAGCGGTGATGTTGTCGGCCAGAGAGGAGAAGGCAAAGGCGAAGGTGCCGGTCAGATACAGCAGGCCTCGCTCATCGATGCGGCCCGGCAGCAATCGATAGATGAGATTGGCGATCAGTCCCTTGGCATTGAGAAACGCCACGAAGGTCATCGCCGCCATCAGAAACAGCCACAAGGTGGCGATTTCCAGCAGATTCTCGTTGAGCGACTCACCGACGTCATCGACTCCCAACGCACCGGGGCCGAAGATGAACAGCAGCAACCAGCTGAACGTCCCCAGCAACAAGGTCGTCTTGGCCTTGTTGAGATGAATCACGTCCTCGATGGCGATCAACACGAAGGCCCCGATCGCCAGCCCCACCAACACTCCCTGCAACCACATGTCGCTCTGCTCCCTGAAAGGGCGTCCATCTTGTGAGAGGACGTCGAGTGGCGGTGCATGCTCACGACGATGGCCGAGTGCCATGTCCGGCCTTCCCTTGCACCGGCCGACAGGAAAGTCGGCGCGCGAATGACACCACAGCTCACGAACCGCCACCATTCGACATCAGATGCGTACGGTTTGCGCAACGTCGAGTTGCTGTCCTCCACGCAAGCGGGGTGTGTTTCCTGTCACGGGTGAATTAGGATGGCGCGATCTGCTGAAGGAGTCGTTCATGTCGAGTATCAGAGGCGTCATCAGCCTGTTGTTTCTGATCATCAATACCCTGTTCTGGTCGGTACCGCTGTACCTGCTGGCATTGCTCAAGCTGCTCAGCCCGTCCCGTCGTCTGCAGCTTCATCTTCTCGAAGGGCTGAACCGTCTCGCCATGGGGTGGATCGGCACCAACAATCTGTGGATTCGCGCCTGGATACGCCCCCATTGGCAGGTCAACGTGCCGGACGCCCTGAAGGATGGCTCCGCCAGGCGACGCTGGTGGCTGGTGATCTCCAACCACCGCAGCTGGACGGATATCTTCGTGCTGCAGTATGCATTGCATCATCGCACGCCCATGCCCAAGTTCTTTCTCAAGCGCGAGTTGATCTGGGTCCCCGTCATCGGCCTGGCCTGGTGGGCGCTCGAATTCCCCTTCATGCGCCGCTACAGCCGTGAACGACTGGCCAATGACCCGCGCCTGGCGGAACGCGACCGTGCCGCGACACGCCGCATCTGTGAGCGAGCGGGCCAGTCGCCCATGTCGATCTTCAACTTCGTGGAAGGCACGCGCTTCACGTCAGGCAAGCATGATCAACAGCAAAGCCCGTACACTCATCTGCTCAGGCCGCGCGCCGGCGGCAGCGCTCAGGTGATCAGCATTCTCGGCGACCGCCTGTCAGGCATACTCGACGCCACGCTGGACTATCGTCACGCCAGCGCGAGCTTCTGGGAGTTTCTGTGTGGCAAGGGGGGAGATATCCATCTGGATATCGTGCAACGCCCGGTGGAACCCTGGATGCTGAACGGGGATTATCACGCGGACGCTGCCTACCGCGAACGGTTTCAGCAATGGCTCAATCAGGTCTGGAAGGACAAGGATGCCCGACTGTCACGTGCAGGACACGACATTGAACAACTCTGACATGCCCCACGAGCCGCTGGGCGCTGTGCGCCTGACCGTGGGCGCCATCTCGACATTTCTCCACAGGACATCTCGCGCGCCGCTGCGGCGACTGGCGTGGCTGAGCCTGGCATTGTGGCTGACAGGCTGCGCCACCGGCAGCTACTCCGGCTCACCGGCAGGCCAATGGATCACGATCCAGAAAGGCGACACCCTGGGGCAGATCGCACGCGACGCTGACATTCCCCTGTTGCGCCTCACCCGCTTCAACCCCGGCGTCAAGATCCGTGACCTCAAGGTCGGGCAGCGCATCCTGGTGCCCACCGCGCGTGAGCGTGCCCCCTCCGGTGGCCCCTATCGCTATCAGCTGCGCCCCGGGGACACCTACTCGAAGATAGGCCGTTACTTCGGAGCCAATCCTCAGCGCATCCAGACCGCCAACCCGGGGCTTCCCCCCAATGACCTGAAAGTCGGCACCCTGATCTCGGTTCCCCTCAATGGTGGCCCCAGCCGAAGCGCTTCCAATGCGCGTGCCAGCGGCGGCAGTCTCGTGGCACGCCCGGATCCGGGTCCGCTGAAGAAACCGCGTCAATCGTGGCGCTGGCCTGCCGCCGGCGAAGTCATCAGCGAATTCGGCACCAACCGCAATGGCCAACTGGCCCCGATGCGGATTCGCACGGCCAGCAATGGGGTCGCCAGCGCGCCGGCCAGCGGTGAAGTCCGCTTTGCCGACAACATGCGGCAATTGGGCAATGTGGTCATCCTCCACCATTCAGGCAATCTGCAGAGCGTATTGGCGCAGTGTGGAGAGATACTGGTCAAGGTCGGTCAGCAGGTCACGCCGGGCACCCCGCTGTGTCGCGTGGCACGTCGCAATGACGGTCAGCCTGAACTGCTCTTCGACGTGCGCCATGGCGGCAAGCCGATCAATCCACGCGAGCTGCTCGAGAAACGCTGAAACTGGGGCTGCCGGCCTCACTGGCGAGCCCTTCAGGGGCTCGCCTTGCCAAACGAGCGTCGGGCATGCCTCGCCCACGGCGTCCTTCATGCCGCGCCTGTCGCCCCCGCGTCAGTTTCGGCCAGCGTGATTGATCTTTGAGCTGTGAACTGTGACCTGTGAGCGCCTTGAATCCGCTGCCTCCTGGCAGCATTGCCTGCTGGAGATTGCCCGCGGGAGGTTGCCCGCTGGAGTGACCGCGGCTGCAACGACACCTGCGTGGGGTGTCATCACTTCGTCACCTCGCTGTTATGCAGGCGTCACTCCCATGGCCAATACTTCGTTCAAAGGTCATCAGGAGCCGTCATGGAGCGTATCGCCTTTGTCAGTGAAACCTGGCACCCGGAAATCAATGGCGTGGCTCACACGCTGAGCCATCTGTGCGATCAACTCATCACGCGGGGCTGCGAGCTGCAGCTCGTGCGGCCCGCACCCCGCGACGGCAGCCATGAACCACGAGTCGCGCAGGAGCTTCAGGTACGCGGCTTCCGTCTTCCGGGCTATGACACCGTCCAGATCGGCGCCCCTGCCCTGAGACGGCTGACGGCGCTGTGGCGCCAGCATCCGCCCTCCGTCATCTACATCGCCACCGAAGGACCGCTGGGGGTCAGTGCCCTGATGGTCGCGCGTCGCCTCGGCGTGCCCGTGGTGGCAGGCTTTCATACCAATTTCGACCAGTACAGCACCCACTATCATCTCAGGGCATTACGCCCCCTGGTACGTCAGGGGCTGAAGCACTTCCACAATGCCGCCAACCTGACACTGGTCCCGACACGCATCCAGGCCGCCACTCTCGCGCAACAGGGTTTCAAGCATGTCCGGGTCGTGGGACGCGGGCTGGATTGTCAGCGCTTCTCGCCCGTTCATCGCAGTGAAGCGCTGCGTCGCCAGTGGGGCGTCGGCCCTCAGCAGCCCGTCGCGCTGCATGTCGGCCGCCTGGCGGCGGAAAAGAACATCGAGCTGTTGATTCGCAGCTACGAGGCCATGCAGGCCGTGCAGCCGGATATCGCGCTGGTACTGGTGGGCGATGGCCCGCTGCGCGAACGCCTTAAGCAACGCCTGCCGGAGGCGATCTTCGCCGGCTTCCAGACCGGCGAGGCGCTGGCTGCCCATTACGCCAGTGCCGACCTGTTCCTGTTCCCCTCGCTGTCGGAGACCTTCGGCAACGTGGTGCTGGAAGCCATGGCCAGTGGATTGGCCGTGGTGGCCTTCGACTACGCGGCCGCTGCGGAAGTGATCCGCGATGACCACCAGGGGTTGCTGGCCCCCTGCACCCAGCCGGACAGATTCATCGAACAGGCAGTGGAAGTCTGCCAGCGACCAGCGCGTATCGCACGTCTCGGAAGAGCGGCCCGTGTACGCGTCGAGCCCATGGCCTGGAGCCAGGTCGCCGAGCATTTTCTTGCCTGTCTACGCCTCGCCGAGGAGAAGCCCGATGCACGATCGCAGCCTTCCCGTCTTTGAGCGACTCGACCTGCTGGAGTGGCGGCTGTGTCGCCAGGTGGCACGTCTGGCGCTGTATCGGCCGATCCTGACCCTCTTTCGCGTGGTCTCGCGCCTCGGTGACTGGCCCGTCTGGTTGCTGCTGACACTCAGCCTGCCCTTCCATCACGTGCAAGGTGGCTGGTTGATGCTGGAATTCGGACTGGCGGCGGGGGCCGGCGCCCTTTTGTATCGCGCCCTCAAGACCCGGCTGTGCCGGGAACGCCCCTTCATCACCTTCACGACCATCCAATGCACCATGCCACCGCTGGATCGCTACAGCTTTCCAAGTGGCCATACACTGCATGCGGTGCTGTTTGCCAGCCTGACGGCTCAGCAGCTGCCGGAACTGGCCATTCTCGTCACGCCGCTTGCCATGTTGATCGCGCTTTCCCGCGTGATCCTGGGACTGCATTACGTCAGTGACGTACTGGCGGGGGCGCTGCTGGGACTCGGGCTGGCTGAAGTGGCCATTCTGAGTCTTGAGTCCCTGACAGGACTCTGAGCCCGGTGCACGCTCTGTCGGCGGCAGGCCACCTTCGACTTGCCGACAGTCAATTCGCTCTGGCAAGCTCGCCTCATGACGATATCCTCCGAGGCCGGCGACCTGTTCGCCACGCATCCTCAACACGCCCCTTCCCGCACCCCGCCAAGCGGACAGCGACCGGCCGGCCTGCCGGACGACTGGCAGACACTGGCCCATGGCTGGTATCGCCATCCGCTGCACCCGCTCTATCTCAAGCCAGCCGCTCTGACTCCCCTGCAGGCCGACCAGGCACTGGTCACGCTGGATACCACGCTCGACTGGCAGCGGCCGAGCTTGAGCGTGCATGGCAAGACGCATCCCATCCCTCGCCGTCAGGTATGGATGGGGGACGCCGGGGCTCGCTATCGCTATTCCGGCAGCCTGTTCGAGCCAGCGCCCTGGCGTCCGATGGCCTGGCATCTGGGGGAGCTTGCCCGTCACGCCATCAACCGCGAGCTGAGCGCGCAGCCGGGGCAGGAACGCCATATCGACCAGCACTTCAACAGCCTGCTGGCCAATCGCTACGCCGATGGCAATGACCGCATGGGCTGGCATAGTGACAATGAACCGGAGCTTGGCGACCGCCCCATCGTGCTGGCCCTGTCACTGGGACGAGAGCGGCCCCTGCGCTTCAAGGGACATCCCCGCAGCCCCTACGCACAGGACCCCGCCTTCAACCTGTGGCTGCCCCATGGCTCATTGCTGGTGATGGGGCGCGGCTGTCAGGACCGACTGCATCACGCCCTGCCGCCACGCAAGCTCGAGGGCGTGCGCATCAGCCTGACCTACCGACAGCTATTGACGGCGTCACGCTAGATCCTCATCAGGCACGGGCGGCGGCGAGACGGGATAGCGGGCCCGCAGAGTGTCCAGCATCGCCTGGACCGCGACCGACAGCTCATGACGGCCGCGGCGAATCACGCCGACACGTTGCTCGATGACCGGCCCTTCCAGCCCCAGGCACCGACATCCCAGCGCTGACATCTGATCGGCGCTCATCGCCGGTACCGCGCTGACGCCAAGTCCCTCTGCCACCATACGTCCGCAGGTCACCAGCTGATGGGTCTCGAAGGCGACGGTGAGCTTGAGTCCCGCCTCTGCCAGGCGCCGCTCCAGCATGTGTCGCACGCCCGAGGGACGTTGCAGGGTGATGAAATCCTCTTCCAGCAGCTGATCCCAATGGATGGTCTCGGGAGCGCCCTGCAACAGGCCGTGCCCCTCGGGAATGATCGCGATGTAGCGATCCTCGAAGAGTGATTCGAAGACAAGGTCCTCGCGCACCCCGGGATCGAAACAGATCCCCAGTTCCACGCGCCCATCGGTGACACGCTCCACGACTTCCTCGGCGATCACGTCATTGACCTCGATGGTGATCTCCGGGAACTGCCGTCGAAAATCCGCCAGTACTCCTGGCAGCAGATTCCCGGCGAAGGTCGGCATGGCAGCCAATGCCACACGCCCGCGTCCGAGACTGAATCGCTGGCGCATCTCGTCCTCAGCATGCTCCCAATCCGACAGTATCCTGCGAGCCAGCGGGAAGAAGGCCCGTCCTTCCGGCGTCAGGCTGACCTGTCGAGTGGAACGCTGGAACAGACGCCCACCCAACGACTCCTCCAGATTCTTGACGGCCAGCGACAATGCCGGCTGGGAAAGATGCACCAACGTGCCCGCTTCCACGAAGGACAGGGTTCTGGCCACTGCGACAAAGGCTTTCAACTGTTTCAAGGTCATGCGGCTTCCTTCCTGTGGGGTCCCTGGGGGACGCGCCTTGAGATGACATTCGGGGAAACAGGCTCAACCCGTCGCCGGGAGACCCGTCGGCCTCTACACCATTGGTCCAAGGTGGCCAGAGCCGCTTGCGCAGCCTTGCACCGCGAGTCGTCCAGCCCTGTCGTGTATATCCGCCGCTGACCCGCACCACAGGCAGATCTGTGCAGGAAACGAGCGGGCAAGGCGATATCGTACTGCCCCAAGACTCTTCATGAAAACTTATCAATGGATAGAAAAAACAAACTTATCAAATATATACAGCCACCAGATTGTCGGCAATGATGCACTCAAGCCTTTGCCAGACGCCTGCCCCAGGCGCCGACCACGGAAGATGAGCAGCGACTCATCACCGTCAAAACGACAACACAAGATGCTCAAGGAGAACTTCATGGCAGGATTCAACAAGGTAGTGACCCGCTACGCCGATGCCATGGCGGGCCTGGAAGACGGCATGACGGTGATCGCCGGCGGATTCGGACTCTGCGGTATTCCCGAGAACCTGATCCAGGAGATCAAGCGTCGTGGCGTGAAGGACCTGACCGTCGTCTCCAACAACTGCGGCGTGGACGGCTTCGGGTTGGGCATCTTGCTGGAAGATCGCCAGATCAAGACCATGATCGCCTCCTACGTCGGCGAGAACGCCCTGTTCGAGCGCCAGCTGCTGGACGGAGAGCTCGAGGTCATCCTGACCCCCCAGGGCACGCTGGCCGAGAAGATGCGCGCCGCCGGGGCCGGCATCCCCGCCTTCTTCACCGCGACCGGCTACGGAACGCCCATCGGAGAAGGCAAGGAAGTCCGCGAATTCGACGGTCGCCCTTATATTCTCGAGGAAGCCATCAAGGGTGACTTCGCCATCGTCAAGGCGTGGAAGGCCGACCGCTACGGCAATGTCGTCTACCGTCACACGGCACGCAACTTCAACCCGCTGGCCGCAACCGCAGGCAAGATCACCGTGGTCGAAGTCGAAGAGCTGGTGGAACCCGGCGAGCTGGACCCGGCCGAGATCCACACTCCGGGCATCTATGTCGACCGCGTCATCAAGGGCAGCTTCGAGAAGCGCATCGAGAAACGGACCGTTCGCTCGCGTTGAGCCTAGGCTCCGCCTGCATCCGTTTTCTCGCGACGACACTCCCCGACACGGCAAGGCGTCACCTCGATGGCGCTTCAGACAAGGAATACATCATGGCTTTGACACGCGAACAGATGGCCCAGCGAGTGGCACAGGAAATCCAGGACGGCTCCTACGTCAATCTGGGCATCGGCATTCCGACCCTGGTCGCCAACTACATCCCGGATGGCATCGACGTGATGCTGCAGTCCGAGAACGGCCTGCTTGGCATGGGACGCTATCCCTATGACGACGAGGTCGACGCCGACATGATCAATGCCGGCAAGGAAACCGTGACCGCCATCGATGGCGCCGCCATCTTCGACTCCGCCGAATCCTTCGCGATGATTCGCGGCGGGCACGTCGATCTGACGGTACTCGGCGCCTTCGAGGTGGACGTGAACGGCAACATCGCCAGCTGGATGATCCCCGGCAAGCTGGTGAAAGGCATGGGCGGCGCCATGGACCTGGTGGCGGGTGCCGAGAACATCATCTGCACCATGACCCACGCCTCCAAGCATGGTGAGTCCAAGCTGCTCAGCCAGTGTGAGCTGCCACTGACCGGTGCCGGCTGCATTCGCCGTGTCCTGACCGACCTGGCCTTCCTCGAGATCAAGGACGGTGCCTTCCACCTGCTGGAACGCGCGCCAGGCGTCAGTGTCGAGGAGATACAGCGCCTGACCGCAGGCAAGCTCATCGTGCCCGACAACGTCCCCGAGATGCAGCTGGACGCCTGAGACGACCCAGATGCATCGCTTGACACTCCATCTCTCCGGCGATGATGGGCGCATCATCGCCGCTCTCCGAGAGTCTTGATGGTTGCAAGACCATCCACCGGCAGCGCTGCCATCGCTGCCGGTTTTTTTGTCTCTTTCCCTCACCAAGCATGACGACCTGGCGGATCCTTCGCGAGGAGCTGCCCACTGCCTTGAAAGCCCGCACGCACGCCCAATCCCCACGACGATGACTCACCTTGGCAACCTCTCAAGCGTGGCAATATACGGCGAGGTTCCATACCGACCAGAAACCAGGATAACGGGATAAAAGCAAGTCACTGTCAATCCTTGCGAAATCTGGAAAACTGACTGGCGCAATGCCGCCCATTCGAGAAGAATCTGCTCACGAGACACCCGACCAAAGGCGAAGTTTTTGATATTTCATTTGACCTTGGAGGCGCAGCAGCGCAGTATTGATCTCGTTGGTTAGCAAGTCGTATATCGTCAGTCGTGATCGAAACACTTCGGTACCTGGTGCATATCCTCCTTGTTTTACCCACGTATATCGGGTAACTCCCGGCAATATCATCAGTAAGGAATTACGATCATGGCAACTGGTACAGTCAAGTGGTTCAACGACACCAAAGGTTTCGGCTTCATTTCTCCGGACGACAACGGTGACGACCTGTTCGCACACTTCTCCGAAATCCAGGCTGAAGGCTTCAAGTCTCTGCAAGACGGTCAGAAGGTTTCCTTCGACGTCACCCAGGGCAAGAAAGGCCTCCAGGCCGCTAACATCAAGATCATCGACTGATCATGAGTTAGCTGAAAGAGACTAACCTCTCTTTCCACGGAAAAGCCCGCTTCGGCGGGCTTTTCTGCGTCTGGAGATTGCCTCGAAAGCCATGACGCCCCCCCCCTGCCAGCCAGTTCCTTCATGCCT
Source organism: Cobetia sp. 10Alg 146 (assembly GCF_029846385.1). Taxonomy (NCBI): domain Bacteria; kingdom Pseudomonadati; phylum Pseudomonadota; class Gammaproteobacteria; order Oceanospirillales; family Halomonadaceae; genus Cobetia; species Cobetia sp. 10Alg 146. The sequence continues at coordinate 27,935 of NZ_JARWKT010000002.1, forward strand.
CAGCGCCACTTGCCTGCAGCGCACGACACGATCCAGGTCTCCCGGACCAGAGCCGAGCCTGCTGCCTGACGCCTCCCACAGGCAACGAAAAAGGGACCGCCGAAGCAGCCCCTTTCCCGTCCAGCCTTGCCTGTCTTCAGCCCATCATCAGCCGCGGTAATAGCGCTGCTCGACGAAGGGCATCTTCGTCACGGTCATCGGCAGTCGCTTGCCGCGTACGTCCGCGAAGACCTGAGTGTCCAGCACGCTGTGTGCGATCGCCACATAGCCCATGGCGACCGGCTTGCCGTAGCTCGGGCCGAAGCTGCCCGAAGTCACGACACCGATGCGGTTGCCCTCGCCGTCGAAGAGCTCGGCACCTTCGCGAATCGGAGCACGCCCTTCAGCCACCAGACCGACTCGCTTGCGGGTGTGATCCTTGTTGGCGATCTGGGTCAGGATGACGTCCGCCCCCGGGAAGCCGCCTTCACGTGCACCGCCCTGACGACGCACCTTGCCCAGCGCCCAGATCAGGCTGGCTTCCACTGGCGTGGTCGTGGTGTCCAGATCATGACCATACAGGCACAGTCCAGCCTCGAGACGCAGAGAATCCCGCGCCCCGAGACCGATGAACTCCACCTCTTCCGCCGCCAGCAGCAGACGCGCGAAGCGCTCCGCCTCAGCATCGGGGACGGAGATCTCGAAACCATCTTCACCGGTATACCCGCTGCGACTGACCCAACACTCGATGCCATCGATGGTGACATGGGCATGATGCATGAAGGTCAGCTCGCAGGCCTCGGGCGACAGACGCTGCATGACCGCGTGAGCCAGCGGCCCCTGCAGGGCGAGCAGTGCCCGATCCTCCAGCACCTCAAGCTCGATCTCCATCGGCAGCCCCACACGCAGATGCGCGACGTCCTGATCCTTGCAAGCAGCATTCACCACCACATAGAGGTGATCGCCACCATTGACGATCATCAGGTCATCGAGGATACCGCCGGTATCACTGGTAAAGAGTCCGTAACGCTGCATGCCCACCGGAAGATCGACGATGTCCGTCGGTACCAGCGTCTCCAGCGCCGCCTGCACGTTCTCTCCGCGCAGGATCAGCTGCCCCATGTGCGAGACATCGAACAGCCCCGCCTTGGCACGCGTATGCTCGTGCTCCTTCTTGACGCCCAGCGGATACTGGACGGGCATGGAATAGCCTGCAAACTCGACCATCTTCGCTCCCTGCTCGACGTGCAGGTCATGAAGCGCGGTCTGCTTGAGACCGGTGACAGCGGCGGAATCGGACATCATCATTCTCCAGAGTGGCATGCAACATCTCTCCGACAGCCAGGTGAATCTGGCCCTGTGCTGCCGGAGGCTAGTGATCGAGATAGGACAATCTGAGGGGGCTCACCCCGCCGCGCCTGCCAGCGACGGGGGACTCCTGATGCGATCAGCGGTCTTCGCCCGCCAGCACTTCCTTGCCGTCAAAGTAGTCGCGGGTCAGCTTGAAGACCACGGGCGACAGCAGCGCCAGACCAATCAGGTTCGGAATGGCCATCAAGGCATTGAAGGTATCCGCCATCAGCCAGATGAGATCCAGCTTGGCCATCGCGCCCACCGGAATCGCGATCACGAACACGATGCGATACAGCATGATGGCGCGCGTACCGAACAGGTACTGGAAGCACTTCTCGCCATAGAAGGACCAGCCAAGGATGGTGGTGAAGGCAAACACGGCCAGCGCGATCGCGACCAGATGGTTGCCGACACCCGGCAAGGCCTGATCAAAGGACATGGAGGTCAGCGCCGCCCCCGTCTCACCAGAAGACCACAGGCCGGAGGTGATGATGGCCAGCGCGGTGATGGTGCAGATGACGATGGTATCGATGAAGGTGCCCAGCATGGCGACCAGCCCCTGACGTACCGGGTTCTTGGTCTGCGCGGCAGCGTGGGCGATGGGCGCACTGCCCAGGCCGGCTTCATTGGAGAAGATACCGCGCGCCACACCGAAACGGATGGCCGCCATCACCGCCGCACCGGCAAAGCCGCCAGTCGCCGCGACTGGATTGAAGGCGTAGGTGAAGATGAGGCCGAAGGCGTGACCGATCTGGTCAGCATTGATCACCAGAATGACGATGCCCGACAGGAAGTAGGCAATCGCCATGAACGGCACCAGCTTGCCCGCCACGCTGGAGATGCGCTTGATGCCACCCAGGATGACCGCACCTGCCAGCACCATCATCACGACACCGGAGGCCCAGTGCGGAATGGCAAACGAGGTTTCCAGGGCATCCGCCACGGAGTTGGACTGCACGGTATTGCCGATGCCAAAGGCCGCGAAGCAGCCGAAGAAGGCAAAGGCGCCCCCCAGCCAACCCCACTTGGCCCCCAGTCCGTTGCGGATGTAGTACATCGGACCACCGACGTGGTTGCCGTTGTCATCCACTTCGCGATAACGCACCGCACAGACGGCCTCGGCGTACTTGGTCGCCATGCCGACCAGCGCCGTGATCCACATCCAGAAGATCGCCCCCGGTCCACCCAGCGCGATCGCCGTCGCCACACCCGCGATGTTGCCGGTACCGATGGTAGCGGAGAGTGATGTCATGAGGGCATTGAACGGCGACATTTCACCATCGCCATCCTTGCCGGGCGCGCGCCCGCTCCACAGCAGCTTGAAGCCGGTACCCAACTTGCGGATCGGCATGCCCTTGAGGCCCGCCTGAAGATAGAAGCCGACCCCGAGCAGCAGGATCAACATCACCGGGCCCCACACCACGCCATTGATGGCGGTAAAGAGAGAACTGATCATTTCCACGCAGATTTCCTCCGCTGAATTGTTGTTATGACTCGATGCGAGGAGAGACACATCGGAAATCCCGTCTGGCCAGCCGGTCAACCGGCCAGCACGCCAAACGGACAGCTCACATTAGCGGAAGCTTCCAGTCTTCACTACCCCAACAGGGCTTTACGCTGGAATGTGAGCAAAACGTCACGCAAAAATCATGAAAATGTGTCAATCGCCTGAGGGATTCAGCCCGTTGATGGGCGTCACTCAGTGGATATCTCTTTCCCTTGTGCCGGCAACCTGAGCTTCTCCCGCGTCTTCCCACACACCTCTCGCGGGCAGTCCCGTGACGACAGGCACGCTCCGCCGGCGCTCGGGGATGCCTGCCATCAGGACACGCCTGATCATCAGAGCGTGAAGGAGCTTCTCTCAGCGAATGTGGGTGTCGCTGCCTGCGACACCATTGACAGCACGTGAATCTGGACACAACATGGGAAACAAGTTTCCAATACGAAACAGGCGACACTCTACCTCGACTCAACAGGGCTCGCAAGCGCAGGCAAGTGGCATCAGATTCTCGCTGGAAACCCACCTCCCGTCAGAGAATGAGGACCTGGAGAACTGACTTCCAGCGGAGAAAAAACGGTCTGCACCCTGCACTCATGGGCCTTGTGCGCTGATACCTTCGCGCCATGGCGCAGTTAGACCGGGCGTGGCAATGCGAGACACTGGACGCCCGGAGCACGACGGACCACGATGAAGAGGGCAACTCGCTTGCCACTCGCCAAAAGTCGTAGAGGCACGCCGCGCTCAGCTACTGCCACGTGTCGAGACCTTCGTGCATAATGGCGCAACGATTCCCTGAATCAGAAAATCTTTTCACATAGGAAAACACTCATGAGCAACATTCCTGCCACGCTTAAGTACACCGAGAGTCACGAGTGGGTTCAGGACAACGGTGACGGTACCGTGACCATCGGCATCACCGACCACGCTCAGGAAGCGCTGGGCGACGTCGTCTTCGTCGAATTGCCGGAAATCGGTCGCGAACTGGCGCTGGAAGAAGAGTTCGGTGTCATCGAGTCCGTCAAGGCGGCCTCTGATCTGTACGCGCCGCTGGCCGGCGAAGTCATCGCCGTCAACGAGAGCCTCGAAGACGCGCCGGAATCCGTCAACGAAAGCCCCTATGACGATGCCTGGATTCTGAAGATGAAGGTCGCTGACAGCGCCGAGCTGGAAAAGCTGCTCGACGCGGACGCCTACACCCAGCTGGTGGAAAGCGAAGCCTGATCACGGTTGGCCTCCAGCCGCTGTCCGAGACAGCGCTGTCACATGGCTGGAGGCCGCTTGCCCGTCTCACCCGGTAGTACGCTGGCTCGGCGCCCCCCAGCCGAGGCTTCACGATTCCCGACGCCCTGCCCGCCCTCCTGCGCCGGCAAGGCGATGTTCCTCCCCCGGACTGTCACTTGCAGTTCCCGTTGCAGCACAGGATTCCTTGCATGGCTCACGAGACGCTTACCCTGGCCCAGCTAGCCGGGCACGATGATTTCATTTCCCGTCACAATGGCCCGACTGCCGCCAATGTCACGCGCATGCTGGCGACACTGGGTGAAGACAGCATCGAGACGCTGATTGACCGCACCGTGCCGGCGGCCATTCGTCTGGGACGCGAGCTGGACCTCGAAGGGCCGCGCACGGAATCCGAGGCACTGGACTATCTCAAGCGCCTGGCGCGTCAGAACAAGGTATTCAAGACCTATATCGGCCAGGGATATCACAACACCCACCTGCCGGCGGTCATCCAGCGCAACGTGCTGGAGAATCCGGGCTGGTATACCGCGTATACGCCGTACCAGCCGGAAATCGCCCAGGGCCGTCTGGAAGGGCTGCTCAACTTCCAGCAGGCGGTGATGGACCTGACCGGCATGGAACTGGCCAATGCCAGCCTGCTGGATGAGGCCACCGCCGCGGCCGAAGCCATGGCGCTGTGTCAGCGTGGCAACAAGAAGAACAAGAGCAATCGCTTCTTCATCGCCGACGATGTCCTGCCCCAGACGCTGGACGTCATGCGCACGCGTGCCGATTACTTCGGCTTCGAGCTGGTCATCGATGCTGCCGAGAAGGTCGGTGAGCACGACATCTTCGGCGCCCTGTTCCAGTATCCGGGCAATACCGGTCAGGTACGCGATCTCGCACCGCTGCTGGACGCGGCACGCGCCAATGGCGCGATGACCGTGGTGGCCGCCGACCTGCTGAGCCTCGTGCTGCTCAAGTCGCCGGGCAGCCTCGGCGCCGACATCGTCGTCGGCACCTCCCAGCGCTTCGGCGTGCCGATGGGCTTCGGCGGCCCGCACGCCGCCTTCTTCGCCACCACCGACAAGCTCAAGCGCTCGATTCCGGGCCGCATCATCGGGGTCTCCAAGGACTCGCGCGGCAATCCGGCGCTGCGCATGGCGATGCAGACCCGCGAGCAGCACATCCGCCGCGAGAAGGCGACCTCCAACATCTGTACCGCTCAGGCACTGCTGGCCAACATCGCCGGCTTCTACGCCGTCTATCACGGCGCCGAAGGCCTCAAGCGCATCGCCACCCGGGTGCATCGCCTGACCAGCATTCTCGCCGAGGGCGTCACGCGCTGCGGCATGACACTGGCCCACGACAGCTGGTTCGATGCCATCACCGTCACCGGCGTGGATGCCGGCAAGATCCATGGTCGCGAGCTGACCCACGAGATCAACCTGCGCCACCACGGCGATGGCCGCATCACCATCAACCTCGACGAGACCACCACCGCCGCTGACGTCGGCGTGCTGTTCGACGTGCTGCTCGGCGAGGAGCACGGCCTGTCCGTCGCCGCGCTGGACCAGGACCTGATGGCCAAGGGCGCAAGCGCGATTCCGGCGGCCTGTCAGCGTGACAGCGACTTCCTGACTCACCCGACCTTCAGCCGCTATCACTCGGAAACCGAGATGCTGCGCTACCTGAAGCGCCTGGAGAACAAGGACCTGTCGCTGACCCACGCGATGATTCCGCTGGGCAGCTGCACCATGAAACTCAACGCCACCACCGAGATGATTCCGGTCACCTGGCCCGAATTCGCCAACGTCCACCCCTTCGCACCCTCGGATCAGGTGGTCGGCTACAAGCAGATGATCGATGAGCTGTCGGCCTTCCTGGTCGAGATCACCGGCTACGACGCCATCTCCATGCAGCCGAACTCCGGCGCTCAGGGGGAATATGCGGGACTGGTCGCGATCCGTCGCTACCAGGCGTCCATCGGTGAAGGTGCGCGCGACATCTGCCTGATTCCCAGCTCCGCCCACGGCACCAATCCGGCCTCCGCTGCGATGGCCGCCATGAAGGTGGTGGTGGTCGAGTGTGATGCCAGCGGCAACATCGACATCAATGATCTACGCGCCAAGGCCGAGCAGCACAGCGACAAGCTGTCCGCGATCATGATCACCTACCCGTCCACCCACGGCGTGTTCGAGGAAACCGTGCGCGAGGCCTGTCAGGTCGTCCACGATCACGGCGGTCAGGTCTACATCGACGGCGCCAACATGAACGCCCAGGTCGGCATCTGCCGTCCGGGTGACTTCGGCGGCGATGTCTCGCACCTCAACCTGCACAAGACCTTCTGCATTCCCCACGGTGGCGGCGGTCCGGGCATGGGCCCCATCGGCGTCAAGTCACACCTGGCACCCTTCGTCTCCAACCACGTGGTCACCCCGCTGGAAGGCGTGAAGCCGGAATGCACCGCCGTCTCGGCCGCCGCCTTCGGTTCCGCGGCGATCCTGCCGATCTCCTGGGCCTACATCAAGATGATGGGTGCGCAGGGGCTGCGTGAGGCCACCGAGCTTGCGATCCTCAACGCCAACTACATCGCCACGCGTCTCGATGGGCACTATCCGGTGCTCTATCGCGGCAAGAACGGCACCGTGGCGCATGAGTGCATCATCGATATCCGCCCGCTGAAGGCCGCTTCCGGCATCAGCGAGGAAGACATCGCCAAGCGCCTGATCGACTACGGCTTCCACGCCCCGACCATGTCGTTCCCGGTGGCGGGCACGCTGATGGTCGAGCCCACCGAGTCCGAGTCGCTCTACGAGATCGACCGTTTCTGTGAGGCGATGATCGCGATTCGCGCCGAAATCGCCCGTGTCGAGCAAGGCGAGTGGACCCTGGAAGACAACCCGCTGGTGCACGCGCCGCACACCCAGGCGGACCTGATGGACGCCGAATGGGATCGTGGGTATTCCCGCGAGATCGGTGCCTTCCCCAGCGAGCACGTCAAGGCGGCCAAGCAGTGGCCGGCCGTCAACCGGGTCGACAACGTGCATGGCGATCGCCAGTTGATCTGCTCCTGCCCAAGCATCGACCTCTACCGTGATTGAGAGTTTCGATTGAGAGTCTCGATTGAGAGCCAGCAATGAGGCAGTGATGAAACGCTGTCGCTGATCGCTCTGGCAAAAAAACGCCCCTGCCGGGTAACCGGCAGGGGCGTTGTCGTTGCAGCGGTCATTCAGGAGCCTGCTCAGTGGCGCAATGACGCGCCAGCCGAGATCACTCCTTCCAGCTCTTGAGCAGCTCGTCATAGGCGATGGTCTCGCCCTTGGGCTTCTCGTTGTCCAGCTTGGCCTTCGGCGCACCCGGCTGGGCGAACCAGTACTCCGCATCACGTTCCTCGTTGAGCTTCGGCCCACAGTTGTCCATCACCTTGGCGCGCTCGAGACGCTCGAGAATGCGGTCCTGCGCCTTGGCCAGGCCATCAAGCGCTTCCTGCGGCGTGGCTTCACCACTGGCGGCCTGGGAGATGTACTGCCACCACAGCTGGGCCAGTTTCGGATAATCCGGCACGTTGGTGCCGGTCGGCGACCACTGCACCCGTGCCGGGCTGCGATAGAACTCGACCAGACCGCCCAGCTTCGGCGCGGCATCGGTCATCGCCTGGGACTGGATATCCGACTCGCGGATCGGCGTCAGGCCTTCCAGGGTCTTCTTGAGCGAGACGGTCTTGGCGGTCACGAACTGCGCATAAAGCCATGCGGCGTGACGATTCTTCTCCGGCGTGGAGTCGAAGAAGGTCCAGGCACCCACGTCCTGATAGCCAAGCTTCATGCCCTCTTCCCAGTACGGGCCATGCGGTGACGGCGCCATGCGCCACTTGGGCGTGCCGTCGTCGTTGACCACCGGCAGGCCATCCCGTGTCATGTCAGCCGTGAAGGCGGTGTACCAGAAGATCTGCTGGGCGATGTTGCCCTGGGACGGCACCGGGCCGGACTCGGAGAAGGTCATGCCCTGAGCTTCCGGCGGTGCGTACTTGCCCAACCAGTCGACATACTTGGTGGTGGCATAGACGGCCGCCGGGCCATTGGCCGCGCCGCCACGCGTCACCGAGGAGCCCACCGGCTGACATTCCTCGACACGAATGCCCCACTCATCCACCGGCAGGCCGTTGGGCAAGCCCTTGTCGCCGGCACCCGCCATGGAGAACCAGGCATCGGTGAAGCGCCAGCCAAGTGACGGGTCCTTCTTGCCGTAATCCATGTGGCCATAGACCCGCTTGCCGTCGATTTCCTTGACGTCATTGGTGAAGAAGTCGGCGATGTCTTCATAGGCTGACCAGTTGACCGGTACGCCCAGCTCGTAGCCGTACTTGTCCTTGAACTGCTTCTTCAAGTCTTCACGCTCGAACCAGTCGGCGCGGAACCAGTACAGGTTGGCGAACTGCTGGTCCGGCAGCTGATACAGCTTGTCATCCGGGCCGGTGGTGAAATCCAGCCCGATGAAGTCATCCAGATCCAGGGTCGGCGAGGTGAAGGCCTTGCCGTCGCCTTCCATCATGTCGCTGATCGGCACGACCTTGCCATAGCGGAAGTGCGTGCCGATCAGGTCGGAGTCATTGACGTAGCCATCGTAGATGTTGCGCCCGGACTGCATCTGGGTCTGCAGTTTCTCGATGACGTCGCCTTCCTGGATCAAGTCGTGGGTCAGCTTGATGCCGGTGATCTCGCTGAAGGCCTTGGCCAGCACCTTGGACTCGTATTCATGGGTGGTCAGGGTTTCCGAGGCCACCTTGATTTCCATGCCGCGCAGCGGCTCGGCGGCCTTGATGAACCACTCGAGCTCGGACATCTGCTCGTCCTTGCTCAGCGTGGAGGGTGAGAATTCCTGGTCGATCCACTTCCTTGCCGCATCCTGATACTGATCGGCCATGGCCTGACTGGAAAGACCTGCGAGCCCCGCCGCCGTGGCGAAGGCGATGGCGTAACGCAGGCGTGCGGGTCGAATGATGTGCTGACTCATGGGATGTCCCTTCATTGGCGTTATTGTTGTGTCGCGTCGTCCAACAACCACTTCCGTCAATCACGTGTCGCGCGGCGCGATATGCCGCGCGTGTCTCCTGCCGGTACTGCTTGTCCTCCTGTCGTTCCGGGTACGCTGTCTTGCCTTTGCTGCGTTGCTGCTCGGCTGGCCGGGCATCTGACTGTCAGTCCGTCTGCCAGATGCCCGACGGATTCAAGCTTTCCGGGTCACGGGTGCGTCTCGCGAAGCAGCGCGCGTTGAGCACGATAGAGCGAAGCTGGCTCAACGGCCTCGCCGGGGGATTCCACTCGCGCCTGCAGCTTGTCCAGCGCCTCAAGCTGCGGGTAGTCCGTCACGCCCTTGGCGTTCATCACCCGCTCGTAATCATGGCGACTGGCGATGCCCAGCGCGCGGCCGGTGGCGCCCACTACCGTCGGCATGATCACCTTGCCGAAGTGTGAGTCGGCGCGCATGAAGGGCCAGGCATCGTGCGGCTTGCCGGTATTGACCGGATTCCACAGCACCAGCCCGCGCAGATGATTGGGCTGATGGCCGACACTGGCGCCCCAGCGGTCACGTACATGGCCGCCTCGCTTGCGGTCGAAGAGATTGTCCCGCGGCTGCTGACCATGCAGTTCGATCCCACTGTCACCGCCATGCTCCAGTTCAAGGTAGACGTTATGGGTCGCGTAGCGGGCCACGCCGGGCGCATGCCAGGCATGACTTTGGTCGACCACCTGCCTTGCCAGCACCTGATTGCTGTCACTGATCGTCATCGCGATATGCCCCGGCTTGCCGGTCATCCTCACGTCCTCGAGCGTCACCTGGGAGCTGTGGCGCACCTTCACTCCCTGATTGAAACTGTCGAGCCGGACATCACGCACCCAGCCATCGGTGATGCCATCGAGATCCAGCAGGCCGAAGCCGCTGTCGTCCTCGGCGCTGCGGTGATGCTTGAAATGCCCTCGCCAGTTGCCCTTGAGCGTGATGCCTTCGACCCCGACCTCATGCGCCGGGTGGATGCGCGCGATACGCCACTGCTCACCGGGGAAGCGCTCGTGCACCACGGGCAACGACAGCGTCAGCCGATTGCCTTCTCGTGCCAGCACACGGTAGCGAGCGCGCTTGACCACCCCATCCCGCTCGATCAGCCAGCGCGACTTGCCGGTTCTGGCCTCCTTTTCCATCTGATAGGGTGCCAGAGCACGTGCTACCGCTTGCGGGCGCTTGTCGATGCTCTCCAGCAATACCTCATCCCCCGCCTTGAGCGATGACGCCTGTGCCACGCCCGCCAGTGTCACCGTGTCCTGCGTATCGGCAGGCTGCACGCGAGCCGTCGCGGCGATCGGCTGCCAGGCTTCCTGACTCCCGCCCTCGGCCAGCGTCCTGCCTTCCTCCAGATTGCCAAGATGCAGCAACCAGGGCGTGCTCCAGTACCAGCTGGCGTGCAACGGCAGCATCGGTCGGGTCTGCTTGAGACGGGTCCTGTCGCTTCCGTCTCCCGCCAGTGTCCAATGACTGCCGGCCAGGCTCAGCCCCTGCATCTTGAGCAATGCCTCGCGCAGCGTCTGCTGGCGCGCCTCATCCGGGACTGCCGCCTTGAGCGCGATCATCCGTGCATAGAACCAGTCGCGCTCCGCGGGGCCGAACAACACATAGTCACCGGCAGGAAAATAGAGCACCCCGTGCCGCTGAGGGCTGTCCGCATCATGCTCGCCCTGCTGCTGCCAACGACGCATCGCGGCATGGGCGCGCAGTACCGCCTCTCGGTCACTCACGTCGTCCGTGCCATCAGCGCCATAATCCGTGACATCGAAGCGCCTGACGCTGCGAGACTCTGATTCCCGCTTCCGCGCCTCTTGTGCATTGGCTCCCGTCGCCAACGCCGCCGGGGGTTCTCCTCCCTGGTGATAGCCAGCTTGCGAGAAGTCCGGCAAGGGCAGCGGCTCGCGCTTGTCTGCCGGCAGCGCCTGATTGGCCTGCCACACTCGCTGATACGCCTGCCACAAGGGGGGTTGCCCTTTGTCCTGCTGCCCGCCACTTGCAGTATGGCCCTCTGAAGAATGGCCCTCGCCAGCTCCGCCCTGCTGATCCTCCACCGACACGGGAGTCGTGACCCACCAGCCGATGGCAACGACACAGACGAGGCCCAGTCCTGTCAGCCCGGCACGAATGACACGACGGCTTTTCCTGCCGGAAGAAACAGAGTCAGTGGTAGACGAATGACGCGAGGATTCGGTAGACGACATGCAGCAGGGTTCCAGAGCGATGACAGATGACACTGGCTTGGCCAGTCAGAACCGCTTGGGACTCCTGTCAGCACCTCGGGTTCCCTGTTGCCAACGGGCGACGCTGCCCGTCGTCAACGCTCACACCCATTCCCGACATCTCACTTCACTTCTCGTTTCTTCACCTCTCGTTTCTTCTCATCCCCCCTCACTTCACCCTCACCTCATCCCCACTTCATCAACACCAGCATCCAGACGACACAGACGATGCTGATCATCCACAGCACCTGATCAGTGAAGCCCAGCCACAGCAGATGCAGCCAGCCGCTGGAGAGCAGGCCGATGAACAGTCTGTCGCCACGCGTGGTCGCGATGGGCAGAAAGCCCTGGCGACTCAGCGTCGGGGTCACGAACTGCCAGGCGGTCATGCCCAGCAGCAGGGTGCCGATACCGGCAAAGAAGAGTGACGTGGGCAGTGTCCAGGCCATCCATTCCATCATCATGTCCTCTTGTAGGCCGTCAGCAGCGACTCGCTGGCGGCAATGACAGCGGCGCTCGTCTGGCCGCCGCTCACACCCGACCCAGGGCGAAGCCCTTGGCGACGTGATTGCGCACGAAGTAGATCACCAGAATGCCGGGAATCAGCGTCAGGGCGCCGGCGGCGGCCAGCACGCCCCAGTCGATGCCCGAGGCCGAGACCGTTCGCGTCATCACCGCCGCGATCGGCTTCGCCTCCGTCGAGGTCAGGGTTCGCGCCAGCAACAGCTCCACCCACGAGAACATGAAGCAGAAGAAGGCGGTCACCCCGATGCCCGGGCGAATCATCGGAATGAACAGCGTCAGGAAGAAGCGCGGAAAACTGTAGCCATCGATATAGGCCGTCTCATCGATCTCCTTGGGCACGCCGGACATGAAGCCTTCCAGAATCCAGACCGCCAGCGGCACGTTGAACAGACAGTGCGCGAGTGCCACCGCCAGCGGAGTATCGAACAGTCCCACCGAGGAGTAGAGCTGGAAGAACGGCAGCAGGAAGACCGCCGGCGGTGCCATGCGATTGGTCAAGAGCCAGAAGAAAAGATGCTTGTCACCCAGGAAGCGATAGCGCGAGAAGGCATAGGCCGCCGGCAGTGCCACCGTCAGCGAGATGGCCATGTTGAGCACCACATAGCTCATCGAGTTTACATAGCCCATGTACCAGCTGGGGTCGGTGAAGATCACCCGATAGTTGTCGAAGGTGAAGTTCTCGGGCCACAGGGTCAGGCCGCCGAGAATCTCCTGATTCGACTTGAACGACATGATCAACAGCCAGTAGATCGGCACCAGCAGAAACAGCAGGTAGATCGTCATTACCAGACGCTTGCGTGTTTTCATCACTCGTCTCCTCAGGCGTCGTCACTGTCCTGGTGGGTCATGGCGGTATAGAACAGCCACGAGACCAGCAGGATGATGAGGAAGTAGATCAGCGAGAAGGCAGCGGCGCGTCCGAGATCGAACTGGCCGATCGCCATCTGGGTCAAGGTCTGGGACAGGAAGGTCGTGGTGGTACCCGGCCCGCCACCGGTGAGCACGAAGGGCTCGGTGTAGATCATGAAGCTGTCCATGAAGCGCAGCATGATGCCGATCAGCAGCACGCTCTTGAGCTTGGGCAGCTGGATGTAGCGGAACACGGCCCAGGGTGAGGCACGGTCGATGCGCGCGGCCTGATAGTAGACATCGGGAATGGCGCGCAGCCCCGAGTAGCACAGCAGTGCCACCAGCGACGTCCAGTGCCAGACATCCATCACCAGCACCGTCACCCAGGCGTCGGCCGGATTGGAGGCGTAGTTGTAATCGATGCCCAGTTGCCCCAGCGCCCAGCCATAGAGCCCGATATCCTCACGCCCGATGATCTGCCAGATGGTGCCGACCACGTTCCAGGGAATCAGCAGCGGCAGGGCCAGCAGGATCATGCACAGCGAGACCATGAAGCCCTTGCGCGGCATCGAGAGCGCCACGGCGATCCCCAGCGGAATCTCGATGGCGAGTACCGCGAAGGAATAGACGAACTGGCGAACCAGCGAGTCGTGCAGGCGCTCGTCGCGCAGGATCTCGCGATACCATTCGGTTCCCACGAAGAAGCGTGTGGAGGGATCGAAGATGTCCTGCACCGAGTAGTTGACCACCGTCATCATCGGGATGATGGCCGAGAACGCCACCACGATGACCACCGGCAGCACCAGCCACCAGGCGCGATTGTTGTGTGTGCGTTGCATCAGGCGTTTCCTCCCGGCTGCTCTCCACTTTCCCCTCTGGCAAAGCTGTCCGCCTCGCCGCTGTCGGGCGCGCCGGCCTGTGACAGGTCCAGCAGATGCTCATCGAGATAGAAGCGCTGCCAGCGGGCCGGTAGCCGCAGCCGCACACGCCCGGCAGGGATAGGCGCATCTTCCTCGATACGTGCCTTGAAGATGCAGCCACCGCCGATGTCGAGATCCACTACCTTGTAGGTGCCAAGATCCTGCACCAGCGTGACCTGACCACTGAGCCAATGCTCGCGGGTGTCGGAAACCGCCGCAGCGGGTGAGCTGTCGCTGGCCTCGAGCTCGACGAATTCGGGGCGAATGCCCAGCTTCAGCTCGCCCTTGCGCTCTTCAAGCGTCGCCAGCAGCGCCCGTGGAAGGTGCAGCAAGGGCGCATCCTCTCCCGTCCCGAGTCGCACGCCCTCTGATTCCAGCGTGATGCTGGCCAGGTTCATGCCCGGCGAACCGATGAAGTAGCCCACGAAGGTGTGAGCGGGGTCCTCGAACAGCTCGCGCGGGGTACCGAACTGCACGATGCGGCCTTCATACATCACCGCAATCTTGTCGGCGAAGGTCGAGGCCTCCAGCTGGTCATGGGTGACGTAGACCATGGTGATGTTGAACTGCTCATGGATCTGCTTGAGCTTGCGCCGCAGCTTCCACTTGAGGTGGGGGTCGATGACCGTCAGCGGTTCATCGAACAGGATGGCGGCCACGTCATCGCGGACCAGCCCGCGGCCCATCGAGACCTTCTGCTTCTCGTCGGCCGTCAGGTTGCTGGCACGCCGCGTCAGCAGGTCTTCCAGCTCCAGCACCTGGGCGATCTCACGTACCCGAGACTGCACCTTGTGCTCCGGCTGGCGCTGATTGCGCAGCGGGAAGGCCAGATTGTCGAAGACGGTCATGGTGTCGTAGACCACCGGGAACTGGAACACCTGAGCGATGTTGCGCTCTTCCGGCGGCAGCCGATTGACCACGCGATCATCGAAGCGCACCTCGCCCTCGGAGGGGGCCAGCAGCCCGGAGATGATGTTGAGCAGCGTGCTCTTGCCACAGCCCGACGGGCCGAGCAGCGCATAGGCACCGCCCTGCTGCCAGACATGGTTCATGCGCCGGATGGCGTAGTCACTGTCAGCCGCAGGCGCCGCCAGGTAGCTGTGCGCCAGATCATTGAGGTGTATTTCCGCCATCAGGCCAGCCCTCCGCCAGTCGTGGTGGGTCGCTCGGGCGAGCGGATCAGTGCCCCGTCGCCGCTCGGGCCTGCCACTTCACCGCCAGCGCGGCCCTTGTCATCCGCAAAGACGAACAGCTTGTGGGCGGGGGCATAGACACGAATGGCATCGTCCACGGCGAAGTCGTGGATGCCGGACAGATGCAGCACCAGCGAGTGGTCGGCATTGCTGACATGCAGGAAGGTCTCGGAGCCGGAGATCTCGGCGATATCCACCGTGACGGCGAACTCGAGATCATCGTCGGCCAGCGGCGCCAACCCCAGATGACTGGGACGGATACCGAAGCGATAGGCCCCGCTCTCGAGCCCCACCAGTGGTGTGGGCAGCACGAACCGGCTGCCCTGCTCGCCGGCACTGGCGGCACCGGAGAACGCCAGTTCACGACCACGCACCTCGGCCTCGAACAGATTGATCTGCGGCTCGGAGTAGAGCTTCGCCGCCTCGACACTCACCGGATGATGGTAGACGGCCTCGGTAGGCCCGGACTGCAGCACCCGCCCTTCATGCATCAGGGTAGTGGTGCCACCGAGCGCCAGCGCCTCACCGGGTTCGGTGGTGGCGTAGACGGCGATGGTGTTGCGGGTCGCGAACAGGCTGCGCATCTCGTGGCGCAGCTCTTCGCGCAGCTTGTAATCAAGATTGACCAGCGGCTCATCGAACAGCACCAGGTCGGCATCCTTGACCAGCGCCCGCGCCATGGCCGTACGCTGCTGCTGACCGCCGGAGAGCTCCGCCGGCTGACGCGCGAGGAACTGCTCGATATGCAGCATCTCGGCGATCTCGTGCACGCGGCGACGGATTTCCTCCGGCGCCATGCGCGCCAGCTTCAGCGGCGAGGCGATGTTGTCGTAGACGCTCAGACTCGGGTAGTTGATGAACTGCTGATAGACCATCGAGATATTGCGCTCGCGCACCGGGCGGCCGGTCACGTCCTCGCCGTTCATCACGATTCGCCCATCACTGGGCACATCGAGGCCTGCCATCAGGCGCATCAGTGAGGTCTTGCCGGACAAGGTGCGTCCCAGCAGCACATTGAAGGAGCCGGGCTCGAAGGTCAGGTCCACCCTGTCGATATGGGTCTCGCGGCCAACCCGGCGGGTGACCGCCTCAAGGCTCAAGGACATGGCGCTGTCTCGTCTGGTGAAAGTCATCGGGGCAGGGACACGGCCAACCACTGCCGAGTGTTCATACCCACCTGGTGACTCTCATCTAGCGAACCCTGTGCCAGCCGCGCGCAATCCCGTGCCCACCGACACCCTCTGCCAGCCATCGGATACCGCCAGATCGCCCTCTTTCGTTGATCATTCAGTCACTTGCCAGATGCGACCAAGGCAGGGGCAGACCATGGTCTAGCCCGTCAACCACCCCGTCTGCCGCTACTCTGATGAACAGTGTCTGAACACTGGAGTCCTCGGAACTGAACACTCGCCACGCACAAGTGAACATTGCCGTGAACACTCCCCAAGACCGAAAACAGCATCGATGACAGCACCGATAACAGCACCGATAACAGCATCAATAACAACAGAGGCCTGAAAGGCCCGCCGCACAAGGGATGTCTCATGACAGCACGCCATCATTCCGCCAGCCACGTCGATAACCACGTCGATAACCACGTCGATAACCACACCGCCGCCACCCCAGCTCACTCCACGCCCCATCCCGCCGCTGCTCCCGTGGCACTTCAGCATTCCTCACTGGTGTGTCCGCCGGAAGAGCTCGTCTGGCGTCAGCGTCAGGCCGCCAGCCTGATGGCGACGGTGGCGTCAGCGGTGGCCGGTCATACCCTTAACCTGCTCGATCACTGGCAGGCGTGTCTGGTACTGACCGACCGCGACGGCGTGGTGCTGGCAAGCTACGGCCATCACCAGCTGCTGGGCAATGACGCCACCCTGCTGCACCCCGGCGCGCGCTGGCGTGAGGAGTCGCTGGGTCACAACGCCATCGCCGAGACCCTGAATGCACCGCGTGCCAATCGTCTGGCGCGCATCGCGCTCGAGGCGCATGACGCCGAGTGCCTCAAGGGGCTGGCCAGTGCCAGTGCCGCCCTGCTGGCGCCCGCCAGCTGGAGCAGCCACCGCGGGCTGACACCCGGTGCCTGCGAGGGCTGCCTGGGGCTGATCTGCGACCCCTACCGTGTCCGCCAGTACAGCCTCGGCATGCTCGGGGTACTGGCGGATGACATCGAGCAACGCCGTCTGAGCGAGGCCCACGGGCACGACCATCACCTGTTGCGCCTGCATCTCAACCGCTCGCAGCTGGATTCGCCCAGCGCCGCCCTGCTGGCCATCACGACGCAAGGTCAGGTCGCGGCTGCCAGTCGCCGGGGACTGCAGCTGCTGGCGGCTCACCTTGAACTCACGCCCGCCTCCGACAGCGCAGACAACGCATCTCACAGCGCAGCCAATGCATCGAACAGCGCGGCCAATGCAGTGGACAGCGACAGCTGCGCCACCCGCGATGACATCCACCTGCTGCTGGGCCAGCCCCTGTCTCGCTGGCAGCTGGACTGGGCACCGCTGGCCCAGCTTGATGACGCGGAGTGCCTGACGCTCTCGCAACACCCGCATTTCACGGGCTACGCCTTGTGCGGTGTCCTGCCCAGGCCACGCATTCAGGCACGCGCGCCAGCCACTCACCCCACCGATGAGCGAACAGGCCCGCTGGCCACTCAGGCCGCTGCCTGCCATCCGAGCCTTGCGCGCCTGCATCATGGCGATGCCGGCTGGGCCCGAGTCTGCGAACTGCTGGTGCGGCTGGTGAACGCTCGCCTGCCACTGCTGCTGCAGGGCGAGACAGGTGTCGGCAAGGAAGAGGTGGTCAAGGCGCTGCATCAGGCCAGTCATCGCGCCCATCAGCCACTGGTCGCCATCAATTGCGCGGCATTGCCCGATGAGCTGGTCGAGGCTGAGCTGTTCGGGTATCGGCGCGGCGCCTTTACCGGTGCCGACCCTGCGGGGCGCGAGGGCCGACTGATCGAGGCCAATGGCGGACGCCTGTTTCTGGATGAGATCGGCGACATGCCACTGCATGTCCAGGCGCGTCTGCTGCGCGTGCTGCAGGAGCGTGAAGTCACCCCGCTGGGCGGCGGCAAGCCGCAGCGGGTCGACTTCGAACTGGTGGCCGCCACCCATCAGCCTCTCAGCGAGCTGGTCAAGGCAGGTCACTTCCGGGCGGACCTCTACTACCGACTGTGTGGCGCCAGCATCGCCCTGCCGCCACTGCGCGATCGCCAGGACATGGCTGGATTGAGCCATGCCCTGCTGACACGGCTGTGCCGGGAGCAGCAACGCGAGCTGCCACGCATCACCCCTGATTTCCTGAACCGTCTCATGCAGCATGATTGGCCGGGCAACGTGCGTGAGCTGGACAATGTGTTGCGTCTGGCACTGGCGCTGTGCGATGGGCCGTCTCTTGAAGCGTGCCACGTGATGCTGTCGGGCGAATTCAGCAGCGCATCGCATGCACAACATTGCGCCATGCTGCCGCCCGAGAAGCCTCCCCTGCCCCCGCTGCATGACCTCTCCAGTGCCGAGGAGCTGCAGAGCGCGCTGGACGCGCTGGGCGGCAACGTCTCGCGTCTCGCTCGGGAGCTGGGCATCAGTCGCACCACGCTCTACAAGCGACTCGGCGCGGCCTGACGCAGCAGGCTTCTCCTCAAGCCCCGGCCCTGAAACGCCCGTGCCCCCGCAGACAGACTCTGCGGGGGCACGGGCGTTTCACACGACTCACATTTCTTACCGCTACCAAGCACCTAACACTCAGCACTCAAGGACAGGGAGTCAGCTCGGCGTCAGGCCGCGCAGGCGCTCATTGCGACGGCGAATCAGCTCCAGTGTCGTCAGCAGCAGGATCGAGACCAGCACCAGCAGCGTGGCCACCGCCAGAATCGTCGGACTGATCTCCTCGCGGATACCGGACCACATCTGGATCGGTATGGTGGTCTGCGCCGGCCCGGCGATGAACAGCACCACCACGACTTCATCGAACGAGGTGATGAAGGCGAACAGCGCACCGGACACCACGCCCGGCGTCACCAGCGGCAGGATGATGCGGAAGAAGGTGCGACTCGGACTTGCCCCCAGCGAGTGCGCCGCACGCGTCAGAGAGTGATCGAATCCGGAGAGCGTCGCCGTCACCGTGATCACCACGAAGGGAATGCCTAGCGCGGTGTGCGCCAGAATCACGCCCAGATAGGTCTGCGTCAGCCCCAGCTTCGAGAAGAAGAAGAACATCGCCGCGGCACTGATGATCAATGGCACGATCATCGGCGAGATCAGGATCGCCATGATGGTGTTGCGAAACGGCATGAAGCGACTCGAAAGCCCAAGCGCGGCAAGCGTGCCCAGTACCGTGGCCAGCACCGTCGCACATACCGCGACGAAGATGCTGTTCTTGATCGAGCGCATCCACTCATCCGACGTGAAGAACTCCTGATACCAGCGCAGCGAGTAACCCTCCGGGTCCAGCGACAGCATCTTCTCCGAGAAGGTGAAGTAGGGTTCGGCATTGAACGAGAGCGGAATGATCACCAGGATCGGCCCGATCAGGAACAGGAAGATCAGCGCACAGAGTGCGCAGAACACCCAATGCCAGATCCGCTCACCACGTGTTGCATAGGAAGGTATGGCCATCTGTCACCCCAGTTTGACCTTGTCGACACCGATCAGGCGGTTGTAGACGAGATAGAAGAGGATCACCACGACCAGCAGGATCGAGCCAATGGCCGCTGCCAGTCCCCAGTTGAGCGAGGTCTGCATGTGATAGGCGATGAAGTTGGTGATGAAGCGGCCCGACTGCCCGCCCACCAGTGCCGGCGTGATGTAGTAGCCGATGGAGAGGATGAAGACCAGAATCGAGCCTGCTCCGATACCCGGCAGGGTCTGCGGGAAGTAGACGCGTCGGAAGGCGGTGATCGGCCCGGCACCCAGCGAGCGCGCCGCGTGCATGTAGCTGGGCGGAATGGTCTTCATCACCGAGTACAGCGGCAGGATCATGAAGGGCAGCAGGATGTGGGTCATCGCGATGATGGTGCCGGTCTTGTTGTAGATCATCTGGATGCGCGCCTCCTCGGCGAGTATCCCGACGCCCACCAGCATGTCGTTGAGCACCCCCTGCTGCTGCAGGATCGCGATCCATGTCGTGGTGCGGACCAGAAGCGAAGTCCAGAACGGCAGCAACACCAGAATCATCAGCAGATTGCCGCGCCCGGCAGGCAGGGTCGCCAGCAGCCAGGCCACCGGATAGGCCAGCAACAGACATAGCCCGGTGATCGCGGCGCTCATCCAGAAGGTGCGGATGAACAGCGAGACATGGATCTGCAGATATTCCGGCTTCTCGACGATCTCGCCAGTGGGAGAGAACTGACGATCCACCGCCGCCAGATAGTAGGAAGCCGTGTAAGGCGTGGACTCGCGCTTGATCAAGCGCCAGATGTCCGGGTCCTGCCAGTCCTCATCGGCCTCGATCAATGCCGCTTTGTAAGGGGCCTCCATGCGAGCGGCCTTGCGTGCACTCTTCATGAACAGTGAGCGCATGCCCGACATTTCATAGTTGAGACGTGAGGCGACACGCCCGAGATTGCGCGCCTTGAGGCCCGCGGCAAGGTCATCTGCCAGCGCGGCGTAGGTAGCCTCATCCGGCAATCCCTCGCCGTCCCAGTCAACCAGCGCCTCACTGGTGCGCGGCAGATAGGTGGAGACTTCCGGGTTGTCGACACTGCGCGACAGCATGTCGAAGATGGGCATGACGAAGGCCAGCCCGATGAAGATCAACAGCGGTGCCACCAGCAGCAACGCCTTGAGACGGCTGCGGCGGATGGCACGATTGAGACTCTGTTTCAGGGGCACGCCGTCGGCGGTGGTCAGTGCCGCGCCGGGGGCTCCATTGGGGTCATGTTCTGCGCTTCCGGACGTGGCCGGGGCGGAGGAATCGCTCATCCTGCACTCCTTGATCGGCTATCCGAGGATGCCTGAGCCGTCAGCCGATTCCCGCACGTGAAGGCGGGGACGAGCACGAACTGCCGGGCGATCAGGCATGATCAAAAAGGCCCCGGCGCGCGGTCGTGCGCCACCGGGGCCATCGGGTCAGTGCGGAATCAGCGTGCCAGCCAGGCGTTGAAGCGCTGGCTCAGCTCATCGAGGTTGTCGGCCCAGAACTCGTCATCCTTGGGAATGGCGGTCTCGAAGTTGGGGCCGTAGGTCGGCATGTGCGGCTTCATGTCGATGCCCGTGTCGGCGTGGGTCGAGACCAGCGCCGCAGACGAGGTACGTGCCGGGCCGTAGGAGATGTACTTGGCCTGATCCGCCAGACGCTGGGTGTCGGTGGCAAACATCAGGTAATCCTTGACCTTGTCGAGCTTGCCGGTCGGGACGACCCAGCCGTCCAGCTCGAACACCTGAGCATCCCAGACGATGGCGAAGGGCTGCTTCTCGTTGACCTCGGCATTGAAGATACGGCCGTTGTAGGCAGAGGCGAAAGCCACTTCCTTGTCCGCCAGCAGCTGCGGCGGCTGGGCACCCTCCTCCCACCAGATGACGCTGTCCTTGATGGTATCGAGCTTGGCGAAGGCACGCTCGATGCCTTCATCGGTCTCCAGCATGTCGTAGACCTCTTCCGGTGCCACACCATCAGCGACCAGTGCCCATTCCATGTTGTTGATCGGCTTCTTCTGCAACGCACGCTTGCCGGGGAACTCCTCGAGATTGAAGACATCATCGATGGAATCCGGCTGCTTGTCCTCGGGGAACATCTCGGTATTGAAGGCCACGATGTTGGAATAGACGATCTGCGGCACGAAGCACTCACTGAGCGAGCCTTCGATGAAATCCTCACTGGCCGGTGTTCCATCCGGCGCTGCCGCGAACAGGGTGTCCGGGTCCAGCGGCTCGATCAGCCCTTCGGAGCAGGCGATCAGCGCGTCGCTGGGCAACATGTCGACCAGATCCCAGGTGACGTTGCCTGCCTGTACCTGGGCACGCAGCCCCGAGAGCGCATTGGACGACTTGTCGATATTGACGACGGTATCGCCGCTCTTCTCTTCCCATGGCTCGTGATAGGCCTTGAGCTGGCTTTCACTGTACGCCCCGCCCCACGACACGATATTGAGTGTCTCGGCCTGAGCCGCGGTGGCGCCAAGGCTTGCCGTGGCGACCGCCACGACCAGAGCGGCACGCAGTGGCATGCTGGCCCCTGCGCAGGAACGCGACACCTGGGCGATGCGACGTGAAGAGATGAATCGATTGATCACTGACATGGGTGAATCTCCCTGAATTCTTGTTGTTGTACTGCACTCTTGTCGCGAATCGTGCTGTTGCTCTCTCGGGTAAGGCCTGCGTTCGTCTCCTGTGCTGTCGTCAGGCATCCAGTGCTCGGCAATCGCAGGCATCCCACCCGACCTGCAATGTCTGTCCGGGCCGCAAGGGTGGATAGCCTTCGGCATTGGGTGTCTTGATGATGAATTCGTCACTGCCACATACCGCCACTCGCGTGCGCAGATGATCTCCAAGATAGATCACCTCAAGCACCTCGGCGGTAAAGACATTGTCGGGGGGGGATGAAACACCTGCCTCTTCGCTGGACAGCAGGCGCACCCGCTCCGGGCGGAGCGACAGCTGGGTACGCTCGCCAATCTCATTGACGGCGACCTTGAGTGCCCGCACCTGCTCGCCACTGTCGAGGGTCACGGTGCAATGCGCGTCTTGTGCTTCCATCTGTGTGACCTGCCCGTTGAGGCGGTTGTTCTCGCCGATGAAATAGGCGACGAAGGCATTCTCCGGCGCTTCATATAGCGCCTCGGGGGTCGCCAGCTGCTGGACGATGCCATCATTGAAGACCGCGATGCGGTCCGACATGGTCAGCGCTTCCGTCTGATCATGGGTCACGTAGAGCATGGTGACGCCGAGACGCTGGTGGATGCGCTTGATCTCGAACTGCATCTCTTCACGCAGATTCTTGTCAAGCGCCCCCAGCGGCTCATCCATCAGCACCAGTTCCGGCTCGAAGACCAGCGCGCGCGCCAGGGCGACCCGCTGTTGCTGTCCGCCGGAGAGTTGTCCAGGGCGGCGATCCCCGAATTCGCCGAGCCGCACCATGTCCAGTGCATTGGCCACCTTGGTGGAAATCTCTTCCTTGCTCATGCCGCGCACTTCCAGCGGAAATGCCAGGTTCTCGGCCACGCTCATGTGCGGAAACAGGGCGTAATTCTGGAAGACCATGCCGATGCCGCGCTTGTGCGGTGGCAAGTCGTTGATGGGGGTACCGTCGAGAAGGATGTCGCCATGAGTCGGCGTTTCGAAACCCGCCATCATCATCAGGCAGGTGGTCTTGCCGGAACCGGACGGCCCCAGCAGGGTGACGAACTCGCCGCGCCGAACTTCAAGATTGAAGCCCTTGACCACCAGCGTTTCGCCGTCATAGCTCTTTTGCACATCATTGAAGATCGCGAAGCAGGAGCTGGTCTCCTGCGGCGCGTCGGGCTCTGCAGTCATGACCATGCGTGGTATCCATCATGTTGTTGTTATCGCGAAGCCCGCGATCGACCGGGCTTCACCCGCCCCGTGATCACTGCTCTCACTGCCATTTGACCCTACGGTGGCAGACCAAAGGCGACAAGCGGCACTCCCGCTGAATAGCGTTGAAAGCAGGCTATGCGAAAGTCTGAACATTGGACTATGAGCACGTTGCTTCCCGCCGCGAACCTCTCTCGCGGGACTCACGGGGCAAGGGCCTTGCCCGGCGAGCGCCCACTAGAAAGCCCCGCCTGCACGAATGTCAGACGGGGCTTCAGGTCTTTCAACTTTCCAGGCCAGGTGGCGGCACCGATCATGTCAGCCGGTCGAATCAGCCGGTCAAGTTCGCAATGCCTCACGGGATGCGAACCCGCCACACGGGGCCCGGACCGGGTCGCCCAGACCGGGTCAGAACTTGGTGATGACCCACACGGCGTGGATGATCCCCGGCAGGAAGCCGAAACAGGTCAGGATGATGTTGATCCAGAAATGCTTGTTGGCGACCCCCACCTGCATCAGTACGCCCAGCGGCGGAAGGATGATGGCCAGAATGATGCGAATGATATCCATAGTTTGCTCCTTGCGGGTGGAATTGGGTGACCTGATCCTCTCGTCCAACGTCTACCTGCAGCGTGACACACGAATGACGCACTCATGGCTTCCGTGGCGGTTCATCCTCATCTGTCGAGTCCTGCGACTTGACCCGGGAGTCACGATTGACCTTCTGTGCAAGCGACTCGGACTCCGCTGCCAGTTGCTCGTGATAACGCTCCCAGTCCTCCCAGTCATGTGGCGTGCCACTGCGGGGGCGGTGACTGCCCGACTCACGTGCACGTGCCCAGGCGTGTTCTTCCAGACTCTGAGGCTTGTCCTCCTCCTTGTCCTTGTCGCCATCCAGGCCGTGCTTTGCCATGTACTCTCTTGCGTTCATCTGCTGCCTCGCTTGTCAGGCGCGAAACCTGACGATGCTGTGACTTACCCACTACCTGCGGCTGACACCGAGCAATATCAAGCCTGCACACCGCTTTCGAACAAAAAACTCCGCAAACGTTCAGTCGTCCAGGCTCACGTCATCAAGAAAAGCTATCGCATCGCTTGATGCAATCAAATTCACCCGCCCCCGGCATCTGCATAGACTGGCTCCAGTTTCGCAAGGCACTGATTCTTCGAGGTCCTGCTTTCCTTTTCGAAGTCTTCATCGCCTGCCAACCCATTCAGTATTCTCTTGTCGAGATCGGAGCCAATTTCATGCAACTCGAGTCACACGAAGGCCAGCAAGTCCCCAACGTCAGCTTCAAGATTCGCCGCGACGGCCGTCTGGTCGAGCGCACCAGCGAGGAGATCTTCTCAGGCCGCAACGTGGTGGTCTTCGCCCTGCCGGGTGCCTTCACCCCGACCTGCTCTTCCACCCACCTGCCGCGTTACAACGAACTGGCCGATCGTTTCTATGCGGTCGGGATCGACGAGATCGTCTGCCTGTCGGTCAACGACGCCTTCGTCATGGAATCCTGGGGCGAGCATCAGGAAGCCGAGAACCTGAGCCTGATCGCCGATGGCAACGGTGACTTCGCACAGGGCATGGGCATGCTGGTCGACAAGAGCGATATCGGCTTCGGCAAGCGCAGCTGGCGCTACTCCATGCTGGTGCGCAACGGCGTGGTCGAGAAGCAGTTCATCGAGCCGCAGAAACCGGGCGACCCCTTTGAAGTCTCCGACGCCGACACCATGCTGGATTATCTGGACCCGGAAGCCGGCCGTCCCAGCTTCGCCACCCTGTTCAGCAAGCCGGGCTGCCCGTACTGCGCACGTGCCAAGCAGATGCTTGATGAAGCCCGCATCAGCTACGAAGTCATCGAAGTCGGCACCCGTGGCGTGACCTCTCGCACCCTGCGCGCCATGACCGGCCAGGCCACCGTGCCTCAGGTCTGGATCGACGGTGAGCACGTCGGCGGCAGCGATGAAGTCGCCCGCTACTTCGGCAGCCTGACCAGCGCCTGAGCGCTTCACGCTGACGTAACCCCATCGCCATCTCGTTTCATCATGCGCGGGTCCCCCCGCGCCTGAGACCCCATTCAGTCAGGTGCGCCGCTGGCGCACCTTGAGGAGTACGACGTGAACGAACGCCAGGTTGAAGTCGCCATCATCGGCGCAGGCAGTGCAGGACTCGGCGCCTATCGCGCCGCCAAGGCCCACACCGATTCCGTGGTCATGATCGAGGGCGGCCCCTACGGCACCACCTGTGCCCGTGTCGGCTGCATGCCCTCCAAGCTCTTGATCAGTGCGGCGGAAGCCGCGCATCACGCCCGTGATACCGCACCGTTCGGCATCAATATCGAAGGCGAGGTCAAGGTGGATGGCCGCGCCGTGATGGACCGCGTCAAGCGGGAGCGCGACCGCTTCGTCGGTTTCGTGGTCGAGTCCGTGGAAGGCATCCCGCCGCAGGACAAGCTGCGCGGCAATGCACGCTTCGAGACCGCCAACAGCCTGATCATCGGCGACAACGAGACCCGCGTGACCTTCGAGCGTGTCGTGATCGCCACCGGCTCACGCCCCAGCTACCCGGGCTTCTTCGAGAATGCCGGTGATCGCCTGATCATCAATGACAACGTCTTCGAGTGGGACGACCTGCCGGAATCCGTCGCCGTCTTCGGCCCGGGCGTCATCGGGCTGGAGCTGGGCCAGGCGCTCACGCGTCTCGGCGTGCGCATCCGCATGTTCGGCGTCGGCGGCGCCATCGGCCCGCTGCGTGACGAGAAGCTGCGTGCCAATGCCGATCGCGTCTTCAACGAGGAGTTCTATCTGGACCCGGACGCCAAGGTCGAGAAGATCGAACGTGTCGAGGACGAGAACGGTGCCGGTGTCGAGATCACCTTCATCGAGCGTGGCAGCGAAGCTCGCCTGACCGAACGTTTCGACTATCTGCTCGCGGCCACCGGTCGTCGCCCGAATGTCGATCGCCTCAATATCGACGCCCTCGGGCTGAAGCTGGACGAGCGCGGCGTGCCGATCTTCAATCGCCACACCCTGCAGACTCGCCTGAGCGATGACACGCCGAGCCATGTCTTCATTGCCGGCGACGCCAACAACGACCTGCCGCTGCTGCACGAGGCCTCCGACGAGGGCCGTATCGCCGGTGACAACGCCGGTCGCTTCCCCGAGGTGCGTGCCGGTCACCGCAAGAGCACCATCGCCGTCGTCTTCAGCGATCCGCAGATGGCGACCATCGGCCTCTCCACCGCCGAGATCGAACAGCGCTACGGTGCCTGCGACTGCTACGCGGTCGGCGAAGTCGACTTCACCGGCCAGGGCCGCTCCCGCGTGATGCGCATGAACAAGGGCATGCTGCGCGTCTATGGCGAGCAAGGCACTGGCCTGCTGCTGGGTGCCGAGATCTTCGGTCCCCGTGCCGAGCACCTCGCCCACCTGCTGGCCTGGTCCCATCAGCAGCGCATGACCATCGAGCAGATGCTGGAAATGCCCTTCTATCACCCGGTGATCGAGGAAGGTCTGCGCACCGCGCTGCGGGATCTCAATGCCAACCTGCAGCTGGGGCCGGCCGTGGTCGAACGCTGCATGGAGTGCGGCCCGGGCGACTGATCTCGCCGCACGACGCTCGGGGAGTCTGATGGCCACTGGCGATCGGACTCCCCGAGACAAGGCGACAAGCGGCGTCGGGCAGCTCACGATGGGATGCTCTATGCTCTGAACGAGACGTCGACATGCCGTCGGCTACCGCCTGGCGGGTAGCCGACATCCATCGAACGACTCCCTGCCCGGGCGTCGTCAGCGGCGAAGCAGGAGACCTGCCCATGAAAGCCACACAACTGAAGGTCCCTTCGACCCTTCGCGACATCATGTCCCGCGACTGTTATCGGGTGAAGGCACGCACCAGCATTCTGGAATTCGCCCACGGCCTGACCCATCACCGTCTGCCGGGTGCGCCTGTGGTCGATGACCTGGATCGTCTGGTCGGTTTCATCTCGGAGCAGGACATCCTCGGCAAGCTGCTCGACAGCGCCTATCACTGCGGCCAACACGCACAAGTCGGTGACCTCATGCGTCACGAGGTCCTGAGTGTCGGCCCCAATGACAGCATCACCGACCTTGCACAGCGCATGAATGGTCATCAGCCCAAGGTCTATCCCGTGGTGGAACAGGGACGCCTGATCGGTGTGGTGACACGTCGTGATGTCCTGAGTGCCCTGCTCACCATGCAGGCGGGTTGCTGAACTGACATCCGGCGCGTGATTGCCTGACGACGCTGGCCAGACATGGCGCCGCGTGAAGGAGCATGCAGAAGCATGCAGCGCCCATGAAAAAGCCCGCGCAGACATCCTGTCTGCGCGGGCTTTTTCATGTCTCTTTGACCATCCGATGTGCGAGGCCTTGCCTCACATGATTACCTGCCAGCTAACCCATTCATGTCCGGGTCATGATCTCTGGAGCGTCACCCCAGGACGGAAAAGTGCTTGCGAACGTAAGCCATGACGTTCTCTCGGGCAATGACGCCGTAGCATTGACTCGATGACCACGCCCTCGTGACCAAAAAAAACCGCCAGGCAGTGCATGGCGGTGGATAAGAACAGTTAAAGCCAGACATAACATCGCGATAACATCATGTCCTTGCCAACTATGACTGCAGCTTTGGCATTTCTATCCCGAGGGTGGCCAAAAAAATCGGCCTTTTTTGTCACAGACCTTTACCAGATGTGAAAGCTGGGCTACGTGCGTTGCCTGATGAAGACGCATGAGTCGGCTCGCATCATGTGCAGGGCCGAATGTGCAGGCCCGATTGATCCGAGACATGTCGGGCAAGGACGCGCTAGCCTGAGGCCTGTTCCACATTGCTGCGCAATCGAGCCCCCCATCACAAGGACATCGCATGTCTGCCACGCCCCATGATCTGAGTGCCCTCACCCTGCATCATCCGGAAATTGCCACCTTGAGGGCTCGCCGGGAAATCAGCTGGCTGAATCCCGGACGACTCGACATCACGCAAGCGCAGGCCTCGCCGGCATTGCAGGCAAGTGGCGTGGGCGAACAGGATATCGAGGCTGCCGAGGCGCGCCTGGCACGTTTCGCGCCCTGGATTGCCGAGGCCTTTCCTGAGACGGCCGCCGCGTCAGGGCGCATCGAATCACCGCTGGTGGCAGCGCCCAGCTTGCAGCAGGCGCTGGGCGAGTCCCTTGCCACGCCTGATACCTCCCATGCCTCCAGGCAGACACTCCCCGGCCGCCTGATGATCAAATGTGACCATCAACTGCCGATCTCAGGGTCCATCAAGGCACGTGGTGGCATCCACGAGGTGCTCAAGCATGCCGAGCGTCTCGCCGTTGACGCAGGGCTTGTGCGTCTTGATGACGACTATCGCGCCTTCGAACACCCCGCGATTCAGGCACTGCTGGCCAACCAGCGGATACTGGTGGGCTCCACCGGCAACCTGGGACTCAGCATCGGGATCATGAGTGCCCGACTCGGCTTTCGCGTCACCGTCCACATGTCGGCGGATGCCAAGCAGTGGAAGAAGGATCTGCTGCGCTCGCGTGGCGCAGAGGTCGTGGAGCACAGCGGCGATTACAGCAAGGCGGTCGAGGCTGGACGCCGGGAGGCGCAGCAGCCAGACGCCCACTTCATCGATGATGAAAGCTCGCGGGATCTGTTCATGGGCTACGCCACGGCAGCCAGCCGCCTCGCGCGGCAGCTCGAGGATCAGGGGATTGCCG
The DNA here is from genome assembly GCF_029846385.1 of Cobetia sp. 10Alg 146. Classification (NCBI taxonomy): domain Bacteria; kingdom Pseudomonadati; phylum Pseudomonadota; class Gammaproteobacteria; order Oceanospirillales; family Halomonadaceae; genus Cobetia; species Cobetia sp. 10Alg 146. Next base: position 56,974 of record NZ_JARWKT010000002.1, read on the forward strand.
TGGATGCCCGCCATCCGCTGTGCGTCTACCTGCCCTGTGGCGTCGGCGGCGGCCCGGGCGGCGTGGCCTACGGCCTCAAGCAGGTCTTCGGTGACGCCGTGCACTGCTTCTTCGCCGAGCCGGTCAATTCCCCCTGCATGCTGCTGGGCATGTTGACCGGGAAGCATGACGGCATCGCGGTGGAGGATATCGGACTGGACAATCGCACCTGTGCCGATGGCCTGGCGGTGGGGCGCGCCTCGGCCTTCGTCGGGCAGGTGATGGCACCGCTGCTCAGTGGCATCTACACCCTGTCGGATGACAGCATGCTCGAATGGCTGGCGCTGGCGCATGACAGCGAAGGGCTCAAGCTTGAGCCGTCGGCGCTGGCCGGGGTGCCCGGCATCATCCGCGTGCTGCGCAATGACGCCCCCGAGTGGCACGCCTGGCGAGCGGCTGTCGGGCTGGATGACGGCGAAGTACAGGCCAACACCACCCATGTCATATGGGCCACCGGCGGCAGCATGGTGCCCGATGAGATCTGGCAGGCCGACTATCAGCGTGGCAAGGCGTTGCTGGCGACTGCCGGCAGATCAGGCGATGAACGCCTGCCATAACCACACGCCCGTCAGGGTCAGCCCGATCACGCCCAGTGGGCGTGAATAGCGTTGCCAGAGGGCCATCGCCTGATCCTCGACCAGTGCCACCAGGGCCGCCAGTCCGAAATAGCGCACTCCGCGCCCGACCAGTGCCGCCAGCAGGAACAGCCCGACCGGATACCCGCTGGCACCGGCGACCAGCATGGCGCTCTGGAAGGGAATCGGCACGATGCCGATCAGCATGATGGCGAGGAAGCCCTGCTCGCTGAAGCGCTGCTGGAAGGCTTCGAAGGCCTGCTGGCCGCCGAAGAAGCTGATCAACCCATCGCCCCACGCCGCCAGTGCATAGGCCCCGAGATAGAACCCCAGCAGCGCCGCGGTGAGGTTGCCGGCCAATGCCACCGCGGCCACTCGCCAGCGGCGCTCGGGATGGCGCAGCATCCACGGGATCAGGATGACCTCGATGGGAATCGGGATCAAAAGGGTTTCCAGCATCGAGGCGATGAACAGCCACAGCATGGCGTGGCGGGATTGATTGAGGCGGTCGAGCCAATCACTCGCGGAAGAGAGTTTCCACATGAAGGCAGCACGTTGTCCTGGATGATGAGCTGACCACTTTGCCTTGAGTCCGCCCCGCTTGCCAGCCTGGCCACACGCCTGACCTCGAAGCCTGTTCTCAAGGCCAGCTCTCAAGGCCAGCTCTCAAACCCTGCGCGCTACTCGAAGCCTTCCAGGCGCATGGCAGAGCGGATGAGCCGCTCATCTTCCGCTTCCAGCTCACGCAGACTGTCGCGAATGCCGTGCAGGTGGTCCAGCGCCGCGCTTTCGGCAGCGTCCGGCTGCTGGTCCATCACCGCACGATAGATGGCCGTGTGCTGAGCATTGATCTGGCCGCGGGGAATCGGCCGATGGTAGAGATTGCGCAGCGAGGCGAACACCGAGCTGAGCAGCAGGTCATTGATGCCCTTGAGCGTATGCACCAGCACCGGATTGTGGGATGCCTCACAGATGGCGTGGTGAAAGGCGTGGTCGTGACGCGCCAGCTGCTGGGCATCCGGCAGCACCTCATCACCCTGCGCTGAGGACGGAAAGTCCGGCGGATACTCGCGCACGCAGGCCGCCATTGCCTCGTAATGACGCCGGATCAGTACTCTATCCGCCGGCGTGCCGCGCTGGGCGGCCAGTCGCGCCGACTGCCCCTCCAGCAGCGCGCGCACCTCGAGCAGGTCATACAAGGTGCGCGGCTGGTCCCGAAACAGGTGCATCAACGGACTGATATCGCCGCTCGGCAACAGCTGAGCGACGCTCGAGCCCTTGCCGTGGCGCGTCTCGATGATGCCCTTGCCACGCAACAGCCTCAGCCCTTCGCGCAGCGAGGCGCGTGAGATACCCAGTCGCTCACAGAGCCTGCGTTCCGAAGGAATCATCTGCCCCGGCTTGAGCACACCATCCAGTATCAACTGCTCGAGGCGCGCCGCCGCATGCTCCGGCGCACGCTGCTCACCGCACGCCATTCTCTCTGACACCTGCATCCCTGCCCCTCCCCTGATGAACCGGCCGAGCCAGCCCGGCTGGCCTCTCCCGGGGTGCTCGTCTCTCATCTGCCGCTCGCCTGCCCACATGCGGCAAGGAGACTGCCGCCTTTCTCACTGGTCAGACCACGCTCTCTACCCTAGCGAGCTCTCCTGTCGCCAGCGACACCCGATGACATGAACTAGACGAATGTCTGGTCAGACCACTGTGGCTTCGCATGGACAAGGCGCAGCCCTCACTGCCAGATTGGAGACACACCCGCGCGTCGTGACCTGCACACCCGACACGCCGCATGCATCACCGGCGCAATGGACACCCGACACAGCATTGCGAGTACCGGACTCTCCTGGAGGCATGGCATGAATATCCTGTATGACCCGACGCTCGATGGCCCTCTCCCCCAGCACGACAAGTCCCGGGTACTGGCGCACCTCACCACGCTGCTGCCCGACCTCACCCTGCTGCATCGCGAAGAGGATCTGCATCCCTTCGAATGTGATGGACTGGCGGCCTATCGCGTCATGCCGATGCTGGTCGCGCTGCCCGAGCGTGTCGAACAGGTCGCCGCCCTGCTGCGCGAATGCCACTCGCTGGGGGTTCCGGTGGTCACGCGCGGTGCTGGCACTGGCCTTTCCGGCGGCGCCTTGCCGCTGGAACAAGGCGTGCTGCTGGTGATGTCGCGCATGGCGCGAATTCTCGAGATCGACCCCGATGCGCGTACCGCGCGCCTGCAACCCGGGGTGCGCAACCTGGCCATTTCAGAAGCTGCCGCCCCATACGGGCTCTACTATGCGCCGGACCCCTCCTCGCAGATCGCCTGCTCCATCGGCGGCAACGTGGCCGAGAATGCCGGCGGTGTGCACTGTCTCAAGTACGGCCTCACCGTGCACAACCTGCTCAAGCTCGAGGTGCTGACCATCGAGGGCGAGGCGATGACGATCGGCGCCGACAGCCTCGACTCCCCCGGACTGGACCTGCTGGCGCTGATGACAGGCTCCGAAGGCATGCTGGGCGTGGTCACGGAAGTCACGGTGCGTCTGCTGCCCCGCCCCGAGACGGCCAAGGTGCTGATGGCAAGCTTCGCCGATATCGACAAGGCCGGCCGTGCGGTGGGCGACATCATCGCCTGCGGCATCATCCCCGGCGGGCTCGAGATGATGGACAATCTCGCCATCCGCGCCGCTGAAGATTTCATCCACGCGGGCTATCCGGTGGAGGCCGCGGCCATCCTGCTCTGCGAGCTGGATGGTACCGAGGCCGATGTCGTTGATGATTGCGCACGGGTTCGCGAGGTGCTGGAACGCGCCGGTGCCACCGAGATCCGGCTCGCCCGTGATGAGGCCGAGCGCGCGCGCTTCTGGGCCGGACGCAAGAATGCCTTCCCTGCCGTGGGTCGCATGTCGCCCGATTATTACTGCATGGATGGCACCATCCCGCGCCGCGAACTGCCCGCCGTGCTCAACGGTATCGCCGAACTCTCGCGCCAATCGGGGCTCGCGGTGGCCAATGTCTTCCATGCCGGTGACGGCAACATGCACCCGCTGATCCTGTTCGATGCCAACAAGCCCGGGGAGCTTGAGCTGGCCGAGGAGGTCGGCGGCAGGATTCTGGAACTGTGCGTGGCCGCCGGCGGCAGCATCACCGGTGAACATGGCGTGGGCCGCGAGAAGATCAACCAGATGTGCGCGCAGTTCAATCACGAGGAGATCAGCGTCTTCCATGCCGTGAAGGCCGCCTTCGACCCCACCGGGCTGCTCAATCCCGGCAAGAACATCCCGACGCTGGCGCGCTGTGCCGAATTCGGTGCCATGCATGTGCATCACAACCAGCTGCCACATCCGGAGCTTCCGCGCTTCTAGACAGCTGCCGCATTTCTGGACAGCTTGCGCGCGTCTGGACGGTTTTTCTCGGTTCTGGACAGCTCGCACATTCGCCGCCACCAGACCTTCTGCCACCTGATTTTCGCCACTTCATAGCCACTTCATCGCCACTTCATAGAGATATGCCATGCCAGAGCCAGATGATTCGCTCCAGGATCAGGTGCCAAGCCATGCCGAGTGCGCCACACCTGCCGCCAGCCAGCACAGGCAGGAACACGATGCCAGTGAGGCACTTTGCGAGCAGGTCCGCGCCGCCCATGAGGCGAGACGCCCGCTGCGCATCGCCGGCAGTGGCAGCAAGGCCTTTCTCGGGCGTAATGTCGAGGCCGAAGGTGTCCTGGACATGCGCACGCACCACGGCATCACCCACTATGACCCCGTGGAGCTGATGGTCTCGGTACGTGCCGGCACACCACTGGCGACGCTGGAGGCCGTGCTCGCCGAACAAGGCCAGCATCTGAGCTGCGAGCCGCCCCACTTCGGCCCCGCAGCGACCGTCGGCGGCACTCTCGCCTCTGGACTCAGCGGCCCACGCCGCCCCTGGAGCGGCAGCCTGCGCGACCTGGTGCTGGGCACGCGCATCATCAGCGCCGACGGCAAGGCGCTGCGCTTCGGCGGCGAAGTGATGAAGAACGTAGCGGGCTACGACCTCTCGCGCCTGATGTGCGGTGCCCAGGGCACGCTGGGCGTGATCAGCGAAGTCTCGCTCAAGGTGATGCCGCGCCCGGTGGCGAGCGAATCGCTGTGCCTGGAGCTAAGTCTCGCCGAGGCGCTGACTCGCCTGGATGCCTGGGGGCGCACGCCGCTGCCGGTCACCGCGACCAGCTGGCATGACGGTCGCCTCACCCTGCGCCTGGAAGGGGGCGAGCGTTCGGTCCAGGCCGGGCGCGAGCAATTGGGTGGCGAGGTGTTGATGCCTGACCAGGCATCGGCGCACTGGACTGAGCTGCGTGAGCACCGCCTGCCCTTCTTCACCGCGCGTGCGCCACATCAGGCCCTGTGGCGACTGTCCTTGCCGCTGGCACTGGATCACGTCGAATGGCAAGCCGCCGTCAGCGAGCTGCTGGGTCATCTTGAGGACGCCGACCTGCTGTGTGACTGGGCAGGCGCCCAGCGCTGGCTTTACAGCGACGCCCCCGCTGACAGGGTTCGTTCGCTGGCCAGCCGGCTGGGTGGCCATGCCATCTGCTACACCCCGGGAGCCGTCGCTGCCGAGGACAGTCCACTGATGCCACTGGCCGCCATCAATGCCCGCTATCACCTCCAGCTCAAGCAGCAGCTGGATCCTCACGGCATCCTCAATCCCGGTCGTCTATATGCCGAGATGTGATTCACTTCATGACGGGAGACGCACCTGAATGCAGACCCACTTCAGTGACGCCGCACTTGCCAGGCCGCACATCCAGCAAGCCGACAAGGTTCTGCGCAGCTGTGTGCATTGCGGCTTCTGCAATGCCACCTGCCCGACCTATCAGCTGCTGGGCGATGAGCGCGATGGACCGCGTGGACGCATCTATCTGATCAAGCAGCTGCTGGAAAGCGATCCCGAAAGTCCCGACGAGGCAGTTCGCGAGCAGGCAACGCAGATCACCCGCGAGACCCAGCAGCATCTGGATCGCTGCCTGAGCTGTCGCAGCTGCGAGACCACCTGCCCGTCAGGCGTGCAATATCACACCTTGCTGGATATCGGCCGTCAGGAACTGGAACGGCGCGTCGGACGCCCCTGGCGTGAGCGCCTGCTGCGCACCGGGCTACGCCATGCGCTGGTCGAACCTGCTCGCTTCAAGGCCTTGCTGGCACTCGGGGTGCGCTTCCGCCCGCTTGCGCCGGGCGCGCTGGCCGACAAGATCCCGCTGGCCCGCGAGCACGACCGTCACGCTGAGCACCCGGGCGGCCCCGTCACCGCGACGCCTTCTGATCAGGCGCTTTCGCGCCAGGTGCTGATGCTGGAGGGCTGCGTACAACCGGGTCTGGCTCCCAACATCAACGCCGCCACCGCCCGCGTGCTGGCGCGCTTCGACATCGGCGTCACGCCGATCCGCGAGGCCGGCTGCTGCGGCGCCATCGACTATCATCTCAACGCCCAGCAGGCCGGTCGCGCGCGCATGCGTGCCAACATCGATGCCTGGTGGCCGGCCATCGAGGCGGGAGCGGAGGCGATCGTGCAGACCGCCAGTGGCTGCGGCGCCTTCGTCAAGGAATATGCTGAGATGCTGGCCGATGACCCGGACTATGCTGAGCGCGCCGCGCGCGTCAGTGCCCTGGCGCGTGACATCGTCGAGGTGCTCGGTGAGGAGATCGCCCGCGATGACCGACCGACGCTTTCCGCCGCCTCCCCTGACCCGCAGCCGCTGGCCTTCCACTGCCCGTGCACCCTGCAACATGCCCAGGGTCTGGGCGGTGAAGTGGAGAAGATATTGCGCGCGCTGGGCTTCACCCTGACCCCGGTCGCCGAGGGGCATCTGTGCTGCGGTTCCGCCGGCACCTACTCGATCACGCAACCGGAGTTGTCACGCCAGCTGCGAGACCGCAAGCTTGAGGCGCTGGAGGCCAACGGGCCTGCGCGCATCGCCACTGCCAACATCGGCTGTCAGACGCATCTCTCGAGCGCCGGACGCACGCCGGTAAGTCACTGGATCGAACTGGTGGATGACGCCCTGCCCGAGACGCTGCCGCAGGCATGACGATTCACCGTTATTGTTACTCTTGCTGTCACTTTCACTCACTCGCACCACTTGCCAAGGAAGCCCGATGATCACTCGCCACGTACTGACCCTCGCTGACGTCAATCAGATGCTGGACGCCGCCCAGAAGGAAGCCGAGACCAACGGCTGGGCCGTTTCCATCGCCGTTGCCGACGATGGCGGCCACCCGCTGGGCCTGCGTCGCCTGGACGACACGCCGGCGATGACCGGCTACTTCGCCCAGCAAAAGGCCAAGAGCGCTGCCCTGGGGCGCCGCGAGACCCAGCTGTTCGAGGACTCCATCAACGGCGGACGCACCGCCTTCCTGTCAGCGCCGGAGCTGGAAGGCATGCTGGGCGGCGGCGTGCCGGTGATGGTCGAGGGCCAGATCGCCGGCAGCATCGGCGTGTCCGGCGTCAAGCCGGAGCAGGATGCCCAGATCGCCAAGGCCGGGGTCGCCGCACTGGGTCTCTGAGACCCCGCCAGCCTGGTCAAGAGGCCTCACCGGTCTGAATAAAAGGCGATTAAAAAGACCGCCGCGCCCATCAGGGCACGGCGGTCTTTTTGCATACGCCACTCTTGCGTCTGTGCCTTTCGGTCACGCACTGCGAGGTGGCATGGCGGCTTCCACCGCCGCCATGAAGGCGCGCAGCTTGCCCGACTGCGGCAGGCGCTGGGGATAGAGCATGTAGATGCTGTTGGGCTCGCCCTCCTCGTGCGCCAGCAGACGCACCAGACGCCCCTCGGCCAGCTCACGATCCACCAGGTAATGAGCGACCCGGATGATGCCGGCGTGATCCAGCGCCTGCTGCTTGAGCAGACGATGATCATTGATCGCCAGTCCGCCAGCGGGGCTTATCTCACCACTGGCCAGCGGCCAGCCGGATTGCCCGGCCCAGCGGTGGCAACGGTGGTCGGCAAGTGCTGCGGCCGTGTGCGGGGTGCCCTGCGCCGCAAGGTACTCGGGCGAGGCACAGCAACAGTGGACGTAATCCAGCAGGCGCCGCGCGATCAGGTTGTCCGGTGGCGTGCGCGTGGCGCGAAACGCCACGTCAAACGGTTCGCGCGTCAGATCATGACTCTCGTAACTGACGTCCAGGCGCAGCTCGACCGCCGGGTGGCGGGCCTGGAAGTCATTGCAGACCCCGATCAGATAACGCTCGGCAAACAGCACCGGTGCCGTGATGCGCAATACGCCGCTGAACCCCTGTCGCGGGTGCTCCCTCCCATGCTCGAGGTCGTGCTCGAGGTCACGCTCCAGTGCCAGCAGCTCGCTGCGCACGCCTTGCATGCGCTGGCGGATACGCTCGCCCTCCTCGGTCAGGCGCACCGCCCGCGTGGTGCGAATCAGCAAGGGCGCCCCGATATCGTGCTCAAGGCGCCGCACCTGCTCGGACAGATGGGCGCGCGAGATGCCCAGCACCCTGGCCGCCTGCGTGAAGCTGAGCGATTCCGCCACCTGAGCGAACAACATCAGGCGCTCTACCTGCTTGTGATGCTGCATCCAGCCTACTCCTCATGCCAGCTACCCGAGATTTCAGTGATCGAGCCTGCCACAGCATTGTGCGCTATGGCGAACAATCTATTCGTTCGCATGTACTTATCAGACCGACAGACGCGACCTAGACTGAAGGCGTCTTCCGAGGTCATTTCCTCCTTGAGACATCCCCGCCTTCACTCGCGAAAGGACTCCGCCATGCGCTATACCCCGGCTGAAGATCGCTACGAACGCATGCAATACCAGCGCTGCGGCAAGAGCGGCCTCAAACTGCCTCGCCTGTCACTGGGGCTTTGGCACAACTTCGGCAACAACGCCCATGAAGACAATGCGCGCGCCATCTGCCACACCGCCTTCGATCTGGGCATCACCCACTTTGATCTGGCCAACAACTACGGGCCGCCCCCGGGCAGCGCCGAGGAAATGTTCGGCCGCATGCTCAAGCGCGACTTCGCCGGCTATCGCGATGAGATGGTGATCTCCACCAAGGCGGGCTATCACATGTGGCCTGGCCCCTACGGCGAATGGGGCAGCCGCAAGTACCTGCTCTCGAGTCTGGATCAGAGCCTCAAGCGCATGGATCTCGATTACGTCGACATCTTCTACTCGCATCGTTTCGACCCCGACACGCCGCTGGAAGAGACGATGGGGGCGCTGGACAGCGCCGTGCGTTCCGGCAAGGCGCTCTATGCGGGCATCTCCTCCTACAATGCCCAGCGCACCCGTGAAGCGGCCGCCATCCTGCGCGAGCTGGGCACGCCCTGCATCATCCATCAGCCCAGCTACTCGATGATCAATCGCTGGATCGAGGAAGACGGCCTGCTCGACACCCTCGATGACGAGGGCATCGGCTCCATCGTGTTCTCGCCGCTGGCCCAGGGCGTGCTGACCGACAAGTATCTGGGCGGCGTGCCACAGGACAGCCGCCTGGCACGTGGCGGGGCGATCAAGGAAGACCACCTCACCGAGGACAACCTGGAGCGGGTGCGCGCCCTCAATGCCATCGCCGAGCGGCGTGGCCAGTCGCTGGCGCAGATGGCGCTCGCCTGGGCACTGCGCGGCAACCGCGTCACCACCGCACTGATCGGCGCCAGCCGTCCGCAGCAGGTCAGTGATTGCGTCAAGGCGCTGGATCACCTCGACTTCACCCAGGCGGAGCTTGATGAGATCGACCGCTACGCCGTCGATGGCGGCGTCAATCTATGGGCGCGCTCGTCCAATGCCTAAGCTCGTGCATAAGCTCGCACCCAAGTTCTCGCTCAAGCACGCAATCTAGAGCCTGATAGCGTACGAGAGCCTGATAGCGTACGTATGAGCTGCGACTGATACAGTGAAGTGCCTGAAACACATCGCCCCCGCCGAGTGAGTCTCGACGGGGGCGATGTTGTCTGGCTTGAAGCGCTGATGGCAGGAATTCAGCCGCCGGTGGGAATGCCGTGCTCGCTGGCCAGCAGCGCGCGGTAGTCAGCGTAGCCCTTGCGGTAGGCGGCCACTCCCTCGGGCTGGGGCTGGGTGTGGGTCGTCAGGTCCAGCGCCACCAGCCGATCACACAGCGCCTTCAGCGTCTCGCTGCGTGGCCCCTCTCCCTGCGCGTCCCGCTGGCGCAGACACCAGCCGGCCTGAATGGCGGCGCCCAATGCGGCGGCCTCGGTCACCTGCGGGCAGACCACCTCGAGGTCGAGAATGTCCGCCAGCATCTGACGCCACAGCGGGCTCTTGGCACCTCCCCCCACCAGCCGAATCTGGCGCGCCGCACTGCCCAGCGGCCCCATGCACTCAAGCGCGTAGCGCAGGCCGTAGCTTGCGCCTTCCATGGTCGCGCGGCACAGGTTGGCCGGGGTGGTGTTGCGGCTGTCCAGCCCATGGAAACTGGCCTGGGCACGCGGTAGCATCGGCACGCGCTCGCCATTGAAGAACGGCAGGATCTGCACGCCCTCGGCCCCGGGAGGCGCGCTTGCCACCTGCGCGGAGAAGGTATCGATGTCGAAGCCGAACATCTCGCGCACCCGCGTGGTGGCAGAGGTGACATTCATGGTGCACACCAGCGGCAACCAGCCGCCATCGCTGGCGCTGAAGGCAGCCACCTGAGGGTCACAGCCCTCGGGATACTGAGCTGACCACGCGCATACCGTGCCGGAGGTGCCCATGCTCAGCGTGACGCGCCCCGGCGCGATGTTGCCGGTGCCGATGGCACTCATCATGTTGTCGCCGCCACCACTGGAGACGATGACGTCCGGGCGCAGCCCGAAGCGCGCGGCGATCTCGGGCCGGATATGCCCGGCAGGCTCATGGGATTCGATGAGTCTGGGCAACACGCGCTGCGCGTCCAGTTCCGGGGCGATCTGCGCGAAGACATCCTGATGCCAGCAGCGGCGCCGGGTATCGAAATAGCCGGTGCCCGAGGCGTCGCCATATTCGGCGACATGCTCCCCGGTCAGCCAGAAATTGAGATAGTCATGCGGCAGCAGGATGCTGGCGATGCGCTGATAGCGCTCGGGATGCTGTTCACGCAGCCAGGCGAGCTTGGAGGCGGTGTAACCGGTCTGCAGCACCAGTCCCAATGCCTCCAGACAGCCCGCCTCTCCGCCCAGCGCCTCGATCAAGGCGGCGTTATGCTCGCGGGTCTCGGTATCACACCATAGCTTGGCCGGATAAAGGGGTACGCCCGCCTCATCCAGCACCACCATGCCATGCTGCTGACCGGACACGCCGATCGCCTCGATGCGCCGCGGGTCCAGCCGCGAGGTGGTCAGTGCCTCATCGAAGGCACCTTCCAGCGCGGCGACCCAGTCGAGCGGGTCCTGCTCACGGCGTCCGTTGGCCCCTTCCTGCAGCGCATGACTGCGCTGGCCCTGGGCCACGATCCGCCCGGAGACCGGGTCGAGAATCACCACCTTGGTGCTCTGGGTTCCACAGTCAACGCCAACCCACATGCGGCTCTCCTTGCCATCCATCATTCAGCTGTCATCCGCGTCGGGGCCGATGGGGTCGTTCGCCAGACGCCAGCGCCAGTCGGCGTTGAGCGAGTCCTGCTTGATCAGATGCGCATTGAGCATGTCCTTGTGATGGGTGCGCTCATGGGCACCCCGCGCATCCTGGCCCATCTCGCGCCAGCGATGCAGCAGGCGCGGCACCAGGACCTCATCCTCGATGTCCAGGAAGATGCGGATATCGAACAATTCCAGCAATGCATCCCAGGGCGCGTGGCGCAGCAGCAGATAGTTGCCCTCGACCAGCACGATGCGATGACGGGGCTCGACCACGCGGCCTCCGGCACGCGCCAGATCCAGCGGGCGGTCGAACACCGGCACGGCCACCGGGCCATCATCGGCGCGCACCCTGACGAGGTCGTGATAGAGCCCGCGCGCATCGAAGGTCTCCGGAGCGCCCTTGACGTAGAGCAGCCCCAGAGGGGCCAGCACGGCGTTGTCGTAGTGATAGCCATCCATCGGCACCACCACGGCGATGCCGGGTTCCAGCGCGTTGAGGGTCTCGCACAGGGATTCCGACAGCGTCGACTTGCCCGCCGCCGGCGGGCCGGCGAGGGCCACGATGGTACGTGTGCGCTGACTGGAGGCATGTTCCGCCAGCACACGGCTGGCCATGTCGTCCAGTGAGGGCGACATGTGGGCCAGGCGAGAATCGGGTAAAGATGTCACGTGACTACCTCATTCATGGATGCACACCGCTTGCAGCAGGACGGAAGGTGTCTTTCATCCTTAGCTCATCCAGTTGCCACCGTCGACATTGAGTGTCTGGGCGACGACGAAATCGCTGTCTTCACAGGCCAGGAATACCGCGGCGCCGGCGTGGTCATCCGGCAGCCCCATGCGCCCATAGGGCACGGCCTCCCCGACCAGCCGCTTCTTCTCTCCCAGCGGGCGCTGTTCGTGATGGGCAAACAGCGCATCGACCTGATCCCACATCGGCGTATCCACCACGCCCGGCGCGATGCCATTGACATTGATGCCATGGCGGATGAGATCAAGCCCGCAGGACTGGGTGAGACTGATCACCGCCGCCTTGGAGGCGCAATAGGCGCTGACCAGCGCCTCACCCCGCCGCCCTGCCTGCGAGGCCATGTTGATGATCTTGCCGCCCTGCCCGCGCTCGACCATCGTCCTGGCCACCGCCTGCAGGGTGAAGAACAGCCCTTCGACATTGACCGCCAGCTGGTGGCGCAACATGCCTTCGCTGACCTCAAGCACCGGCGCCATGGCGAAGACGGCCGCATTGTTGACCAGAATGTCGATCGGGCCCAGCTGGGCCTGCACGCACTCCAGCATGCTCTGACGCGAGACGCTGGAGGTCACGTCCAGCGTCACCGCCAGCACCCGCGCCTGCGGCCCGGCCTGTGCACGCAGTCGCTTCGCGGCACGCTCGGCCGCCTCGCCATTGATGTCCGCCAATGCCACATAGGCACCTTCCGCGACATACCGGGTGGCGATGGCCAGACCAATGCCTCCCGCACCGCCGGTGACCACCGCCACCTTGCCCTTGAGCCTTGCACTGCGGGACACCGGCGACGTCACGGAGTCACTGTCAGTGCGTCCAGAAGCCATGTGCATGTGTCACCCCCTGACGGTGCTCATGTGGCGCTCAGGTCGCTGGCCTGGCCAGCATGCAGCTGGCGAATCAGACCGTTGACCTCCTCCATGGTCGCACAGCTCTGCCAGGCACCCGCCTCCTGCTGACGCTGCGCATGCCCCGGCGGAATATGTCCGGCACCGGTAAAGCCGATCACGCGCAGACCGGCCGCGACCGCCGCGCTGACACCGGCCAGGCTGTCCTCGACCACCACGCATTCCTCGACATCACGCCCCAGCTGACGCAGTGCCAACTGATAGACATCCGGCGCAGGTTTTGGCCGTGCGACCTGCTCGGCCGTGAACAGCGGCACCTTTCCCAACCAGCGATCCAGACCCGTCGCGGCCAGCGAGGCACGCACTCGTCGCTCGGCGCTGTTGGAGACGATCGCCACCGCCAGACCCCGGGTCATCAGCTCGCCCAGCAGTTCCGCCATGCCCTGGATGGGCGCAAGCTCACTGGCCAGACGCGACTCGATGGCGTGATCGATGCGCTCCATCGCCTGCGGCGGCAGCGTGTGTGCGCTCATGGCCTCCAGATGCCCCAGAATGGCATCAGTGGTCATGCCCAGCGCCGCACGCAGCTCCGCCTCGGTATCCAGGTCCGGCAGCCATTCCCCCAACTGACGTGACAGCACCTCCTCCGCCAGTATCTCGCTGTCCACCAGCACGCCATCACAATCGAAGATCACCTGCTGCAAGGGTGTACTCATGTCGGCCTCCTCCTCGGGCTTCCCGTTCATGCGCGGGCTGCCTGTGCGGCACCGGCACTGGACAGTGAATTGTCCTGACGCGTCAGGCTGGTCAGCGGGTGACGGTTGAGATTCTGCAATGCCAGGCCCGCGGCGGTGAACAGATGCGCACGCTCGGTCTCGAAGCCGTAGCGGATGCGGTCTCCCACACGGCTGTCGACGTCGCCATCCGCCATCAGGATCCAGCCGCTGTCGGACTGCTCGTCAGACTTGAGGCCGCCGATCGGCGCATCGCCGGAGCCGTCCGGGGTCGCCAGATAGAGCGACGTCACCCCGCCCAGACGCTCGATGACCTGAATCTGACCCGTGAACGGGCCATTCTCGTCGAGCACCAGATGCTCCGGCCGCACGCCCAGCGTCAGAGTATCGCCGACACACACCGAGGCACCGTCTTCCGTCTGACTCACGACCGGAATCAGGTGCTCACTGCCATCCGGCAGACGCACCGTGACCCCTTCGACCGCCACGGAGGTGACGGTGAGGTCGAGGAAGTTCATCTTCGGTGAGCCGATGAAACCGGCCACGAAGCGGTTGCGCGGGTGATGGTAGAGCTCCATCGGCGAGCCGACCTGCTCGACCACACCGCCCTGCAGCACGACGATCTTGTCAGCCATGGTCATGGCCTCGACCTGATCGTGGGTCACGTAGATCATGGTCGCCTTGAGCTCGGCATGCAGGCGCGCCAGTTCGATGCGCATCTGCACGCGCAGCGCGGCGTCCAGGTTGGAGAGCGGCTCATCGAACAGGAAGATGCTCGGGTTGCGCACGATGGCACGCCCGATGGCGACACGCTGACGCTGACCACCGGACAGTGCCTTGGGCTTGCGATCCAGCAGCGGACCCAGTTGCAGCACCTCGGCGGCCGCATTGACCTTCTCGGCACGCTCTTCCCTGGAGACGCCGGCGAGCTTGAGGCTGAAGCCCATGTTCTCGCCCACCGTCATGTGCGGGTAGAGCGCATAGCTCTGGAAGACCATCGCCAGGCCGCGCTCGGCCGGGCCGACATCGTTCATGCGATTGCCGTCGATCAGGATGTCACCGGACGTCGCGTTCTCGAGTCCGGCGATCATGCGCATCAGCGTGGACTTGCCGCAGCCGGACGGGCCGACGAAGACCACGAATTCCTGGTCCTTCACTTCCAGATCGACCCCCTTGATGACCTGGGTCGTCGTGGCGCTGGCGCCGCTGCCGGAGGTGAATTCCTTGACGATGTTCTTGAGCGTGAGTGTGGACATGGGAGGTTTCCTTATCCGCACCTGCCCTCGGGCAGGTGATGGCAAATTTGGGTGGCATGGCATCGAGGCGACATGCGTATGGCGCGCCGTTACTTGACGGCACCGAAGGTCAGGCCGCGAACCATCTGCTTCTGGGTCATCCAGCCGAAGATCAGGATCGGCGCGATGGCGAGCGTGGAAGCCGCGGAGAGCTTGGCCCAGAACAACCCTTCAGGACTGGAGAAGGAGGCGATGTAGGCAGTCAGCGGTGCGGCGTTGGAGGTGGTCAGGTTCAGGCTCCAGAACGCCTCGTTCCAGCTCAGGATCACGCACAGCAGGCCGGTGGAGGCGATGCCCGGCAGGGTCAGCGGCAGCAGCAGGTGGAAGATCTCCTGCAGCGTGCTGGCGCCGTCCATGCGTCCGGCCTCCAGGATGTCCTTGGGAATGTCCTTGAAGAAGGTGTAGAGCATCCAGACCACGATCGGCAGGTTCATCAGCATGTAGATGATGATCAGGCCGGTGCGGCTATCCAGCAGCCCCAGATCGCGGAAGATCAGATAGACCGGCAGCAGTACGCCCACGGACGGCAGCATCTTGGTGGACAGCATCCACAGCAGCGTGCCCTGGGTGCGCTTGGTGGGCAGAAAGGCCATCGAGTAGGCGGACGGAATCGCGATCAGCAGCGCCAGCAGCGTGGCACCCAGCGAGATCACCACGCTGTTGAGGGCATACTTGAAGTAGTCCGCACGCGCCTGGATCTCGATATAGCCCTCGATGCTGGGCGTGAAGAACAGGCTCGGCGGCGTGGCGATCGCCTCGGCCTCGGTCTTGAAGCTGGTGAGGATCATCCAGAAGATCGGGAAGAACATCACCAGCGCGATGGTCCAGGCCACCAGGGTCAGGACAAGCTTCTTGTTGATCACGCTGCGGCGCGCACGACTGGCGCTCACTGCTGCGCTGGCGGCGGCCACGGAATTGGAAGTTGAAGTCGACATCATTGAGTCTCCCTGTGCTGAGCGCTTGTCATCAGTTCTCGAGATTCTTGGCGACGGTACGCACCAGGAAGAAGGCCACGATATTGGCCAGGATGATGGCGATCACGCCACCGGCGGAGGCACCCCCTACATCGAAGTCCAGCAGGGCGCGGATGTAGATCAGGTACGCCAGGTTGGTCGAGGCCAGCCCCGGACCACCGGAGGTGGTGACGAAGATCTCGGCGAAGATGGTCAGCAGGAAGATCATCTCGATCATCACCACCACGCTGATGGCACGCTTCAAGTGCGGCAAGGTGATGTAGAAGAAGATCGCTACCGGCCCTGCCCCGTCCATGCGTGCCGCCTCGACCTGGTCGTCATCCAGTGACTGGATGGCGGTCAGCAGGATCAACACCGCGAACGGCAGCCACTGCCAGGTGACGATGATCACGATGGAGGTCAGCGGCAGGCTGGCGAACCAGTCGATGGCCGGCAGACCGAACAGCCCGGCGACCCAGGCGAGAATGCCGTTGACCGGGTGCATCATCATGTTCTTCCACACCAGCGCACTCACGGTGGGCATGATGAAGAACGGCGCGATCACGAACAGACGCGCGACGCCACGCCCGAAGAATTCCTGCTGCAGCAATACCGCCAGCAGCGTGCCGCCGACCACGGTGGCCACCAGCACCCAGCCCACCAGCAGCAGGGTATTGCCCATGGCCGTCCACAGGGACGGGTCGGTCAGCAGATAGTAATAGTTGTCGACGCCGGCAAAACCGGACACCGACGGCATCATCAGGTTGTAACGCTGGAAGGAGAACCACAGGGTCATGACCAGTGGTACCAGCATCCACATCAACAACAGGCTTACGGCTGGGGCTTGCAGCGACAGGGTTCGCAATCCCCCGACGGTGCGTCCGGATGCTCTCGTGCGCATGGTGAGTCCTTCGATACGGTGAGGAAGTCCGGCAATGCGGTGGGCTTCAGGCCGAGGCTCCCCGTGCCACGCCGCGAGGGCGTTGCAGAAGTCTCGAGAGGAAGAGGTTGCCGCGGGTGCCGGACGGGCTCCCGCCGTGCTTCGAGTCAATTCGTGTTGAGGCTCAAGGCAAGGCGGGAGGCCGTTGAAACATTCAGGTCAGATCAGACCAGATCCTTTGAGATCACAGCCGTTGAGATCACAGCCGTTGAGATCAGATCAATAGCCCGACTGGCGCATGGTGCGCTCGGTGGAACGCTGGGCGGAGGACAGCGCCTGCTCGACCGACATCTGGCCCGCCAGCGCCGCGGCGATCATCTGACCCACCTGGGTACCGATGGACTGGAATTCCGGAATGGTCACCATCTGCACGCCGACATACGGCACCGGCTCAAGCGTCGGATCGGTCGGGTCAGCACTGGTGATGGCGTCCATCACGAAGCCGGCGAAGGGGGCGGCGTCCTTGTAGGACTGATTCTCGTAGGTGGAGACACGGGTGCCCGGCGGAATGCTGGCCCAGCCTTCACGCTCGCCGACCAGATTCACGTATTCCTGGGATGTGGCCCAGGTGATGAAGGTCTGGGCGGCATCCTTGGACTTGGAAGACTCAGGAATGGCCAGTGCCCAGGACCACAGCCAATGCGAGCCCTTCTCCGTCTTGGCGATCGGCGCCGGCGCGAAGCCCAGCTTGTCAGCCACGGAAGATTCCTTCGGGTTGTAGAGCTTGCCGGCTGCGGACGTGGCATCGACCCACATGCCGCACTTGCCGCTGGAGAACAGCGCCAGGTTCTCGTTGAAGCCGTTGGAGGTCGCCCCCGGCGGGCCGTACTTGCCCATCATGTCGACGTAGAAGTTGATGGCCTCGCTCCAGGCCGGCGAGTCCAGCTGCGGCTCCCACTCCTCATTGAACCAGCGGCCACCGAAGCTGTTGACCATCGTGCCCAGCACCGCCATGTTCTCGCCCCAGCCCGGCTTGCCACGCAGGCAGATCCCGTAGACACCTTCATCCGCGGAGTTGAGCTTGGCGGCCCAGTCGTTGACCTGTGTCCAGGTCGGCTGCTCCGGCATCTCGATACCGGCCTTCTCGAAGAGGTCCTTGCGGTAGTAGAGCATGGAGCTCTCGCCATAGAACGGCAGCGCGTAGAGGCCCTGGTTCTCGCCTTCGGTCAGGCTCAGACCATCACGCACCGGCTTGATCAGGTCATCGACCTGATAGTCGTCCGGCAGATTGTCGAGCTTGGTCAGCCAGCCGTGCTTGGCCCAGATAGGCACTTCATAGGTACCGATGGTCATGACATCGAACTGGCCACCCTGGGTCGCGACATCGGTGGTCAGGCGCTGACGCAGCACGTTCTCTTCCAGCACCACCCAGTCGAGAGTGATATCCGGATGCGCCTTCTCGAATTCGCTGGTCAGGCTCTGCATGACCACCATGTCGGCGTTGTTGACGGTCGCCACGGTGATGGTCTCGGCACTCACCTGTGCGCTGAGCGGCGCAATGGCGGCGACGCTGGCGAGCGTGAGCAGATGACTGCGGGGCTTGGTGATGTGAGGTAGGCGCATGAGGGCACTCCATCGGGCGTTATTGGCATTGTTATTTTCGAGGGTAGCGGCACCTGAGGCACCGATACCTTCCCATCTACCGGTCTGGTGCTCGAATGTCCTGGCGAGACATCTCGGCACAAATACGTTCGATCAAAACGTCATTCAGTGAACAAATGATCGGATCAGACCTTTGAAAAAGCAAACTCTGAAGCGCTATACCTTGGGCTATACCACCTTGGGATCTGATCCTTTGGGTGTAGACCGATAGCCGGCATGACCTCTGAGCTTGCGACCCGATCAGCCTATACAGATATTAGCGTTAAACGAAACAACGCAGCCCTTGATCGAGGCGGAAATTCGCCGCCATTGAGTCGAACAATCCTGCCGGAATGTCTGACAAGAGATGACAGGTTTCACAGCAAAATCCGTGGGCCAGACGAAGAAAGGAGAGAAAGAAAGAGAAAAGAAGGTGAGAAAGAAGAGGGAGAAAAAGAACAGAAATGGCGGCGCGATGTTGTGTGCATATCCCAGGCATCGCGCCAGCAAGACAACGCCAGACACTGCCCCCGCCCTGCTCCCGACGACTCGCTCGGCGCCTTGTACGGCGTCTATTCACGAGAGCCTGTCATCGGGAGCCTGTCGTCGAGCGCAAGCCGTCAGCAGAACGCCATCAGAATGCCCCCATCACTCTGAAGCCATTCGAAGGCAGCCGTCTCCTGCTCAGTCCTTGAGTGCCGCGCAGACCCGCTGGGCGGCCACCTCATCGATGATCAGCCCCTGCAGCCAGCCACCGCGCAATGCACTCAGAATGGCCGGCACCTTGTCGTGCCCGCCCGCCAGCCCGATCAGCGGCTGTGCCTTGAGCGAGGTCAGCGGCACGCTGGTGATTCGCTGCGCCAGCGGGCAATCGATCAGCTGCCCATTCATGTCCAGAGGCCAGCCCATCAATTCGCCCACGGCACCGACTTCCATCAACTCATCGCGCTCGGCGGCGCTGATGAACTGATCCTGGAACAAGGTCGCCTGGGCATCGAGTCGCCCGATGCCGATCATGCCCACATCGGCCTCGCAGGCGACGCTGAACACCGCCTTGACCAGACTCTGACTGAGCAGTGACTCCTTCTCCTCGACACTGGCCGCCACCACCGGTGCAGGCAGCAGAAAGCGGTCCGCACCGATCTTGTCCGCCAGCAGCATCACGCCGTCATAGCGGTTCGAGGAGCCATTCAGAGCGACATTGCCGACCAGCGACACGATACGGTGCTGGGGCCGCTCACTGCGGCTCAGGGCTTCCACCGCCGCACGCACTGCGCGTCCGGTACTCAACGAGATGGTCTGTGGCTGCTGTCGGCCGAGATAGAACGACAGGCGCTCGGCACCGGCCACCGCGAGATATTCCGCAATGCTTTCCGGCGACTGGGTGTCCGAGGGCACCACATCGCAGAAGCTCAGACCGAATCGCTCCACCAGCGCATCCGACAGCGCCATGCTGCTGGCCACGGGGTGATCGATGGAGATCTTGACCAGGCGTTCCTGACGCGCCAGCGACAGCAGGCGCTGTATTCCCGGGCGAGAAACCCCAAGCTGGGTGGCAATCTCATCCTGGGTTCGCCCTCCCACATAGGACAACCATGCGGCACGCGCAGCCTGCTCCAGTCTCAGCTCAAACTTGTCCATGCGCTTTCTTCCACACTGTCTATTGAGTCCAACACTTTCCACGCCGCTGCCGCCGAGCACAAGGGCCACGGACCAACACGGTCACGAAACGGCGACGCCCCGCCGGTGAAGGCGAGGCGTCGAAGGTGTGTTTTCTCAAGCAGTTGGCATCACGTCACTGACATCGGGGTCGTTGCCTCACGGGGCTACATGAACCAGCGTGCGCCGTACCCCCACAGCAGCACGGTCACCGCCAGCAGTCCTTCCAGCACCAGCACCCCGATCCCGAGCGTGGAGCCGGTGACCAGAAAGCCTTCCTTGTTGGAGATGTCCAGCAGTGGCGGGATGCCCAGATACAGCAGATAGGCGCTGTAACACAGGCCGATGGTACCGGCGAGAATGCACAGCCAGATGATGGGATACAACGCCACCAGGCCTGCCAGGAACATCGGCGTGGCCACATAGCCTGCGAAGATGATGCAGCGACGACGACTGGGATGACCCGAGAAGCGCTGCGACAGCAGGTGTATGACGGTGCCCATGAAGGCGATCGCCGTCAGGATGGCGATGTAGAAGGCGATACCGGCATAGAAGGCATCGAGGGGTTCCAGCAGGATGGCGTGGCCTTCCGTCAGGCTCCAGCCGACCTGGGTGGTACCGATGTAAGCGCAGATGACAGGCACCAGCGCCATGAGCAGCACATGATGTGCGTAGAGGTGGGTGATGGATTCGTGTTCCTTGCGGATGGTCTGCCATTCCCGTTGCGGATGTGCCATCAAGCCCCATACGTGGGTCAGCATGTGGTCTACCTCCCGTTGACAGTCGTCGACAATCCGGTCATGCGGTCCCGGCGCGGAATTCGTGTCAGGGCAGTTGCACGGCCTTGTTCTGAGCGTAGACCACATTGCGTCAACTGGCAGTTCAACGCCCGTTGCGCCGCCCTGAACCCTGCGTTGGTGCAGGGGAAAGGAGAGCGGCGGCTTGCGTTGACCGAAACACCAACGGCAAGGGAGGCGCGAATGAGAGATACTGGATGTATCAGACACAACGGATGGATGACGACACATGCCAACTGGACAGCGCTCAAGCATGAAGAGAGTGCTCGGAGTGATCCTTGCCCTGGGTCTGGCGCCAATGGGCGCGGACGCCCGGGCTGACTCGGTCGAGCTGACCATGAGCCGGGAGTATGGCCCCCAGACCATGATGGGGCAGCGTGCCCAGGCATTCGTCGAGAAGGTGGCCTCGCTCAGCGAGGGAGAACTGGTGATCCATTTCGGTGAAGGCCCGCTGACTCGCCTGCGGTCAGTGAATCATCTTGAAGCCATCAACGCCGATATCATTCAACTGGCGGACTCCCACAGCGGCGCCCTCGCCACCAGCATGCCGCTGTTCAGCATCAGCTCACTGCCCACGCTGGTCGACAATCCGCGCCAGGCCCGAGAGCTCTATCGCCTGGCTCGCCCGAGTTACGAGGCACTGCTGGCGCGCCATGATCAGATTCTGCTCTACGCCCTGCCCTGGCCTCCCAGCGGACTCTGGTCGCGCAAGCCGATCGCCGAGCGCCAGGACCTCCAGGGGCTGACCGTGCGTGCCTATGACCGCAATACCCAGCGCGTGCTGCTGAACCTCGGCGCCATCGCCAGCGTGCTGAGCTGGGAGCCGATGCAACAGCAACTGGCCGAAGGCCGCATCGAGGCCGTGATGACCTCGGCATTGGGCGGTCTGACAGCCGAGCTCAACCGCACGCTGGATCACTACACCGCCCTGCAATACGCCATGCCGCTCAATATCGTGCACATGAGCCAGGCGAGATTCGAGGCCCTCGACGCCCCCCAGCGCGAGGCGCTGCTCACCGCCGCGGCAGAGATTGAAGATACCAGCTGGGACGCCATCGCCGGCATCCTGGAAGAGACGCACGCCCAGCTTGAACACGCGGGCGTGACTGTCCGCAATCCCCTCACGCCTGATCTCAAGCAGTCACTTTCCCGCGCCAGCATCAGCGTGATCGAAAGCTGGCGCAGCAAGGTAGGCCCGAAGGAAAACGAATTGCTGGATCACTATCTTGACGTGCGCTCCACGCTCTAGCGCCGCCACGCTCTCCAGTCCGCCCAGGTGTCTCGCGACACCCGGGCATGAAGCGCGAGCCATTCGGTCTGGCGGATCAGCCCCGAGCCGAGGGCCGTGGGAGCGCCCTCGAGTGTCCCGATGCCGGACACCCGGAATGACAACAACGATAAAGGCCCCCTCCATGACGCCATCCTCTCCTCTGCGCCGATTCCGTTCGCTCATGGCGCTCACCGCGCTGTTGACGACCCCCCTTGCCCAGGCCCAGACGACGCTCAGCATGAGCAGCGACTACGAGCCCGATACCCTGATGGGCCAACGCGCGGCAGAATTCAGCCAGGAAGTCACCAGGCAGTCCGATGGTGATCTGGCCCTGACGCTGCGCTCGGACATTCGCTCGGCCAGTCACCTGCAGGCCACTTCCGCCGGCGTCATCGACATTGCCGCGACGCTGAGCGGTGCCCTCGCCGAGGAGATTCCCTTCTTCGGCATCTCGTCGTTGCCGGCCATCGCCTACAACCTCAAGGAAGCGAACCGTCTCTATCAGCTCGCCAAGCCCCGCTATCGCGAGCTGCTAGAGGACCACCACCAGATACTGCTGTTCGCGCTGCCATGGCCCCCAAGCGGCCTGTGGAGCACTCGGCCCATCGCCGATGGTGATGACCTCAAGGACATGCCGATTCGCACCTATGACCGCAACACGCAGCGTATCCTGCTCAATCTGGGGGCCGACCCGCGAGTCATGAGCTGGGGGGAACTCAAGCCCCTGCTCGAAGCTGGCAGCATCCACGGCGCCCTCACCTCCGCCATGGGGGGTGTCAGCGCCGAGCTCTACCGGTACATGCCCAATTTCACGACGCTCAACTACGCCATGCCGCTCAATATCGTTCACATGAATCGTGACAGCTTCGATCGTCTCGACAAGCGCCAGCAGACGGCACTGCTCGCTGCCGCGAAGGCAACAGAAGAAAACGCCTGGGCATCTGCTGAAGCCGTGCTCGCCGAGGCCTATACCACCTTGCAAGCCAATGGCGCACGCCTGATCACCCCTGCACCGCCGGCACTTCACCGTGACCTGGAAGCCGCCAGCCAGCATGTCTTCGATAGCTGGAAGCAGAAGGTGTCACGTCAGGACGGCAACCTGCTCGAAGAGTATCTGGAATCACGTCCTGAACGCTGAGCCTAAAGCACTGATGATCAACAGGCTCCAGACACGACAACGGCACCCTCGGGTGCCGTTGTCGTCTTCGTGCGCTTCATGTCTTGTGCAATGGCAGCCAAGGCTCGGCTCACCGATGCGACGCCGCCAGCCCCGCGCCGGCCACGACGAACAGACTGCCCGTGGTGCGATTGAACAGCCGCACGCGCCGGTGGCTATCAAACCAGCGACTGATGCTGGAACCCGCATGGGCGTAGGTGCTCATCGTCAGCAGGTCCACCACCAGCCAGGTCAGCGCCAGCACCACGAACTGGGGCAGCTGCGGCTGGGCCATGTCGATGAAGTTGGGGAACAGCGCGCCGAAGAACAGCAGGTCCTTCGGGTTGCTGATCCCGATACCGAAGCCCTTGCGGCACAGTTGCCAACGCGTGGCTCTGGCGCGGGTCTGGCCCTCATCCCCCACGGCGTCGAACACCACCGGCTGGGATGGCGCCCGCCAGGCCTGAATGCCCAGATAGATGAGATAGAGCGCCCCGACGATCTTCAGCACTAGAAACCCCGTCTCCGACGCCGCCAAGGCCGCGCCGAGGCCCAGCGACGACAAGGCCATCAACACCAGTGACGCCGCCGCTCCGCCCGCCACCGTCGCGAACGAGCGGCGTCGACCGTGGCGCAGGCCATGATCCATGCACAGCAACGCAAACGGTCCGGGAAAGGTGATCAAGGCGGTGATGACGCTGACATATGCCAACCAGACGGTGAGTTCCACTGGGGTTCCTTGTCGTTCAACGAATGACGAACTGCTGAAAGGTGACCTGCCAATATCGCGGCTCTCCGCCGCATCAGCAACACTTTTCGCTTCGATCGGCTCGGCAAGACAGTCACGCGGCACTTCATCGAGCAGGCTGCTGCCGTTACCCTTTCTGCGGGAACTGCCAAGCATTGACAACCAGACTCCATCAAACTTCACTCACACAAGGAGACTCCCAAGCTCTCTTTACAAAGACTCTGTTCACAAGGGCCCTGCTCACAGGGCTCAGATCACTGTGACCCAGAATCAGGACGAATCTGGTGACACTTAACTATCAGGGAAGGATCATGAGTGACTGCGTATTTTGTCAGATCGTTACTGGCCAGAGTCAAAGCCATATCGTGGCCGAAGATGAGCACTTCCTGGCCTTCCTCTCTATCTTCCCCTCTACCCCGGGCAACACGGTCGTCATTCCCAAACGCCATCTGGGCAGCTGCGTGTATGAACAGGATGACGAGGTGATTCTCGGCCTGATGCGTTTCACGCGTGGCGTGGCGCGCAAGCTCGATGCCTACTTCGGAACAGCACGCACCGCCATCATCTTCGAGGGCTACGGCGTCAACCACCTGCACGCCAAACTCATCCCATTACATGGTACACAGCCAGGCGGATGGCAGGCCAGACACTCGAAGATGAAGTACTACATGACCGAATATGATGGCTACATCGTCAGCGCGGATGGCCCTCGAGGGGACGATGCTCAGCTCGCAGTACTGGCGGAGGAGTTACGTATAAGGTAAGGCAGATGAACAGCGAGATGGATTTAGCTTTTTACTAAAGGGTACCGTATCAACACCAATCTGACATGTCACTCGAGCCTCTACCTGCAAGATGGCATGACCTCCTTAGTGAAGACTTCGGGCTCCTCAATGGACATATCCTCAGCAGCTCAAGAGGTTTATGCTGTCAAGTAAAACCGTGAGGAAAGTACATTTTTTGCCTGATTTTTTCTTGCTAAAAATTGTGCAAATCCTTTGACTTGTAATATATTAAAACTGTGACTCGGGATCACGTCATGCAGTCGGGTGCTGCCGCCTTCGATGACTGCGTAAAAATAGAAATAGGCAGCAGGTCTGGGCCCCCTATCCCGACTCTACATGAGATCAGGGGAGTTGAATGAGGGACGCTATGTCAACCCATAAGTCAACACGCTCAGCTGGTCTAATGATGAAAGCTATGGCGTATACTATGATTTTTCCTGTATTGTCTGCATCTTTGCCAGTATGGGTAGCTGTAGTCATTGCAGGTGTAGTGGTCTACGCTTTAGCGCGATTCTAAGACTATTGCTCTCGGCAAGATGTTTGCCGAGAGCACCTCGTTTAAGCGGTTAAGGCTTTGAAGTATCCATTCATTTCAAATGCCCATATTAGCTCTCTGTCTAGGTCTTGCATAAAACCATCTACTACTTGATTCATTGAAACTATATCTTGTACATGTTCATCACGCCATTTGATAACTTCACTTATAAACTCTTCCTCTTCGACCTCAATTTCAACGTCGGCCACCTTGCTATAAAGATATTTAAGCCCTTTGATTTGAGCACACATCAATTCTTCTATCTTATCTAGCACACTGTATTTTAGTTCATTTAACAACTCATCTTTATCTATAGAAGACAATAATTCCAACATCATCGGAACTCTTTGATCCGATATTCTACTTGATGCCCAGCCACCCTCATGCTTCATAACCAAACCAAGCGAGATCTGGTATAGCTTTAACTTTGTTTTCTTTAGTTTTTCAATTTCTTCTTCTGCTTCAATTGTCAATCTTCTTAATTTAACTTCCATTCCAGCAACTGCTATAGTTGACAACCTTGGGTATATGAGGTTTAAAAAACCACATGCAACGCCCAAGGTAGTTAGCGAAACTGCATCACTTCCTGAAAAACCAACACCCCAATACATCAATAAAAAGCTTGCTAATAATGAAACCACAACCAACAAAATTGACATGAACACTCTAAGCTTACTTGCAGTCCTTTCCATAATATCTCTAGCCTCTTTTAACTAAAAGTTATCAAGCCAACAAAAATCACTAAACAATATAAAATTCTATTTAGGCTAATTTCCTATGCAGCTACATTCATACTAGCCTGCTTTAATAGGTCTGGCTAACACACAAGTCGCTTTTGCTAATCAGCTTCCTATTTTTTGATGTTAAAACTCCATATCAGAACAAGCCAAAGCAGATTGGCCTCTACCCTAAAATTCTTCATGTAGGGGAAAAATACCTTTTATCGGCAAGATATCGGAAACAAGAAAAAGAAGATGCTCTAAGCCCCAAACACAAAAAAGCCTCCCATTCGGGAGGCTTTTTTGAAGAAACTGGAGCGGGTGAAGGGAATCGAACCCTCGTCTTAAGCTTGGGAAGCTTCTGCTCTACCATTGAGCTACACCCGCAGGGCGGTGCATTGCGCACGCCAGAACTGCATTGTACTCAACGACTTAGCATGGTCAAGCAACATCTGATGGAGCGCTTGCCGCAGGCGGCGTCATGCTGGCGATGTTGGTGGACAAGCCGTTGATTACATTCAGTATTCAAGCGTCAGTGTTAATTGCGTCACGCCACGCAGCTATCGAGTTGCGCCAGCAGCACATCACGGCGGGTGTCACTCATGCCGAGGCCTTCAGCGCGCTGCGGGAAGGCGGCGTCGATGGCATTGCGACACAGGGTGATCCACTGCGCTTCGCTGAGATCCAGCGCCTGCTGCACGGCGATGAAGTTGTCGAGCATGCCACCGCCGAAATAGGCCGGGTCATCCGAATTGAGGGTGATATTGAGCCCGGCCTCGATCAGCTTGGGCAGCGGGTGGTCGTCCATGCGCTCCACCACCTTGAGCGCGACGTTGGAGAGCGGACATACCGTCAGCGGGATACGCCGCTCGGCGAGTTCCGCGACCAGCGCCGGGTCTTCCAGGCAGCGCACGCCGTGGTCGATACGCTCCACCCCCAGCACCTCAAGCGCGGTGCGAATGTACGCAGCCGGGCCTTCCTCGCCGGCGTGAGCGACACGGTGCCAGCCGCGCTCCCCCGCCAGCTGGAAGACCTCGGTGAACTTCTCCGGCGGGTTGCCGATCTCGGCGCTGTCCAGCCCGACACCCACGAAGCGTGACTCGAAGGGAATCAGCGCCTCGAACAGTTCGCGTGCAGATTGCGCGGAGTGGCAACGCAGGAAGCTCGGCACCAGTGCCGAGGTGATATCGAATTCCTTCACTGCCTCACGACAGGCGCGCTCCAACCCCGCGAACTGGGTGGCCAGGCTCACGCCACGTGACAGATGCGCCTGTGGGTCGAAGAACAGCTCCAGATGCTTGACGCCATCGGCACTCGCGCGACGGAAATAGTCCTGCGCCAGTCGGTAGAAATGCGACTCGTCATTCAGCACGCCCATGCCCTGATAGTAGAGCGCGAGGAAGGCGGGAAGATCCGCGAAGTCATAGGCCGCCTCGACTTCCTCCAGAGTGGCATAGGGCAAGGCGATGCCCTGCTCCGCCGCCAGCTCGAACATCAGCGCAGGGGTCAGCGAGCCCTCGATATGCAGGTGCAGCTCCACCTTGGGCAGGCGGGCGAGAAAGTCATGCATGCGCGGGGTAAGGGTCATGGCCCGTCTCCTCAATGAAAGGCGGCGGCTGGGAGATCGCGAAACGTTCATCACAGCCTGATGGCGCAATTCTAGCAATCCCGGGACCACCTTGAGGAGAGAGGCTTGGGGAAATGCCGATTCCTGCCAGGACGCCTCAGCCCTGCGCCTTTCCGCTTGGTGCGGAAATAGGCTATTTTCGTTCATTCGTACTCTCGCAATGACTCACCATGCCAGAACCCGCGAGTACGCAAGCCAGCCGCAGAAGACACGCCGCCCTGGCTGACATAACCATAACGATCGACGCTGAACACCCAAGGACACCCTGCCATGTACGCCACCTTGCCTGCCCGCCGCACCTTGCTGCGCCGCCTGCATTCTCGCCTTGCTGCGCCTCATCGTGCCGGCGCCCTGCCCGCTGCCCTGCTGCTGAGTCTTGGCCTGATGACACCATTGAGCGCCTCCGCCGAGGAAAGCGCGGCCGATGACGTTGCCCCCAGGGGCAAGACTGAATGTATCGCCCCCGCCAAGCCCGGTGGCGGCTGGGACTTCACCTGTCGCAGCGTGGCACGCCTTCTCGATGAGCAGAATCTGATTCCCGCCGGCATGCAGACACTGAATGTGCCCGGTGCCAGCGGGGGTGTTGCCTTCGCGCACGTGAAGTCAAAACGCCATGACGATGAGCAGGTCATCGTGGCAGCCTCCAGCGCCACCACCACTCGCCTGGGGCAGCACGCCTATCAGGACGGCAAGGTGGACGACGTGCGCTGGCTGGTGACGCTGGGCGCGGATTACGGCGTGATCGCGGTGGCCGCGGATTCCCCCTACCAGACCCTGGGCGACCTGATGAGCGCCATGCAGGCAGACCCCAAATCAATCCGCTTTGCCGGGGGAGATGTCGCGGGCGGCTTTGATCACCTCAAGGTGCTGATGGCCGCGCGCGAGGCGGGAATCGAGAATCTGCGCGCCCTGCCCTATCTGGCCTATGACTCCGGCTCCGTGGCCATCACCCAGGTCATGGGCGGCCACCTGGAGGCCTTCACCGGCGACATGACCGAGGCCCGCGGCTTCGTCGAATCCGGCCATCTGCGCCTGCTGGCCGTGTTCAGCGAAGAGCGCCTGCCCGGCCAGTACGGCGACATTCCCACCGCACGCGAACAGGGCATCGACGTGGTGGCCCCCAACTGGCGGGGCTTCTATCTGCCGGGTGGCGTCTCCGATGCCGCCTTTGCCTGGTGGGAGCGGACCCTCAACCGCATGGCGGATACGCCCGAGTGGCAACAGGTGATGCAGGACAACGGCCTGATGCCCTTCCACAAGTCCGGCAAGGCGCTGGAGACCTTCATCACCCGCCAGGTCAGCGATGTGGAGCAACTGTCGCGTGAGCTGGGCCTGCTGTGACGGCCTGTCGTCGCAGATAAGCGTGAGACGCGCCCCTCACTGAGCGGATCTCAAGGCGTGGAGGGCGGCCACTGGGCCTTGAGCGCGTCGTGAGACGTAGATGTCTGCCACGCCGGCTCGTCTGATCCCCCCGCTGCGGCGGAGTCTGTCCTATCTGACTTCGCTGCGGCGGGGGTTTTTCTGCCGTCTCTCTGATCAATAATGCTCTGCTCAATACCGCTCTGATCAATAGTGCTCTGCTCAATACCGCTCTGATCAATGGCGCTCTGATCAGCAGCGCCCTGAATGTCCACTGGCGTCTCATTGGCCGCAAAGGCCTCATCGAGAGCCTCTTCCAGCGCCTCCTCGAAAGTTTCCTCCAGTTCATGTTCGAAGGCCTCTTCCTGTGCGGCCGCTTCAGCTGCCGCTAGCGCTTCCTGCTCGTCCTCGGCATGTTCATGCGCCCACTCCACCGCCACTTCCACCGCCATCGGTGACGCCGTCGGCAGGATATTCAGATAGCTGTCGGTGTCCTCCAGCGGCACCCTCGCCTTCTGGGTGACCTGATAGAGCGCATATAGCGAGATGGCCACGAAGGTGACGGCCAGCACCAGCCAGAAGGCATGGGGGTCGAGCATCTCCATCGCGCCCCCTGCCGCCAGCGGCCCGAGGATGGCGCCGAGTCCGAAGGAAAAGACCAGCCCGCCCGAGGCGCCCGGCATCTCCTCGGCAGACAGCGAGTCATTGGTGAAGGCCAGCAGCAGGGCATACAGCGGCGTGGTCACCCCACCGGCGAGGAACGCGGCGGCGATCAACGGCCACAGGGCATCTCCCGCCATCCAGCCCAGCGCGCAGGACGCTGCACCGGCGGCGGCCAGAATCCCGATCAGCACTCGGCGATCCATGCGGTCCGACAACCAGCCGATGGGGGTCTGCAGAACCAGCGCGCCGGCGAACAGCGTGGCGATGAACAGCGCGATCTGAGCCCCCGAGAGGCCGATCTGGGTGCCGAATACCGCGCCCATCCCCGACTGGGTGGCGTAGACGCTACCGAGCAGAAAGATGCCGATGGCCCCCAGCGGCGAGGCCCGGAACAGCTGACCGAATGACATGGCCCGCGAGACATCCACCACGGGCGCCACGACCGCCGACAACAGGATGGGGCCGAAGGAGACCGACACGAGAATGGAGGCGCAGATGAACAGCACGGAAGTCGCGGCATCTCCCAGCGTCAGCAGACCCTGGGCCCCGATGATGCCCAGGGTCTGCGCCATCATGTAGGCCGAGAGCACCTTGCCACGGGTCTCGTTGCTGGCCGCCGCGTTCAGCCAGCTTTCCGCCGTCACATAGATGCCGGACATGCAGAAGCCGATCAACATGCGCAGCAGGGTCCAGGCCCAGGGCTCGGTGAGCAGTGGCAAGGCGATCAGTGCCGCCGAGATGAAACTGCCCAGCGCGGCGAACACCCGCACATGTCCGACCCGCTGGATCAGCACCGGGGTATAACGTGCCCCGGAGAGAAACCCCACGAAGTAGCCCGAGGTGACGATCGCCAGCTCCGCCGAGGAGAACCCCTCGATGGCGCCACGCAGGCCGATCAGCGTGAAGTGCATGCCGTTGCCGAGCATGATCAGCACGATCCCCAGCAACAACGCCCACACTCCCCCCAGTACCTTGACCATGACGCCTCCTGTTCCTTGCCCCTCGCTCGTCGTCAGGCGATGGCGGGCTTCGGCTACACGCTAGCCCTCGCCAGCCGGCGCTGCAGTTGCTGCAACGCCGCATGAGGTCTCATTCACGACATGCCATGCCGTCATGACCGATAGCAGGACAACGTCGAAGCCCCTTCGATGCACCGCCCTGGTGCAGGGAGGCGTCTTTCGACCAAGGTCGGTGCGACGAATGGTGATCTTGCGAGGCAGGGCCGAGGGGACTAATTTCACCATACAGAATAAAGTTCTGCCTTACAGAACTGTAAGGTTGCTGACAGGAAACCGGGAGACGAAGCCCGCCACTGTCCTGCCAGCGCAAAGAGTGCATACCAATAACAAGCTCAACGACATCAGAGGTCGCCATGACACGCCATCTGTCTCTCAAACTCCTGACCGCCGCGGTGGTCACCGCCATGTCCGCCCAGGCCCTCGCCTTCGAGCCCAAGGGCAAGGTCGACTGCATCGCACCGGCAGACCCGGGCGGCGGCTGGGATTTCACCTGCCGCAGCGTCGGCAAGCTGCTGTCTGATCTCGAATACGTGCCGGGCAACGTCCAGACCATCAACATGGCCGGTGCCGGTGGTGGCGTCGCCTTCGCCCATACCGTCTCCAAGCGCGCCGGTGATGAGCAGCTGCTGGTGGCCGCGTCCACCGCGACCACCACGCGTCTGGCTCAGGGTCAGTTCCCGGGCATGAATCAGGATCAGGTCAACTGGATCGGCGCACTGGGCGCGGATTACGGCGCCATCGCCGTCTCCAAGGACTCGCCCTACAACACCTTGAGCGAGGTGATGGAGGCGCTGAAGAAAGACCCGAAATCCGTCAAGTTCGCCGGCGGCAGTGCGGCAGGCGGCTGGGATCACCTCAAGGTACTGATCGCCGCCCAGGCAGCCGGTGTCGAGAACCTGCCCAAGGTCTCCTACCTGTCCTACAACAACGGCGGTGAGGCGATTACCCAGGTCGTCGGCGGCCACGTGCAGGCCTTCACCGGTGACATCTCCGAGATCCAGGGCTTCATGGAGTCCGGTGATCTGAAGGTACTGGCCGTGCTCTCCGAAGAGCGCCTGCCGGGCAAGCTGGCTGACGTCCCCACCGCACGCGAGCAGGGGATCGATGCCGTCGCGCCCAACTGGCGTGGCTTCTACATGCCGGCCGACATCAGCGATGACGCCGAGCAGTACTGGACCACGACATTGGACAACGTCTACACCAGCGATGAATGGAAGGACGTGATGACCAAGAGCGGCCTGATGCCGTTCCACAAATCGGGTGCCGAGTTTGATGCCTTCGTGAAGGCACAGATCAAGGACATCCAGACGCTCTCCAAGGACATTGGGCTGATTCGCTGATGAATGACCGCATCTTTGGTCTGCTGATGCTCACCCTGGCCGTCGCGTACGGCTGGGGTGCCCAGCAGTTCCCCGAACCCTTCGGTGGGGCCGAGTCCATCGGTCCTGAAACCTTCCCTACCGTGCTGTCCATCGTGCTGGGCCTGAGCAGTCTGTACCTGATCCTGCGGCCTGACCCTGACCAGCACTGGCCGTGGAGCCGCACCGGCGCCGAGATGGTGCTGGCGATCGTGATCCTGTGCCTCTACACCGCGCTGCTGGAGCCGCTGGGCTTCATCGTCACGACCACCGCTGCGGTCGGCACCCTGTGCTGGCGCATGGGGGCCACGCCGCTCAAGGCCTATGCCACGGGGCTGGTCGGCGGCATCGTCGTCTTCGCCCTGTTCAACTTCGTGCTTGAGCTACCACTGCCGCTGGGCATTCTGGAGGTGGCGTAATGGAAAGTCTTGGCTTCTTGATGCAGGGCTTCGGCATCGCCCTGCAGCCAGAAAATCTGATGTTTGCCGTGCTGGGTGCCTTCCTCGGCACCTTGATCGGCGCCCTGCCGGGTCTGGGCCCGGCCAATGGCGTGGCCATCCTGATTCCGCTGGCCTTCACCCTGGGCCTGAGCCCGGAGACGTCGCTGATCCTGCTGACCTCGGTCTACGCCGGTGCCATGTACGGCGGGCGCATCTCCTCAATCCTGCTCAACATCCCGGGCGATGAGCCGGCGATGATGACCTGTCTCGATGGCTATCCGATGGCCCAGAAGGGCAAGGCCGCCGAAGCGATGGCCATCTCGGCGATCGCCTCCTTCATCGGCAGCCTGATCGCTACCATCGGCCTGATCGTGATGGCACCGTGGCTGGCCAGCTTCGCGCTGACCTTCGGCCCGGCGGAGTACTTCGCGCTGTTCGTGCTGGCCTTCGCCACCCTGGGTGGCATCACCGGCAAGAACCCGGTCAAGACCCTGATGGCGGCGGCCATCGGCCTGATGATCGCCACCGTCGGCATCGATGCCTCCACCGGCACCCAGCGCTACACCTACGACATTCTCGAGCTGTATGAAGGCATCGACTTCATCATCGCCATCGTCGGTCTGTTCGCCATCTCGGAACTGCTGTTCTTCATCGAGCAGCACGCCGGGGAAGGCAAGGCGATGATCGCGATGAACAAGATGACCCTGAAGCTCAAGGACATCGTGGCCATCCTGCCGACCGCCTTCCGTGGCGGGGTGCTGGGCTTCATTTCCGGCGTGCTGCCGGGCGCCGGGGCCTCGCTGGGCAGCTTCATCAGTTACACCCTGGAAAAGAAGATCATCGGCAAGAAAGGTCACTTCGGTGAAGGGGACCCGCGTGGGGTCGCCGCGCCGGAAGCCGGCAACAACGGGGCGGCCTCCGGTGCCCTGGTGCCGATGCTGACACTGGGCGTGCCCGGTTCCGGTACCACGGCGGTACTGCTGGCGATGCTGATCTCGCTCAACATCACCCCGGGACCGCTGATGTTCTCCCAGCACGGTGACATCGTGTGGGGCGTGATCGCGGCACTGCTGATCGGCAACGTCATCCTGCTGCTGATGAACATTCCGATGGTCGGCATCTTCGTCAAGCTGCTGTCCGTGCCGCCCAAGTACCTGCTGCCGGTGGTGACGATGGTCGCCTTCGTCGGCATCTACTCCATCAGCCACTCCGCCTTCGACTTGTACTTCATGGTCGCCTTCGGGGTCGCCGGCTACTTCCTGCGCAAGCTGGACATCCCGCTGGTACCGGTCATCCTGGGCATGCTGCTGGGCCCGGAGATGGAGAAGAACCTGCGTCACGCCATGCAGCTGTCCGACGGCGACTGGACCATCCTGATCGGCAGCCCGCTGGCCGTGACCCTGTGGTGCATCGCCATCGCCGGCCTGCTGCTGCCGGTGATCGTCGGCCCCATCCTGCGTCGCCGCATGGGGGCCGCCAAGGCCGCCACCGACGCCTGAGGCAAGCGCTTCCTGCAAAGGGAAGACGGCCAACCACACGACGCCCCCGCCGGTTACCCGGCGGGGGCGTCGTGTCATTCAGCCCTCCTCTTCACCTGGCGCTCTGCTGCCACTCCTGCATCAGCTGCCGTGCCTGGCCGGGCGTCAAGCGAGCCGATGGGCCGCTGAGCATGATGACTTCCGCCGGGGCCAAGCCCTCATCGTGATGCGGGGCGACGCTCACTGCCAGGGCTGCCACCGTCAGCCCTGCGGCCTCACCGACCTCGATCTCGCCACTGTCGATGCAGTGATGCAGCAAGGCGGATAGCGCCTCCTCGATCCATTCCCCCTCCTCCAGCTGATGGCGCAGCGGCGCCTCACTGACGCGAACATAGCGACAGATCGCCTGACGGGGGCGGGTCAGTCCCTCGACGGGACGCGCCTGCGCAGCCGGGCCATGCTCGACCAGCAGCAGGCTGGCCGTCTCACCACTGGCCGCATGCAGGCGTGCCAGCCAGCCACGCTGCAGGGTCTCGCGGGCATCGAGTCCGGGTGCCAGCTCGGCGAAGCGCCCAAGCGCCGCGCCGATGGCATAGATTCCATGGCTGTCACGCGTCACGTAGCCGAAATGCTCGAGCGAGCCCATCAGACGCAGAATCGTGCTCTTGTAGAAACCGCTGGCCTGGGCCAGCTCGTTGAGCGTCAGACGAGGCGTATCGGGGGTGAAGGCTTCCAGCAGGGTCAAGGCACGCTCGACCGCTTCCACGCGTTGATTGGCCATGATTCGGCATTCCCCTTGGATGGACGGGTCACTCATGACCCTGCGGATGTCGCGAGAATCATGCCATATCGTTCTGCCAGACAGAACATCACCCGACACGCCGGACTGACGATGGCGCCGGACAGCCGTGGTAGAATGCCCCATCATTCCCTCGGCTCTGCCCGCACAAGGTTCGCTCATGACCATCTTCATCATTACCTTCGTGGTCTGCCTGATCGTCAGCGTCGGCACTGTCGCTCTGCTCATGATGTCGCGCACGCCGCGATTTCGTACCGATTTCAGTGATATCGCCCGCGTGCTGGATCAGGCGGTCAGCGGCGAGATCAACGAGAACGAGTGGCATAGCGTGATCGGCTACCCGATTCGTCATGATGAATATCTGGAAAGCCTGCGCCGCCGCTGTCAGGGCATCTTCGACAAGCACGCCAGACCCTGGCAACTGGCGCAGGGCGGCGCGCTGTTCTCCCGCGAGGGCCGTGAGGAACTCAACGTCCTGCTGGGACACCTGCGCGCCCGCACGGGCGTGGCGGAGACCCGCGCCTGATGGTCAACAGCGAGATGCGCCTGATCCCGCTTTCCAACCTGCGGGAGCACCATGATCACAGCTACCACCAGCTGGTGATCGGGCTGGATGGGCTGGCCGAATTCGAGATCGAGGGCCAGGGCGGCGAGATTCGCCCCCTGACCGGCTGTATCGTGCCGGCAGACCACGTGCACTATTACGCGGGCATCGGCGAGAATCGCCAGTTGATTCTGGACCTGCCGGATGACGCGCCCTATCTGACCGGTCAGCATCGTGACCTGAAGCGTCTGTTCGAGCGCCCGCGCTTCTTCACGCTGGATACCCGGCTGCGCGGCTATCTGGAATTCATGCTCGCCGAGGTCAATGATTATCAGCAGGCCCCCGGCGACCTGCTGGCTGCCACCTTCCTCGCCTGTCTCAACTCGCGTATCGCCGAGCCGATGAGCGCCCTGAACGGCACCGGCCGCCAGCTGGATCTGGTCGCCCTGAACCGCTTCATCGATGCCAACCTGCATCGCCGACTGAGCGTGGCGGATCTGGCACGTCAGTCCCACCTGTCCGAACAGCATTTCAGTGAGCGCTTTCGCGTGTTGACGGGGCTTTCGCCCTATCAGTACCTGCTGCGCCGCCGCCTGGACGAAGCGCGCCATCTGCTGGACAGCAGCGACCTCTCCCTGTCGCAGATTGCCGAGCGCTGCGGCTTCGCGAATCAGAGCGCACTCTCGCACGCCTTCCGCAAGCACCTCGGTTTCCCGCCTTCCGCACTGCGCAAGTCCTGAACGCCCCCACCCAGCGTCTCCCGATCGCAAGCTCTGACCACAAACGCTGAGCGCCAGCTCTGATCACAAGCCCTGAACGCAAGCCCCGGCCAGGGGCGCTGTCCTTAGAGCGTGACCGGCAGGGATCTGACACAGGACACTCCGACCTTGGTCTAACAAGTTCGCGTCAATTGACGTCATGCTTTTCGACGAAGGTCGCAGATAGCGGCAGGTTTCACGCCACGCCCGTGGATTTGACACGCGCAGCCGAGAAATTGGAAAGACCCGCCCCCCTGCACCACCCTACATTCACCGGTATCCAACAAGACGTGCCGATGTCCCGCCCGGATGCGCCTCGCATCACCTTCGCGCATCGTGCCCGGCAATCCTATCTGGCGTAATGCCACCCAGCAGCAGGGGGTTTGCTCAATGACCACCGTCACTCCGGCCGTTCCGGCCACTACCCAGCCGTCCGATTCCCTCAAGGAAACGCCGCGTACCGCTTGCCCGCTGGGCGAGACGGTGCTGCGTGCCGACGAGATTCTGGCGCCGAATACCTGGCAACGCGATCCGAGCAAGCTGTTCTCACGGGTCAGCGACCACTATCTGGTCGACGAAGATGGTTTCGTGGCTGAGCTGGTCAAGCTGCTGGACGTCAACGATGCCGACATCAAGCGTGTCGGTGACAAGGCCGCGGAGCTTGTCCGCGAGATTCGCACCATGGACACCGCCGTCGATTCCATCGACGAGCTGCTGCAGCAATACAGCCTCGACACCCAGGAAGGCGTGCTGCTGATGTGCCTGGCCGAGGCGCTGCTGCGCATTCCGGACAAGGACACCGCCGATGCGCTGATCGAGGACAAGCTGGGCGTGGCCGACTGGAAATCCCACCTCGGCCAGAGCGAGTCCTGGTTCGTCAATGCCTCCACCTGGGGCCTTCTGATGACCGGCAACGTCATCAAGATGGATCTGCCCAAGAATGACGGCAAGCCGGCAACCTTCATCAATCGCATGGTCAACCGCATGGGCGAGCCGGTCATCCGTCGCGCCATGTATCAGGCCATGAAGATCATGGGCAAGCAGTTCGTGCTGGGCCGTGACATCAAGGAAGCGCTCAAGCGCTCCCAGCCGCAGTTCGAGAAGGGCTACACCTACTCCTACGACATGCTCGGCGAAGCCGCCTGCACGCGTGCCGATGCCAAGGGCTACTTCGATGACTACGCGCGCGCCATTCGCACCGTGGGCGAGACCTCTCGCAAGCTGAAGGCCGCGACGCCGTCACCGTCGGTCTCCATCAAGCTGTCCGCCCTGCACCCGCGTTATGAATTCGGCCGTCGCGAGCAGATTCTGGAAGAGCTGGTCGCCAGCGTGCGCGAACTGGTCAGCATCGCGCGCGAGCTGGAAGTCGCCATCACCATCGATGCCGAAGAGGTCGATCGCCTCGAGCTGTCGCTGGAAGTCTTCCGCGCCGTCTACGAGAGCGACACCTGCCGCGGCTGGGGCAAGTTCGGTCTGGTGGTGCAGGCCTACTCCACCCGCGCTCTGCCGACGCTTCAGTATCTGAACCGCATCGCCGACCTGCAGGGTGACGAGATCCCGCTGCGCCTGGTCAAGGGCGCCTACTGGGACAGCGAAATCAAGGAATCCCAGGAGCTGGGGGTCGACGGTTATCCGGTCTTCACCCGCAAGGCCTCCACCGATGTCAGCTATCTGGCCTGCGTGCGCTTCCTGCTGTCCGAGAACACCCGTGGCCGCATCTATCCGCAGTTCGCGACCCACAACGCTCACACCATCAGCACCATTCTGGACGTGGCCAACTCAGGCGAGACGCGCCAGTTCGAATTCCAGCGTCTGCACGGCATGGGCGAGGCGCTGTACGACGCCGCCCTCAAGCGCGCTCCCGAAGGGACCTGGTGCCGTATCTATGCGCCGGTCGGTGCCCACAAGGACCTGCTCCCCTACCTGGTGCGTCGCCTGCTGGAGAACGGCGCCAACTCCTCGTTCGTCCACCAGCTGGTCGACCCGCGCGTGCCGGTCGAGAGCCTGTGCGTCCACCCGGTCACCACGCTCTCCCAGTTCAAGAGCTACCACAATCCGCGTATCGCCCTGCCGCCGCATATCTATGGCGAGGGCCGTCGCAACTCACGCGGCATCAATCTGAACATCAACAGCCAGTACCAGCCGCTGATGGACGAGATGGCCAGGTTCATGGACAGCACCTACGACGTGCGTCCGCAGCTGGCCTTCGATGTCGACGCCAATGCCGAACGACGTCAGGTCGTGACCTGCCCGTTCGATCGCCGCGTCACCGTGGGCCACGTGCAGTGGACCAGCGCCGATGAAGCCTCCCGCGCCATCGACGCCGCCTGGGCCGCCTTCCCGCGCTGGGAGATGACCCCGGTCGAGGAGCGTGCTGCCATCCTCGAGCGCTTTGGCGATCTGATGGAAGCCCATACCGCGGAGCTGATGACCCTGTGCTCCCGCGAGGGCGGCAAGCTTCTGACCGATGGCATCGCCGAGATTCGCGAAGCCGTCGACTTCTGCCGCTACTACGCCAACCGTGCGCGTGCCGACTTCGGTGCCCCCACCGTCCTGCGTGGCCCGACCGGCGAGCACAACGAGATCTTGCTGGGCGGCAAGGGCGTGTTCGCCTGCATCAGCCCCTGGAACTTCCCGGTCGCGATCTTCTGCGGTCAGATGGTCGCCGCGGCCGTCACCGGCAACACCGTGGTCGCCAAACCGGCCGAGCAGACCTCGCTGGTCGCGCACCGTGTCGTCGAGCTACTGCGTGAAGCCGGCATGCCGCGGGATGTCGTGCAGCTGCTGCCGGGCGATGGCCCGACCGTGGGCAGCGTGCTCTCCAGCGACCCGCGCATCACCGGCGTCTGCTTCACTGGCTCCACCCAGACCGCCCAGATCATCAACCGCTCTCTGGCGGCACGTGAGAATGCCCCGCTGCCGAGCCTGATCGCCGAGACCGGTGGCCTCAACGCCATGATCGTCGACTCCACCGCCCTGCCGGAGCAGGTCGTCAATGACGTGGTGCAGTCCGCCTTTCAGAGCGCCGGGCAGCGCTGTTCCGCCCTGCGTGTGCTCTACGTCCAGGAAGATGTCGCCGAGCGCGTCATCGGCCTGCTCAAGGGCGCGATGGATGAGCTGAAGATCGGCGATCCGCGCGACCTGGGCACTGATGTCGGCCCGGTCATCGATGAAGAGGCACGTGCCGGTCTGCTCAAGCACATCGAGGAATATCGTGCCCAGGGCCGCGTGGTGGCGGAAGCCAGCATGGACCCGGCGCACACCGCCGAAGGCACCTTCGTCGCGCCGATCGCGCTGCGCATCGACGGCATCGACAGCCTGGAAAGCGAGCAGTTCGGGCCGATCCTGCACATCGCCACCTGGAAAGGCGGCGATATCGACAAGGTCATCGATACCATCAATGGCCTGGGCTATGGCCTGACCTTCGGTGTGCATTCCCGAAACGAAAGTTTTGCTAATGCAGTTGCACAGAAAATTCGTGTTGGTAATGTCTACGTCAACAGGAATATCATCGGCGCAGTGGTGGGTGTACAGCCGTTTGGTGGTCAGGGCTTCTCCGGTACCGGTCCGAAAGCCGGCGGCCCCCACTACCTGCACCGTTTCGCCACCGAGAAGACCCGTACCATCAACACCACGGCACTCGGCGGCAACGCGTCTCTTCTGGCCATGGGCGACGAATGATCGGCGCTATCGCCGGTGACGGGCTCGGCATGACGGGCCTGCACGACGAGTAGCATCGGTCCCGCCTGACAGAGGACTGCATGCCGGACGTGCATGAAGTAGTCAGGCAACGGGCATCAGGACGATGCCTGGCACACCCTCTCTGCAGCACGGGGGGTGTGCTTCGGACACCGACAGGGATGCCACTTGCAGGCAGGCCGAGTGACTGGTCTGCCCGCCAAGTGCCCTGCGGTGTCCGTTGCCGTTCTCCTGCTTGATTCGACGGCGACATGCGGGGACGGAGAGGCTTCAGATGATTCGTTTATGCGCTAGTCTGAACATATACAGAATGGCACCAGCCCTTGCAGGACGGTGACATTCGGTAGGTGCTCAGGGCCATGGCGGTGATGCACCAGGCGGTGCCATCTCCTCCGGGATTATCGGAACGCTCGACGTCCGACAACAATAAATGCAAAGGATTTACTCCACGATGGTCGAAAATAGCCCCACAATTCTCATCACGTTTGCCGTCTATCTGGCGGTGATGCTTGGCATCGGCCTGCTGGCCTACAAGCGCACCTCCAACATGTCGGACTACATCCTGGGCGGCCGCTCACTGGGCCCCTGGACCTCCGCGATTTCCGCCGGCGCCTCTGACATGTCCGGCTGGCTGCTGCTGGGCCTGCCGGGCGCGGCCTACCTCAGTGGTCTGTCCGCTGCCTGGATCGGCATCGGCCTGCTGGCCGGTACCTGGCTCAACTGGCTGATCGTCGCCAAGCGCCTGCGTATCTACAGCTTCGTCGCCAGCGACTCCCTGACGCTGCCGGATTACTTCGAGAAGCGCTTCCGCGACAACTCCAAGATGCTGCGTGTCATCTCGGCCGTCTTCATCCTGCTGTTCTTCCTCTTCTACACCAGCTCCGGTCTGGTGGCGGGCGGCAAGCTGTTCGAGACCGTCTTCGGCCTCGACTACACCATCGCCGTGACCGTCGGCACCATCGCCATCGTGTCCTACACCTTCTTCGGCGGCTTCCTCGCCGTGTCGTGGACCGACCTCATCCAGGGTCTGATGATGGCCGCCGCGCTGATCGTGGTGCCCATCGTCGCGCTCACCGACATGGGTGGCGTGGCAGAAGCGAGCTCGCGCATCACCGCCGAGAACCCGCTGCTGCTGGAATGGTTCCGTGACGCCTCCACCGGTGAAGCCCTGACGCTGGTCGGCATCATCTCGTCACTGGCCTGGGGTCTGGGCTACTTCGGTCAGCCGCACATCCTGGCGCGCTTCGCGGCCATCCGCAGCGAGAAGGATGTCGGCACCGCACGCACCATCGCCGTCATCTGGTCAGCCCTGGGGCTGTTCGCCGCCATCTGCATCGGCCTGCTGGGTCTCGTCTATGTGCCGAAGGATCTGGCCGACAGCGAGAAGATCTTCATGGTCATGGTGAACTTCATCTTCCACCCGGCGGTCGCCGGCGTGCTGCTGGCCGCCATCCTGGCTGCCGTGATGTCCACCGCCGACTCCCAGCTGCTGGTGTCTTCCTCTGCGCTGGCCGATGACTTCTACAAGGCACTGTTCAAGAAGGACGCGACCCAGTCCGAGCTGGTGTGGGTCGGTCGCTTCGCCGTGATCGGCATCGCCATCATCGCGTGGGTGCTGGCACTGGACCCGAACTCCAGCGTACTGGGCCTGGTGTCCTACGCCTGGGCCGGCTTCGGCGCGGCCTTCGGTCCGGCGCTGATCATGTCGCTGTACTGGCGTCGCATGAACCGCTTCGGCGCCCTGGCCGGCATCATCGTCGGTGGCGTGACCGTGGTGGTCTGGAAGCAGCTGTCCGGTGGCATCTTCGACCTCTACGAGATCGTGCCGGGCGTCATCTTCGCCTACATCGCCATCTACGTGGTCAGCATCATGACCGCAGCGCCGAGCGATGAGATCACCGACGAATTCGAACAGGTCGAGAACCACGCCTGATCGAACTCGGCAGCATGATCTGCCGTGAGACACGACAACGCCGCCCCTCGGGGCGGCGTTGTCGTGTCTGGATAAGCGCCTAGGCAAGCGCCTGGGCAAGCGTCTGGACGCACGTCAGGGTCTCACGTCTACTCGGCGACAATCCTCGGCGGTGCGAAAGTCGATCACCCAGACACCCTCCCGCAAGGTCTGGATGAAGATTCTCGGCGATCCCCTCTCATCTCCCGGGGCATCCACTGTCGCGCGCTCGTCACAGACAGGCGGCTCCTTGATACTGGCCTTGCGCTCATCATCGCGCAGCAGGGTCGCCGCACTGGCACCGGCCATGCGCAATCTCACCACAGCCCAATAGTTGTCAGGCGTGAAGGCGGCGATCAGGTTCTGGCGCACGGCGGGCACCTGACGCTCAGCGACCCGCGCCAGCGGTGCCAGCGGCGCCTTCCCCAGCACCTGCACCGCCAGCTCGTCATCGGGCCGATAGGTGTCGCGGTCACGTGGTGAAGTGATCGGCAGTCCCAGCTCACGTGCCTGGGTGACGATCTCACGCGCCAGCTGGGTCTCATGGGCCTGCTGGGCGGCCAGCGCATTGCTCCAGGCCGCGAAGATCAACCAGTGTCGCAGCAACAGCAGTGCCGCCACCGCCAGCAGACAGCGCCGCAGCGTGAAGCGCTCGGAGGCTCTCGCCTGCCGGCCCGCCAGGCTCAGCATCAGGGCACCGCCCAGCAGTGCCCCCCAGCCCACCAGGGTGCGCGAGTGAAAGACCGGCTCCGCCAGCATCAGCATCGGCCCCCACAGTGCAGGTATCAGCAGCAGCGCCCACAGCAGACGACTCAGACGCTCCAGCGTCAGCTGGCGCGAGGACACCTGGCGTGCGCCATGCCGCCGGCCTGCTGTCATCAGCGCCGCCCCCAGCGCTACCACCAGCAGGCTGCCACTCAGTGCCCCGCTGACGAGATCCAGTCCGCCACGCAGGGCGGCAAGTGCCTGTACGAGATGCTGCTCCAAGGCGGCCAGCAGCGCCGGGAGATCGCCCAGCGACAGCATCTCGCCGTGCTGCTGGCTGTAGTCGCCCGCCACCAGCAGTCGTGACAGCGGCAGGTAGAGCAGCAAGGCAGCCAGCACCAGTCCGCCGCGCTGCAGCAGCGCAAGCCAGGCGCGCCATACCGATTCACTCTGTTCGGTCTTTCCCTCTTCGAACTTCCTCTCTTCGGTATTTCTCTCTTCAGCCTCTCTCCTTTCGACCCCGCGCGGGCGCGACCCCATCAGGGCGTCCAGCAGGCTCAGTACCAGAAAGGCGTTCAGCGCCGGCTGGTAGCAGCACAGGGCCAGCAGCAGCAATCCCAGCGCCATCAATGAAGGTTGCCAGCGGCGCTGCGAACGTTGCACCGGCCCGTGGACACCCGGGCGCAGGATCAGGCTGGCCAGCATCGCGCTGGCAAGCCCGAGACTCATCGGCAGACTGTCATAGGCATAGCTGAAGTTCTGCAGCGTGAAGGGTGTCAGCCAGATGAGCGCATTTCCCAGCACGCAGACGCCCGGCGAGAGTCCCGGCACCCGACGCCACCAGACCAGCGCCATACCGGCCGCGATGCCCCAGGCCGCCAGCTGCGGCAAGGGCGTGACATTGACAAGCTCTCCCCCGAAGCCCAGCAGGCGCATCACGCCTTCCGCGGCCGGGCGGGCATTCAGCCCCCATCCGAAGTAGCCATCCAGGGTACGACTCATGTCATCCAGATAGAGGGCCTGCTGGCTTAACAGCGGCACGAGCCCGATGCCGAGCACGGCCAGGCTGGCAAGCAGAAGGCGCCACGCCTGGCGACGTTGGCGACGAGTCAGATCCATGATCATGTACAAGAGACGACACTCCCGGTCCTGGAGGATGAACCACTGCCACACTCGAGAGTAGCTGACTCGCGCCACAAAAAAACGCCACCCGAAGGTGGCGTTCTTTTGTGTCATATCACGGCATGTCATGGCATGTCATGGCAAGTCATGCCATCACGCGAGGACAGATGGCTTACTCGGTCGCCCTGCCCGGCTGATGGATATGCACATCGCGCTGCGGATAGGGGATGCTGATGCCGCGCTCATCGAAGGTCAGCTTGATGCGCTCGGTCATGTCCCACTTCAGTGCCCAGTAGTCGGAGGCCTGGCACCACATGCGGAAGTTGAAGTTGACCGAGCTGTCGGCCAGTTCCGCCACGGCGATCAGGTAGGACGGCTCCTTCATGATGCGCTCGTCGCTGTTGACCAGCTCCTCGAGCACCGCCTTGACCTGACGGATGTCGTCGTCATAGCTGACCCCGACCACCAGATCCAGACGACGTGTCGGCAGTGCCGAATAATTGGTGATGGTCTGGGACATCACGCTGGAGTTGGGCACGGTGACCTTGCGATTGTCCGGCGTCACCAGACGAGTCTGCAGCATGGTGATCTGGTCGACGCTGCCGGACGTCCCGGCGGCCTCGATGTAATCGCCCTTCTTGAACGGACGCAGCGTCACCAGCAGGAAGCCCGAGGCCAGATTGGACAGTGAGCTCTGCAGTGCCAGACCGATGGCCAGACCCGCCGCACCCAGCGCCGCGATCATCGACGTGGTATCGACCCCCACCTGATCCAGCGCGGTCAGCAGCACCATGACCACCAGAATCGCGTAGGCGATCTGACCGACGAAGCCTGCCGCCGCCTCGTCCATGCTCTTGCGCTGCAACAGCGAGGTGACCCACCGGGTCAGACGCTTGGCCACCCACATCCCGAACACCAGCACGGCCAGTGCTGACAACAGGGTTCCGCCCCACCACAACGCCAGCTCGAACAACTGGTCGGTTTCCATGGGAATGGCATTCAGAAAATCCACACTAACTCCTTGTAAGCCCCTTGCGATGACAGTCACTGACTACCGGGCGCTTTCTCTTGATAGGACGCGAGCCGTTCACCATCAGGCGAACTGCCGCTCGGTCGGACGGATCATTCACGTTGCCGCGCACACAATTTACCTGACTATCGCCGCCGCGTCAGTGTCATCGCGCGCCGCCGGTCAGGGTCATGGAGCACTGTCGGGCGGCGTCAGCCCCAGGGTCGAGCGCAACATCACGCTATCCAGGCGCAGGCCGACGGGAAACTTGTTGCCGTCGATCCCGACATCCCGCGGGGCAATGGGCGGCGGCCCCTTGAGCGTCAGATGCAGGCTGCCGTCCGGCTGGATCAACCGCTCCGGCACCTCCACCTCGTGGCTGGCCTGACGACCGCCCACCGGCCAGCGGGCCAACAGCTCGCCTTCCCCCC
The DNA here is from genome assembly GCF_029846385.1 of Cobetia sp. 10Alg 146. Lineage (NCBI taxonomy): Bacteria > Pseudomonadati > Pseudomonadota > Gammaproteobacteria > Oceanospirillales > Halomonadaceae > Cobetia > Cobetia sp. 10Alg 146. The sequence continues at coordinate 101,864 of NZ_JARWKT010000002.1, forward strand.
ACACCTCCACCGGGCGGGGTTCGGCGTCATCGGGATAGCGTGACAGCGCGAGTGCCACCACGACCGGCTGCCTGAGGCCCGGCGTGACCTTCAGACGCAGACCCACCTGCGCCTGGCGTGCACTGACCGGCCGATCCTCCTTGGGCGAATAGAACCCTTCCCACAGCACGCTGCAGTTGCCAAGCGGCTCCCCCTTGCGCACGGGATAGCGCTCGCCCAAGGCGAGAACCGGTACCTCGCCCATCGGGCGATAGCAGGTGGTGGCGTGTTCGATGAAGTAGCGTCGGTAGTGGTCATCCACCTGAGGGGTGCGTGCCAGCCACAGCATGCAGAGTTCGAAGGCCAGCACGGCGGCCGTTGCCAGCAATAGCCAGAGACGCCGCCGGCTCAAGCGGGTCGGCACGCCGTAACGCGCGTCGGCACGCCCTCCCGAAGTGGCGGAGAGGTCCGCACTCACATCAGACGAGCCAGAATGCGGCGTCATACCAGTTCTCCACCAGCCAGAGGTTGAAAAGCGCGCCCAGGGCGACCAGCCCCCAGGCAAGTCGGCTCGGGAGGCGCGTTAGCAGATCCAGCAGCGCCAGCACGAACACCGGCATGCCGATCAGGTAGCGCGGGATGGCGTCCAGCCCCGTGGCCAGCGGAATGAACAGGGTGAACGCCGCCAGGCCCAACTCCAGCCAGCGCCGCTGCAGGCCCAGCCAGCCGATCAACGCGATGCCGATCAGCGCCATGCTGGCCTGCCAGGCGGGCCGGAGCGTTTCCGGCGCCGTGAACCAGTACCCCAGCCCCTGCACCAGATTGACGATGGGATTTCCCATCTCGCGGCCCCAGGAGATCTGCACGTGACTGAAGGCCAGCGCATCGCCCGTCTGGTGGTAGAGCACCGCCATGAACAGAAACAGCCCCAGCGGCCCCATCACGCCGATCAACAGCCAGTCGGGGCGGCGCCACAGCTCGGCGAAGGCCGCCAGACGCAGACGCGCCAGCAGCTCAATGCCCATGGCGATGACCCAGAACACCCCGGTGGCCCGTGTCATCGACAGCAGCAACGTCCACAGCATCACCCGTCCGGTGCGCTGACAGCGCCAGTCGATCAGGGACGCGAGACACAACAGCCAGAACAGCGATTCCGAGTACAGCGCACTGAAATAGAAGCTGTACGGCATGCTGGCGACCAGCCACACGAACAGCAGCGGCGAGGCATCAGGGCGCGTGATGGCAAGATAGCGACACCCCAGCCCCAGGGCCGCCGCCAGCAGCACATTGCTCAGCAGTACGCCCATCAGCTCCGGGTCGAGCTGGCCGCCCAGCGTCACCAGCCACAACAGGGCAGGATAGAGCGGAAAGAAGGCCCAGTTGGCGGCATCACCGTCGCTCATGCCCCGGGCTTCGACATCGTAGCCACGGGTCATGATGCCCTTGAACCAGCTGCCATCGAACTGGGCCATGGCATGCAGGTAGCTTTGATCGCCATGGGCGGCGATGGCCAGCCACGCAAGCCGCGTGATCACCAGTGCCAGCAGGATATGTGCCCAGGGAATGCTGGCGGTGCGTGCGCGCACCAGCGCGTCGCTCGGCGATGGCGTCTCGGCGATCAACGCGGCCCCCAGGGCCGCCAGCCGCCCCTTGCCCATCCGCTCGGCCTTCACGGCAGTGCTGTCGTTCATGAGGCTCATTCCTTGAAGGCCCAGAGTCGTGATGCCAGATAGGTCACGACGGGTACCGAGAGCGTCGCGATCGCGATGGCCACGAAGCCGCTCATGCCGAGCCCCTGGATCAGCACGGCCAGCAACCCGTTGTTGAGCGCGAAGCCGCTGGCCGCCACCAGCGCGAACCGCCAGGCGCTGCCCTGCCGCTTGAAGGTCAGACGTCGATGCCCCACCAGCGAGACCTGGAAGGCCACACAGAAGGCCACGATATTGGCGATGAATTCATTGAGCGGTGGCCAGAGAAACAGCATCAACGCGGCGACCGCGAGGTGCACCCCCGTGGCGGCCAGCCCCACCAGACCGAAACGGGTGGCGGTGCCGGCTTCCTGTCGTGCCCGCTCTGCGGTGCTGGACGTCTGGCGTGACGTGGCATCATCCCTCACGCGAGTCTCCTCGCGTCATGTCAGGCTCGGCACTCTGACAGGATTCACGGTCACGCTGTCCGCGCAAGACCCGCGCCGTGCTGAGGCCGCTGTCCAGCCCGCTGTCCGGCGAGGTAGCGCCACCGGGGCCATCCTGCAGGCTGTCGTGATCGATCAGATACAGCGGCCGCTGCTTGGTCTCCATGAACAGGCGCCCGAGATATTCGCCCAGCACGCCGATGGAAATCAGCTGCATGCCGCCGAAGAACAGCACCGCGATCATCAGGGACGCATACCCCGGGGCATCAATGCCGAACAGCACCGTCTTGCTGATGATGACGAGGATGTAGAGGAAGGACAGCCCCGCGATGCACGCGCCGAGGTAGGTCCAGACCCGCAGCGGCCAGGTCGAGAAGCTCACCACGCCGTCCAGGGCGAAGTTCCACAGCTTCCAGTAGTTGAACTTGGTCGTGCCGGCGGTCCGCGCCGGGCGCTGATAGGTGACGCCAACCGAGCGATAACCGGGCCAGGAGAACAGTCCCTTCATGAAACGGTTGCGCTCCGGCATGCGGCGCAACGCCTCGACGACCCGACGATCCAGCAGTCGGAAATCCCCGGCGTCCCGTGGAATCTCGGTAAAGGTCAGGCGATTGAAGATGCGATAGAACCATCCTGCCGTCTTGCGCTTGGTGGCGGTGTCTTCATCACGCGCGGCGCGGACGCCATAGACCATGTCGTAGCCGGCCTGCCACTGGGTGATGAATTCGAGTATCACCTCGGGCGGGTCCTGCAGGTCGACATCCATCGGCACGATGGCATCGCCACGCGCCTGCTCGATGCCGGCGCTCATGGCCGCTTCCTTGCCGAAGTTGCGTGTCAGACTCAGATAACGAATGCGTGAATCATCGGCCGCGGCAGCGTCCAGGCGCGCCAGGGTGGCATCGCTGGAGCCATCGTCGACGAACAGGATTTCCAGGTGCGGTACCTGTGCTGCCAGGGTGGCATCGATGGCGGCAAGAAACGGCGCGATCGTCTCCTCTTCATTCATCACCGGCACCACCAGCGACAGCACCCAGTCGCCTGATTGGCGCCGTGTCATGTCGCGCGGGATATAACCTGCAGACGCCGTGGACGGCCTGCTTCCCTCGGGTCCGCGGGCCGAACCGCGGGCAGAGTCAACGGATGATCGCATGCCTTCCTCCTCGAAGAGCGGTCTGGATATCGCTCGTGAACCATTGTTGTTGATATCGGTCGCCCAGCCATACCCCCACGACAGCACGCTCGGGCGCACAGGGGGTCTCTTGTGTTAGGTGGGGCTCGCAGGAGGGATTGCAATGACGCCTGGCCCACCACGCCCGGATGCACAAGCCAAGGGCATGGGCCAAGGGCATGAGCGAATCGCGGTGACCTCCAGTCCCCCTCTCACGCGGTTGCACTGGCGTTATAGGGCGCGGACTGGCGGGATGTAAAGCGATATCGCATGTCGCTGCCGCTCAAGAAGGGCTCGCTTGCCTCCCCGGTGACACTTCTCGCGCCGGCCCCCCCCCCAACGCAAGAGGGGCCACTCATGGAGTGACCCCTCTCGGGACTTTCAAGGCATCGCAGTGGCTAGCTCATGCTCAGGGCGATCAGGGTGATCAGCAGCAGACACCAGCTCAGCGGTGCGCCCAGCAGCCAGGCGCGCGTGGCATGACGCGGCACCAGCCCGACCCCATGCGTGAAGCCGGCCCCCAGCCCCCACAGCGCGATCAGCAGCATCAGATAGCGCGGCCCGGTGGCCATCGAGGCGATGGCATCCGGCCCCAGCAGCATCCAGATGGCCACCATGGCAGACAGCAGCAGCGAGGCCAGATGGGCAGGGCGAGTTCGGCACCAGGCCGGTGGTCGTGAGGCGTACCAGGGTCGTGACATCGAGCTCTCCTTGATCAGAACGGTCGGCGGCGCAGAAGCATCGTTGAGGCCGCCTGCCTCAATCATCGTCAAAGGTGTGAGTCTGCTCAAGCCACAATGCATTGATGATGCCCGCGAAGCAGGCCAGCAGTACACCGAGAATCCAGGCGAAATACCACATGAAGTCGTCTCCCTGCGAGGGCGGCGCCCTCGCCCAATGATGCAGTTATGAAGCGTACGGGAAAAGCGGTTGCAGTGTCGGCTGCCTGCCTCAGTACAGACTGTGTCCGTCCTGCTCGACGTGACTCACCGTGACGCGCCGCCACATCTTCACGTAGCACCAGGTGGTGTAGAGGATGATGGTCGGCACCATCACCAGCCCCGCCACGGTGACGATGGACAGTGTCAGCTCGCTGGAGACCGAATCCCACAGCGTCAGGCTGGCCTCGCCCATGCGCGAGGACGGCACGATGAACGGGAACATGCTGATGCCTGCGGTGGCGACCACACCGCCGACCCCGACGGAACTGGCCGTGAAGGCTGCCCCGCCCTGACGTCTGGCCGAGAGCCACATCGCGGTGACGATACCCGCCACGGCGCCCAAGGGCGCGAGCAACGTCAGCGGCTCACGCGCGTAGACATCCATCCAGCTGCCGGGGCCGACCTGCTTGTCCAGCAGCTTTAGCGCCTTGCCGGTATCGCCCATCTGGTCGATGCTGTAGCCCATGCCGGACAACCACACCCACAGTCCGCCCAGGCCAAACAGCCCGAGCGAAAGCAGTCCCAGCGGCTGCACCAGACGCGCACTGCGCGCCGCCACGGCGTCATCGGCACGCGCCACCAGCCAGGTACCGCCATGCAGCATCACCATCACGACGGACAGCGCCGCACACAGCAACGCGAAGGGATTGAACAGCCCGAGATAGCTGCCGTCGTAGCTGGCACGCATGTACTGATCGACTTCCAGCGGCACGCCCTGCAGCAGGTTGCCGAAGATCAGCCCGAAGAAGGCAGTGGGAATCAGGCTGCCGGCGACGATGCCGCGGTCCCACCAGCCCCGCCATTGGGGGCTCTCGAGCTTGGAGCGATAGTCAAAGCCCAGCGGACGGAAGAACAGCGAGAACAGGATGGTCAGCATCGCGAAATAGAAGCTGGAGAACGCCGCGCCATAGACCACCGGCCACACCGCGAAGACGGCACCGATGGCGGTGACCAGCCATACCTGATTGCCATCCCAGTGCGGCGCCAGCGTGTTGATCACCACGCGCCGTTCGCTGTCACTGCGACTGACCAGCGGCATCAGCATCGCCGCGCCCATGTCCATGCCATCGGTGATGACGAAGCCGATCAGCAGCAGACCCACCGCCACCCACCAGAACAGCTTGAGGATCTCGTAATCCCACATGATCCATTACTCCTTGAATGACAGCGAAGGATTGAGCGACATGCCCTCGTCGTCTCGCAGGGCGCCGCGCTCGAAGTGATAGCGGCCGGTATGCAGGGAAGAGGGTCCCTTGCGCGCGAAGTGGAACATCAGCCACATCTCGATCACGAAGAACAGGCTGTAGAAGGCCAGGAAACCGCCGATGGACCACCACAGATCCGACTCATCCAGGCTCGAGGCCGCCATGAAGGTCGGCAGAATCTCTCCGACCGCCCAGGGCTGACGCCCGAATTCGGCCACGAACCAGCCGGTCTCCACCGCGATGAACGGCAGCGGGATCGACAGCAGGCAGATCCACAGGAAGGGGCGCACATCGAAGCGATGCTTGGCACTCATCCATACCGCGACGATGAAGATCGCGAGCATCGCCATGCCACAGGCGACCATGATGCGGAACGAGAAGAACATCGGTGCCACCGGGGGGATCGAGTCGGCCGCGGCCTTGTCGATCATCTCCGGCGTGGCATCGGAGGGCGTCTCGACATAGCGCTTGAGCAGCATGCCGTAACCGAGATCTTGCTTGACGGCATCGAAGGCCTTACGGGTCGCGATATCGTCCTGACCCTCACGCAGCTGCTGGAGCAGATCATAGGCCTGCATGCCATTGACGATGCGTCCGCGGTGCTCCTCGGTCAGCTCCTTGATGCCCGGAATCTCGGTATCCAGCGAGCGCGTACCGATCAGCCCCATCACATAGGGAATGTGGATGCCGTAATCGGTGTGCTGGGTCTCCTCGTTGGGCAGACCGATCAGCGTGAAGGACGCCGGCGCCGGCTCGGTCTCCCACATCGCCTCGATGGCGGCCATCTTGGCCTTCTGCACGTCGCCCACCTCATAACCGGACTCATCGCCCAGCACGATGACCGAGGCCACCGAGAACAGTCCGAAGGCCGCGGCGATGGCGAAGCTGCGCTTGGCAAAGCCCAGATCCCGCCCCTTGAGAAGATAGAAGGCACTGATGCCGAGCACGAACATGGCGCCGGTCACGTAGCCTGCCGACACGGTATGCACGAACTTGGCCTGGGCGACCGGATTGAAGATGACATCCGCGAAGCTGGTCAGCTCCATGCGCATGGTCTCGAAGTTGAAGGCCGCCCCGACCGGATTCTGCATCCAGCCATTGGCGATCAGGATCCACAGCGCCGAGAAGTTGGAGCCGAAGGCGACAAGCCAGGTCACCATCAGGTGCTGACGCTTGCTCAGGCGGTCCCAGCCGAAGAAGAACAGCCCGACGAAGGTGGATTCGAGGAAGAAGGCCACCAGGCCCTCGATGGCCAGCGGCGCACCGAAGATGTCGCCGACGTAATGCGAGTAATAGGCCCAGTTGGTGCCGAACTGGAACTCCATCGTCAGGCCGGTGGCGACACCGAGCGCGAAGTTGATGCCGAACAGCTTGCCCCAGAACTTGGTCATGTCCTGGTAGACCTGCTTGCCGGTCATCACATACAGGGATTCCATGATGGCCAGCAGGAAGGCCATGCCGATGGTCAACGGGACGAACAGGAAGTGATAGAGCGCGGTCATGCCAAACTGGAACCGCGACAGCTCCACTACGGTATCGGAGATCATGTCTAACCCCTTTGCGATAAGACGAACGGCCAGACTGCCGTCTCTGCATGCGCTTGCCACCGACGTCGGGGGCAGTCTCCCCCCGACTCCCGCCGGAAAGCGCACAGGCAATGGCACCGTGGTACCAAGACCTTGGTCGGACATTCTCTGCCCTCTCGCGACAGGCTCCAGATGACAGGTTGTCGCAGCCGCACTCCGGCAAGCGCCGCCTGCGGGGATCGCAAGCCCATGAGCTGACAGCGGAAACGTCCATGGCCCGCATCATTGCTGGGCTGACGCGCAGTGGACCGCCAGCGGCCTCTCAACGCTCTTCCTGCGCACCTGCACGACACCTGCGACCTTCCACCACACGCCACAGAGCACGGGCCTGCACGACAGCAGCCATGCACGGCTCGGACAATCCTGCGACGCGTGTTGAATGCGCAGACACAGGAGTTGCCGATCAGCGACTATCACTTCACCAGCAGGCTAACTATCATAGGGCGATCCATCGCTGGGTCCTGCGGCAGGGATTGCCCGTGACCCACCTCCCCTCTTTCGCTCGTGAACTTGCCATGACCTCCTTTTCCCGCCACTCCCTGTCCAGCGCCTCTCGGGGCCCACGTGCCACGGCGCCCCGTGGCCATGCCGACTACTGTGACCCCGCCCTGGGGTATCTGCTGGATTACCACGGCCTGAACCGGTTCGAGGCCCTGTGGCACGTGGCCGCCCAGGACGTTGATGCCCCTAACCGTGAGCGCGGAGGCATCTCGACGGTCTCGCTGCTCACTCTCGAGGACGAGCAGGGCCAGACACATCGCCTCTACCTCAAGCGCCAGACCAACCATCTGGGCCGCAGCCTGTCACGCCCACTGGGCGAGCCGACCTTCTCGCGCGAGTGGCGTGCCATCCGCCACTATCACGCGCTGGGCATTCCTTCGGTGGATGCCGGCTGGTATGGCGAGCGCCGCACCGGCAAGGAGTGGCGCGCCATCCTGATCACCTTCGATCTCGACGGCCGCGATGATCTGGACCACTGGCATGCACGCTGGACGGCGCTGGACGATACCCGACGCACGCAAGTCATCACTGCCAGCGCGCGTCTCGTGCGACAGATTCATCAAGCCGGCATGATGCACGGCTGCCTGTTCCCCAAGCATCTGTTCCTCAGCCGCCCACAGCCCGCCGCCGACGGTGCCAGCGCCATGCAGGAACAGATGGATGCCGTCATCATCGACCTGGAGAAGACCCGACGCTTCGTGCTGCGCCGTCACGAGTGCCAGCGCGACCTCTACGTGTTGTGGCGCCGCCTCAAGGCCTGGCAGGCAGCGGAGTGGCGAGAGTTTCTGGCCGTCTACCTCGACTGTCCCGCGCAGAGTGACGAGGTCAGTCGATGGCTCAACGAGCTTGAAGCACGTGCCCAGCGCAAGCGTCGCTGAATTCCCACACTGGTGGGCGCATCACGCATTGCGTAGCATGCGCTCACCTCACGAGCCGCCTACGACCAACGTCTCATGAATCTGTCGTAAAAATGAACGGCCCTGTCGCTGTCCTGCGCCACCTCCAGTCTCATCCTCGAGACATGCACCTTTTCTGAAATAATCGGTAACATCCGCTAACAAGACGTCAAATATGTTTTCAAACATTGTTCTAAAAAAATGCTTGCCAAAAAGAACAGTGTTTTTTATAGTTCATCTCGTCCCCTGAACAAGGCAGCCTTGCCACACTCGGTACATCCCCCGAGTTCGCCAGGCACCGCCGACAGGAAGCCCCCGAGGCCACAAGCTTCAAGGAGAACATCACATGAAAACCATCAAGATCCTGACTGCTACCGTCATCGCCGGCACCATGGCAATGGGTGCACAATCTGCACTGGCCTACGGCAAGGGCGACATCTTCCTGCGCGGCGGCGTTGCCAAGGTCGACGGCAAGAGCAACAACGGCAATGGCCTGATCGCCAAGGATGAATCCGGTTTCGCCGGCTCCGTGGGCTACATGTTCCACGACAACCTGGCAGTTGCTCTGCAGTCCACTGAAGCATTCAGCACCGACTGGAAAAACAGCGACGGTGGCTTCGATCAGATGCCGATCAACCTGATGCTGCAGTACTACCCGCTGGGCGGTACCGAAGCTCGCGTTCAGCCTTACGCTGGCGTCGGCCTGAACTACACCCACTTCTCCGGTGAGTCTGCCGGTGGCCAGAGCATGGACATCGACGACAGCTACGGCGCAGCTGCCGAGCTGGGTGTTGACCTCAACATCAACGAATCCTGGGCCGTCAATGGCTTCGCTCGTTACGCTGACGTCAAGGCCGACACCAAGATCAACGGCCAGGACGTGAACGACACCGAGCTGGACCCGGTCACCGTCGGTGCCGGTGTCACCTACCGCTTCTAAGTGCTGAAACACGCACTGACGAGCCGCGCCGAGCCATGACGCATCAGGGGTGATCCCCTTTCCTCATTGACGACGCACAAGAACGCCGCAGGCCTCAGGGCCTGCGGCGTTCTTGCATGCGCGGACAGTCGGCGAGACAGACGGAACTTGATTTGAATCAAGTGTGACGGACCCTTGTCGTACATGACGGCAAACCCTTGTCATGGATCAATTTTTCGTCGACATGAGCTCCTAGACTGACATCTCCTTTCTCACCCCCTGTCACTTCGGGAGCGAACATGTCAGCCGCACAGTCCTTCTTGCCCTTCTCCTTCTGCCGGTCCTCTTCACGCCCGCTGCGCATGGCGGCGATCACGGCCGCACTCACGCTGACTGCCACGTCGGCTGTCGCTGCGCCGTTCTCGTCGACTGACTCAGGCCTCGAGAACCTCGATTATGGTGCCGGCCAGTTCTGGACGCGTGCGGGTGTCGCCAAGGTCTCGCCTAAGAGCGACAACGGTCGCATCGATGCCATCGGTGCCGACGTGGACGTCGATGATGACAGCGCCTTCGCCTTCACTCTGGGGTATCGCTTCACCGATACCCTGGGGATCGAGCTGCTGGCCGCGCAGAATTTCGAGCATGACATCTCGCTGAATGGCCAGAAGGCCGGCTCCGTCGATCATCTGCCACCGACCCTGACACTTCAGTACTACCCCCTCGGTGGACGCGACTCCCGCATCCAGCCGTACATCGGTGCAGGCGTCAATTACACCCACTTCTCCGATGAAACCCTCGATGACGGCACCAAGCTCGAGATGGATGACAGCTGGGGCGCGGCCGCACAGATCGGTGTCGACCTGGTCATCAATGAGCATTGGGCGGCCAACGTCGCTGCCTGGTATCTGGATATCGATTCCGATGTCACCGTGGCGGGCAGCGTCAACGACAAGGTCGAGATCGACCCGATCGTGACCATGGCCGGTATCAGCTATCGCTTCTGAGTCGCGCATCTGACTGGCCACAGATGACAACGCCCCGCCAGCCCATCACGGGCCGGCGGGGCGTTATGCTTTCAGGGTGAATCAGCGCGAGGCGGCCTGCCCGCTGCTCGGTGCCGACGTCTCGAGCGCTGACGGCGCCGTGTCGTCAGCCGGCGCCCTGGCTACCTTGCCCGGACGGGGGCGATCCAGCACCAGTCCCAGCACGACCAGCGCCGCTCCCACCACCATCAAGGCGGTCCACTGCTCATCGAACAGCCACCAGGCCATCAGTGCGGCACACGGCGGCACCAGAAAGAAGGTACGTGCAACCTGATGGGCCTCGCCACGTTCGAGCATCAGCATCAGCAACCAGATGGCACCCACCGAGATGGCGATCACCAGCCAGGCGAGGGTCAGCAGCAGACGAGGCGTCGGGTCGAAGGCGAAGCTACCTACGCTGCTGGCTGCGATGAGGAAGACACAGCCCGCTCCCAGATACTGGAATACCAGCCCCTCCACCAGCCCCATCCGACCACCGACACGCTTCTGCCACAGCGTCGAGCTGGACACGCCGATGAGCGCCACCAGACACCACAGCAGGCCGATCATCGGCCACTCGAGCGTGGCGCTTGCGGCGCCTGCCCCCTGAAGCACGCCCGCCCCCAGCACCAGACTGACGCCAATCGCGCCACACCCCAGTCCCAGCCACTGCCTGGCGCCCAGACGGATACCGAACAGCGGCAGTGACAGCGCAGCCGTCACCAGAGGGTGCAGGCTAACCAGCAAGGCCGTCAGCCCCGCAGGCAGCCCGGCCTTGACCGCCGCGAACACGCCACCCAGATAGGCGCCGTGCAACAGCATGCCGATGCCCATCTGAGCCAGCTTGTCATGGCGCTGCCCCCATTGGCGCGGCTTGCGGCGTATCCACAGGATCAGCCCCAGCACCGGCAGTACCAGCAGGCTACGCACCAGCAGCAGCGTGAAAGGCTCAGCATCCAGGGTTCCGAAACGTGCGGCGATGAACCCGGTGGCGAACAGGAAGACGAAGGTCAGCGGCATCCACATCAGATTGACTCCAGAGCACGAGAGACGGGACCTCACTGTCCCGAGGAGCGCTCACACCGAGCGCGTCAGGCATCGCCGGCGTGATGTGACATGAGCTTGCCGCGAAGGCACCAGGGGATACAAGATACAGAGAATGGCTTTTTCAGGGGATACAGTCCGCATGAGTGGCACTCAAGACCTCCCATCAGCGCCGCGCTACCAACAGCTGGCGACGCGCTTGAAAGCCGAGATGGCGACGGGGCAACTCGTCCCCGGACAACGGCTGCCCTCATTGCGCCGCCAGGCGGCCCTGTCAGGGCTGGGACTCAACAGCGTGATCCGCGCCTATGGTGAGCTGGAATCCGCCGGCTTCCTCGTGGCTGTCCCGCGCCGGGGATTTCAGGTCGCGGCCGCAGCGGCGCCTCCCTCTTCCGCCAGCCGCGATCACGATGCCGCCCCGTCACGCTGCACCCCTCTTGCCACTCCGTCACTGGCCATCGATGACCCGGCCTGGCAGGCCATGGCACATGCCAGCGACCCGGCGCTGGCTCCGCTGGGCGCGGCGCATCCCGAGCTGGATGCGCCCGCCGTGCGGCGCCTCTATCGGCTGGTGCGCCAGAAGCTCAAGCATCACGCCGAATCCCCCAGCGCCTACGCGCTGCCCCCGGGCTCCCCCGCCCTGCGCGAGGCCATTGCCTCTCACCTCAGCCACCATGGCCATCACTGTCACGGTGACACCCTGTTGCTGTGTCAGGGGGCTCAGCAAGGCATGTCGCTGATTCTCCGACAATGGCGCGCAAGCCGGGGACGCTGTCGCATCGGCATCGAGGCCCCCGGCTATTTCGGTGTGCTTGCGGCGGTGGAAGCCAATGGTCACGAAGCCATTGCCCTGCCGACACATGCCGGAAGCGGACTGGATATCGAGGCATTGGCCAGACTACTGGAGGAAGGAGAGGCAAGGCAGATGGACAGGCGGCAGACGTGTGCAGGCAAGACGCGGCCAGAGATGCCGCCCACGGCCGGGCACCGACACGGCAAGGCCGCCCTCGACGCGCTGATCGTCTCACCGGATTGCCACAACCCGCTGGGTGGCCAGCTGAGCCTGACGGATCGAGATCGCCTGCTCAAGCTGGCCCAACGCCACGGGGTACAGATCATCGAGAATGCCACCTTCGCGGAACTGAGCTTCGACACCCGCCTGCCCTGGCTGATGGACCTCCATCAGCGTCAGGCACCGTCACCGGAGCAGACAACGCCACTGGGACAGACAATGTCACCGGAACAGGCACCCGGCGTGATCACGGTGGGCTCGCTGTCCAAGACGCTCGACCCGCGAGCACGCTGTGGCTGGGTGTGGCTCCCACGGTCCGAAAGCGTGGCACCTGACGCCGAGCTGGGCATGCAGGGGCTGATTCGCGCACGCTGGGCCGATGGCATGGGCGACATGCCATGGATGCACGCCGCCCTCGCGGAGCTGATCGCCAGCGGCGATTACGGGCGCCATGTCCACCGCATGCGCCGCTGCTACGCGAAGCGCCTGCAACTGCTGCGCGAGACGCTTGCCTCTGCTCTCGGCGATGGCGTCTGGCTGCCCGGTGTCAGTGGTGGCTATCTGCAGTGGTGCGGCCTGCCGGGACTGGATGGCGCGGCCCTTTCCCGCCTGCACCGCGAGCTGCTCGAGGCTGGCATCGCCACTCTGCCCGGCTACCTGTTCAAGGCGGTCAGTCCCGGCCTGCGCCTCAATGCGGCCCAACTGCAGAACGATGAGACCCTCGCACGATTGACCACGACCCTGCGCAACGCGCTGCACGAAGCCGATGCCTAGCGAACGCTCTGCGCCTCACGCGCGCGCTGCTCACGCTGGCGCGCCCAGAACTGATTGATCAACAGCGCCAGCACGATGACCGCCCCGCCCAGCGCGAGACGCGGCAGGTCCGCGTCGCGATTCCAGATCAGCAGATTGACCAGCAGTCCCGCCGGTACCAGCGCATTGTTCATGATCGCCAGGGTACCGGCATCGACGCGCGTCGCTCCCTTGTTCCACAGGAAGTAGCCCATCCCGGACGCCACGATGCCCAACCAGCCCAGCACCACGAAGTGCACCGGCTGCGAAGGCAGCTTGTCGGTATTGCCGAACAGCAGGAACATCACGACCACCAGCGCCAGGGCGCCAAGATAGAACCAGCCGAACACATGACGGTGCGCGACACCTTCAGGCAGCTGGGGCGAGAGATGACGATAGGCGACCTGGCCGATGGCAAAGCACAGATTGGCCCCCTGAACGACGGCAAAGCCGAGCCAGAAGCCCTCGGTGACCCCGTCGTAGCGAATGATCGCCGCACCGATGACCGCCACCATCGCCGTGAGCAGGTAGAATGGCGACAGCCGACGTTTCATCATGTCATCCAGGAGGGTGATGTAGATGGGCGTGAAGATCGTGAACAGCAGCACTTCCGGGACGGGCAACAGCAGGAAGGAGCGGTAGAAGAAGATGTACATCAGCCCCAGCTGCACCGCACCGATGGCCATCAGCTGCCAGCGGATGCGGCCACTGATCGCCCGTGGGCGCAGAAAGGGAGCAAAGATCAGGCTGGCCAGCACGATGCGTGTCAGCACGGCCAGATAGCTATCGACCTGACCGGACAGGTAGACGCCGATCAGGGAAAACGAGAAGGCCCACAGGGCCGTGACACCGATCAGGTAGGACATGACGAGTAAACCCGTTAGGCAGAGAAAGTTGACAGGCATTGTAACCCTCCACGCGCTGCTTGAGCAGATACGCCACCTGGAATTTTCGTCACGCTCAGGGCCTGCCTCACGCAACGCCTGGTCCGGCCATGGCAGCGGTGAAGTGCGCCTCGAGAAGGAGATGCCTGATGGGGCCGGCAGGACTGGGGCGGAAGACTCGTGGGACATCCTCTTCAATGAACAGGGGCAGTTCCGACTGGAGGGCCAGGCCAGCAGTGTCACGTTCCGCAATCGCTATCGCTGGCGACTGAGCCCCGACGGCACGGCCCTGTCACTGAGCCATGAGCGCCGCGGCCGCGATGCGGCGGTCTTCCTGTTCGACCTGATCGAGGCTCCCGCAGGCGATGGTGACCACTTCATCAGCCGCGAGGCACACCTGTGCATCGATGACCTCTATTCCGCCACCCTCGTCATCGTGCGCGATGCGGATGACAAGCCCTGCGGCTTCGACCTTGACTGGCGCATCACCGGCCCGCGCAAGGATGAACATCTCGCCTATCGCTATCACTGCTGAACGTGACCCGCGCTGCCGGCACATGAAAACGCCGCTGACGAATCACTCCGTCAGCGGCGTTGTGGGACTGGCGGCCGATCAGGCCAGCAGGCGTGCCGTGAACCATTCGCCGATCGCCTCGATCTCCTCGAGACACACGGCGTGCGCCATCGGCCAGGTCTGCCATTCAAGCGGATGCCCGAGGGCGCGAGCACTCTCGGCGCCAGCCTCCCCCAGTGCCAGCGGCACGATGTCATCCTGGGTGCCGTGATGGACACTGATGGCCAGCCCCCGATTGGCGGCTGATGGCGTGATGGTCGCGCTGGTGGCGAAATAGGTGGAGAGCGCCAGCAACCCACCCAACGGCCGCTCACAGCTCAACGCCGCCTCGTAGACCACGGCTCCGCCCTGAGAAAAGCCTGCCAGCAGGATGCGCTCACTGGCGATCCCCTGCGCGACCTGCTCCTCGATCAAGGCATGCACGTAAGCCGCGGATTCGCGCAGCTGCACTTCATCGACACGCCGCCCAAGATTCATCTCGAGAATGTCGTACCAGGCCGGCATGCGCATGCCGCCATTGACAGTCACGGCCAGCTCACGCGCGTGCGGGAAGACGAAACGCACGCCGTGATCCGCCGGCAATCCCAGCGCCGGCACCACGGGCACGAAATCACTGCCGTCCGCCCCCAGCCCATGCAACCAGATGACACAGGCATCCGCCTGGCCCTGAGGCTCGATGATCTGCGGACTACGGTGGCCATGCTGGGGTGATGCGTCGTTCATCTCTGCGCTCCTGTCTGGAAAAGGGGAATGCCGCCCAGCCTACCATTGACATTGCCTTCTGCCACCTGCGCTCCCCTCATTCAGAGCCCGACCGCGCGATGCAGTACGCCTGCTCGGCCTGCGCTCCCCCTCTTCTGGCGCGCCCTCACCATGACACTGCCTCTGGACGCGAGACATAAAAAACCCGCCAATCGGGCGGGCAATGAATGTCGGGACAGCGACACCCAGGACAGGAAAGCGCTTGAGAAATCGTGCCTGCGGGGGGCTTTCTCAAGCACTCTGGGTCTTTCTGACGAACATCCTTCTCGAGATCGCCTGAGGACTGTCACGCCACCTCGATGCGACCTGTCAGCGCGCCATTCCATCATCACGCACCATCGATCCACATCAACGAAACACAGCGCATGACAGCGGAAAACCATCACGAAACCTCGACAATATCGCCAGAATACTTGCGGAGTATTCACGATGAATCTGCCAGGCGACGGGACCGGCAGCCTCCCGATTGACAGGATATGATTTCTGTCAAAGGAGATTCGCCAGCCCCACCGATACCGCGGACTTCAGGGTGACAGGATCTCGATAGCCCCCGCCAATAAAGGAAATTACTCCAGAATGTCGGCCAGTTCGTTCACATCCTTCACGACATGATCCGGCGCCTTTGACAGCGGGAAGAGTGCCTTGCCCGGGCGGGCGATGAAGGTGGTCTGCAAGCCCGCTTCCTTTGCACCCGCGACATCCCAACCATGTGCAGCGACCATCATGGCTTCTTCAGGTTCGACATCGAGCTTGTCCAGCACCCACTCATAGGAACGCAGGTCCGGCTTGTAGATCTGGATATCTTCAATGCTGTAGCGAGCATCGAAATACGGCAGCAGTCCCGCGTTCTCGAACTGGGCCTTGACGCCCTTGTTGGACGAGTTGGTCAGACTGACGATCTTGTAGCCTTCGGCCTTGAGCCTGGCCAGACCTTCCTTGACATCAGGGTGAGGCGGGAGTGTCAGCAACGGTGTGATGATGGCCTCCTTCGCCTGCTCATCCGTCAGTTCGACACCGTTGTTCTGCGCGACCACCAGCAACGAGGCGACACCGATCTGCCCGAAATCGTGATAGTCCCGGGTCACGGTAGACACCAGGGAGTAATGCAGCATGGTCGAGAACCACAGGGGCAGCAGGTCTTCTCTTCCCCCCAGTGCCTCACCGACCGAACTGCGCATCGAGGTCAGGTCCAACAGCGTTTCATTGACATCGAAGATGAGCACCTTGGGCTTATCGACGACATCATCCGCCATCGCATTCCCCGACATCAGGCCGATACCCAACAACACTGAACCTGCCACCTTCTTGAGTTTTCCGCGCACCATCATGGGTCTCCACTTGATCGATATCATGGCATCCGGCCTCGACATTTCCGGTATGCCGCTCGGCAATCAACAACGTTTAATCACCGTGACCCACCATGACACCCTCACCATGAACTGGCGATGAATCTTCACGAAAAACGCGGGAAACATCTGCAATGATCCAGATGAATCACCCTTCCTTACGAGGACTGACTGGCTTGTCATTCTCGAGCGCCTATCACGCCTTTCGCCCCAGAAATCGTCTCAAGTCTTCTCAATTACACATCGCAGATATCAACATCCAATCGACGTAATATGGGGCAATAATGCCTCACGAAGACTCAAGGAAATCCTCCAGTACCTTGTCGACATCCAGCACATATCATGCGCAGAGACGGCCCACCCGGTGGCGGCAGCCAAGACCATCCACCAATGCGATCCCCTGTCCTCAGACGCTTTCGCTCAGGGCATGCTGGACGCGGGTAGCGGAAACGCTCTTGCCGGCATCATTGACGTACTCGCGGGAATCACGAGTGATCTGCGCCTGCTGACCATTGACGCTCTGGTTGTTCAGCGCCTGCTCGACACGACTGGCCGCAACACTCTTGCCGGCGTCGTTGAGGTGCAGCGGCTGAGTCGCTGCCTGCTGGGCCTGACCGTGGATCACGGATTCGCTGATGGTGGCGCGGACCTGCTGGTCGGCAACGCTATCAGCGTTGGCAACGCCTGCGGTGGTGACGGAGAGAACGGCGGCGGCGATGAGGGCATTGAAGGTCTTCATGATGTGACTCCTGGAAATAACACTGACGAAAGAGGTAGGGAAAGACAGAGTGCTTGAGAGCGACGCGCCGAGAGGCCGTGTCTTGCGACCCGTTGACGACTCAGCGTTGCGTCGGCTCAGGCGTTGTCGCTGATGCTCTGCTGGACTCGGCTGGCTACGACACTCTTGCCCTGCTCGGAAACGGTGTCATTGGCCCGGGATACGGCAGCGGTCTGCTGGCCACGAATGTGCTCGGCATTGAGTGATTGCTCGACACGTCCGGCGGCAACGCTCATTCCAGTCTCCGCGAAGCTCTGCTGGCTGGTGGCTGCCGGCTGGGACTGGCCGATGATCTGCTGGCTGTTCAGCGCATTCTGGACGCGCAGAGCGGCAGGGCTGTCATCAGCGGCAAGGGCGGACGTGCTGGCAGTGGCGATGACGGCGGCGGCGATCAATGTCTTCAGTGTGGTGTTCTTCATGGTCTATCTCCTGGTCCTGGGTAGCGGATGATTCCGCGTGAAGTCGTTGTCAGCGAGTGAAGGATCTGGCGAGTAGCCCCTGTCCGGGCTCCGTCCTCCATTGGCTGTGGGTCGTGCTTCGCTTCGATAATTAACAGACTAATCTTTATTCCGCTTTCTAACTAGCCGTGCCATTGGAAGCTCACTGTTTCGCCTTGAGCAACAAACTCGCGGTGGGCTGTCGATTCCGGGGCCAGCCTCTTCCGCGCGCCCCTCGAGATCGAAAATTCTTGTCAGAGTCACGGACAACTCTTGTACAACCATAATGGCGCAGAAACTTCCTGATTCCGTGCCGAGCCAGCCATCTGACTGACGCCTTGCCCTGGCAGAATCCTTCGGTGCTCGAGAGAAGTCCCCGTCTCGAGACTCCCCTCGGGAGAACATGTCGCCAGCGGTGAAGTGTGTCGTCATGTTCTGATGAGACATACGCCAAGGCCTTGAGACTGGATGCAGCAGAAAGAGAAATAATGCGTTTATTTTTCTGTCGGCCAGCGACAGGAAGCCGGATAACTCCCTTGCAGAGCAGAGGATTGTTCACCCCGGTCGCCCGAATTGTTCCTCACCCACCGGGTACGCCGAAGGTCGCTTCCACCATCGCCGGGGGCCCTGGCTCAAGCACGCTGCCTGGGCGCGATCGTCAGATGACGGCTCCGTCCTGGTCAGGTGACAAGGGGGCATTCAGACCTCAAGAGACACGCGCACATTGCCTGCATATTGTCTGCATGTTGCATCTACCCTTCGTTGAACACGCCGAGAGACGTGCAGCGCGTGGAGTACCGGCCTGACCATCACGGGTTGGTTCTCATGAGGAATCAATTCTCAACGACGATGCCCTCGCCAACACCGTCAGCAGAGGTCGCGGGTCCCTCTGGCACGAATGGCCGCGTGGGTGAGTGAGCGTTACACTGGCGACATGCCCAACCCGCCACCCATTCCTGACAATGACGCGCTTTTGCAGGCCCCTCCCACCCGCTGGCCGAAGACTGCCGGGCAGACCCTGCGTGGCGAATGCGAGCGCTATACGCATCCGCGCGTCAGGGATATCGCCTGGCTGTTGAGTGCCCCGGACCTGCTGACACTGCTCCCCTATCAGCGCCCGGCTCTCGAGGCGTTGGGACTGGGCGACGTCATCGCTCGCCATCGCTGGCTGAGCGAGCTTGAGCAGGCCCCCGAGGCACTGGAATCCGCGGTGGATGAGCGTCGCCACCATCGGCTCGGTCTCTATCACGAGCTGCTGTGGCGGTTCGTACTGGCCCACGCCCCGGGCAGCCGACTGTTGGCCCACAATCTCAGGATCATGGAAGGCAAGATCACGCTGGGCGAGCTGGACATGCTGTATCTGGCGGCAGGCGATACGACCCCCACCCACCTGGAAGTCGCGATCAAATTCTATCTGGGATTGCCACAAGGTCCGGGGCCGGCGGATGGCCTGGAGCGCTGGATCGGCCCGGGCGGCGCCGACAGTCTCGCCATCAAGACGCGACGCAGTCTTGCGCACCAGCTGCCACTGGCGCTCAGCGAGCGGGGGCAACAGACGATTCGTCAGGCGCTTGGTCTACCCGTGAGCGACGCCGCCGAGGCGACGGGAGACTCGGCCCCCGGGTGGCTCGCGGGCCAATGCCTGGCCATGCCCGGCGGTCTGTTTCGCCCCTGGCAGCCGGAGACACCTGCCGATGAGCAGCTGCCGCCACCGCGTCACTGCCATCCTTCAAGCGCGGCGCAGGCTGGCTGGTGGGTCCCCGTGAGCCAGTTTGCCGCCTTCTGCCAGAGCCTCGACAGTACCGCGATGGATACCGCGCCGCTGCTGGGCTGTCTCAGGGAAAAGCCCGCCTGGCTGGCCCCTCCCCCTGCGCAATCACTGACCGGGTGGCGCGAGCTGCAACTCTGGCTCGAGGACTATTTCGCGCCCTCTGACGGGGAAGTGAACCCACCAACGGGCACTCCCCGGCAGGCGCCGCCTCAGCATCCGCGTCAGCTATGGCTGGAACGCGCGCCGCGCCGGCCCTTGGACTCGCGACACGAGGCCTCCTCTCAATGGCGGGTATTCGTGGTGCCGGATGGATGGCCTCACTTCATCCCGCTGCCCCCGGCTTCCCCCACCTGACGGTTCACGTCGCGATCAGACCGGCAAGCGGACTGCTCGGGAGGGAGTACTCACTTTGTCTTGATGCGTGAAATCAACGATAATGCGCCGCGTCAGATTCAGGCGACTCACAGGTTGGCCTGTTTCTCGCCATGAGACGCGGGCTCCGCACTACCCCGCGAGCCCGAGTCTGCTGGTGACCTCACCCCTGTCGCTGGCCAACGGCTTCCCGGCAGCGTGTCGACTCCGACATCCTGCTGCCGCAACGCATCCGCTGAATCCGTAGGACGTCATCTTGAAAACACGACTTTCCAGCCTCGATATCGTGGCGCTGGGCTTCATGACATTTGCGCTCTTCCTTGGCGCTGGCAACATCATCTTCCCGCCTCAGGTAGGTCAGGGCGCAGGGGCCGAGTTCTGGCCAGCCGCACTCGGCTTTCTGACCACCGGTGTCGGCATGCCGCTGGCCGGAATCGTTGCGGTCGCCGTGATCGGCGGCGGGCTCGACAAGATCACCTCCCCGCTGCCCAAGTGGGCGGCAGCGGCCTTCGGCGTCGCCATCTACCTGTCCATCGGGCCGATGTTCGCCATCCCGCGTACCGGTACCGTCGCCTTCGAGATGGGCATGCGTCCGTTCATCGACATGACGCCCGAGTCAGGCCTGGCATTGCACTCGGTGGTGTTCTTCGGCATTGCCACCCTGATCGCCCTGAGCCCCGGCAAGCTGATGGACGTGGTCGGCAAGTGGCTGACCCCGCTGTTGATCGCGCTGCTGGCACTGATCGCGCTGTTCACCATCATCGACCCGCAGGGACCGCTGGGCCCGGTGAGCCCCGAGTGGGCCGAAGCGCCCTTCATGACCGGCTTCCAGCAGGGCTACCTGACCATGGATGCGCTGGCCTCGATGGTGTTCGGCATCCTGATCGTCTCCGCGATCAAGGCGCGTGGCATCACCGCCACCGCTGACGTGACGCGCTACACCCTGTGGGCCGGCGCGATCGCCGCGATCTGTCTCGCCGCCGTCTATCTGCCGCTGACCTACATGGGCGCCACCAGCCATGCTCTGGTGACGGAAGCCGCCAAGGGCGAACTGATTCCGGTCTACGTCGAGGCCTTGTTCGGGGATGCCGGCAAGCTGATCCTGGCGCTGGTCATCACTCTGGCATGTCTGACCACCGCGGTGGGCCTGCTGACCTCCTGCGGCGAGTTCTTCCATCGTCTGCTGCCGAGCGTGCCCTATCGTCTGCTGGTGATCGTG
This sequence comes from Cobetia sp. 10Alg 146, assembly GCF_029846385.1. Classification (NCBI taxonomy): domain Bacteria; kingdom Pseudomonadati; phylum Pseudomonadota; class Gammaproteobacteria; order Oceanospirillales; family Halomonadaceae; genus Cobetia; species Cobetia sp. 10Alg 146. The sequence goes on from NZ_JARWKT010000002.1 coordinate 123,209, forward strand.
ATGGCCGTGGCCTCGGCGTTGATCGCCAACCTGGGCCTCTCGACCCTGATCAGCGTCTCGATTCCGGTGCTGGTCACGCTCTATCCGCTGGTGCTGGTGCTGACGCTGCTCTCCTACCTGCGCCCGCGCCTGCATGATGCACCGCGCGTGTTCGCCTGGAGCCTGGGCCTGACCCTGCTGGTCAGCCTGCTAGATGGCTTCGAAGCCAGTGGCATCGATTCCCTGATGGCCATCTCGCACCGAATCGAGCCGCTGCTGCCGCTGGCCTCCATGAATCTGGGCTGGCTGGCACCTGCACTGGCGGGCCTGATCATCGGCATGCTGACCAGCCGTCGTGACCAGACGAATCTGGACCCGGTACTGACCGAGCAACGCTGAGCGCCCCTCGGCCTTCCCTTGGTGGCATGATGTTGCCATGGCGTTGCCATGAAAAAGCCCGCCCCTCGTGATGAAGGGCGGGCTTTTTTCGTCACGGCTGTCTTCTCTGGCGTCTCAGCCCGGCGTGCTGCGTGACAGCCCCAGCCGTGCGAGCGTGTCATCATCCAGCGAGTGCACCGCTTCCACGTCTGCCAATGCCGTGAAATAGTCCGGGGTCAGGAAGTCACGCCCACCCAGCAGGTGCTCGAGATACTCACGGGCCGGCTTGAGTCCCTGACCGGTGCGCTCCGGCAAGGCGATGTACACCCAGGCCTCGATGACACCGTCACGTGTCACGATGGCATGACGAAAGCGCTCATATTCATGTGGGCGCCCCTCGTAGGGGTCCATCAGGGTGATCTGCTCAGGGTCGCGCAGCTCGTAGAGCACCCCTTCGACACGCTCACCCCGCGCCGGTTGCACATTGGCATGTGCGATCCCCGGAACACGCGACGCCTTGTCGAAACTCAGCCGATGCTCCTCCAGCCAGCCATGCAGGGCACGACGCGTGTCACCGATGCGTGCCGCGACACGCGCCGGATTCATGTTGCTTCCGTAGGCGAAGTAGTACGGCATACCCGTCTCCCGTGTGAACCGCGACGACTCAGTTGTCGGTGATCAGCGTATCGATCTCGCGCACGACTTCCGTCATCGCCACGCGGCGCTCCGGACGCGCATCCTTCAACCAGGCCTCGATGGCAGGCGCCACGTCACACTTCACCGGGAAGCTGCCACGCGCGTCACACAGTGCCTCGAGACGCGCGATGAACACGAAACGCAGCCACTGCCCCATGTCCATGCGGTCCACGCAGAAGGGCTCCACGCTCATGAAGGCCTCTGGGGTCGGTGTCTCCATGCGCCACAGATCCGCCGCCTTCATCGTCGCTTCCAGGCGTGCCAGCAGGTCACGCAATTCGTCATGCGCGTTGCCGGCGAGTTCGCCGTCCTGGGGTATTTCGGTCGGGTTCATGACACCTCCGTCAATTCATGCATGATGCGTTCACGGTATTATCCCGTTCATACGCTTGGAAGGCCAGGAGGGCCAGATGGCAGATAGCCTGTTCAATGACGTGATGATCCTGCTGGGGGCCTCGGTGGTCGCGGCGGCGCTGTTCCGACGCCTGCACCTGCCACCGGTACTGGCCTATCTGGCGGTGGGCTTTCTGGTCGGCCCGCATCTGGCAGGCTGGATAGGCCGTCCGGAAGAGCTGGCCTTTCTGTCGGAGTTCGGCCTGGTCTTTCTGTTGTTCTCGCTGGGATTGGAATTCTCGATGCCCCGCATGCGAGCCCTCAAGACCACCGTCTTCGGACTGGGAGCCTCCCAGGTGGTGGTCTGCAGCGGACTCTTCTGGGCGCTGGGCTGCGCACTGGGGCTGACCCCTGCCGCGGCGCTGGTCGCGGCCGGCGCACTGGGACTTTCTTCCACGGCCATCGTGACGCGGGAGCTGGCGCGCTGGAACGAGCTGGACAGCCCCCACGGCCATGCCGCGGTGGGAGTGTTGCTGTTTCAGGACCTTGCCGCCCTGCTGTTCCTGATCCTGATTCCGGCCATGGCGGGAGATGGCAGCCAGCTGCTCAGCGATCTGGGCGTGATGCTGGCCAAGGGCATCGGCCTGGTGGTGGTGATGATGGCCATCGGCAAATGGGTGCTGCCACTGGTCTTTCAGGAAGTCGCGCGCTCACGCTCGGAAGAGCTGTTCGTGCTCACCGTATTGCTGGTGGCCCTGTTCTCGGCCTGGCTGACCCATAGCCTGCACCTTTCGATGGCGCTCGGCGCCTTCCTGGCGGGCATGATGCTCGGTGAAAGCCATTACCGGCATCAGATTGAGGCGGACATTCGCCCGTTCCGGGACATCCTGCTGGGCCTGTTCTTCGTCTCGGTCGGCATGCTGCTCGACCCGCATGTCCTGCTGGCACAGTGGTACTGGGTGGTGATCGGCGTGATCTGCCTGCTGACCACCAAGGCACTGTTGATCACGGGGCTTGCCAGACTCTCCGGACGACCACTGGATTCGGCCATGCGCACCGGCCTGGTGCTGTCACAGGGCGGAGAGTTCGGGTTTGCCCTGCTGGCACTGGCCAGTCAACAACAGCTGATGGACACCGATACCGTGGGACTGGTGGTGGCGATCATCATCGGCTCGCTGGTCGTCACGCCCTCGCTCATTCGTCACAACCAGCATCTGTCGCAACGTGCCTGCCGCTCACATACCCCCACCCAGGAAAATCCGCACACCACGGCGCAGTTGAGCGAAGCCACGGCCCCGCTGCACGATCACGTCATCGTGTGCGGCTTCGGGCGTGTCGGTCAGACGGTCGGGCGCTTCCTGACCCAGGAGAAGCTCCAGTGGATCGCCATCGATGCCGACCCCATCCGCGTGCATGAAGCCGCCAGCGCGGGTGAACCGGTGGTCTTCGGTGATGCCCAGCGTCAGGACATTCTGCGCGCACTGGGCATCGAGCGCGCCCGCCAGGTGGTGATCACCGTCAACCAGCTGCCGCATGCACTGGCCATCCTGCATGCCATCCAGCCGTTGCAGCTCCCCGAGCTCAAGGTGCTGGTGCGCACCCAGGATGATGCCGACCTGGACACCTACAAGGCCGCCGGCGCGACCGAGGTGATCCCGGAGGTACTGGAAGGCTCATTGATGCTGGTCTCGCATGTGCTGGTCAATCTCGAGGTGCCATTTCGCCGTGTGGCGCGCTCGATCCAGAAGGCCCGCGAGGCCCGCTACAGTCTGCTGCATGGCTACTTCCACGGCCAGCAGTCCCAGCTGACCGACAAGCGTGGCAACCCGCTGCTGAGACGCCATCCCGTGACCCTGACCGAGAGCACCTGGGCCTGTGAGCGCCGACTGGACGAGATCTCCCTGCCGGAGCGCAGCGGTATCCTGATCTCCCGCATCGTGCGCGCCAACGGGGACTGCATCGAGGAGCCCACCGGTGATCTTCGTCTCGCGTGTGGCGATACGCTGGTATTGTCCGGGCTGGCTGATCATATTGAAGAGGCAGAAGCGCGTCTGTTGTCGGGCTGAGGCTCTGTCCGTCGGACGGGCACAGGAGACCGGCCTTTCGACAGCAGGCAATGACCGCCTTCGTCACGTCACAAGGGAGACTCATCATGCACGGACAGCACGCAACGTCTTGCTCGACCCAGGGGAGCCCACAGTCGATGGGCGTCCACAATTACATGGAGCAACTGGTGTTCGATGGCATACGCCTGCATGCCACGGCCAGCGGCATGGATGGCGACAGCCGCGAGGATGTCGCCTGCATCGCGCTCAATCAGCTGGCACCGCGCTACATCCGTCATGATGTGGACATGGCCTTCTACATGACCCCTGCCGAACAGGAGCTGCTGGAAGAGCGTGTGGCCCTGGCTCTCGATGATGCGGTGGCCAGGGTGCACAGCATGCCGCGACGCAGCTAGTCGCCGCCCTCTTCTGCCCCGGGCGCATCCCCGCGATGCGCCCGGGCAATCACGATGCTCGCCATCAATCACGACGGGCCTCACCAACCACGACGAGCCTCACCAACCACGACGGCCCACCTGCGCAGGCAGGTGGGCCGTCGTGATAAGGGTTGCCCTTGAGATGGCAGCCGCTCAGATACCTGCCGCTCCCTGCGGCGGGACTTCATCGAGCACCTTGCGCAGGAAGGCGCGGGTGCGGTCATCCTTCGGCGCGCTGAACAGCTGACTCGGTGGCCCCTGCTCGACGATACGCCCGCCTTCCATGAAGATGACGCGGTCAGCGACTTCCCGCGCAAACTGCATCTCGTGGGTCACCACGATCATGGTCTGACGCTCCACCGCCAGCTGCTTCATCAGCTCCAGCACTTCGTCGACCCACTCCGGGTCGAGCGCCGAGGTCGGCTCATCGAACAGGATGACCTCGGCCTGGGCCGCCATGGCACGCCCGATGCCGATGCGCTGCTGCTGTCCACCGGAAAGCGCCGCCGGGAAGGCATCCGCCTTCTCGCTCATGCCGATGCGCTCGAGAATCTCGCGGGCGCGTTGATGCGCCTTGGCCTTGGGCCAGCCATTGACGACGATCAGGCCCTCGGCAATGTTCTCAAGCGCCGTCTTGTTGGCGAACAGCGCATAGTTCTGGAACACGAAGGCGCTGTTGCGGCGCAGGGCAAGAATGTCATGGCGACTGGCGCGTGTGGCCGCGACCTTGTGCTCGCCGATCTGGATTTCCCCGTCATCGGGTTGTTCCAGGAAGTTGATGCAACGCAGCAAGGTGGACTTGCCGGTACCCGACGGGCCGATGACGACGATGATCTCGCCCTGCTTCACTTCCAGCGTGATGCCATCGAGTACGGCCTGCCCGCCGAATTTCTTGATCAGATTTCTGACTGCAATCATCGCTGATAGGCCTTGTTGAGACGTTTCTCCATCCAGCGCTGCACGAAGGACAGCCCTTCCACCATCACCCAGTAGACGATGGCCACCATGATGAAGGATTCAAAGTACAGGAAGCTGCTGGCCGCTTCCTTCTGGGTCGCGCCCATCAGTTCGGTCACCCCCAGCGTGAAGGCCAGCGACGTGGACTTGATCATGTCCACGAAGTAGTTCATCAGCGTGGGAGCCGCCACACGGGCTGCCTGTGGCAGCACAATGCGACGCATCAACTGGACATTGGTCATGCCGATGGACAGCGCCGCCTCGGTCTGGCTGCGATCGACGCCGACGATGGCCGCACGGATCGACTCGGCCATGTAGGCAGAGAAGTGCAGCGTCAGGCCCAGAATCGTCGCAGTCACGCCATCGATCTGGGTGAGGAACGACATCACCTGCGGCAGGCCGTAGTAGAACAGGAACAGCTGCACCAGCAGCGGCGTACCGCGGAAAAAGGAGATGAACACCACGGTCAGCGCATTGAGCACCGGCACCTTCAGCACCCGCACTACCGCCAACAGCGAGGCCAGTACCAGCGCGGCCACCATGCCGATACAGGCCATCTTGAGTGTCAGTGGCAGGTATTTGAGCATGACCGGCAGCAGGCCAAGCATGTAATCGATATTGAGAGTATCCATTCGTTATCCGGACAGGCTGAGGGCTTGGCTGAGAGTCTCACGGAAGACGCCCATCGACGTGATGACGGCAATATCCCGGCGACACGTGGAGCATCATCACGGCAACGGGGTGACGGTTGTGCCGTCACCCCGTTTGCTCACGACATCGATTGACGCGCCTGCACATGACACCGTCATGCGTCAGGCTCGTCCACGGGTGCCCCCTGTATCAGGGCGCGCCCGTCAATGTTCAAGGCGTGGTGATGTCATTGCCGAACCACTTGTTGGAAATCTCGGCCAGACGACCATTTTCCTTGAGCTCGGTCAGCGCGGCATCCACCGCGTCACGCTTGGCTTCGCCTTCGGCATCCTTGCGGAACGGCAGCGCGTTCTCGAGACGTGAGAACGGCGTGCCTGCCAGCTCCAGCGGCAACGGTGTCTTCTGGATCACCTGGCTTGCGCTGACGCGGTCCATCACGAAGGCATCGACACGGCCCAGGGCGGTGTCCTGCTCGATGTTGGATTCATAGGTCTTGATGTCGATCTGGTCGGCGTACGGCAGCTCCTTCATCAGCGCTTCGTAGTTGGACCCCAGATTGACCGCCACGCTGTGCCCCTTGAGGGACTCGACGCCGGTGATCTCGTCATTGCCACGACGCTTGACCACCTGCGCCCCGTCATAGACGTACGGCTGGGTGAAGGCGAACTTGGCCTTGCGCGCATCGGTGATGGTGATCTGGTTGGCCACGGTATCGATACGACCCGCTTCCAGTGCACCGATCAGACCGGAGAAGCTCATGGTGACGAATTCGACATCGTCGCCGGTGATCTCGCCCACGGCATTCAGGACATCCACCTCAAAGCCCTGCAGCTTGTCCTGCTTGACGAAGGTGAACGGGAAGTAGCCCCCGGACATGCCGACCTTCAGGGTGTCGGCGTGAGCGGCCAGGCTGCCCATGGCAGCAGCCCCCAATGCCGCCGCCATCACGGTGCCCTTGAGAGCAGTGGCAGAGAAGGCGGCAGCAAGTGAACGTGAATGGCGCATCGGAAATCCTCGATGGTGGCAGACTTATGCGGGCAAGGCATGTGTCGAAGTGCAGACGTCATCCACCGTCCCACACGCAGCGAGCACATGACAGCAACGAATCAGGCATAAGCGACAGCATTTATATGTGATTTAGTTTTATAGAATAACGAGCCTGTCGCGCATTCCCAAACATTTCCTCCACTTTGGTAAGAACGAAAAGGAATAACGCTACATGCGCGAGCAATGGTGAGATTCTAGCATGCCTGCCCCTGCTGACCAGCCATGCGCCGAGGCGTCCCGGCGGGCGCAACGACCGCTGCCACTCGGATTGAGTGTGCCCTCTCAAGAGCACGCCACCGGGTAGCGGCTAACGATGACAGCCTGAGGTCATCAGGATGACAGTTATTCACGTCTTCCGTGGACGATACTGTGGATAACCTTGTGCTTCCTCGCTGCAAGCCGCGCCAGAACTGGGCAGGAGAAAATTGATCAAATTTTCATCAGCGAGTCACCAGGACGTCTCCCAACGGCCCCATAGCCGGCAATCCTTCTGCAATCAAGGTGTTGCGACAATGCGCGACAGCCTTCGCGGGTGGCATGCAAAGAGGCGAATCGCTAAAGTCTCAGCCATTCTTGGCGTATCCTTGCCGATATCACGCCCAATCTCAGGTCGTCCCGGACGCGTACTGCGTCCGGGGAGCCCAACCGCAGCGGTGAGCCTCATGACTCCACTCTCCTCCCTGAGCAACTTCTTCCAGCGCACCGGCGCTGACGTGCACCTCTATCACCTGGGGCGCATCCTGTCCCCCTTGAGCCTTGAAGAGCTGGAAGCCTTCGAGACCCAGCAACAGCCGTGGTCGCAACCTTTCAAGGGACAGGCCCGGCTGGCGTGCGTCTTCCGACCCGCCGGCATCGACGATCCACTGGTATGGTTTCTGGCCCTGCCGCTGGATGAAGAAGGCCGGCTTTCTCCGCCGCAACGAGATGCATTCCTCGAACGCCTGCTGACCACACTCGGCCAGACGGCACTGAGCGTCGGTCGTTCTGACCTGTTGCAGGCCGAGGCAGGCAAGATCGACAACCTGATGCAGGACAATCCCCTGGCCTTCACTCCAGATGACAGCCTGCGCGCCATGCTGCATGCCCGCGCCAGCATCGACTGTGATCGCCCTGCCAGCCAGTACTATGAACAGGCGGAACGCTATCTCGCCGCGCAACTGCCCCTTGATGACTGGCCCAGCGTTGGCCTGCAGGGCATCGCCGATGGGCTGACGCGTCGCGGTGAGTTCACCAATGAACTTGCCGAGGCGATGATCGAACGGATCGGCTATCTTCCCGACACGCCGCTGCGCGCGCTCGCCCTGTGCCTGGAGCAGGCTCCCCCGGCCCATCCGCAGCTGGCCAGTCCGCTGACGGACAGTCTGGAGGCGGAGCTGCTCGACAGTCTGATTCACCGCGGTCAGACGGCACGGGAGCTGGGAGACCTGGAAACCCTGTGCGCCTGCCTGCGTGCAGCGGCTGCCAGCCCCCTGCCAGCGGCCGCCGAATGGCTGGATACGCTATTGGCGGACGAGAGCGCCGCCAGCGTGGATGTGCTGGTCGCGATCGCCGCACGCGGTTATGCCCATCTGGAAGATGCCGAGCGCCTGCCGACCTTCCTCGTGCGACTGGCCAACTGCCCGCAGGCCAGCTTCCAGGCTCTCGCCCGTGATCTGGCGCTGATTCCGCGTCTGCGTCTGCCGGTACTGATGACGCTGCGCAACGCCGAACCCGACAGCGCCCTGGGGCTCGCCCTGGCGTCGCTCACCGGCCGGACGGTGGCGCCGACGCAACGCCACTGAGCCTCTGAATTACTGAGCCTCTGAGCCAGCCCTGCCATCAGGACCCGCCGCCCTCGCCGGTCCTGATGGCCAATCCCCTGCCGGCCCGTCCTGGCCAATCTCTCCTCTCGGCTCGTGCCCGGCACTGCGCCACGTACCTCGTTCGGCCCCAGGCCCAGCCCTATGCCTAGCTCTAGGCCCAGCACCTTGCCCGGTGGTCGCCAGCGCAAGCGACAGGTGAGCATCACAGTCCTTGAGATCATGCGCATAACCCACGACACTTGGGTGAGGCCTGATCATCGTGCGCGAGAACTGCCCGGTGAAAGCGCTCTGCAAGGCGCCAGGCACGGGAGCGGCGCTGCTCGCAGCCAAAGATATGCCAACAAGGATTGCTGCTGATACGGTAAGTGACTATGCTGCGCGCCCGTCTGGTCGCAATCCCGCTGTCTGCCACGCGCCATTGCGATCACCACGGTGCCTTTCATGCCGTGACCCGACCTCCAGGCCAGGTCATGCCCTCTGATTCAGGATGAAACATGCCGCATTCCAAGACCCCTGCTCGTCATCACGCTCACAAGGCACCGCCTCTGGATCTCAGATCCCTGAACCACGATCTGCTCGGCTTTCGGCCGCGAGCCGTCGTCGGGCGGCGTGAACTGATCGAGCTGCCGGAGCTGCATCTGCACCTCAACGCCAAGATCGACACTGGCGCGCACTCGAGCGCACTGCACGCAGAGAACATCGAGGTCTTCGAGAAGGATGAAGACCTGTGGGTACGCTTCATCACGCGCAGTGGCGGCAGTGATTCTCCGCCCCATGATGTCGAGACACGGGTCCACGACCGGCGTCGGGTCAGGTCTTCCAACGGTCAGGCACAGTGGCGCTACGTGATTCGCTCCCGCATGCAGCTCGCCGGGCTCGACTACGACATCGACATGACACTGGTCGATCGCTCCCAGATGCGCCACCCCATCCTGCTGGGGCGCCGTGCACTGCGTCGCCTGCTGGTGGCACCGGGTGCCGCCTATCTGCATGGCGAGCCCTGACGACCTTCACATTGCGCAAGACTCGCCCCCGGCATGACTCGAACGGGCACGCCGCCTTCGCGGCGCTCGCGCAAGACGCCTCCTGACGCACCTCTTTCATCCTTTCGCCACCTTCTCATTCCTGACGGCCCTTTCGGCTCTGGAGGATTTCATGCATATCGGTATCCTGTCGCGCAATTCCCGCCTCTACTCCACTCGCCGCCTGATCGAGGCAGCCGAAGCCCGCGGGCATACCGCACGCGTCGTGGACACGCTGCGCTGCTACATGAACATCGCCTCGCACCGCCCCTCCATCCATTACAAGGGTGCCGAGATCGAGCATTTCGACGCCGTGGTGCCGCGCATCGGCGCCTCCGTCACCTTCTATGGCTGTGCGGTACTGCGCCAGTTCGAGATGATGGGTACCTACGTGGTCAACGACTCCGTGGCCATCGCGCGCTCGCGTGACAAGCTGCGCTCGCTGCAGCTGCTGTCGCGCAAGGGACTGGGCCTGCCGGTCACCGGCTTCGCTCACTCCCCCGATGACATCCCCGACCTGATCACCATGGTCAAGGGCGCGCCGCTGGTCATCAAGCTGCTGGAAGGCACCCAGGGCATCGGGGTGGTACTCGCCGAGACCAATCAGGCCGCCGAGAGCGTGATCCAGGCCTTCATGGGCATGAAAGCCAACATCATGGTGCAGGAATACATCAAGGAAGCGCGCGGCGCCGACATCCGCTGCCTGGTGGTGGGTGACAAGGTGGTGGCGTCCATGAAACGTCAGGCGGCTGATGGCGAGTTCCGCTCCAACCTGCATCGTGGCGGCACCGCGAGCGAGATTCGCATCACGCCGGAAGAGCGCTCCACCGCCATCCGCGCCGCCAAGGCCATGGGCCTGGCCGTCGCCGGTGTCGACCTGCTGCGCGCCAACCATGGTCCGGTGATCATGGAAGTGAACTCCTCACCGGGTCTGCAGGGCATTGAAACGGCAACCGGCAAGGACATCGCGGGGATGATCATCGACCACATCGCCAAGTCCGCCGCACCCGCCAGGAAGATCCCGCCCAAGCCCAAGGGGTGAAATGCCGCCGGCTTGCCAGAGCATTCTGGGAGACATGACGCTGATCACGGACAGCCGTGACACTGTCGGACGTCACGATAACGTCATCGAACTGTCGTAAAATGAGTGGATTGACGCTACGGGAAGAAATATCAGGACTTTCTGCACATCAGGGGTAGAAAAACACTGTTTTCACCCGCACAATCTCTCCTGACGGAGGAGGTGACCGCCCATGTTTCTCGACAATCGCCAGGTGGCGATGGATAGCGTCCAGGAAGCCCTGGCAGACAGTCTTGATTATTTCGAGGACAACGCCGAACGGCTGCGTCCCGGGCTGCTGAAGGCCTTTGAACCCTTCTATGCCCGGCGCGTGGAGCTCAAGCAGGCGCTGGAAGTCGAGACGCGCAAGCATCTGAGCCTGATGCCGCGAGATGCTGATGTCGAGCGTGATGACTACATGTGGCTGTGGAGTCGCCTGAAGAGCATCGTCAGCAACGACAATCAGGTTCTGATCAACGAACTGCTCGAACAGGAGCGCGTGCTGATGCAGGCCTGCTCGACGGCCTTCACGCATCCTCTCCCGGACAGCATGGAGAAGGTGCTGGAAGCGTGCTTCCACAACTGCCGCCAATTGATTCGCGAGCTCTATCGTCACCAGACCGGCATCGCGGCACGCCGCCGCGCCGGCTGACCTCGGGCCCGCTCAGCGGAAAAAGCCTCGAGCAGACACGAAAAGCCCCCGCTTCCTATCGGAAGACGGGGGCTTTTCGTGTTGGCCGGCCGGTACGCTGAGCCGCTGTCGTCAACTGCCTGACACGGCCGGTACGGCTGGCAATACCGGTGTCGGCAGTCGCTCCGCCGGCCCCAGGAAACGCGGCTTGCGGCCCCACAGGTAAAGATCCCCCACCGTAGCGGCACGCGCCAGCCATTCGCGCACCATCAGCCGCAGCCCCGCAGGCCGACGCTCGGAAACCGCCGGACAGCCGACGGCATCCAACCCCAGCACGTCAGCGATGAACAGTGCCCGTGGCAGATGCCAGGGCTGAGTGACCAGCACCGCCTGATCGACACCGAAGACCTTGTGCGCACGCACCAGCGTATCGAAGGTCGAGAATCCGGCGTAATCCAGCGTCATGAACTGCTGTGGCACATTGCGATCACGCAGGTCACGCCACATGGTCATCGGCTCATTGTAATAACGCGTACGATTGTCCCCTGACAGCAGCAGGTTGCTCACTCGATGCAGCCGGTAGAGCTGGGCTGCGGTGTCGAGACGAGCCTGATAGTGCGGGTTGCGTCCTCCGCCCACCAGGCCATGGGAAGTCCCGAAGACGATTCCCACTTCACGGCTTTCGCAGGTCAGCGGGGAAGACGCGATGCGATCACGGGTCGACATCACGACCCAGAGATTGAGCCCGACCACTATCATCAGGCTCACGACCAACAGGCCAATCATGGCCATCACGGCCCGCTTGATCACTCGTCGCATCTGCTCCCCGCACCCATCCTTGCCTGTCACTACCGAATATCGCCATTCACTGCATCATGCAAGCATGAGCGCCCAGCCTACCCAAGCCATGCACGCAGCACCAGCGAGATGACGCCTGCAGGCTCGAAGCCACGGGGTCAGGGCAGACGCCTGTCGGCTCACTCTTCCTGCGTCATGATCGCCTTGACGCTGACCGGCACCTGGGTCGCGATGTTGCCCAGTCCCGCCAGGTCACGCAGGGTACGGATGCCATCCACCAGCGAGAACTGGCTGGCATCGACCATCACCGGCGCGTCCGTCTGCACCAGCCAGCGCTCCCCCTGCAGACGTGTCACCTGCAGGCTCACCGGCAGGGTCTGGGTGCTGTCATGCAGCGTCAGCTGCCCTTCCAGGCTGACATGCTGGGTATCGCCCGGCTCCATGACCTTGAGCGTCGGCATGTCCAGTGACGCGGTCAGCACGGCCAGGGGATAGTCACCGGCCTCAAAGAGTTTCTCGCTGACACGCTGATCACGGATCTCGATACCGGTATCGGCGGAGTCCAGGTCGATCTCGACCGACAACTGGCCCGCATCATTGACGCGAGCACGCCAGGAATCGAAGGCGTGCTGCTCGACAGTGCTGGCACCGTTCTTGCTCATCTTGGTGGACTGGAAATTCAGTTGCGAGGCATCGCTGTCCAGTGTCCATGACGCCTGTGCACTGACGGCAGTACTCATGATCAGGCTGGCGGTCAGGACACGTAAGGCTGTCGGGTAGTGCATTGGGATATTCCTTGCTGGCAGAGAATCACGATCTTCGACGCCACATGACGCAACGACGGCGCCATGGTGCAGTCCTTGGCACGGCTTGGAAAGCGATTGGTGCGAGAGGTTCCGTCAAGACGGCCGTGCCGCCCGTTGCGCGATTGCGCCCGAGCGACACGCAGCGTCAGAACATGCCAAGTTCAAGGCGCGCCTCTTCACTCATCATCTCCCGCGACCAGGGGGGCGAGAACACGATCTCGACGTGAACCTTGGAGACATCCTCCGCGCCCAGGATCTTGCGCTTGGCATCCTCGGCGATCACGTTGCCCATGCCGCAGCCCGGTGCCGTCAACGTCATCTTCAGATTGACCATCTTCTCGCCGCTGATCAGGGTGTCGATACGACAGCCATAGACCAGCCCGAGCTCGACGATGTCCACCGGGATCTCGGGGTCGAAACAGGTGCGCAGCTGCGCCCAGACGAAGGCCTCTATCTCAGCGTCGCTCTGCCCGGCCGGCAGATGCGGGCGCGGCACGGCGTCCAGTCCCAGTGCATCGAGGCTGAAGCTCTCGATCAGGTACATGCGGCCCTCGTACGCCACGCTGACGGTGCCGCCCTTGGCCTGCATGACTTCGACCACCGAGTCCTCATGCAGGGTCACCGACTTGCCGAAGGGTACCGAGATACCTTCCACGTCACGCTGCAACGGCATCTTCTGGCCCTTGCCGAGGCTGGCCAGCTGGTCTTCAGTGTGGCTCATGCCCTCTCCTTGCCGAACCGCATGACAGCCATGCGGATCAAGAATACTGTGGGTTCACTCAGGATGTGCGGGTCACAACATCCCCTGGCAAGCGCCGATAGCAATGAGGCCCGCCATGCGCGAGCCTCATTGATCAGCGCCCGTCAGGGCCACCGCAGGGGATGCTCAGCGCACCATGGTCAGCACGCGCTGCAGAGCCTCGACGAACAGGTCGATCTCCTCCGGCGTGTTGTAGGCCGCGAAGGAGGCGCGACAGGTGGCATCGACACCGAAACGTCGCAGCACCGGCTGAGCGCAGTGATGACCGGTCCGGATGGCCACCCCCAGCTGATCGATCAGCAGACCGATGTCCTGGGCGTGGGCACCGTCGACCACGAAGGAGATCGCGCCGGCCTTGTCGGGCGAGTTGCCGATGATGCGCAGCCCGTCCACTTCGCGCATGCGCTCGGTGGCATGGCGCATCAGCTGCTGCTCCCAGCGCGTGATCAGCGCCATGTGGGTGCAGTCCAGCCAGTCGATGGCCTTGCCCAGACCGATGACCTCGGCGATGGGCGGCGTGCCAGCCTCGAACTTGTGCGGCAGATCCGCGAACAGGGTGCCGTTCTCGAACGAGACCGTGCGGATCATCTCGCCGCCGCCCTGCCACGGTGGCATGGCATCGAGCAGCGCTTCCTTGCCGTAGAGCACGCCGATGCCGGTCGGGCCATACATCTTGTGGCCCGAGAAGACATAGAAGTCGGCGTCGATCTCGCGTACATCGACCTGCTGATGCGGCACCGCCTGGGCGCCATCGACCAGAATCAACGCGTCGTGAGCATGCGCCAGCCTGGCCATCTCGGCCACCGGGTTGATGCTGCCCAGGGCGTTGGAGACCTGATTGACGCAGACCAGGCGCGTCTTCTCGCCCAGCAGGTCACGGTAGGCCGCCATGTCGAGCACGCCATCGTCGTCACACGGAATCACCTTGATGACGATATCCAGGCGTTCCGCCAGCATCTGCCAGGGCACGATGTTGGCGTGATGCTCCATCACCGAGATCAGCACTTCATCACCGGCATTCAGCCAGTTGGCCCCCCAGCTGTTGGCGACCAGGTTGATCGCCTCGGTGGTGCCGCGCGTGAAGATGACTTCACGCGTCAGGCGCGCATTGATGAAGGCACGTACCTTCTCGCGCGTCCCTTCGTAAGCGGCCGTCGCCTCGTCCGCCAGGCTGTGCAGGCCACGGTGGATATTGGCATTGGTGTTGCGGTAATAATCGCTCATCGCGTCGATGACGGCAGTCGGCGTCTGGCTGGTGGCGGCGCTGTCGAGATAGATCAGCGGCACGTCACCATGCACGCGACGCTCGAGGATCGGAAAATCCTCGCGGACCCGCACGACATCGAGCATCAGATTGTCGAGTGCGCTCATGCGAAGTCCTCATCACGCGCCACTGCCACTGCCCCACCGCCCAGCTCGACACTCAGATCCACCAGCTCATCTAGGTGGAAGCGTGACGGCAGGCGACCCGCGACGCTGCGCTCGATACGCTCGGCGATGGCGTCGATGCCCAGACCGGACATGACCTCATTGGCGAAGGCCAGGGTCAGCAGGCCGCGGGCCGTCTGCTCATCGATGCCACGCGCGCGCAGTGCGAAGACAGCCGTCTCGTCGAGCTGGCCGGTCGTGGTGCCGTGGGAGCACTTGACGTCGTCGGCATAGATCTCGAGTTCCGGCTTGGTATTGATCTCGGCGCGGTCCGACAGCAGCAGGTTGGCGTTGTTCTGATGCGCCTCGATCTTCTGACTGTCACGCTTGACCAGCACGCGGCCATTGAAGACACCACGCGCGCGGTCGGCCAGGATGCCCTTGTAGTTCTCATCCGAGAAGGTCAGA
This sequence comes from Cobetia sp. 10Alg 146, assembly GCF_029846385.1. NCBI lineage: Bacteria > Pseudomonadati > Pseudomonadota > Gammaproteobacteria > Oceanospirillales > Halomonadaceae > Cobetia > Cobetia sp. 10Alg 146. The sequence continues at coordinate 138,447 of NZ_JARWKT010000002.1, forward strand.
GCCTCGTTGTGATTGACCAGCGAGTGGGTATCCACGTGCTGACGATCACGACCGAAGAACAGGCCATCGAGGCGTGCATGGGCATTGCTGCCGTTGAGATCGCAGACGATGTCGTTGCGCACCAGACCACCACCGGTATTCAGGTTGATGGAGCGGTACTGGCTGTCACGCGGCTGCTCGACCTGCAGTGAGGCGATATGCGTCTCGCCGGTGGCGGCCTCACCCAGCTTGTAGTGATTGAGCACGGCGCCGCGCTCCAGCATCACTTCGCTGACCATGTTGGTGAAGTTGGTCGCGCCGGTCTCGCCGATGTGATGCTCGATCACGCTGGCTTCGGCACGGCTGCCCAGCTGCACCAGCAGACGCGGATGGCTCATGGTCACGGGCTCGCCTTCGACGGCGGCGCGCGACAGGAACAGCGCATAGACCGGCTTGTCGAGCACCGTCCGCGGGCCGACCTGAATCACCGCACCCTCTTCGGTGAAGGCGGAGTTCAGCGCCACGAAGGGCGTGAAGTCGATGCCGGTCAGGCGATTCAGCGAGCCGCCGATCACTTCCGGCTGATCGATGATGGCCTGGGACAGCGGCACGACACGCACGGTGTCCGGCAGGCCCGCGACATCGGAGAGCTCGGCGTTGTAGAGACCATCGACGAACACCAGGCGGTAAGCATCGACGGCGAGCGCCAGCTCGTCCTTCACCGCCGCCGAGAGATTGGCATCGTCGGCGAGACGGTATTGCTGGCGACCCAGCGCCTGGGTGTCGGTGTACTTCCAGGCCTCGACCTTGCGAGTCGGCAGACCCAGCGCTTCAAAGCGGGCGATGCCGGCCTGACGGCGCGCCGCCATCCAGCTCGGGTCAGCCGCGAAGCGAGCCTTGCGCGCGGCGAATTCGCTGGCGAAGGCTTCGCTGCCGGGGACGGACGCGGTAGCAAGTGCTGTCATTACGCGGTTTCCTCCTGCAGCCAGTCATAGCCCTGGGCTTCGAGTTCGAGGGCCAGCGACTTGTCGCCGGACTTGACGATGCGGCCATCCATCAGCACGTGGATGTGGTCCGGCACGATGTGCTCGAGCAGACGCTGGTAGTGCGTGACCATCAGTACGGCGCGGTTCTCGTTGCGCAGGGAATTGACGCCCTTGGCGACGATCTTCAACGCATCGATGTCGAGACCGGAGTCGATCTCGTCGAGCATGGCGAGCTTCGGTTCCAGCACCAGCATCTGCAGGATCTCGTTGCGCTTCTTCTCGCCACCGGAGAAGCCCTCGTTCACCGCACGCTGCAGGAAGCTGGCATCCATCTGCATGAAGGCAAGCTTCTCGCGGATCAGCTTCATGAATTCCGGGGCCGGAATCTCGCCCAGGCCTTCGGCTTCACGCTTGGCGTTCAGCGCCGCCTTGAGCAGGTAGACATTCTTGACCCCCGGGATCTCCACCGGGTACTGGAAGCCCAGCAGCAGGCCGGCACGCGCGCGCTCCTCGACTTCCATCTCCAGCACGTCCTCGCCTTCATAGGTGATGGTGCCCGAGGTCACTTCATAACCGTCCTTGCCGGCGATCACGGAAGACAGCGTGGACTTGCCCGCACCGTTCGGCCCCATGATGGCGTGGACTTCACCCTTGTTGATGGTCAGGTCGAGCCCCTTGAGGATTTCCTTGCCTTCCACCGAGACGTGCAGATCTTTGACTACGAGCATGATGATACCTTTGGCTGACAGGCCGCCCGCAAGCGGCCCTCAAGAATGGGGATGAATGCGAAACAGGCTGTGGCGTTAGCCGACGGCGCCTTCGAGGGTGACGTTGAGCAGCGCCTCGGCCTCGACGGCGAACTCCATCGGCAGCTCCTGGAAGACGTCCTTGCAGAAGCCATTGACGATCATGTTGACCGCATCTTCCTCGCTGATGCCGCGCTGACGGCAGTAGAACAGCTGATCCTCGCCGATCTTGGACGTCGTCGCCTCGTGCTCGACGGTAGCGGTGGCGTTGCCGATCTCCTGATACGGGAAGGTGTGCGCACCACAGCGATCGCCGATCAACAGCGAGTCACACTGGGTGAAATTGCGCGCGCCCTTGGCCCGTGGACCGATCTTGACCAGGCCACGATAGGACTGCTCGGAGTTGCCCGCCGAGATGCCCTTGGAGACGATGGTGGACTTGGTGCCCTCACCGATGTGGATCATCTTGGTACCGGTGTCCGCCTGCTGGCGACCATTGGTGACGGCGACGGAGTAGAACTCCCCGACACTGTCCTTGCCACGCAGGATGCATGACGGGTACTTCCAGGTGATCGCGGAGCCGGTCTCGACCTGGGTCCAGGACACCTTGGAACGATCACCGCGGCAATCGGCGCGCTTGGTGACGAAATTGTAGATGCCACCCTTGCCGTCTTCATCGCCCGGATACCAGTTCTGGACGGTGGAGTACTTGATGTAGGCATCTTCCAGCGCGACCAGCTCGACCACGGCGGCGTGCAGCTGGTTCTCATCACGCTGCGGTGCGGTGCAGCCTTCCAGATACGAGACCTGAGCCTGCTTCTCGCAGATGATCAGGGTGCGCTCGAACTGGCCGGTGTTGGCGGCATTGATGCGGAAGTAGGTGGAAAGCTCCATCGGGCAGGTCACACCTTCCGGCACGAACACGAAGGAGCCATCGGTAAAGACGGCCGCGTTCAGCGCGGTGAAGTAGTTGTCTGCCTTGGGCACGACGGTCCCCAGATACTGCTTGATCAGCTCCGGGTAGTCCTGGATGGCTTCCGAGATGGAGCAGAAGATCACGCCCGCCTCGGACAGTTCCTTCTTGAAGGTAGTGGTCACCGATACGGAGTCGAATACCGCATCCACCGCCACGCCAGCCAGCGCGGCGCGCTCGTGCAGCGGGATGCCCAGCTTCTCGTAGGTCTCCAGCAGCTTGGGGTCCACCTCATCCAGACTCTGCGGACGATCTTCCGGCTTCTTCGGGGCGCTGAAATAGGAAATCGCCTGGTAGTCGATCTCGGGGTAATCCAGGTGTGCCCAGGACGGCGCCTTCATCTTCAGCCACTGATGATAGGCATCCAGACGCCACTCCAGCATCCACTCCGGCTCACCCTTCTTGGCCGAGATGAAGCGAATCACGCTCTCATCCAGTCCCGGCGGAATGGTGTCGCTCTCGATGTCGGTCACGAAGCCCTGCTTGTACTCTCGCTGTACAAGCTGCTCCATCTCCTGGCTCGCCATGCTGGTCTCCTCTCCCGGAGAAGCTCCGGGTCTGTTCAGATTCCTGATCACCCCGCCTCAACTGCGGCGAAGCTCGAATATTCGAATGTTTCTGAAGCCTGGCCCGCTACCGTGGGGCTGAGCATTCAGCGCCCGGACATGCCGTTGACGACGCTTCCTGCACTGCTGTCCTTGTCAGGGGCTCCCCCGTCAGCCTCTTCATCGCTGTAGAGACTGACGGCCTGAATGGGCAACTGGATCGGCATCCGCAGCGGTGCGGTGGATGCCAGATGTGCCAGCGTCACGCTGCCCAGCAGTTCACCGATGGCGCGCGAGACTCTCTGCCAGTTGTCGGCCACGCCACAGGTGTTGACCAACTCGCAATCGCCATCGGCGTGGCTGCATTCCGTGACGGCCACTGGACCTTCGATGGCGCTGATGATGTCACTGGCCGTGATGTCACTGGCGGGTCGCGCCAGACGGTAGCCCCCCTGCGCCCCACGACGTGACTCCAGCAATCCGGCGCGTACCAGCGCCTTCAAGGTCTTGCTGACGGTGGGATGCGGCAACTGAACGCTTTCCGCGAGATCGATCGCTGCATGGGCCGACTCCGGCTCGCGAGCGATGCGCGCCATCACCACGGCGGCATAATCGGTCATTCTGGAAAGCTTCAGCATCTTGCCTCCACTGCGGGGTTATCAATTGGGGACCATTTTAGTCCTGTATCAGAACGATGTGAAGCCAAGCACTCAGCGAAAACGCCAAATTGCGGCCTGGGCAACCAGTTTGCCGACAAGATAGCCGCCGATCACAACAAAAATAACAATCATTCCCATTTAAAATTCCTACTGACCACCCCACCCTGCCACTCTCAAGACTGTACAAGCCCTTCTGCTGCCAGCCTTGGAACGCAAGACACCCCGCCGGGAAATCCCGACGGGGTGTCTTGGTCTTGCATCATCTCGACATCACGCGCCGCTCAGGAGAGCGACGTGGTCATGATCAGTCGTGGAACGGATTGCGCAGCACGATGGTCTCGTTGCGATCCGGGCCGGTGGAGATGATGTCGATCGGCACGCCGACCTGCTCTTCCAGGAAGCTGATGTAGGCACGGGCATTGGCCGGCAGCTTCTCGACTTCACGCACGCCGATGGTGGAGTCGCTCCAGCCCGGCAGGTCCTGGTAGAGCGGCTCGATGGCTTCATAGCCTTCGGAATCCACCGGGTTGTCCAGCACGTCGCCATCCTTGCTGCGATAGCCGATGCAGACCCGGATGTTCTCGAGACCATCCAGCACGTCCAGCTTGGTCAGGCAGATGCCGCTGACCGAGTTGATCTGCACGGCGTGACGCAGGGCGACGGCATCGAACCAGCCACAACGACGCGCACGACCGGTGGTGGCACCGAATTCGTGGCCACGCTCGGCCAGATGACGGCCGAACTCATCGAACAGCTCGGTCGGGAACGGGCCGGAACCGACACGGGTGGTGTAGGCCTTGGTGATGCCCAGCACGTAGTCGAGATACAGCGGGCCGACACCGGAACCGGTGGCGGTGCCGCCGGCAGTGGTGTTGGAGCTGGTGACGTACGGGTAGGTACCGTGGTCGATGTCGAGCAGTGAGCCCTGAGCACCCTCGAAGAGGATGTTCTCGTTGGCCTTGCGCACGGAGTGGACCAGATCCACGGTGTCGCAGACCATCGGGCGCAGCTCTTCGGCCATTTCCATGGCTTCGTCCAGCACCTGCTGGAAGTCGACCGGCGCTTCACCGTGATAGTGCTGCAGCACGAAGTTGTGGTAATCCAGCACTTCGCCCAGCTTGGAGGCGAAACGCTCACGGTGGAGCATGTCACCCAGACGCAGTCCACGACGCGCGACCTTGTCTTCGTAGGCCGGCCCGATGCCACGACCCGTGGTGCCGATCTTGGCGACACCACGCGCCTTCTCGCGCGCCTGATCCAGGCGCACGTGATAGGACAGGATCAGCGGGCAAGCCGGCGACAGACGCAGACGGTCACGTACCGGCACGTCGTTGGCTTCCAGCTCGCGGATCTCCTTGATCAGCGCTTCCGGAGACAGCACGACGCCATTGCCGATGACGCAGGTCTTGCCCGGGTGCAGGATACCGGACGGGATCAGGTGAAGAACGGTCTTCTTGCCATCCAGCACCAGTGTATGGCCGGCGTTGTGGCCACCCTGGAAGCGCACGACGGCGCTGGCGGATTCGGTCAGCAGGTCAACGACCTTGCCCTTGCCTTCATCACCCCATTGGGTGCCGAGCACGACTACATTCTTGCCCATGATTCCTAGTCTCTTTCGGTGAATAACCGTCGGTGAAAACCCACTCACAAGTGCAGCCACCTCAAGGGCAGCTGCACCTCGGGACCTGGTGGCCCCTGCTGTTCTGCTGGCTGGCACGCATGGCCGTCAGCGGATCACGACTGCAACGTCACGACCTGCCAGGCGCCATCGACCTGGACAAGCTCGCGGTTGCAACGGTGCGCATCGGCACCGGTGGTCTGGCCCGGCAGCGCGGCGATGACACGCTCGCCGTCGGCGCGCAGCTGATCGACACACTCTCGCAGCGCGCTGTCATTGAGCGCCGGTGCCCAGATGCCATCGCAGGCCGGAGGCTGCACGGCGAGCGACGCCAGCTGCTTCAGGTCCATCGAGAAGCCGGTGGCCGGACGCGCACGTCCGAAGGCACGCCCAGTATCGTCGTAGCGCCCGCCCTTGGCCAGCGCCTGACCGTAGCCCGGCACATAGGCCGCGAACACCATGCCGGTGTGATATTCATAACCGCGCAGTTCGGCGAGATCGAAGTACAACGTGACCTGCGGGTGACGCTCACGCACGACCTGGCTGAGGGCGGCAAGCTGATCCAGTGCGCCGGCGACGGCAGCGGGCGCGCCGGCAAAGGCGGTCCGGGCCTGGGCAAGAATCTCTTCATCCCCGTGCAGGTGCGGCAGGGTCTTGAGCATGCCAGCCACCACCTTGTCACCCACCACGCGATCGATCAATGCATCGAGAGCGGAATACTGCTTGCGTTCGATGGCGGCGAACAGCTCGCGCTCGTGCTCGTCGCTCATGCCGGCTTCGGCGATCAAGGCACGATAGATGCCGATGTGCCCCAGCGCCAGGTGCAGCTCGCCAGCACCGGCCTGCTCGAGGCTGGTCAGTGCCAGGTGCAGGATCTCGTGGTCGGCCTCAAGGCCAGCATGACCGAACAGCTCGGCACCGACCTGCACCGGGCTGCGTCCGCCCTGATGCTTGTCCGCCTTGGTACGCAGCACGTTGGCGCAGTAGCACAGACGCACCGGCCCTTCACGATGCAGGGAGTGGGCATCCATGCGTGCCACCTGCGGGGTGACATCGGCACTGGCTCCCATCATGCGCCCGGTCATCTGATCTGTCAGCTTGAAGGTCTGAAGGTCAAGCTCGGTACCGGTGCCGGTCAGCAGGGAATCAAGGAATTCGACGGGAGGCGGCAGCACCAGGTCATAGCCGAAGCGATGATAGAGGTCGAGCAGCGCGCGGCGCAGCGCCTCCATACGGGTTGCCTGAGGCGGCAGTACCTCATCCATGCCATCCGGGAGGAGCCAGCGATCTGCGATGGTCATTGCGCTATCCTGCGAGAAATTTTTGACAAGGAGTGGCGCGTATCGCGCGTGCCGTCAGTGCAGGGACATGCCGCTGCAACTCAGTGACGAAACACCCGCGCAACACGCTGGACACTCGACGGCAACGCCCTTGAAACACGGCGTGAGACAGGCTCGAACCGCGCCTTGAGGCGGCTTCGCGAGCAAGGACTGCCACGCTGACAGCGCCTGTCCGGGGCCCATCGGGACTTCGTGGGAACGTCGTCGATAGAGGAAAAACGGCCACAAAAAAACCGGGCGGTGCCCGGTTGCAGGAGTCTAGCATGAATCCTTTCGGGATGAACCCCACACGAGACTTCGTGCGGGGTTCATCCGCGGCATCGTCATCTGTTCGCCTGATGACGATGCGGACGGTCAGCCGTTACTGAGAGCCGCCCTGCGAATCCTTGAAGAAGCGGAAGAATTCGCTATCCGGCTGGATGACCATCATGTTGCCATCACCCTTGAAGCTGTCGCGATAGGCCTGCAGCGAGCGATAGAAGCGGAAGAACTCCAGATCCGCCCCGTAGGCCGCAGCGTAGATGGCGGCCGCTGATGCGTCCCCCTCACCACGCAGGGTCTGCGCCTGCTCTTCAGCCTGTGCAAGCAGTACCGAACGACGGCGGTCCGCATTGGCCTGGATCTTCTCGGCCTGCTCCTGACCCTGGGCACGATATTCACGTGCCTCACGCTGACGCTCGGTCTTCATGCGCTCATAGACCGCCTGAGAGACTTCGTCCGGCAGGTCGATGCGCTTGACGCGGATATCGAGAATCGACACCCCCAGCTCCTTGCGCATCACCGCGTCGAGCTCTTCGGTGGGCTTCTTCATCAGCGCATCACGCTGTTCGGAGATGATCTGCACCAGCTCGAGCTTGCCGAACTCGTTACGCAGACTCTCGTCGACACGCGGCGCGATCAGACGCTCTGCCATCTGCTCATCACCGGACGTCGCCTCGTAGTAGCGCTTCGGGTCGATGATCTTCCACTTGACGAAGGAGTCGACGATGACCGCCTTCTTCTCGCGGGTCAGATAACGGCTCGCCTGGGCATCCAGTGTCAACACGCGCGTATCGAAGGTACGAATCGTGTTGTAGACCGGCAACTTGAAATGCAGGCCCGGCTGGATGTTGTCTTCCACCACCTCACCAAACTTGAGCTTGATGGCGCGCTGGGTCTCATCGATCGTGTAGAGGCTGTTGCTGGCGAACCAGGCAACGACGGCCAGACCCGCCACGGCCATCAGTGAGCGATTGTTGATCATTGACGACCCTCCCGACGAATGCTGTTGCTGCTGTCATTGCTGCTCTGGCTGCTGCGGCCGAGAGCGTCGCTCGCCTGTCGGGACACGCGATCCAACTCACTGCGACTCATGCCACTGGCATCCTCGGACGTGGCATTGGACTTGCCAGCCAGCTTGTCCAACGGCAGGTACATGAGGGAGTTGCCGTTCTCGACATCCACCAGCACCTTGTTGGTCTTGCCGAGCACTTCCCCCATGGTCTCGAGGTACATGCGCTCGCGGATGATCTCCGGTGCCTTCTGGTACTCGGTCAGCAGGGAAGTGAAGCGATTGGCCTCACCCTGGGACTTGGCCACCACCGACTCCTTGTACCCTTCGGCTTCCTCGATGATGCGCTGCGCCTGACCTTGAGCCGCCGGGAGAATCGAGTTCTCGTAGGCCAATGCCTGGTTGATCGTGCGCTGACGATCCTCACGAGCCTTGATGACGTCATCGAAGGAATCCTGGACCGCTGCCGGCGCCGACGTGGACTCGACGTTGATGGTCTGCAATGTCAGACCCACGCCATAGTTGTCCAGGTAGGACTGCAGACGCGACTTGACGTTGCTGGCCAGCAGTTCACGCCCGGAGGTCAGGATGTCGTTCATGTCGGCGCTGCCGACTTCGTGACGCAATGCAGAATCCATGGCGTTCTCGAGGCTGACCTCGGGAGCACGCACGTTGAGCAGGAAGTCACGCGGGTTGGATACCTGATACTGGACGGACATCTGCACTTCGACGATGTTCTCGTCCTGCGTCAGCATCGACTTGGTCTGGGAGAGCGAGCGCACCTTGGTGACGTTGATCTCGCGCACGTCATCGATGATCGGCGGATTCCAGTGCAGACCCGGGCCGACGATGTCGTTGTACTTGCCGAAGCGAAGCACCACGCCACGTTCGGACTGATCGACCAGATAGAAGCCGGAAGCCGCCCAGATGGCGACCAGCACCACCCCGATGATGCCCGGCAGGGCAAAGGCATTGGTGCTGCCACCACTGCCGCCGTTGCCGCCCCCGCTGCCGCCACGACGCTTGCGGCCGTTGCCCAGCATGCCGTTGAGCTTGTCCTGGAACTTCTTCAGCGCTTCGTCGAGGTCGGGCGGTCCACCGTTGCCACCGCCGTTGCCTCCACCCCCTTTCTTGTCCCCGTTGCGGCCACCGCCACTCCAGGGGTCATGCTGGTTGCCGCCACCCGGCTCATTCCAAGCCATACGTCGTCTCCACTCAGTCGATGTTCCGCTCGTCATTATGATGACGCCGCCCATGCCGGCTTTCGTTGCCGGGAATCGTCCCCGGCAATTGATGACCGGTTCTTTGCTATGACACGGCGGCGCGCCCCTTGCGGGAGAAGGCCATGGCCCTGCCTGACAACCATCCTCTGCCAGGCGGCATCCGACAATCCCTTCACGTCGAATGCCTGTTGCTCGCTGCACGTCACTAACCGTGCAAGGGCATCTGCATCAGGTACCTGCAGATGCCAGATGACGCAATCACTGCGTCAGGACTTGTGCGTCACCGAGAGGCGATGCTTCTCGGCGCGCTCGGCAGACAGCTCACGCTGCCAGGCCTCACGATCGTCATGCTCGCCCCCGAGGTAGGCCTCGGGAGATTCCCCAAGATGCGACAACAGCTGGAGAAAGTCGCGCTTCTCGAGACGAATGTCCATCAACGCATTGCCCTGCTCGTCATACGCTTCACTCTTGACGGCATCCAGCTCATGCAGACCGGCACGCAGGCGTGACTTCTCCGGCCCCAGCGTCAGACGGGTCGAGATGACATTGTCTGACAGCAGCTCGGAGAAGGCCTGCATCAGCAGATCCAGCCCCTTGCCGTCACGCGCCGACAACCATACGACCAGCGGACGCCCGAAGCCGTCGCGCTCGATGCGCGGCGCCATGTCGAGGCGATCGACCTTGTTCATGACCAGCAGGCGTGGCACGTCACCGGCCTCAATCTCGTTGAGCACCTCGTTGACCTGCTCGGTATTGCGATCATTTTCCGGGTCAGCCGCATCGATGACGTGCACCAGCAGGTCCGCCTCGGCGGCTTCCTGCAGGGTGGCCTGGAACGCTTCCACCAGCTTGTGCGGCAGGTGCCGAATGAAGCCGACGGTATCCGCAAGCACCGCAGGGCCCACGTCTTCCAGCTCCAGACGGCGCAGCGTCGGGTCGAGCGTGGCGAACAGCTGATCCGCCGCATAGACCTCAGAGGTGGTCAGCGCATTGAACAGCGTCGACTTGCCGGCGTTGGTATAGCCGACCAGTGACAGGCTGGGGATCTCGGCACGTGCCCGAGCACGGCGGTTCTGATCGCGCTGCTTGTGCACCTTCTCGAGCCGCTTGTGGATCGACTTGATCCGGGCACGCAGCAGACGACGGTCGGTCTCGAGCTGGGTTTCCCCCGGGCCACGCAGACCGATACCGCCCTTCTGACGCTCAAGGTGGGTCCAGCCCCGCACCAGGCGGGTGGACATGTACTCGAGCTGAGCGAGCTCCACCTGCAGCTTGCCCTCGTGGGTACGCGCGCGCTGGGCAAAGATGTCGAGGATCAGACCGGTGCGGTCGATCACGCGACACTGGAGCGAACCTTCAAGGTTGCGCTGCTGGGAAGGGCTCAATGAATGGTTGAAGATCACAAGCTCGGCTTGGTGCTCGGCCAGGGCCTCACGCACTTCCTCAAGCTTGCCTTCTCCGATGAACGTACGGGAGTCAGGGCGGGGCCGGCTACCCTCGATGAGGGTGGCCGGCACGGCGCCTGCCGAACGTACGAGTTCGAGGAGCTCACCGGCATCCTCGCGTTCTTTTTCGTCCCGGAAATTGACATGGACCAGGACGGCCGTTTCACCGGCTTCGGGTCGTTCGAAGAACAATCAGCGCCTCGGATTTCAGCTTTCTGTGGAGGGCACGGTCGCATCCTGGGCCGGCAGGCGCACATTGCGCGAGGGCACCACGGTTGAGATAGCGTGCTTGTAAACCATCTGGGAGACGGTATTGCGCAGCAGGATGACGAATTGATCGAAGGATTCGATCTGGCCCTGCAGCTTGATGCCGTTGACCAGGAAGATCGAGACCGGAATACGTTCCTTGCGCAGGATGTTCAGGTACGGGTCCTGGAGTGATTGACCTTTGGACATGTGACTCTCCGTAAAAAATGTCTCGTTCGAGGCAAGTATGGTTATGTTCGCCAGCGCTCCGGGTTGCCCTCTTTGGGGGGCTTCACGGGCGCGGGTCGTGACAGCTCATGTTACGCTAAGTGCTGGTCTGGCGCACGATTTTCAAGGTTTCACTGTAAGGATTTACACCCATGGAATCCACGTGGTGAATCCCCTTCCAGCTACGCAGCCAGGTCAATTGACGCTTGGCGAGCTGGCGGGTGGCAATGATGCCACGCTCACGCATCTCGTCACGCGTCAGATGCCCCTCCAGATAATCCCACACCTGACGATAGCCGACACAGCGTATCGAGGGCAGCCCGGGGTGCAGCTCCGGGCGAGCCTTCAGCGCTTCGACCTCGCCAATCAGGCCCTGTTCCAGCATCTGGTCAAAACGCGTCTCGATACGTTCATGTAACACGGCTCTGTCATGGGGCGCCAGTGCGATCGGGATCGGCCGGAACGGAAGCTCGGCTTCCGGCTGCTCCGCGAGCAGCTCCGTCATCGAGCGCCCGCTCAACAGACAGACTTCCAGCGCACGTGTCAGACGCTGCGGGTCCGAGGGCCGGATCCTCTCGGCGCTCGCCGGATCCAGCCTGGCAAGCTGCGCATGCAGCGCCGGCAGCCCTTCGTCTCGGGCGCGTGCCTCCAGCTGTTCACGCAGCGCGGGATCCGCCGCCGGCAGCTCCGCCACACCTTCCAGCAGCCGCTTGAAGTACATCATGGTGCCACCGACCAGCAGCGGCATCTTGCCGCGGGACTGGATCTCGGCGATATGCGCCAGTGCATCGCGACGAAACTCCGCTGCCGAATAGCTCTCCAGCGGGTCCAGGAAGTCAATCAACCGGTGCGGCGCCCGCGCCAGCTCTTCGGCGCTGGGCTTGGCGGTCCCGATGTCCATGCCACGATAGATCAGCGCGGAATCGACGCTCACCAGCTCCGCCCCCTGCTCCTCGTGCCAGCGGATGGCCAGGTCCGTCTTGCCGGAGGCTGTCGGCCCCATCAACAGCATGACGGGCGGTTTGTCAGCCAGCTCAGGCGCGGCACGGGGGGAAATATCGGGGGATTGCGTCTGGGTCATGACCTATTGTCTGGGCTAGGAGGTGAATCAAGGGTGAACCACTGCCGTTGCCGGGCAGGCTTACTGCCCACGCAGGAACAGCTTGTCGAGTTCATTCATGGAAAGTTCGGTCCAGGTAGGACGGCCATGATTGCACTGACCGGAGCGCTCGGTGCGCTCCATGTCTCGCAGCAGGGCATTCATCTCGGGAACCGTCAGGCGACGATTGGCCCGCACGCTGCCCCGACAGGCCATGTCCGCGAGCAGCTCATTCATGTGAGCTTCCATGCGATCGCTGCGGCCGTAACGCTCGAGATCCTCCAGCATGCCGCGCACCAGTGGCTCGACATCGGCATTGCCGAGCACCACCGGCACCTGTCGCACCAGCAGGGTTTCCGGTCCGGCGGCGTCCAGCTCGACACCCAGACGCGTGAATGCCTCGGATTCGCGCTCGAAGGTCCCCATCTCGCGCGAACTGACGGCAAGCGACACCGGCACCAGCAGCGGCTGGGCCTCCAGATGACCGCCGCCATGCACATGGCGCTTCATGCGCTCGTAGGTGATGCGCTCATGGGCGGCGTGCATGTCGACCATCACCAGTCCACGCGAGGTCTGTGACAGGATGTAGACCCCGTGCAGCTGCGCGATGGCGTAGCCCAGCGGTGGCGTATCATCCTCGGCGCTCTGGGCTGGCAGGCCACGCATCACGATGTCAGAGGCGACAGGCGTGGGTCCGTCAGCGGACACATTCTCTGCCGGGACTCCCGACAATGGCTCCGCTGACGGTGCCGAGACCTGCCAACCGGCGGCAGATTCGCTGATACCGGCCGGTGCGTCATCCTCACCTTGGCGCATCCCTTCGCCCAGGGTGACACGCGGGGCGCGCCGCGCCTCGCGCTCGGCACTGGCGATGGCGGCAGGGTCGCGAGCAGCGCCATGCTCAGGCGTCGTGCCCGCAGGCCCGCCACCCGGCGTCAGCAGATGGTCTTCGCTGGGATGCAACGCACGATAGCCGGCCATGAACTGACGCACCCGCTCAGCACTCAGGCGCTCGCTGGAGCGGCCATCTCCGGCCGGCGGCAGCTGTGACGATGGCTTCCAGGGCGCGGCAGCGCCTGACGGCTCACCTGCAGCGGCTGACTGATCCTTCCCGGCCGACGCACCACCACCAGGGGATGACTGCGCTGACGCACCATGCTCCTGCGCATCCTGCTCCTGACGCCCGAGACGCATGCCCTGCTGCTGCCAGCCGGGATCCTCCTCCTTCTCCTGGCCCTCGATACCGGTGGGCGCGGCGCTGTTGTCACCGGGGCGCACCTCGGCCAGTGCCTTGTGCAGGCTGGAGAACAGGAAGTCGTGCACCAGGCGTCCGTCGCGGAAGCGCACTTCGTGCTTGGTGGGGTGAACGTTGACATCCACCACCGTGGGGTCCAGCTCCAGATAGAGCACGAACACCGGATGCCGGCCGTGGAACAGCACGTCGCGATAGGCCTGACGCACGGCATGCGCGACCAGACGGTCACGCACCACGCGGCCATTGACGAAGAAATACTGCTGGTCCGCCTGGGCACGCGAATGCGTCGGCAAGCCGACCCAGCCGGAGAGACGCAAGCCGGAGGCCTCGATATCCAGATGCAGCGCATGCTCGAGGAAGTTGCGACCCAGCAGTGCGCCGATCCGTCGCTCCACCGTCAGCGTGTCCTCGCCGGCACGCAGCTGATGCACCACCTTCTGGTTGTGGCGCAACGTCCAGCCGATGTCGTGACGCGACAGCGCGAGACGCCGGAAGCTTTCCTCGACATGGCCGAATTCGGTCTTCTCGGTACGCATGAACTTGCGACGCGCCGGCGTATTGAAGAACAGGTCACGCACGGCCACGCTGGTGCCACGCGGATGGGGCGCCGGCGAGACGCGCGGCGACATCTCACGGCCTTCCGCCACCACCCGCCAGCCATTGGCGGGCTCATCCGATACGTTCGAGAACAGCTCCAGGCGCGAAACCGAGCTGATCGAGGCCAATGCCTCCCCCCGAAAGCCGAGACTCGCCACACCTTCCAGGTCATCAAGGCTCTCGATCTTGCTGGTCGCGTGACGTGACAGGGCCAGCGGCAGATCCTCCTCGGTGATGCCGCAGCCGTTGTCACGCACGCGAATCAGCCGCGCACCGCCGCCTTCCAGTTCCAGTTCGATGCGCGTACTGCCGGCATCGATGGCGTTCTCGACCAGTTCCTTGACCACGGAGGCCGGTCGCTCCACCACCTCGCCCGCCGCGATCTGGTTGGCAAGACGCGGATTGAGAATGCGGATACGCCGCTCACGTGTTTCAGCGACATCCGTATCAGATGGCTCGACGGACATGGAAGAACTCCTGATTATGCATGCGTAGAGGGCGTCTCTCTGAAAACGACACTGCCCGCCGACCCGGCCTCTCCGTGCGGCGAGCACGCAAGAGCCGAGTCAGCGGACAGTCGACGGGCTTCATGCCCGATGGATAGCGTGCTCGGGCTGCCACGCCCGCCTGCCGCCACATCGAAGGAGCAGGCGGCCTGACACTCAGCCGCGTGGAATCTTGAGCACCTGACCGACGCGGACCGTGTCCCCGCTCATGCCATTGGCCTGCTTCAGCGCGGCCATGCTCACGTTGTGACGCTGTGCGACTTCCGACAGCGTATCGCCACTCTTGACGCGATACTCGCCACCGTTGCCGCCTCGTGCCTGGCTGCGTCGCCATGCCAGCAGACTGGCAGGCGGCGGATTGCGCTCGAAGTGACTCTGGATACCCGAGAAGATCGAGCGCGCCAGCTTTTCCTGATAGGCGCCACTGTTGAGGTTGCGCTCTTCCTGGGGATTGGAGATGAAGCCCGTTTCCACCAGCAGAGACGGGATGTCCGGCGACTTGAGCACCACGAACCCGGCCTGCTCCACCTGACGCTTGTGCAGCGAGTTGATGCGGCCCAGATTGGCCAGCACGCCGCTGCCTGCCGCCAATGAATCATTGAGCGTGGCGGTCATGGTCAGATCCAGCAGCACGCCGCGCAGCATCTCATCCTTGTCATTCAGGCTGAGGTTGCCATCCACGCCGCCGATCAGGTCAGCACGGTTCTCGGTGGCCGCCAGCCAGCGGGCGGTCTCTGAGGTGGCGCCTCGGCTGGAAAGCGCAAAGACCGAGCTGCCATGCGGCCGCGGACTGTTGAAGGCGTCGGCGTGCACCGAGACGAAGAAGTCTGCCTTCTGCTCACGCGCGATCTCGGTCCGCTTGCGCAGCGGGATGTAGTAATCGCTGTTGCGGGTCAGGATGGCCTTGAAGCCGGGCTGCTCGTCGAACATGCGCTTGAGGCGCTTGCCGATCTTGAGCACCACATCCTTCTCCTTGGTACCGCTCGGGCCGCTGGCGCCCGGGTCCTCACCGCCGTGACCGGGGTCAATGGCGATGATGATATCGCGCTTGGGATGCGTCGCCGCCTTGCTGCTCGGCAGCGGCGCGGCAGGCTCGCCCTTCAGCTTGCGCTTGGCTGCCGCCTGCTCCTGCTCGCGGATACGGGCTTCGATCGGGTCAATGGGATTCTCGACCGCGGACTCGCCCGGGAACTCGAGATCCACCACCAGACGGTTGCCGTACTTGTCGTTCGGCGCCAGCGTGAAGTCCTTGGGATTGACCTGGCGCGTCAGATCCAGCACGACCCGCAGGGCATCGTCCTGTCGTCCGGTACGGATCGCCTTGATGGCACTGCCTTCCAGATCCAGCGCATCGAGCTTGCGCTTCACCGCGTTGCTGGCCACCTCGCTTGCCGCGAGGTCGATCACCAGACGCCGAGGATTGTCGAGGCTGAAGATGTTGGCACTGGCTGCGCTATCGAGATCGAACACCAGCCGCGTGTGGTCCGGCGCGGTCCACAGCCGCAGATTCTCGACCTTGGCGGCCAGCGCCTGGGGAGCGAGCGCGAGACTTGCCAGCGAGCACATCACCCCCCCCGCCAGGCAGCGACGTAGACCGCGCATCATGCGCAGGCGAGAGGATTGGGGCGCAGTTTCAGGCATCGGAAAGGGTGACTCGAACAGAAGGAACATGGATGAATATAGCGAAGGATGACCAGACGCAGCCACGAAGATGATACGGCACGTCAGGCGCCATCATGCCTGAGAGGCGCGTCGCTCGGCCAGTGCCTCAAGCCAACCCTCTCCTCGCGGTGTGAGGGCATGCAACTCGGCCTCGCGGCCCTGCTCGGCGACGGACAACGTCACGCGCAGGTCCGGCACCGGCAGGAAGCCCTGACCACAGCTTGGCCACTCGATCAGCGCCAGGCTGTCATCGGCAAGCAGGTCTCGCCCGCCGATGAACTCAAGCTCCTCCGGGTCAGCCAGCCGGTAGAGATCGAAATGATTGATGTGCCATTCGCCCCCCTCGGGACGTGGCAGCACATAGGGCTCCACCAGGGTATAGGTCGGACTCTTCACCGCCCCCTCATGCCCGTAGGCACGCAGCACGCCACGCGTGAGAGTCGTCTTGCCGGCCCCCAGCTCACCTTCCAGGAACACCAGCCCGCGGCCGGCAAGGACGTCGCCCAGCTGGCTGCCAAAGGCAACCTGGGCATTTTCATCAGACAGGAGTATGCGCATTTCGGGCCCGTGGATTGAGCAATAAATGCATATAGGATGCCAGATCACCCGCGAGCAGGCCACGCTCGCCGCGCTCCTGCACCGCACGGTCGGCGGCCAGGGCGTGCACCAGCACGCCGACCCGTGCCGCCTGCGCCATGCAACGCGTGACATGCGCCGCCTGTGCCGTGCCCTGCTCATGGGTGCGTGACTGGCGTGCATCGAAGCCACCATTGAGCGCCTGGGCCGCCAGCCCCGCGATGATGCCGCCCAGCACGTCCCCCATGCCGCCACTGGCCATGCCGGGATTGCCATAGGGACACAGCGCCACGTCTGGCCCTTCCAGTACGCCGGCGGGACTGGCAATCAGACTGCCGGCCCCCTTGAGCACTACACTGCCGCCATATCTTTGCTGCAGGGCGCGCACGGCGCTGGGCCGGTCCTGCTCGACCTGTGCCACCGAGCAGCCCAGCAGGCGCGCCGCCTCTCCGGGATGCGGCGTCAACACCCAATCGTCGCGTCGGATCACCTCACCTTCACCGGCTCGCCAGGCCAGCAGGCTCAGGGCGTCGGCATCCACCACCAGCGGCTGGTCGGCCGCGAGCACGCGAGACAGTCCTCCCCAGCCCCACAACAGGCTCTCCAGCGGCTCCGTCCCCATGCCGGGGCCGACCAGTGTCACGCTGGCCTGTGCCATCTGGGCTTCCAGTACGGCAAACCCGTCATGACTGCTGCCCTCCGGCCCGCTCTTGAGACCACGCACCATGACTTCCGGGCAGCGTGTCAGGCTGGCGCTGACATGCGCCGGCGCGGTAAGCAGCGCCACCTTGCCGGCACCGGCACGCGCGGCGGCTTCACTGGCCAGCAGAACGGAACCGCCAAGCCCCGGCCCGCCGCCAAAGACCAGCACGCTGCCGGCATCCCCCTTGTGCGCCAGCGGAGAGCGCGGCACCAGCTCGGTCTCCAGCCAGCGCGGCGTGAGGCGCTGCACGGACTCGCACGCCAGCAGCGCTGCCGTTCGGGTCTGCTTGACCACCTCCGGCAGCACCCGAGCCGCACCAAGCCGCGCCAGACTGACGTGTCCGGCATGCAGCTCGGCGCGCCCGGTGTGCAGACCCGGCTTGTCGACCAGAAATGTCAGCGTGACATCCGCCTCCACGGCGACACCGGCCACCGCCCCCGTGGCGGCATCAAGCCCCGAGGGCACATCCAGCGCCATGACATGCGCGCCCTCCCGGTGACGTTGGTTGATCAGCTCGATGGCGTGGGCGACCGCGCCGCGGGGCGCCTCGCGCAGACCGATACCGGTCAGGGCGTCCAGCAGCAATGGCCAGCCCTTCACCAATGATTCTGCCGTGGCGGTATCTTGTGGCCAGGGGTGACGCTCGACCCCGGCTTCCCGCGCGGCAATCGCGGCCAGCTGGGCATCGCCCGTCAATTGCGCCTCATCCTTCAAAGCGATGATGCGCACCTCGAACCCCGCCAGCTGGGCAAGACGCGCCACCAGATAGCCGTCGCCCGCATTGTTGCCGCCACCACACAGGACACACAATCTGCGCGTCTCGGGCCATCGCTGCCGCAGCAGGTCGAAGGCTGACTGCGCCGCCCGCCCCATCAGACGCTTGTCCACCGACGCTTCAGGCAAGCCGTTGGTCATCGAGACGGTCTCTTCCGCCAGCAGCCAATGCTCGAGGTCACGCAGCGCCGCGATGGGCCACAGGCAATTGACCGAACGCCACAAGGCTTGAGTGGCGGATGAGACCGGCGTCACATCGCAGGGGTTAGAGGAATCGCTCACGGCCATGCCCACACTCCATGTCTGATAAACTGAGTCGTGCCCGCGCCCTGGAAAAGCGACGCCGCACGCCCTGAAATACTGGGTAGCGCACACCTCACATGCCGCTTGGGCTGATCGGCAAGTTACGCTAAGGTGGCGCCCTTTCGCACGCACCGCCGACTCCTCGCCGTGAGACGCCAGCGTGCACCATGCTCCTGAACATCCTGTCCAGCTGGAATGCCCATGCCTGCTTCATCCGCCACCATGTCCCTGCCCGCCGACGCAGCCGCAAGCTCTCCCGACGAGACATCCGGTCATGACTCGCGCGTCGCCGACCCTCAGGCCATGGCGGAACTGGCAGCCCGCATCAAGACATGGGGGCGCGAACTGGGGTTTCAGCAGGTCGGGATCACCGATGTCGACCTCTCGGAACACGAGGCCTACCTGGAACGTTGGCTGGCCAATGGTCATCACGGCGAGATGAACTTCATGGCCAAGCACGGCACCAGACGCACGCGCCCGGAGGAGCTGGTGCCCGGCACGCTGCGCGTCATCAGCGTGCGCCTCGACTACCTGCCGCCCGAGGTCGAGACCACCCAGGTACTCAGCCAGCCCGAGCGCGCCTACGTCTCACGCTACGCGCTGGGACGCGATTACCACAAGCTGATGCGCAAGCGGCTGGCCAACCTGGCCAAGCAGATAGAGAAGGAAGTCGGCACGTTCGGCTACCGCGCCTTCGTCGACTCCGCTCCGGTCATGGAGCGCGCGCTGGCCCAGAAGGCCGGTATCGGCTGGTTCGGCAAGAACGCCATGCTGATGAACCAGCAGGCTGGCTGCCTGTTCTTCCTGGGCGAACTCTACACCGACCTGCCTCTGCCGGTGGATGCCCCCTTCGAGAAGGAGCACTGTGGCAGCTGCAACGCCTGCAAGGTCGCCTGCCCGACGGATGCCATCGTCGAGGACAAGGTCGTCGATGCACGCCGCTGCATCTCCTACCTGACCATCGAGCTGGATGGCGCCATCCCCGAAGATTTCCGCCGTGCCATGGGCAACCGCATCTATGGCTGCGACGACTGCCAGCTGTTCTGTCCCTTCACGCGCTTTGCCAAGGCGACCCAGGAGGCGGATTTCTCGCCACGCCATGATCTGGATCGCATCGAGTTGATCCGGCTGTTCTGCTGGGGGGAGCAGGAGTTCCTCGACAAGACGCAAGGCAGCCCCATCCGGCGTATCGGCTATGAGAAGTGGCTCTCCAACATCGCCATCGGACTGGGCAATGCGCCCTGGTCGGAGCAGGTCGAGCATGTCCTGCGTGCCCGCCTGCCCTATCCCAGCGAGCCACTGCGCGAGCACGTGCGCTGGGCACTGAAGGAGCAAGCCATCAAGCGCGGCGCCCGTCTGGCCACCGCGCTCTGAGACTCTCACGCTGCGTCGTTCAGACGATGCCCTGCTGGGTCAGCTTGAGGAAGGTCTTGCGGTAATGCGCAAGCTCCGCCAGTGACTCGCGGATATCATCCATCGCCTGGTGAGTCGCGCGCTTCTTGAAACCGTCCAGCGCGGCCGGATTCCAGCGCTTGGCGAGTTCCTTGAGGGTCGAGACATCGATGTTGCGGTAATGGAAGAACGCTTCCAGCAACGGCATCTCATGCTGCAGGAAACGGCGGTCCTGATGCACGCTGTTGCCGCACATCGGCGAGGCGCCTGCCGCCACGTGGCGGGCCAGGAACTCGAGAGTCTGACGTTCGGCTTCGGCGGTATCGATCTGACTTTCCTTGACGCGCGTCACCAGTCCGGATTCGCCGTGGGTGCGCGTGTTCCATTCATCCATCGCCTCCAGCAGGCTGTCCGGCTGATGCACGGCCAGCACCGGCCCTTCGGCAATCAGGTTGAGATCTCCGTCGGTGACCAGCGTGGCCACCTCGATGATGCGCTCACGCGCGGGGTCCAGCCCGGTCATTTCCAGGTCGATCCAGATGAGTCGATCGGCCTGCGCGGTGGGATTTGCCATGGGTCACTCCTTGCTGAACGGGGAATGGGAAGACGCTGAGGATCCGCCTGTGACGGCAGTATCACACGCCATCCCGGGGTGTCGCACGACACCCGAGGGCGCAAAGGGTACAATCGCGCCGCAGAGGGGGGAAGACGCTCCCATCCCTGGCGAACGAACGGCGACCGGAGTCACCAGCCAAGCATGAGCAAACGCAAGCTAAGCCGCCAGCAACAATGGCGCATCGAGAAGGTCCAGGCCGAGCGTACCAAGCGCGCCGAAAAGCGCGAGACGCAGGACCGCGACAAGCTCGACGCCGGCGAATACGGCCCGGAACAGCACGGCCGTGTCATTGCCCACTACGGGCGCAGCCTGGAAGTCGAAAGTGAATCCGGCAGCCTGCATCGCTGCCACCTGCGCGCCAACCTGGAAACGCTGGTCACCGGTGACCGCGTGATCTGGCGTGAAGCCAGCGATGCCACGGGTGTGGTGGTGGCACGCGGTGCCCGCACTACCGAGCTTGAACGCCCGGACATGCGGGGGGTGCTCAAGCCGGTGGCCGCCAACATCGACCAGATCATGATCGTGTTCGCCGCCGAACCCGCGCCACAACCCAATCTGATCGACCGCTACCTGATCGCCGCGGAAGCCACCGGCATCACGCCGGTGCTGGTGCTCAACAAGGTTGACCTCCTGCCCGAGAGCGGTGGTGTGCTGCGTGACCTGCTGGCACGCTACGAGGCACTCGGCTACGACGTCGTCGCCTGTACCACGCGCGGCGAGGCAGGCCTGGACGCCCTGAAGGCACAGCTGAGCGATCGCACCTCGGTGTTCGTCGGTCAGAGTGGCGTCGGCAAGTCGTCACTGGTCGGCATGCTGCTGCCCCGAGAAGAGATACGTGTCGGCCCGCTCTCCACCGAATCACGCCAGGGCATGCACACCACCACCACGGCCTGGCTCTATCACATGCCGGACGGCGGTGATCTGATCGACTCACCCGGTATCCGTGAATTCGGCCTGGTGCACCTGACGCCGGAGCAGGTCACCGATGGCTTCCGTGAATTCCACGACTACCTGGGGCTATGCCGCTTCCGTGACTGCAAGCACGAGAAGGAGCCGGGCTGCGCCCTGCTTCAGGCGGTCGACAGCGGCGAGATAGGCCGCGTGCGCTTTGACAGCTACAAGAAGATCCTGCTGTCACTGACCGAGAGCTGAACGTGCGCGACTGACGCCTCTCTTCAAGGCCTGGTTCGCAAGCACCACGAAAAACCCCCACCCGTCACAGACGGGTGGGGGTTTTTCATGTCAGTCGAACTGACGGGGCGAGGACGTGATCCGGCGGATCAGGCCAGCGCCTTCTCCACGACCTCGTAGAGATTGCGCGACAGCTTCTCGGCCCGGATACGCTCGAGCTCAGCCTTCATCAGCGCCTGACGCTTGGCATCGAAACGCTTGTAGCGCGTCAGCGGCGTGATGATGCGCGCCGCGATTTCCGGATTCAGGCGATTGAGTTCGATGACCACATCCGCCAGCAGGCGATAGCCTTCGCCATCGAGGCGATGGAAGTTGACGCGGTTCTGGCCGGCGAAGGCACCGATCAAGGCGCGCACCTTGTTGGGGTTGGTCAGCGAGAACGCCGGATGCTCCATCAAGAAGCGCACGCGATCCAGCACGTCAGCCTGCGGACGCGTGACCTGGATCGAGAACCACTGATCCATCACCAGCGGATCATGTGACCAGCGCTCGGCGAAGGCCTTGAGGGCCGGATCGCCCAACTCGGTGCGCGAGGAGTGCACCAGCAACGTCAATGCCGCGCGTACGTCGGTCATGTTGTGCGCCGCGGCCAGCTGAGCCTGGGCCAGACGCACGCCCTCCTCGTCCTCGATACTCATCAGATAGCTGAGCGCGGCATTCTTGAGGCTGCGGCGCGCCATCTGCTCGAAGGTCGGCGCGTAGTCGCCCTGCTGCTCATTGGCGTGATAGAGCGCGACGAAATCATCGCGCAGTGCCGTGGCCAGTTGCGCCTTGGCGGTCTTGCGCGCCCAGTGGATGGCATCGACATCGACGACAGTCTGCTGCTCGGCGATATAGGCCTCCGACGGCAGGGTCAGCATCTCGGCCAGCACGGCACGATCGGACGGCTCGCTCTGGAGCAGGAAGCGATAGGCGGCCAGCATACGCGCATCGAGTGATGCCTGGGTGTCGCCCTGCTGCCAGGCGGCCATCAGATCCTCGAGCGCTGCCAGCGCCAGACGCTGACCGGCATCCCAGCGGTTGAAGCCATCGCTGTCATGCTGCATCAGGAAGGCCAGCTGCTCACGGCTGTAGGCGAAGGACAGCTTGACCGGCGCCGAGAAGCCGCGCAGCAGCGACGGCACGGGGTCGGCACCGGCCTCGAGGCCAGTGAAGACGAAGGTCTGCTCGGCCTCGGTCAGCTCCAGCACCGTTTCCGTGCCCAGCGCCTCGCCGTCGAGCGTGAGCGCCAGATCACTGCCATCCGCACCCACCAGGCCCATGCGTACCGGGATCACCAGCGGCAGCTTCTCAGCCTGCCCCGGTGTCGCCGGGGTGGACTGATGCAGCGTCAGGGAATAGCGGCCCGACTCGGCATCGAAGTTGCCGCGGGCGCTGATTTCCGGCGTCCCCGCCTGAGAGTACCAGCGCATGAACTGGGTGAAATCTCGCCCGGAGGCTTCGCTCATCGCACTGATGAAATCCTCGATGGTGGCGGCGCTGCCATCGTTGCGCGCGAAGTAGAGGTCACTGCCGCGGCGGAAGGCCTCTTCGCCCAGCAGGTTGGCGACCATGCGCACCACTTCGGACCCCTTCTCATAGATGGTCAGGGTGTAGAAGTTGGAAATCTCGATATAGGACGCCGGGCGCACCGGATGCGCGGTGGGACCGGCATCTTCCGCGAACTGCGCGGTGCGCAGCATGGCGACGTCTTCGATGCGCTTGACCGGCGCCGAATTCATGTCGGCGGAGAAGGTCTGGTCACGATAGACGGTGAAGCCTTCCTTCAGGGACAGCTGGAACCAGTCACGGCAGGTGACGCGATTGCCGGACCAGTTGTGGAAGTACTCGTGTGCCACCACCCCTTCGACGCGCTGGAAGGCGGCGTCGGTGGTGGTGTCGGGATTGGCCAGCACACAGGCGCTGTTGAAGATGTTGAGACCCTTGTTCTCCATCGCGCCCATGTTGAAGTCATTGACCGCGACGATCATGAAGATATCGAGGTCATACTCGCGCCCATAGACCTCCTCATCCCACTTCATGGAGGCCTTGAGAGAGTTCATGGCGTGCTGGGTCTTGTCGAGATTCTCCGGCTCGACCCAGATCTCCAGGGCGACATCACGCCCGCTCATGGTGGTGAAGCTGTCGGCATGCTTGACCAGATCCCCCGCCACCAGCGCGAACAGGTAGCACGGTTTGAGGTGCGGGTCCTGCCAGGTGACGAAGTGACGGCCGCCGTCCAGCTCGCCACGCTCGACGGGATTGCCGTTGGAGAGCAGGATCGGATAGTTCGCCTTGTCCGCGATGACGGTCGTCGTGAATACCGACATCACGTCCGGACGATCCGGGTAATAGGTGATACGGCGGAAGCCCTCGGCCTCGCACTGGGTGCAGAACATGCCGGAGGACACATAGAGCCCTTCCAGTGCCGTGTTGGCCGCCGGGTCGATCAGCACGACCGTCTCGAGCTCACAGCTGGCCGGCAGCGCCGCGAGGGTGAGATGCGTCTCGTCGACCTTGTATTCATCACTGGCGAGCGCTCGCCCATCGACACGCACGGATTCCAGCGTCAGGTGCTCGCCATTGAGCACCAGCGGTGGCGTCGCGTCACTGCCCACGGCGGCATCGGGATTGGCCTCGAGGGTCAGCACGGCCGTCACGCGGGTCGCGGACGGCGCCAGATCGAACGTCAACCGAGTGCTGAGAATGCGCCAGGCCGGCGCTTGATAATCATCAAGATGAATGGCGGCAGGTTGTGACATGAAGGACTCCACGATCAACGCCGCGCGGACGATGCCACACGGCAGGAAAACATCGGGCAGCGATGGCAGCCTGCCACCGCGCCCGCGATGAATGGCCCCTCACGGGAGGGGCGGGACACGCGAATGACTAGTCGTTCTGCAGGCGTTCGCCGCTGACGGGTCGGGAGGGCTCATCGAAGGGCTCGGCCGGGGAAGGCGCAGGCGCGAGTTCCTCGTATCCCCCGCGCGGCTCGGGGCGCGTGCCCAGCCAGATGGCCAACAGGGAAAGGAAGATCAGCAACGAGACCTTGACCGCCATCACGGAAACGGTGAAGAGAATGATCAGCATCGAGACCACCAGCATGCCGACCGCCAGGATGCGTGCACGCAGCGGGATGGCACGCTCGCGCTCCCAGGAGATCAGGGGAGGCCCGATCTGGGGGTGTTCGCGAATGTAGCGCGCGAAGCGAGGGGAGCCGCGACTGGCACAGGCCAGCGCCAGCAGCATGAAGACGGTCGTCGGCAACAGGGGCAGGAACATGCCGGCAAACCCGATCGCGAAGAACAGCCAGGCCAGCCCCAGCCAGCAGATCCGCTTCATGCGCCGAAAAATCATCATCTCAAGGTCCCCTCAACCATCGGGCGCACACCGCGTGCCACCTGCTATCAGTCAAGCGCCAGATGCCTCCCGAGGGAAGTGCATTCTGGCTATCTTTCCCATAGCTGCTGCGTGCATGGTAACGGGCTTGCCCGTGACACGAAAGGCGAACGGGGTTGCGGTGCAGGCGACATTCAGTCGCTGTGCGCCACCTGCCAGAGGCGCATGATGGCTTCACAGCGGTCCGCCAGCAGTTCAGCGGTGCGCGTCAGGGCCTGCTCCAGCGGCATGGCAGCGTCACACAGGGTGAAGACGGCGCTGACGCCTTCGTCATGCGCAGCCTGCCAGCCATCCGCGAGACGCCCTGCCAGCACGATGGCCGGCACTCCGGCCGCTCGGGCGGCACGCGCCGCGCCGATGGGCGTCTTGCCCCCCAGGCTCTGCCCATCCAGCCCGCCCTCGCCGGTGATCAGCAGGTCACACCCTTCCAGGCGCTGCGCCACGCTCAGTCGTTCCATCACAAGCTCGATGCCCGGGCGCAGCTCCCCCGTGAGCCAGGCCGCCACTGCGTAGCCCATGCCGCCTGCGGCACCAGTGCCCGGCAGCTGCTGGTGGTCCTCCCCCAGCACCTCGGCACTCATCCGCGCGAAACGCCCCAGCGCGACGTCCAGCTCCTTGACCACCGCCTCATCCGCGCCCTTCTGGGGCCCGAACACGGCCGTCGCGCCACGCGGGCCACACAGCGGGTTGTCGACGTCCACCGCCGCGGACACCTTGAGAGTCGCCAGCCGCAGGTCCAGGCCACTGGCATCCAACCGCGCCAGTCGTGCCAGCGCCGCGCCTCCGTCCGGCAGTTCGTCACCCGCCTCATCCAGCAGGCGCAGACCGAGTGCACGCAACATGCCGCTGCCGCCATCGTTGGTCGCGCTGCCGCCCAGCGTGACGATCAAGCGCTCGGCACCGGCCTCCAGCGCGGCAAGCACCAGCTGTCCGACGCCGTAGGTACTGGCGATGCGCGCATCACGCTCATCGGGGCTGAGCAGGTGCAGACCACTGGCCTCGGCGAGCTCGACGATGGCCGTGCGGCTACCCGCTTGCCAGCCCCATTGCGCAGTGACCTCACGCCCCAGCGGATCACGTACCTGAGCGCTGCGCGCCTCGATGGGATCTGCCTCGCTTGCAGCGGCCAACAGTGCCGCCAGGGTGCCCTCTCCGCCATCTCCCAACGGGCACAGGTCGAGCTCGGCCTCGGGCATTACGCGCCGGATGCCGCTCGCCATTGCCTCGGCAGCCTCCAGCGCAGGCAGCGCTTCCTTGTAGCTGTCAGGGGACAGCAGGATACGCAACGCCGAACGAGAGGAGGAAGTGGAAACGGGAGACATGGGCTGACGATCCTTGTTGTCAATGGTGGGGATGATCTCAGGTGCTCCTGCGTGATCAGGCATGCGCTGGATGACGCCACGGCACGCACGGCGCGTCATGGACAAGCAGGGCGACTCATGGTCCGCAGGGTCCTGACGCTCATTGGTGCCATGCGCTGCCCACAAACGCAACTGCCACCCGCCGGAGAACCGACGAGTGGCAGCGAAATTGCCGACGGGAAGCTTGTGATGCTGGCGCGGCAGAAGCCGCTCGGGCGATGCGCGACGCATCACCGGCGCCTCACTTGACCAGGCGCGTCTCGGTGGGGGCCAGTGTCACCTTGCCCTCGCGCTTCAGGTGGCCGATGGCACGCTTGAAGTTGGCCTTGCTGGCGCCGAAGGCGTCGCTGATGGCCTGGGGGTCGCTCTTGTCACCCAGCGGCAGCACCCCGGCGTTGGCTTCCAGACGTGCAAGGATGCGGTCCGCCAGCTGTTGATGGCCTGCAGGGCCCGGTGCCTGCGGGGTCAGGTCGATGTTGCCGTTGCCATCATTCTTGAGCACCCACAGACGCAGACGATTGCCGATATGCAGGCGGGTGAAGATGCGATCATGGTGCACCAGCCCCCAATGGGCATTGTCGATGATGATCTTCATGCCCAATTCGGTCTTCGCCGCCACCAGGCCGGAGATTTCCTGACCGACGGTGTACTCGGCCGGAGTCTTGTCCAGCCAGCGATCCAGGCGCATCGACGCGACCATGCGATCGCTGTGCTTGTCGAGCCCCACGTGCACCATGGCGAACTGGCCCGCCTTGAGCTCACGCTTGCGCTCGCCGTAGGGCAGCAGCAGGTCCTTGCCCAGGCCATTGTCGAGGAAGGTGCCGATGTCGTTGACCTCGACCACCTTGAGGGCGGCGAACTCACCGACCATGGCGCGCGGATAGCGCGTGGTGGCCAGCAGGCGGTCTTCATCATCAAGACTCACGAAGACATCCACCGCGTCACCGATATCGGCACCGGCAGGAATGAAGGGAGTCGGCAGCAGGATTTCACCGCGGTCACCGCCGTCGAGGAAGACGCCGAAGCCGACCCGCTTGGTGATGGTCAGGGTATTGCGCTGGCCGATAGCGAGCGGAGCAGACATGTAACCTCTCTTTGCGCAGCCCGACCCACCCGGGGCGAGCGTCACGCGAATATGACGAACGAAGATGGTGAAACGCTTTGAGAGCGCAGCGCCTGAAACGGGTACGTGACGCTTTCAAAGCGATTCAAACGAACACAGCACCGCTCGCCGAGAGCGAACGGTGCTGAGAGTGGCGCCCCTGACACTTGTCGACGACATTTGCCGCTGACAGCGGTCAGCCGTGACATGAGCGCCAGGCGCGCGAGGAAGATCAGTCGCGGAAGTTGTTGAACTGCAGCGGCAGCTCGATGCTCTCGTCACCTTTCAGCAAGGCCATGGCCCCCTGGAGATCATCACGCTTCTTGCCGGTGACGCGCACCTTCTCACCCTGGATCTGGGCCTGGACCTTGAGCTTGGCATCCTTGAGCGCCTTGACGATCTTCTTGGCGGTCGGCTGGTCCAGCCCCTGACGCAGCACCAGCTGCTGGCGGGCACGCACACCGCCGGTGTCGGCGTCCTTCTCTTCCAGGCAACGCACGTCGATGCCACGCGCGATCAAGCGACCCTTGAGCAGCTCGATCATCTGACGCAGCTGGAAATCGGCGTCGGCTTCCAGATTGACGGTCTCTTCCTTCTCGAGTTCGAAGCCGGCAGTCACGCCCTTGAAATCAAAGCGTGTCGCAAGTTCGCGATTGGCCTGATCGACGGCGTTCTGAACTTCGTGCTTGTCGAGTTCGGAGACAATATCGAATGACGGCATGGGAGCGATTCCTTTGAAGCCATGAAGAATAAACAGCGCATCCTAGCCCATGGGGGCGACGCGCGCCATGCCCGGCCGTCAGGCAGCGCCCGCATCTCCCCACGTCGAGATCCCCTCAGCCCTGATGTCGCTGCTGCTGGCGGGCGGGTTTGATGAGGGAATCACCAGTGACTTGCGCATCTTCCAGGCCGCCGCGCCGTCGGCGTAGTAATCGCGCAGGCGACCATTCCTGGCAAAGCCGTGGCGCTCATAGAGGGTGATCGCTGCACCGTTGCCGGTATGCACTTCCAGATCGAACTGCTCACAGCCCTGCTCGATGGCCAGCTGCTCGAGCGCGATGAGCAGACGCTGGGCGAGACCGCGTCCGCGCGCCTCGGGATGCAGACAGAAGGAATAGAGTCGTGCCCGGCGTGAATTGCGTCGGAACAGCACGGTGCCATAGCCCAGCACGCTGCGCAGCGGGGTGGCGTCATCCTGCGCCACGCTGCCCGCCGGCCACAGTGCGGCCATCGCATTGCCTGCCGCCGGCAGGGCGTCCGAGCCATCGCCTTCTGGCTGGATGATGACGAGGGTGCGTGCATTGGCACGCAGAATCAGATGGGACAGCTGACGACGACTGAACCAGTCGCTATCGAAACTGACTTCCTCGAGCTCTACCAGAGCATCGAGATCGGCCCGGATCGCCGGACGCAGAATGGGGGTCATGATGCAGGCTCTCCCGCCTGTCAGCGCCCTGAGGCAGCCCTGAAATCAAGGTGTCGTGGGGCGGTAGCAATCCGCTGCATTCTGGGCATGCAGGCACGTCTTGTCTCGACCTATTTGCATGAAATTATTTCATCTTGTTGTCTATTGCGATGACGGAGATTGTTTTTCATGATGCGCTGCATTCGGCATCGCTTCGGTGCCCGCCCTTCGAGGCTACTCAATGTCCCGCCTGCGTATCGTGGTTGACCGTGTCAGTGACTGGCGCGCCTTCTATCCCAGTGATGATGTCATCAGCGCCCACGACTTTCTGTCCGAGCTCTCCCACGACAGCTCCGTGCCCACGGACCGGGCAGACCAGGACGCTCCGCAGCCCGCGACCCACGTCATCAATCTCTGCGGCGGGCTCGATTACCTCGGGATCGGCTATTACGTCTCGCTGCTGGCACAGGCGCGCGGACAGAAAGCCCTGCCGTCGGTGGAAACGCTCAACCAGCTGTCGCGCAAGTCACTGATCGACATGGAACTGGGCAGCATCCGTGTGCTGCTTGAGGAGCTGACGCGCAAGAGCGCCCTGCCCGCCCCGCAGACAGTCCCCCACGAGACCGGCAAGCATGCGCATCTCGACCTGCTGCTGACCTTCGGTGAGAGCGATGACCCCGCACTGGCACGTCTCGGTCGCAAGCTGTTCGAGCGACTGCCCTGCCCGTTGCTCGAGGTGCGACTCGAGGCGCGTGGCGAGCGCTGGACCCTCAGGCGAGTGCGCCCGCAATCCTTGAACCATCTGGCGGAAACGGACGAGGATCGCTTTGCCCAGGCGCTCAACCGCCATTCCCGCAAGGTCTGGCGCACCCCGAAGGCTCGCCGCCACTATCGTTTCGACCTGGCGATGCTGGTGGACCCGAATGAGGCACTGCCACCGTCCAATCGTACAGCGCTCAAGCACTTCATCCGCGAGGGACGCCGCCTTGGCATCGACGTCAGTCTGATCACCAAGCGTGACGAGGGACGTCTGGCCGAATTCGATGGGCTGTTCATCCGCGAGACCACAAGCCTGGACCACCATACCTACCGCATGGCCAAGCGAGCCGAACACGAAGGGCTGGTGGTGATCGACGACAGTCAGTCGATTCTGCGCTGTACCAACAAGGTCTTTCTGCATGAGCTCCTGAAGGCTCGCGGCCTCAGCGCCCCACAGGGACGCCTGATTCATCGCGGCGAACTGCGCCAGCTGGCCGAACGCGGACAGCACATGCGCTATCCGCTAGTGATGAAGGTGCCAGATGGTGCCTTCTCGCGCGGCATCGTCAAGATTGACGGGCCGGAGACACTGGTGCGTGAAGCCGAGCGACTGTTCCATGACTCCGCTCTGCTGCTGCTGCAGGAATGGCTGCCTACCGAGTTCGACTGGCGTATCGGCGTGCTCGACGGCAAGGTGCTGTTCGCCAGCCGTTACTACATGGCGCGTGGCCATTGGCAGATCTATGACCACAGCGGCGCCCGCACCCGCTCCGGCGGCTTTGCCACCGTTGACCCGAGTGACGTGCCCCCCGCCGTGATCAAGGCGGCTCTCAAGGCGACACGTCTGATCGGTGATGGGCTCTATGGAGTTGACCTCAAGCAGCTCGAGGATCGTGTTGTGGTCATCGAGGTCAATGACAACCCCAATCTGGATGCGGGGGTCGAGGATGTCGTGCTGGGACGCGAGCTCTACCACCGAGTGATGCAGGTCTTCCTGGAGCGCATGCAGGCGCGCCGCCAGCCCGTGCTCGGCTGAATCCCCCGGCTGAATCCGCTGGCTGAACCAGTCGGGCCGGCATCTTTCTTCGATATCCCCAAACCATACGACAACGCCCGCACTCCTGGAAGGGAGCGCGGGCGTTGTCATCCTCATTAGCCTTGAGCTTATTCTTCAACACGGGACGACGTCATTCGCCGAGCTGGACCTCGACCTCATACCCCGTGAACTTGCGCAGATTGATCACCCCGCTGTCGAGGATCAGATACTGACCCTTGAGCCCTTCGAGCACGCCTTCCACCACGGGTGTCTTGTCGAAGTTGAACGAGGTGACCTTGGTCGGCGCGGTACGCACCGGAAACTCGAAGGCCAATGCCGTGGTATCCAGTACCCGGATGGCGTCTTCACCGCAATGCGCCTGCAGCGCCGCCAGACCCTCGGCCATCTGCTCAAGCAGTGCATCACGCTCGGCTTCCAGATCCAGCTCGGCCACATCGCCCTTGAGCATCGCGCGCCAGTTGGTGCGGTCATTGAGTGCCTGCTTGAACAGCACCTCGACCAGCCCAGACTGCAGACGATTGGAGACCTCGACGATGGGCAAGGCCTGGATGGCACCCTGATCGAACCAGCGCGTCGGCATCTGGGTCTTGCGGGTGATACCGACCTTGAGGCCGGAGGAGTTGGCCAGGTAGACAATATGCGGCTGGAAGCAATGCTCCTCACCCCACTGAGGATCACGACAGGTTCCTTCCGCGAAGTGACAGGTCTCCGGCTTCATGATGCAGCCATCACACTGTGGCAGCTTGCGAAAGCAGGGATAGCAATGCCCCTGCGCGAAGCTCTTCTTGGTCTTGCGCCCGCAATGGCTGCAGTGGATCTGACCGGTGAAGTCCAGGCGTACCTTGTGGCCAATATAGGCGTTCAGCGGCTGGGTGATCTCGCCCAGTCGCAGGCCATAGCTGGCCGCCAGCGGCTCACGCGAGACTGACTGCGCATCCGCCGAGGTATCGATCGCAAGCGCCTCACCGGCAGGCACGATGGACATCTTGCGGATGTCCCCTTTCAGGGTCACCGACTCCACGGCGGGCTGAGGTGCGCCATCGACGTCCAGTGCATCATCCAGTGTCAGTTGACCCACTTGATCTGCTCCGGCTCATCGCGTGAAGCAGTGTCGTCACCGTCACGTGGACCGCAGGTACCGTTGTCGATGAAGCCGACACGTGACTCGGCAGGCACGTTGTTGTGGACCTCGTACTTGATGACGGCCTCCATGCACAGCTCGACCTGCTCCGAGGTCAGCACCCGGCCGTCCGGCCATTTGCGCAGCTGCATGGACTGCTTGAGGCTCTCGTAGATGGCCGGGGTCATCTGTTCGACCATCCCGTCGAAAGTCATGTCACTCATGGGGGTTCTCCTGATGCTGGAGCACGGCGCGGGGACAGCGCCACGCGGGCAACGTGACGCCACGCCGTGCAAAATGCGCCCATTCTATCATTGTCATCCGCCTGGCTGTCATGACGTGGCGCCCGGCGCGCGGCGCGGCAGCACGAATCCCAGCACCAGCCCTGCCAGCAGCCCACCGAGATGCGCCTCATTGGCGATGGCCCCAAGGCCGATGGCACTCGATAACGGTGTCATGCACAGCACCAGATAGATCAACATGAAGATCATCAGCGAGCGCTGCATCTGATAGCCCAGCATCGGCCGTCGACGAGCCGCGATGAAGACATAGCCGATCACGGCGAAATCGATTCCCGAGAGCCCACCGAACAGCACACTGCCGGTGGCGTACTGCGCCAGGTTGGCAGCCACCCCGCTCACCAGCACCACCAGCGCGAAGCGCCAGGCGCCATCGATGGCCTCGATCTGGCGCCCGAACACCCATAGCCACAGCAGATTGAAGACCAGATGCAGAATGCCGAAATGCATCAAGGAAGGCGACCACAGCCGCCACCACTCCCCCGCCAGTGTCGTGGACAACGGCGCCGGTGCAATGTGCTGACTGCCCACCAGCTCAAAGGGCACGATGGCCAGCCATTCGAACACCGCCGCCTGACCCAGCACGTACTGACACAGTACCGTGAGGCAACAGGCGAGCCCGACCAGCCATGTCAGCGGGGTCTGTCTGACGAGCTGCCAGAGACCGCCCGATGAACCGCTTGAGAAACCCGACGCCTCCGCAGCCTCATCGCGCAGCGGCTCTCCGCGTGAGTGGCGCTCCAGCATCGCGATCACGCGGGGGAGCTGCTCGGGGTCCGCCAGCCACAGCATCTGACGCACCGCTTCCCCGTCAGGGGTCGAGACGCGCTCGGAGGTGATCTGGTGGCCGATCTTCTCCGCCCACAGCGCCTGACGCAGTGCGAGCGTATCGAAGGAGTCGTCTAGAGTCAGAACCTGGAACATGCAGTGTCCTTGCAGTGACAAGTCAGCGTGATGGCATCTCTCGACAGTAGCCCGACGTCGAGAGCGCCGATGGGCGGTCGGTGGCAGATCCAGCTGATGCCACTCTGGATAGGGACTTGTCTGGAGAGCCGCGATGGCGGCGATGACAAACTGACAGGCATAAAAAAAGTCCGGTGGGGGGCACCGGACTGAGCAAGGGATCATTCAAGGGAACACTTACTCTGAGTCCGGGATGGCGCTTTGGTTCACTGGCTGCTTATTGAAAAAAACAATGGCAATGAGAAAGGACCGGTAGATATGACTATGGCCCAGCACGCTATCCCCTCATCTCACCGCGCCCCGACAACTCCTCGGCCGGCAACTCTTCCGGCAGTGGACGACTCGAGGGTTCGCGCGGCACCGGCACCCAGACGAAATTGGCGGCATCCAGCGTCGCTTCGCCACTGAAGCGATAGGCGACCAGGCGACCGCACTTGACGGCGCTGTAATCGAGACAGGCGATATTGGTCGCCGGGAGCGCAGGCACCCCCTCACACCAGTAATGCCCCAGGAACAATGGCAATTGCTCTGGTCCGTAATACGGCAATTTCTCGAGCTCGCCCTCGCTCAACCAGCGCGACTCCAGCTCTCCCGGCAGATTGTCGGGCTGGAACACCACATCGCCATAGGTGCGAGGCTCGCGCGCCCAGAAATGCGCCCGGAAACTGCGGCGCGTGAAGCCATCTCCCGAGTGAATCTCGACGCCCTCCGGCAAGCGCAGACTGGTCCCCCGAGTCAGGCGATCCAGCACCCGATAGGCAAAGCTCGAGGGGTCGACGGAGTCCTGCAGGAAGGCTTCATCGATGCAGCCATCCGGAAAGCGCGCCAGAAACGGACGCACCAGCGCTTCATCCCAACAGGCGTGGACCACGCGCAGACCACTCTTGCCCTCTCCCAGCGACGGCAGTTCAAGACACAGTGGCATGCGCATAAACCAGCTCAATGCGTCATCCCACTCATCGGGATGATGCTGATACTGATCGAGCGTCTCGCGAATGATGCGATTGTGCCGCGAGGTATGCGGGCGCAGAAAATTACGGTGATCGCCACTCTCCCGCAGGCGCGCACGCCGACAATAGGCCAGCGCGTTGTATTCATGGTTGCCCATCACGATCAACGCCTCACCGGCTTCCACCATCCGGCTGGCCAACTGGACGGCCAGTCGGATACGAGGCCCACGATCGATGATGTCACCAAGAAAGATCACCTTGCGCGTGGCATGACGATACACGCCATCCTTCAGGTGATAGCCGAGCTTCTCCAGCAGCGCCGCCAGCGTGGCGCCACAGCCGTGCACATCACCGATCAGATCATAGCCATCCCGTGGCGCCACGAATGCGTTCATGCTGCTTGCCTTGATGTCATTCGCCGAGGCGGTTGCTCCAGCCGAGCTTGGTGCGACAGATCTCGAAATAGTTGTGCTCCAGCGGATGGATCAGCGTCAGACGTTCGCGCTTGCGACGAATCTTGAGCACATCGCCGGGCTTGGCCACGACCTGAGTCTGGCCATCGCAGCTGATGTGGGGATAGGTCGTGTTGCTGGCGCTGATGTGCAGGAGTATCTCGCTGGCCGCGTCGATCACGATCGGACGACTGGACAGCGTATGCGGGAACATCGGCACCAGCGTGATGGCCTCCAGGCGCGGGTGGACGATCGGCCCGCCGCCGGAGAGCGCATAGGCAGTCGAGCCGGTCGGAGTGGCCACGATCAAGCCATCGGAGCGCTGGGAATAGACGAACTGGCCATCGATGAACAGCTCGAACTCGATCATCCGCGCCGCCTTGCCAGGATGCAGCACGACATCGTTGAGGCCGTCCGCCGCACCTATCTTCTCGCCGTCCCGAAAGACTTCCGCCTCCAGCAGGAACCGCTGCTCACTGAGGTAGTCACCCTCGAGCACCTCGGCGACCTTTTCCTCCAGCTCATCTGGACGGATGTCGGTGAGAAAGCCCAGACGGCCGCGATTGACGCCCAGTACCGGCGTGCCACTGCGACACAATGCACGCGCCGCGCCCAGCAGACTTCCATCACCGCCCACCACGATCACCAGATCACAGCGCTCGCCCATCTGACGACGGCTCGCCACCTCAAGGCCATGGTCAAGCAACAGCGTCGCCGTGCGCTCCTCGATGATCATCGCCAGCTGGCGAGCCTCAAGAAAGCGAATCAAGCGCTTGAGCGTGTCCACTACCTGAGCACTGCCCAGTCGACCAATCACGCCGATCGTATTGAATTGCTGCTTCATCACGCCTCCCGGGCTGTCATGCAGAACATTATGCGGACTCCCTTCACCAGCGGCAATGCACCTGCATTTTCCGTTGCTGCATCAAGCCACTACCCACCCTTGGCGATATCAGCACATCCAATTGCCTGAATGGCGCGTTAGTTCAGGCATATCGCAAGACATTGTCCCGGTCCACGCCCGCGTGTGACAGACAGCGACTCAACGGGACCGGACCAACACGCCATGCTCTGCATGTCTCGCCATCAAATCACCTTCATGCCTCCTCGACGTGCACCATCAATGTCACAGCCGAGGGGTTCACACGACTCTGGAGCTCTCTCCATGTCACTTGCCAACCTCTCATGGGGCGACTACCGTCAGCTGAACGATGGATTCCCAGCCAATGGAGTCGGGCCCCCGATGCCAGCACACACGACACCCGTCAGTTCGCAAGACCCGGACGACTTTGACCACGCCAGTGCCATAGAGGCCTGTGCGCTCGGTGATGAAACCGCCTTTCGTCGCCTCTATGACCTTGAGTCCGGCCGCATGCTGGCACTTGCCATGCGCCTGCTCGGCAGCCGGGATCAGGCCGAGGACGCCGTCCACGATGCCTTCATCAAGCTGTGGTCCAATGCCGGCCAATATCGCCGTGAACTCGGCAATGGCCGCGCCTGGCTGTTCACCATCCTGCGCTATCGTGCACTGGATCAGCTGCGGGCCCAGGGACGGACGCCCCGCGGTGACAGCGAGGCGCTCGATAGCCTCGCCGACTTGCTCGCCAACCCGGAAGCGGCAGCACACGACAGTCAGACAGCCCATCAGCTGAGCGATTGTCTGGGTGAGCTGGAAGCCCCACGACGCGAACCCATTCTGCTGGCATTCTTCAAGGGCCTGACCCACGAGCAGATCGCCGAAAAACTCAGCGCCCCGCTCGGCACCATCAAGGGTCGCATCCGTGCCGGACTCAAGCGACTGCAGGAGTGCCTGTCACGATGAACCATTCCCCGATCCCCGAATCTCCACAAGAGCAGAATCTGTTGCTGGGTGAACACACCCTGGGCCTGCTGGACCCCGAACGTGAAGCCGAGGTGCGCGCCTGGATAGAGCGCGACGATGAGGCCGCCCGCATGGCACTTCGCTGGCAGCAGCACTGGCTGAGCGTCAGTGATCGCCTGCCGCCGGAACCGGCCTCCGATTCGCTGTGGAAACGCATCGATGCCAGCCTGACGCGCCTCAAGCAGACTCCGACGCCAGCCAATGACACGGGTGGCGCTCCTGCTCCGCAAGCCCCCTGGCTGTGGCGCTGGCTGGGAGGCGGGCTGGGTCTGGGGCTGGGCGCCGGACTCGCCCTTGCTCTGGCGATGCAGGTGGGACCCTTCGCGCCTCAATCACCACAAGATGGCACCCCGCCGGTGGCGACCGAAGTGCCCGAGTCATCCGCGCAGCGCATGGTCGCGGTGCTGCAGACTCTCGAGGATCCTGCCACGCCGACCTGGGTCGCCAGTGTCACGGCCGGTGGCGGACTTCAGCTGACACCCAAGGTCACTATCGAGCGTCCGACGGATCGCGCCATCGAACTCTGGACCCTGACCGATCCAGCGGAGGGCCCGCGTTCGCTGGGTCTGGTGGACCCGGCGGCAGGTATCGAGTTGAGCGCCGAACAGATCGGCCGCATGAGTCCTGGCCAGTTGCTCGAGATGACACTGGAACCCAGCGGTGGTTCGCCGACCGGCAAACCGACCGGCAAGGTGCTGGCCATCGGCCGCCTGGTCAACCTGGGACAGATCGACAGCTGACGGGAGCGCTCTCTGCCCAGGCTCGCCCGCCCTGCTCTCGGAGGCCCCCCAGGCCATGGGGAGCAAGGTCAGCGCAATGGCAACATCAGCGCCAGACACGAACGCCAGACACGAACGCCAGACACGAACGCCAGACACGAAGAAGCCCCGCCATGGCGGGGCTTCTTCGTGTCTGGTCAACCGTCTCTTCAGCAGATGCTCAAGGAAAGTGTCAACTCAGCTCTCGGTACGCTCGAGCCAGGATTCGACGGTTTCGGCACCGTGCTCTTCCTTCCACTCTTTCAGCTGCTTGTGATTGCCACCACGGGTCTCGATCACTTCACCGGTATTCGGGTTCTTGTAGACCTTCAGCTTGCGCTTGCGACGAACGCCGCCAGCCTTGGTTTCCGCGCTCGCGGCAGCTGCCGGCGTCTGGCTGGCTTTCGGATCCAGCAGGCCAATCACGTCGCGAGTGGACTTGCCGTATTCACTCATCAGGGAATCAAGCTTGTCCTTGAATTCCAGCTCATTCTTCAGGCGATCATCGTTGCGCAGGCTTTCCAGTTGCTCTTGAAGTTTCTTGAGCTCTTGTTCTTTCTGCATGAAATCGGTCAACAGGGACATGGGGTTCTCCAAGGGTATCGGGACAGTCAGGAATTCACTTCCGGAAACAGGTGCTGCGAAAGAATTCGCCGATCAACAAATAACAGCTGCTTCCTGGATTTGGCTCACGCAGGGACTT
Organism: Cobetia sp. 10Alg 146; assembly: GCF_029846385.1. Classification (NCBI taxonomy): domain Bacteria; kingdom Pseudomonadati; phylum Pseudomonadota; class Gammaproteobacteria; order Oceanospirillales; family Halomonadaceae; genus Cobetia; species Cobetia sp. 10Alg 146. Next base: position 176,568 of record NZ_JARWKT010000002.1, read on the forward strand.
GGGACAGTAAGACCCTACAGAAGCTGAAGGGATTATAGACCAAGCATGTCCACGCCGTGAAGCACTAATCAACTAACGACAAGTTAATCAAGCGCTCTCTGGAATGCAATAGCTGGCACTCGAAAAGATATGTGAATTCAAAATAGTCTCTGCCTGCAAATATCGTTAATTAGAATCGACATGAGCCTAGAGTCCCTATATGGCGGGCGTCAGCGGCCGTCAGGCGGTATTGTAGAATCACATCGACATCACAGGCAGGTAAATTCTCTCGCTGGCAAGCCGCAGCTTTCATGAAGTATTCATATTGTGACTTTTTCAGTAGCTCTTTCATCACACATCATCACTCCGAGTCCCTCTTGTTCTTGAGCGTATCCTCAAAAGCATGCAGACACAGAGGAAAGTAAACCTTCGCTTCAGCTCCACCAATCCCCCAGCACTATTTCCGCCGGCAATATTAGAGACATCACCCCCTCCAGAAAGTGACACTTCACAAATCATGTCAACCTGATAAAGTGGTCAAGGTTAACAAAGAGGCTCAATTGCCGTCAGCGTCGATGGAGAACATCATGTCCTACCCCCAGACCGCCTCACATGCCGATCAGCCACAAGCGCTTTGGCATCCGTATACGCAGATGCACGCGATGCCTGCCCCGCTTGAGGTCGTGGGCGGAGTCGGGCCGCGCATGACACTGAGTGACGGCGAGACCCTGCTGGACGCAACCTGCTCCTGGTGGTGCATGATCCATGGCTATGGCCATCCTCGACTCGTCTCCGCGATTCAGCAGCAAGCGGCTCAATTGTGTCATGTGATGCTCGGGGGCATTCGGCACCAACCGGCGATGGCGCTGGCCGAGGCACTGGTGCGCATCACCCCGGAGGGGCTGAACCACGTGTTCTTCTCGGACAGTGGCTCTGTCGGCATGGAAGTCGCCATGAAGATGGCAGTGCAATACCAGCAACAGCGTCAGGATCGTGATGACACTCGCGGGCGGACGCGAATGCTGTCGTTGATGAAGGCCTACCACGGGGACACGGCAGGCTGCATGGCGGTCTGCGACCCGGAAGAGGGCATGCACTCACTGTTTGCCGACTTCCTGCCCAGACATCATTTCGCGCCGGCACCGACGGCGGGATTCACGGCGCCATATGAAGAGGTCCTCGGTGACATCGCAGCGCTGCGCAGAGAGCTCGAGACGCATGATGACATCGCCGCCCTGCTGATGGAGCCGCTGCTCCAGGCAGCCGGCGGCCTCAACATGTACTCGCCTCACTACCTGAAAGCGGCACGTGATTTATGTGACGAGTTCGGCGTGGTGTTGATCTTCGATGAGGTCGCGACAGGATTCGGACGTACTGGAAAACTGTTTGCCTGTGAGCATGCAGATGTGACGCCCGATATCATGGTGCTGTCAAAAGGACTGACGGGAGGGTATCTGGGACATGCTGCCACCCTCGCCCAGAGCCATATCTTTCATGCCTTCGATGGCAAGGATGCCAATACTGCCTTCATGCATGGCCCGACGTTCATGGGCAACCCATTGGCTTGCCGAGTGGCACTGGAAAGCCTCAAGGTTTTCGAGGAAGACGATTATCTCGGCAAGATCGCCAGCCTCAATCAGGTACTACGAGAGGAACTCGCGGATTTCTCACATCCCGCCATTGGCGACATACGCGTATTGGGAGCCACTGCCGTGATAGAAGTTCACGATGCAGCAAGTCTTGAAGGGGCTCAGGCTCACGCTCGTCAGCAAGGGGTCTGGTTGCGACCCTTCGGCCGCTGGCTCTATACCATGCCGGCATATATCACCTCACACGACGACTTGCGCAAGATCACGCATGCCATGAAGAGCCACTTTACCGACAATCTCTGAGGCAAGACGTCAGGACAGGGATCTGCTCGGCTGCCTGTCGGCTGACGGGGAGTGACTGAGAGTGACGATCGCCCTCATCACTCCCCTCTTCTTCCTTCACTCTTCTCTCAACTCCTATCTTCTCTCTTCTCTCAACGCCGAGATTCGAGGCCCATCTCCCGGCAGGGGAATGCGGTCGGAAGCGCTCAATCTCCCCATAGACGCCGCTCGAGGCGCGCATGTGCATCTGCCGTCAGCATCCCGCCCTTCATCAGTTTCTTGAGAAAATGACGATAGCGGCGGGCGATCTTGCGGCGCGCCAACCAGGCGATACCGGTGGCGAGGGGGATGAAGTCCGGATTGGAGATGCCATCGATCAACCACAGGCGCGGGGATTGATGCTCGCGAAACTGGACCACGATGTTGCGATCATTGAGGTCGGACGGTATCAGCCAACGCTTGTCGAGATAGCGATAGAGGTTGGCCAGCTCATCCATCAATGCCTCCTCCCCCACCCGCTCGGGAGTTTCATGACAGACCTCTCGCAGACGGCGCGAGGTCGTGCCGTCATCGTCGAGTATCAGATCGAAGACCAGCCCGAGGCCCTCTCGGGTCGCCACGCTGCCATGATAGGCAGGCACGTAGGACCAGTCGTGCACACCTCGCCTCACGAGCCCTTCGAAGTAGCGCTGCTCGCGCTGATTCTGGCGGCTTCCTTTGTCGGGATAGCGCGGTACCTTGATGCAGCGCCGAGGATCACGGGGGTCCTGATAGACACGGCGATCATTGCCCATGCCGATGACACGGGCATTTTCAAGCTCCAGCATGCGCTCTCCTGTTGAATAACGCCTGCGACTGCAGCCGCCGGGCAGCGTGGCATTCTACAAAAAGCCCTTCCCTTGCGCCAACCGTGCCGCCGGCGGCCGCGTTCCATGAGGTCATTCATCGGCCATTCAGCTTGGGACCTCGCTCTGGTATGATAACGCGCCGTTTTCTGGCAGTTTCAGGACGAAACCGCCTGACGTAAGCGATCAGCACGACTTGCGAGGTATTGCCCGGGATCGGGTGGCCGCGCACACCTGCAACCCCCGCTCCATTGGCACATCTCCCTTAATGAGGTACTCGCATGAATGCGGTAATACTGGCCGTTCTGGTCATGGTCGGCCTGTCACTGGCCCGAGTCTCGGTCGTCTTCGCTCTGGTGGCCGGCGCCTTGGTCGGCGGCCTGTTCAGTGGCCTGTCTCTGACTGACACTCTCGGCGCCTTCAACGACGGCGTCGGCGGTGGTGCCAAGGTCGCCCTGGCCTATGCCACGCTCGGTGCCTTTGCCGTGGCCCTGTCTCGCTCCGGCCTGCCGGATCTTCTTGCCGCACGCCTGATCGGCATGCTCAATGGGGAGAGCACCCCTCGCCGTCAGACCGCCATCAAGTACGGCTTGCTGGGCAGCGTGACATTGGTGGCGATCTCGTCCCAGAACCTGATCCCTGTCCACATCGCCTTCATTCCGATCCTGATTCCGCCACTGCTGGTGGCCATGAACCGCCTGCGCCTGGATCGCCGCGCTGTCGCCTGTGCCCTGACCTTTGGTTTGACGGCTCCCTACATGCTGCTGCCGGTGGGCTTCGGTTCCATCTTCCTCAATGACATCCTGCTGGCCAACATCAATGAAGCGGGCCAGGCAATGGGGCTGGAAGTCACCCGCGGCATGGTGCCGATGGCGATGGCCATTCCGGTAGGCGGCATGTTCCTGGGACTGCTGACTGCGGTCTTCGTCTCCTATCGCAAGCCGCGTGATTACGCCAATCGCGAGATCAAGTCGACCAATGTCCCGCACCATACTCCAGTGCACGCACCATCCCGCAGCGGCCTGATCATGGCTGGGGTCGCCATCATCGCCGCCCTGGGCATCCAGCTCTATTCCGGCTCGATGATCCTGGGCGGCCTGGTCGGCTTCGCCATTCTTTCCCTGGGTGGCCTGTTCAAGTGGAACGAAGCCGACGACCTGTTCACCTCCGGCATGCGCATGATGGCGCTGATCGGCTTCATCATGATCTCGGCAGCCGGCTTCGCCTCCGTCATGAAAGCCACGGGTGATATCCAGACCCTGGTGGATGCCTCCTTCCACATCATCGGAGACAACAAGCCGTTGGCCGCGCTCGTCATGCTGATGGTCGGTCTGTTCATCACGCTGGGCATCGGCTCCAGCTTTTCCACCATCCCGATCATCGCGGCGATCTATGTCCCGCTGGCCCTGCAGTTCGGCTTTTCCCCTCTGGCGACCGTCGCCCTGATCGGCACCGCGGCCGCACTGGGCGATGCTGGCTCCCCCGCCTCCGACTCCACGCTCGGCCCGACGGCAGGCCTGAATGTCGATCAACAGCATGATCATATCTGGGACAGCGTGGTGCCGACCTTCATCCACTACAACATCCCGTTAATCGTCTTCGGCTGGGTAGCGGCGATGACGCTGTAATCCGCCGGCCAGGGTAGCCTGGCAACGGCAACAGGAAATACGACAACGCCCGGCAGGCATCACGTCTGCCGGGCGTTGTCGTCTCTGGGCGAAGAATGAGGCGACACGCCGCCTGACACTGGACAGCCATCCAGTCTTTTAGGATGATGCGCGAATGCGCAAGATCCTTCATGCTGACTGCGATTGTTTCTACGCCGCCGTCGAGATGCTTCGTCACCCAGAGTGGCGCGAGGTGCCCATCGCCATCGGTGGCCGCACCGAGCAACGTGGCGTGATCGCCACCTGCAATTATCCGGCTCGCGCCTTCGGCGTCCGCTCTGCGATGTCCACAGCGCGCGCCCTGCGCCTGTGTCCGCAACTGATACTCGTCCCCCCCGACTTCGAGCGCTACCGTGCCGTCTCGCAGGAGATCCAGGCACTGTTTCACGAACTGACACCACTGGTGGAACCTCTATCGCTGGACGAAGCCTACCTGGACGTCAGCGACATCGAGGAATTTCAGGGAAGCGCGACCTGGATGGCGCGCTGGCTGAAGGAAGAAGCCCTGAAGCGCACCGGGATCACGCTGTCGATCGGCGTGGCCGCCAACAAGTTCCTGGCCAAGATCGCGAGTGATTGGGAGAAGCCCGATGGCCTGACGGTGATCACGCCAGAGTCCAGCGACGCCTTCATTCGTAAGCTGCCCGTCGGCAAGCTGCATGGCGTCGGCCCGGCCACGCTGGCCCGCCTCAATCGGCTGGAGATTAGCACCTGCGATGACATCCGCACGACACCACTGACCACACTGGTCGAACACTTCGGCAAATTCGGACATCGCCTGCATGAACTCTCTCATGGCATTGATGACCGCCCTGTCAAGGTCGAGAGAGAGCGAAAGTCCATCAGTGTCGAACGCACTTTCGATCAGGATCTTCCGGATCTCTCCGCCTGCCTCGCCAAGCTTCCCATGCTGATGGAGCGCCTCGGGGAGCGTCACGCACGCCAGGAACAGCCGGTGCTGGCCAAGCAGTTCGTCAAGGTACGCTTCAACGACTTCACCAGCACCACGCTGGAAAGCCTCCTCCCCGCCTCCACCCTCTCATTGCCGGACGCCAGGAGTTTCGCACTGCTGATGGAGCAAGCCTGGCAACGTGGCCATCGACCGGTGCGCCTGCTGGGAGTCGGTGTCCGACTCAAGGCCCACGAAGAGACGCAACAGCTGGGGCTGTTCTGAGAGGGTGCCGCGCCTGACTGGCAACCTTGACGGACGGATGACAGGCATAAAAAAAGCCAGTCACAAGGACTGGCTTGTCCGGTCATCGATACCCCAAGGGTATCGCCGGAAGGGTCGTGAAACCCGCTCAAGGAACCATCGCAACCTGCAATGCAGGCAGGAAGCGAGAGTGGGCGAACAGCTCTGCGCATTGAACGACGCAGCCACTCTCGGCAAACGCCTGCGGGGAGCATGAGATGCTCGACCCGCAGGTGTCAGGAAGGAATGCCCAGATTCATCGATGATGATGACAGTCCATCCGCTTCAACTGTCAGCATCATATCTTTTAGCCCGCAAACTAAAAAGCCGATCCACAGCAACAGTCCCATGCCACAACGGCACCGGATCAACGCTGACTCAATGGCAACCGTTGGATGCACTGGTTGGATCACTGGACGGGCGATGGGCGCCAGGATGAGGCGGGTTGTTGCCCCCGGACAGCAGCCGCTGGATGTCCGCCGCCGCCATGGGCTTGTAGAAGTAGTACCCCTGAATGAGATCACAGCGCATTTCACGCAACAGCTCGAGTTGCTGGATATTCTCCACCCCCTCGGCCACCACCTCCAGCCCCAGTCGATGCCCGAGGAAGACCGTCGCTTCCATGATGGCGCGATCCTTGGGTTCCTGAGCACATTCGATCACGAAGGAGCGATCGATCTTGAGCGCCGTCACCGGCAGCATCTTGAGGTAGCTCATCGAGGAGTAGCCGGTCCCGAAATCATCGATCGCGATCTTGTAGCCTCTGTCGTGCAGGGCACGCAGGCTATCGCGCACCTTGACGTCAGCATCGATCAATACGTTCTCGGTCAGTTCGATGCCGATGTCCCGTGGCGTCAGGCCATATTCCGCCACGCATGCCTCAAGACGCTGGAAGACGTCGCTGTTGATCGCCTGACGCCCGGAGATATTGATATCGATCCGATAGCCCTTGATCCCCATGGCATGCCACTCGGCCTGCTGGCGACATGCCTGGCGAATCACCCAGTCACCCAGGCGCTCGATCAGATTGGTGCGCTCTGCCACCTTGATGAAGTCAGTCGGGGGAATGGGCCCCTCGGGCGCATGCCAGCGCATCAGCGCCTCTACCGACTCGATACGCTCACTGCGCGCCGCGACCTGAGGCTGGAAGTGGAGGAACAGCTCGCCACCCCCATCCTCGCTCAGCAGCGTCTGAAGGCGCCCCGCCAGATGATGCTGATGCAGCATGGCATCGCGCACTTCCTGGTTGAAGAACTGATATCCATCACGCCCGGCCTGCTTCGCTCGGTGCTTGGCGACGTCCGCATTGCGCACCAGTTCCGGCGCATCATTGCCATTCTCGGGATAGAGGCTGACGCCGATGCTCAGACGCAGCAACAACTCACGCCCTTCTATCTGGAAGGGGCGCTGGAAATCTTCGCGGATCCGCTGCACGACCGACAAGGCATCACTTTCATAATCCAGGCGCGGCATCGCCATGACGAATTCATCGCCGCCGAAGCGTGACAGTAGATCCTGACTCCGCTGGAACCCCTGCAAGCGCGACGCGACGCTGCGAATCACGAGGTCCCCCATCTCATAGCCCTGGGTATCGTTGATCTCGGTGAAGTGGTCGATATCCAGGAACAGCACCATCAAGGTATCGCCGTGACGCTGACACTCCCCGAGCATGTTCTCGAGCTCAGTCTCGAACGTCTGCCGATTGGGCAGTTCGGTCAACGGATCGAATCGCGTCATGTAGTCCAGCTCACGCTGCACCTTGCGCTCGCCCGCCAGATCGATGTCGATGCAGAACATCAATGGATTGTCCGACCGCTCACCCAACATGACGTGGTGAGAGAACACCGGCACCGGTGCGCCTGACTTGTGCTTCAGCTCAAGCTCGCTCGCCGGGATCTGGGTGCCGTGATTGACCCACGCGTGGTGGGCATCCACCACGATGTCCGCCATTTCATCCGGTATCAGCAAGGCTTCAAGACAACGCCCTCGAGCTTCCTGCTCGCTGAAACCATACAGTCGCTCGCTGGCCTCATTCCAATAGATCACTCGGCGCTGGCTGTCGTACCCCTGCACTGCCACACGTGGCAGGCTTTCCAGCAATTCGCGAAAGCGCTGGTCACTGGCGGGGAGTCCCATGCTGGCCGAGGGGCCAACAACACTAGTCTGCATGACCGCCTCCTGCGTGTGCTGTTGATATGCCATCTGACGATGACGAATCAGCATGATGCCCGCAGTTGCGCCAATAATCACCATCAGCAGCGCTGAAGGCCAGCGGCCGATGATGTCCTGCACTGCCACGACCCCCACCAACAGGCCGATCGCGATGGCAGCGACCACTGTTCCAAAGAGCGCAATCCCAGTCGCTCTTCCGGTCTGACGAGACCCATCTGCCATGATCCAGGATACCTCCCCTACCATCTTGTCTACCGACCGGTGCTCGGCGGGGACACGCACGTTGCCTGAATCCGCTGAGTTATCGCGATATACATCACTGGAGCCAATAGCAGTCTAAGTGTCTGCCTCGCATAAACACAGTGCCAAACCCGCCGTGACACACGCCTCCTCTCAACGCTACCAGCACCTGCGTCACGCATTGCCCATGCCGTTTTTCGCCGAAAGGCGACAAAGAATACCGCTCATGACTGACATGATGCCAGGAGATCAGACCTCTAATACCCCTCCATCGCCCAGACGCCCATATTGATGATACTTACGCAAGATTAACGCTCTAAGCCGCGCGCTTGGTTTGACTCTCTCTCATGCATCTTCCCATTCTCCTCGACGTTGCGAACGCAACACCTTCCAACAGGCGCTAAATGCCGAAACATCGAGGAATTCTTGCATGAACATCGTAAACCGTGGTGTACGTCAGCTGGCCGATGCTTCCCGTAAACTCACTCTGGACCAGAGCGCTCTCAACGATCGCTACCCGGCAACGTCATCAGAGAATAGCGCTCTCTCGCTGCCCAGGATCTCTGAGTACTGGCCGACAAGCGTGCATGAGGAGCTGGCTCGTCAGCACTGGAGCAAGGCAACGATCACTCCACACATTGACTTGAACGCCTGGCAGGGTTTCCTGGACAACCTTCCCCGTGACCCTTACGTCAACACACGCTGGAAGCGCATGTCCTGGCTGCACCTGAATGACCAGATGGAAGTCGAAACCCTTGGCGAGTGCCCGATGGCGCAGGGTGGACGCTTCAATGATGCTGCCAGCATGGCGGACCGCCTGAGATACTACGATCCGCTGGAAGCGGCGTTCACCGAGCGCGACGACGTGCGCGCCTTCGTCAAGGCCTGGGCCGACATGTGGGGCATCGGGCCGCGTGAGCCGATCCTGATGCAGATCACGGGTGTCCGCGGCGACGGCACCATCGACCCTCTCCAGGGACAAGGCATTCACGCCGACGGCTGCAAGTACTTGAGCATTCTGGTACTCAATCGCGAGAACGTCAGTGGTGCCATCAATACTCTCTACCGCGACAAGGCCGGCAGCGAGTTGCTGGCGACCACCGAGCTGGCACCGGGAGAGGTTCTGCACATCCATGATGACCAGCTGTTCCACAGCGTCAGCTCCATCACTCAGGATAACGCGGGCCAGCACTTCGAGCGCTTCATCATCATCATCAACTGCTCATTCATCGATGAGTTCCAGAACCGCATGCTGCGTCGTCACTTCCCGGGGGCAGTCCTGAACGACTGCGAGTGAAGCCATTCGAATTCACTGAGCAGACTGGCAACCCGGTGTCCGGGCATCGCCCGCACAACTGCCTCGACGACAGCTTTCCTCATCTCATCCTGGGGGATCGGTAGCTTCCGAGGCCTCCCCACCTGACCTGCACTCAAGCGTCGCAGCACGCTACCTGAGCACGACACGAGGAACCAGCCGGGCAACCGGCTGGCCTGGCGTGCCACTCCTGACTGGCCCGAAGGCCTCAGCCTGATCGCGACCGACCCCCTCCTGCAACAGCCCCGCCAACGGCTTCCGCCTGCATGCCAAGCGCATCGGTTTCATTGTCCGCGCGCCATGTACAGGCGATATACTCGACTCATGACAGAGGCGTTGCCCACGATGCGCCTTCCACGACAGGAAATCCTCATGACGCTTGAATCAGGACTGACCTTCTTCCTTGCCATCTTCCTCTTCGGGATCACTCCCGGCCCCGGAATCCTCGCCCTGATGGCGCGTGGCATGAGCCAGGGAGGCAATGCCTGTGTCCCGATGGCCGTCGGCATGAGCCTCAGTGACGTCTGCTACATGCTGGCGGCCGTCTTCGGTCTCTCGGCACTGGCGACCCATTGGAGCGAGCTCTTTCTGGTCATCCGCCTGCTGGGGGCCGCCTATCTGATCTACCTGGGGTACAAGCTCTGGACCTGCCGACCCAGTCTGGAATACACGGAAATTCCCGACATACGCGGAAGCTGGTGGCGTGGCTTCCTGCAAGGCTTCCTGATCTCGGCCTCCAACCCCAAGGTCATCCTGTTCTACATCGCCTTTCTGCCGACCTTCATGGACATCACCCGCCTGAGTGGTGGCGATATCGTGATCGCGGCCGCTCTCAATCTCAGTGCCTTGCTGATCGGGGTCGTCCCTGTCGGTTACGCCGCAGGCCGCATTCGTCGCCATCTGCGCTCGACGCGAGCCGTCAGACGCCTCAACCGCAGTGCTGCCAGCCTGATGATCGGTGCCGGCAGCTACCTCGCACTGCGTGGTTGAGCACCGGCCTCCTGCGCCAGTCTGGCCGCCGATACGAGAACGCCCCTGTCAATCACATGACAGGGGCGTTCTCTTCGATCACTGAGGCAATTCGCTCAGGTCATGCAACGGATGGCACCGTTACTGACGGATACCTTCCACCACCAGGTACATGTCGACCGTCGAGGCCGCTGGCCCAAGCTTGGAGGTGTCGATGCCATAGTCGGCGAGCTTGAGCGTGGTGGTGCCCTCGAAGCCCTGACGATAGCCGCCCCAGGGGTCTTCGCCACCGCCGATGTGATCGACATCGATGGTGATCGGCTGCGTCTCGCCATGCAGTGTCAGATCCCCCGTCAGCTTGCCGGCACCATCACCGGAAGAGGTGAACCCGGTGGAGACGAAAGACGCCGTCGGGTACTCGGAAGCATCCAGGAAATCAGCGGACTTGATGTGCTTGTCTCGCTCGGCGTGGGCGCTGTCCAGGCTGTCGACATCGACTTCGACCTTGACGCTTGACGCCTCGGGCTGACCCTCGTCATAGCGGAAGGTCCCCGTGAAGTCCTTGAACTCACCCAGGACGTAGGAGTAGCCGAGATGGCTGATCTTGAACTGGATGAAGGCGTGCTGGCCCTTGGTGTCAATGACATAGTCCGAGGCCTGAGCCTGGCCCGCCATCAAGGGGAGTGCCGCTGCCAGAAGGCCGCCAGCGAACGTCTTGCCCAGCGAGAAGGCCTTGGGTGTCAGGGATGTGTCGTTCATGTCCTAGCTCCTTGAGGATTCGTCATGCATGGTGCCGCCGTGGTGGCCGGCAATTCCTTTCAGCGCAGCGGCCAGAGCATACGTCGCAACGTGTCCTGGCCCTCCATCAGATGATGCTTGAAGGCGGCAGCGGCGTGACCAAGCGACAGGATGACAAGCGCCCAGGCCGCGTACCAGTGAACGTCTCCTGCCAACGTCGCCTGATCCTTCATCCCGCTGAGCAAGGCAGGCACGTCAAACAGCCCGAATACGCTGATGGCTCGTCCATCCGCCGTCGAGATCAGATACCCCGAGATCATCACCAGCAACAGCAATGCATACAGCAAGGCATGCCCGATGCGCGCCGCCCGCTGCTCGATGCGGGAGCCATGCGCCTGTGGCGTCGGCTGCATGGCTCGCCAGACAAGGCGCAGCAACGTGATCACGAACAGCACCACGCCCACGGAGCGATGCCACCAGGGACCCAGCTGATACCAGCGATCATAATAGCCCAGTGATGTCATCCACCACCCGAGGGCGAAGAGGCCGATGATGGCCAGCGCCGACAGCCAGTGCATCACGATGACGGGCCAGCCCCACCCCCGACGACTATTGCGCCACATGCTTGTCTCCCTGTCCTGTCATCCAACGCGCCGAGCGTGAGCCCACCTGCCGTGATCGACGCTCTGAACCGCGATACGACACCGTATCGTGATGATGCCTTCCCATGGCTGCCAGCTTACCCACTGGCCTGCCACGCGCCAAGCGATAGTCCCACCCCTTTCTCATCATGCCGCGCCAGCCATGCCGGCGCTGAGCGCTCTCTTCCCGAGACACCGGCCACCGTCACGGCCGAGCAGATGCAGAAACGCCCGGCATGGCCGGGCGTTCCCTCACGAAAGTGCTGGTCGACTCATGCAGACGCCAGGCGATCCAACCCAAGCGCCAGATCACGCTTGATGTCATCGAGATCTTCCAGGCCCACTGCGATGCGCACCATGCCGTCCACGATACCGGCGGCCGCTTTCTGCTCATCACTCAAGCGGCCATGCGTGGTGGTGGCAGGATGCGTGATGGTGGTCTTCACATCACCGAGGTTGCCGGTGATCGACAGGATGCGCGTGGCATCGATGACCGACCAGGCCCCTTCACGGCCTCCCTTGATGACCACCCCCAGCACGGCACCGAAGGCCTTCTGCTGAGCCTTGGCGAGTGCATGCTGCGGATGACTCTCGAGGCCTGAATAGTGGACGCGCTCGACCGCAGGATGCGCTTCCAGCCAGTGCGCCAGCTCCAGCGCACGTGCACAGTGGGCCTCCATGCGAATGTTGAGCGTCTCCAGTCCCTTGAGGAAGACCCAGGCATTGAAGGGGCTCAGGCAGGGCCCGCACGTCCGCACCACGCCGAAGACCTCTTCCATCAACGCGCTGCTGCCGACCACTGCCCCGCCCAGAGTCCGCCCCTGCCCATCCAGATACTTGGTGGCGGAGTGGATGACGATATCCGCGCCCAGGGTCAGCGGACGCTGCAATGCCGGGGTGCAGAAGCAGTTGTCGATGGCAAGCCATGCATCATGTTCATGTGCCAGCGCTGCCAGCGCCTTGATGTCACCGATCTCGGACAACGGGTTGGACGGCGTCTCGGCGAACAGCAGCTTGGTGGACGGTGTGATGGCCGCGCGCCAGGCCTCGAGATCCCCCAGTTCGACGAAGCGCGTGGTGATGCCCAGCTTGCCGAAGTACTTGGTGAACAGGCTCACACTGGAGCCGAAGATGGAACGCGAGGCGACGATCTCATCCCCGGCTTCCAGCAGGGCCAGCACGGTGGACATGATCGCGGCCATGCCGGAGCTGGTGGCCACGCAGCGCTCACCGCCCTCCATTGCCGCCAGTCGCTCCTCGAAGAAGCGCACCGTCGGGTTGGTGAAGCGCGAGTAGATGTTGCCGGCTTCGTCACCACCGAACTTGGCTGCCGCCTCGGCCGCACTGCCATAGACGAAGCTGGACGTGGTGTAGATGGGCTCGCCGTGCTCCTGCTCACCGCCACGCAAGTGACCGGCGCGGATGGCGAGCGTCTCCAGTCCCAGCTCATCGCGGGAAAGGTCGGCGCGGGAAAGATTGTCGTCGTGCATGGTGTCCAGTACCTCTACTGATGGAATCCGCTGATCTCTGTCTCGGATGACATGGCTCACGGGATTGTCAGGTTTCGCGCCGCGGGCGCTTCTTTCATGAGCCGGGAAACAGAGCAGAAAGCTGTCGGTCAATGTTACCGGTTTTGAACGCGCAACGGGCCCCGGATTTCTCCGGAGCCCGTTGCGAATCACTCACCCTGCCATGACCTGTCACGCGAGACAGGTCATGGGGTCAGTCGATGTCTTCGGAATCGTTGTGCAGATCCACGACCGCGTGGGTCTCGCCTGCGTTCTTGGCACCATCGTTGCGTGAGGCCTGCAGATCGTTGAGGTAGGCCTCATCGATATCGCCGGTCACGTAGATGCCATCGAACACGGAGCAGTCGAACTCGTCGAGGGCAGGATTGACCTCGCGACAGGCGTCCTTCAGGTCATCGAGATCCTGATAGAACAGACGATCCGCGCCGATCAGATCCGCGATTTCCCTCTCGGTACGACCATGGGCGATCAGCTCTTCCGCGGCCGGCATGTCGATACCGTACACATTGGGATAGCGAACCGCTGGCGCCGCCGAGGCGAAGTAGACATTCTTCGCGCCCGCCTCACGGGCCATCTGGATGATCTCGTTGCAGGTGGTGCCACGCACGATGGAATCATCCACCAGCAGCACGTTCTTGCCGGCAAACTCGATATCGATGGCGTTGAGCTTCTGACGCACGGACTTCTTGCGCAGCGTCTGCCCCGGCATGATGAAGGTCCGTCCGATGTAACGGTTCTTCATGAAGCCTTCGCGGTAAGTCACTCCCAGATGCTGAGCCAGCTCGAGAGCGGACGTGCGCGAGGTATCCGGAATCGGGATGACGACATCGATGTCCTGCTCCGGCCATTCCCGCACGATCTTGTCGGCCAGCTTCTCCCCCATGCGCATGCGGGTACCGTACACATAGGCACCGTCCAGCAGGGAGTCCGGACGCGCCAGATAGACGTGCTCGAAGATGCACGGCTTGAGTACCGGGTCATCAGCGCACTGCAGGGTATGAAGCTGACGCTCCATGTCGATGAAGACGGCTTCCCCCGGTGCCAGGTCACGGATCAGCTCGAAACCGGCGACGTCCAGCGCCACGGATTCGGAAGCGATCATGTACTCGGTACCTTCAGCAGCCTCGCGCTTGCCGAAGCACGCCGGACGAATCCCGTGCGGATCACGGAAGGCGACCAGGCCGGTGCCGTTGATGATCGATACGGCGGCATAGCCACCCTTGCAGCGACGGTGCACACGACGTACCGCATCAAAGACATCACCCGCGCCCAGACGCATGCCCTGCTTGCCCAGCTCGTGAGCGAAGACATTGAGCAGCACTTCGGAATCGGAGCTGGTGTTGATGTGACGCAGGTCGGAGGAGAAGAGCTCCTGCTTGAGCTGCTCGGAGTTGGTCAGGTTGCCGTTGTGCGCCAGGGTGATGCCGTAGGGCGAATTGACGTAGAACGGCTGCGATTCCGCCTCGCTGGAAGAGCCAGCGGTCGGATAGCGAACATGGCCGATGCCCATGTTGCCCTTGAGTCGCTGCATGTGACGAGTGCGGAAGACATCACGCACCAGGCCATTGCTCTTGCGCAGCAGGAAACGACCCTCGTGCCAGGTCATCATCCCCGCGGCATCCTGCCCACGATGCTGCAATACGGTCAGCGCGTCATACAGCGCCTGGTTTACCGAGGCGTTGGCCATCAAACCTACAATCCCGCACATCCCGTCATTACCTCACTGATACACACTAGGAGAGGGAGGCGCCAGCCATCATCAGCGCGCCTCCACATGGCAATATGAGTGCTCACATTCCGCAATTGTCAGGCCTGCCCACACCACAGGCAACACCTGACCGATGGGTCAATCGATACCACGATGCTTGCTGCACCTCGACGCGCTGACCTGCTCGGAGGGTCGAGCAGACAAAACAAAAGCGCCGAGCAAGAATGCCCGGCGCTTCTGTCGTCTCAAGGTGCTGCGGTGTCACCATCACGCTGCTGATGCTGCTGACGCATGAACTGCTCGGCGACCTGCTGACTGACGCCTTCACTCAGCGTGCGGCCTTCGTGGCGGGCACGCTCGAGCAGGCCACTCGCCTGCTGCTGGAAACCGGCAGTCTGTGAGGATGGAGCCGTCCCGTCCTGCGGCAACTGCCAATCCCCTCCCGTGTCCCACTCACGGTAGCGTGCCAGCGACCAGTCGCGCAGCTGCTCCAGCGTCGGGCGCAGCTGCGCCGCCTGCCAGTCCGCACTGTCACGCAGAGGTGTCAGGCCGACGACAGCCGTCACCAGCACCAGGATCACCGCCGCCCGAAGCGCGCCGAAGACACCCCCCAGCAGGCGATTGAAGCCCCCCATGCCGACCGCCTGGACCAGGCGTTCGAGCAGACGCAGCATCAGACCCCAGACCAGCACCGTGCCCAGTACCACCAGCACGAAGCCGACCGCGGTGCGAATGCCCGGAGACAGGATCACCTCGTCGAGCAGGGCCCCGGCTTCCGCCCCGAACTGGCGTGCCGCCACCAGGGCCACCAGCCAGCCTGCCAGTCCCAGCGCCTCGCTGAGCAGACCACGCATCAACCCCAGCAACACGGAGATGATCAGCAGCCCCAGACACAACCAATCGATCCAGACCAGCTCGTTCACTCACCCTCCTTCCGGCGTACCAGAAGGCCCTTGATATTGACCTGCTCCTGAAGGCGAGAGCGCGCGGACTCACCAATCTCGGAAGATTTGTAGGGACCGACGAATACCACGGTCAGATTGCCATCCCGCGCGACGCGATAGGCCGCGAATCCCTTGCTCTGCAGGTCCTTCTGGAGTCGCTCGGCGTTGGCCGGCTTGCCGAAGCTGCCGACCTGCACCGCCCAGCCACCGGCGGAAGAAGATGGCGCGCTGGCGGCAACGGCAGGCTTGGGCTCAGGCGCCGGCTTGGGCTCTGGCTTGGGTGTCGGGGCCGGCTTGGGCTGCGGTGTCGGCGCAGCCTTCGGCTCGCTGCTGGCCACGGATCTGGTCGGCGACAGCTGCTGCGCCTCCGCCACGCGAGCTCGCGACTCGGAGGCGTTATCGATGCCGGGTCCTGGATCACTGTCACGCACCTTGCCATTGCCATCCACGAAGGTGATGGGGACATCGGTACCAATCTTCAGCTCGCTGGGTGGCTGCGGTGCATCCACCGTCGAACGGTCGATATCCACCGGCTTGCCCAATGTCATCACCGGACTGGGACGCTCATCACGGGCCGGCGGCTCATCAAACAACATCGGGATGAAGATCACGCCCAGGGCCAACAGGATGACTGCGCCGCTGATCCGTTCTCGCTTGCCATATTTCATCGTGCCATCTCCCTTGCACCCGGATTCCAATGACCGCGGTCCTGCTTCACCTCAGGCATCCTCGTCGTCAAGCCATGCCAGCGCTTCGCCGACCGTGAAGAAGGAGCCGCAGACCAGCACCTCCCCCGCGGTGGCATGCTCCACCAGCCAATTCGCCGCCTCAGCGACCGAATCACATTCCGCCAGCACGGTCCCCTGGCAGGCACGCACCACGGCAGCCAGCTCACTGGCCTGGCGAGCACGCTCGCCGCCCAGTGTCGCCACGACGAAGCCATCCACCACGGGCGACAGCGCCTCGATCACGCCTCGCGCGTCCTTGTCTCCCAGCATGGCCAGCAGCACCAGACGCGGTCGAGCGGAAGGCTCGCGCGCCGCCAGACGACTGGCCAGATAACCTGCCGCATGCGGGTTGTGCCCCACATCCAGACACCAGTCACGCCCATGACGCTGGACCCATTGCATGCGCCCCTTGAGCTGGACATTGGCCATGGCATGGCGCACGCATGACACCTCAAGCGCCACACCGGCCGCGACGAGCGCATTCAGCGCACTGGCCGCGTTGTCGCGTGGCAGGCCGGGGTTCGGAAGTGCCTCGAGGGTCATGATGGGGTCGCTCAGTCGCTGCCAGTGCCAGAGCCCATCCGCTGACGACCCTGCCGGGGAGGCGAGGTCCTGCTCGCAGGCGTCCTGCCAGACAAAGTCCTGCCACAGCACCTGAGGCGTCACACCCAGCGAGCGGGCGTGCTCGGCACAGCTGCTCGGCAAGTGATCGGAGCCGAAGATGGCCGGGCGCCCTGCACGCAGGATACCCGCCTTCTCGAAGCCGATGTTCTCGAGGTCCGTGCCCAGGAAGGCAGCATGATCCTGTGCCACGGTGGTGATCATCGCCACATCGCAGTCGATGATGTTGACGGCATCCAGACGCCCGCCGAGACCGACCTCCAGAATCGCCAACCGTGGCTGTCGCTGAGCGATCAACCACAGGCCAGCGAGCGTGCCGGCCTCGAAGTAGGTCAGGCTGATCACGCCCTGCCCATCTCCCGCATCCGAATGACGCGCCGAATCCACCTGCTCGAAGGCAGTGATCAGCTCGGCATCACTGGCGTGCTGCCCATCGAGGGTCACACGCTCGTTGTAATGCAGCAGGTGCGGAGAGGTGTAAGTCGCGGTCGTCAGACCATGCGCACGCCCGAGCGCCTCGAGCATGGCGACCGTGGAGCCCTTGCCGTTGGTACCGGCCACGGTGATGACCCGCTCGCCAATGCGACGAGCCCCGGGGCCGACAAGCCCCAGACGCTCAGCCACGCATTGCACGCGGGCGAGCCCCATGTCGATGCTGACGGGATGCTGGCGCTCCAGACGCGAAAGCCAGTCTTGCAGTGACAGCTCGCGTGGCACGGCCTCATGCAGGGCAGCAACGCTCAGCGGAGGCCGCTCACGGGACTGCAGCACCTCTCGGGTGCTGCAGTGGCCCGGCGCATTGGCCTGCTCAGCCATCGCGACGATCGCCTTGCGGCTTGTCGGCGGAGAATGTCTCGTCAAGCACGCTGTCAACCGCGGAGCGCGGCTCTGCAGGCTGCGGCTCGCTCGGTGCAGCCTCGACAGCCTCACCTTCGACGACGACTTCCGTGGCATCTACCCCCGGTGCCTGCACGTCAGCCTTGACCGGTAGACCCTGCAGCTTGAGCAGGATGCTGGAAAGACGCTCACGCATGTCGCGACGATGGATGATCATGTCGACCGCGCCATGCTCGAGCAGGAACTCTGAACGCTGGAAGCCTTCCGGCAGTTTCTCGCGCACGGTCTGCTCGATGACACGCGGGCCAGCGAAGCCGATCAGGGCATTCGGCTCGGCAACGTTCAGGTCGCCCAGCATGGCAAGCGATGCCGATACGCCACCGAAGACCGGATCCGTCAGCACGCTGATGTACGGTACGCCTGCCTGCTTGAGCTTCTCGAGCGCAGCGGAGGTCTTGGCCATCTGCATCAGGGAGAACAGTGCTTCCTGCATGCGCGCGCCACCGGAGGCCGCGAAGCATACCAGCGGCACTTCTTCCGCCAGCGCGAGTTCGGCGGCACGCACGAACTTCTCACCGACGATGGCCCCCATGGAGCCGCCCATGAAGCTGAATTCGAAGGCGACGGCCACGACAGGCTGTCCGGAAAGCGTGCCGCGCATGGCGACCAGCGCATCCTTCTCGGACGTCTGCTTCTGGGCGGCGCTCAGGCGATCCTTGTACTTCTTGGAATCGCGGAACTTGAGGCGATCGACCGGCTCCAGATCTGCCGCGATCTCCTCGCGACCCTCGCTGTCGAGGAACCAGGACAGACGGGCACGCGCAGTGAGACGCAGATGGTGGTCACACTTCGGGCAGACGTTGTCGTGCTTGGTCAGCTCCGGAAGGTACAGGACTGCTTCGCACTTGGGGCATTTACGCCACAGGCCATCAGGAATGGAGGTGCGCCGATCCTTGCGTTGGATACGGCTCATTGACGGCACAATCTTGTCAAGCCAGCTCATGGTGGGGAGGCTTCCGTTTTGCTGCTGTTCTGGGCACCGCTCGACGACTGTCGGCGGCCATGCGAGTTGGCACACGCCCACCTCTCCGGGAGGCAAGGACGTGGCGGGCAACAACTGACACCCTCTTCGCCCCCTTGTCTCGGGACGCTGGAGGAAGTCAGTGGCGCCAAAGGAAAAGACCGTGCAACCCATTGGTCGTACGGCCCCTTTTCCAGATTCTGGCAAACATTGTAGCGGCTTCGCCCCCCTTGCGGGTAGTGCGATATGCCAATTGCCTTGTGGAGTCCAGTGTTGCGCCTGTCCCGCGCAGGCCTTGCGGCATGCCGCGCAGGGCATCAGTGGAGTCAGTCGGCGGCTCGTACTGCCTGACAGAACGCCTGGAGGCGCTCCCATGACTTCTCGCCAGGGGCAGACTCTACCCCTCCCGAGACATCGACCGCGTGGGGCGCTACCTGCCTGACCGCCTCCGTCACGTTGCCGGCCTCGAGCCCGCCCGCCAGGATCACCGGCAGGGACAATTCTCGAGGGATGCGCGACCAGTCAAAGGTCTCGCCCGTGCCACCGGGGACACCGGGACGATAGGCATCCAGCAGCAGACCGCGTGCGTCATGGAAGCGTTCTGCCTCTGCCGCCAGGTCGATCCCGTCACGCATGCGCAACGCCTTGATATAGGGGCGGCCAGCGGCGCGGCACTGCTCGGGCGTTTCGTTGCCATGGAATTGCAGCAGATCGAGATGCGGGGCAGCGGCGGCCACTTCGGCCTCACTGGCATCGACGAACAATCCGACACGCATCACGAATGCCGGCACCAGGCGCGAAAGCTCCGCCAGGCGAGCAACGTCCACCGCCCGCTTGCTGCCCGCCCACAGCACGAACCCCAGCGCATCGGCACCTGCCGCCACGGCGCCGGCGATATCCTGTTCACGTGTCAATCCGCAGATCTTGATTCGGGTACGCTGGCTCGCTCGAGCGCTCATCTCGGTCATGGGATCACTCCGTTCAACGTGAGGATTCATTCTGTGCGACAGGCGATCCTGCGACAGGCGATCCTGCGGCAGGAATCGCTTGTTCATGTTCCCGACTGAGACGCTCGGCCTCACGGGCAACGCTTGCCAGCCGAATGGCTTCCTTTTCACTGAGCTTGCCTGCCGCCCGAGCCTCTTCGGCACCCTCGGCTTCGGCACGGGCCAGGCGTGAGCGTACCATCGGGCAATCCGGCAAGGGGCGCTCTCCCGTCCACTCCCCGAGAT
This sequence comes from Cobetia sp. 10Alg 146, assembly GCF_029846385.1. Classification (NCBI taxonomy): domain Bacteria; kingdom Pseudomonadati; phylum Pseudomonadota; class Gammaproteobacteria; order Oceanospirillales; family Halomonadaceae; genus Cobetia; species Cobetia sp. 10Alg 146. Next base: position 196,817 of record NZ_JARWKT010000002.1, read on the forward strand.
GGGCCACCAGACCAGGCCCGAGCGGCTCCCTGGGCAGCTCATAGCGGGGCGGATAGATGACGTCGACGAAGTGAAGTCCCGTGGCTGCTGCCGTGGCACTCGAACGCGTGCGATCTCCCCCGCGCATCAGCTCGACGATCCACTCGACAGGCTTCTCGCCACGCCCGATGGCCATCAAGGTACCGGCGATATTGCGCACCATGTGGTGCAGGAAGGCATTCGCCTGGATGTCGATCATGACCAGCTGGCCGTGACGACTCACCTCGATGAAATGCACGTGGCGTCGTGGCGAGCGCGACTGACAACCTGCCGCACGGAAGGCCGAGAAGTCCAGCTCCCCTACCAGATGGGCGGCCGCCGCCTGCATGTCGGCGACATTCAGGGGTTCACGACACCAGGTGGCGTTGTGACGCTCCATCACCGGCCGAAAAGGCTGATTGATGATCATGTAGCGATAACGACGCGCGATGGCGCTGAATCGGGCATGGAAGTCATCGGGAACGGGGACCGCCCAATGGATGCCGATATCCGGGGGAAGATTGACGTTGCCGCCCATGCGCCATGCCTTGCGGCTGCGGCCCACGGGGGTATCGAAGTGCACGACCTGACGCACGGCGTGCACACCTGAATCGGTGCGCCCGCTGCAGTGGACGGTGATGGGAGTGGAAGCCACCTTGGAAAGCGCCTTTTCAAGCGTTTCCTGCACGGAAGGTGCGTGGCTGAGGCGCTGCCAACCGCAATAGCGGCTGCCATCATACTCGACGCCCAGAGCGATGCGCCCCGGGCGTCTTTCATTATCATCAAGCGGTGTAAAAAAGGGCATCAGGTCAGACCAAAGCGCTCCATCAACGCCAGCGCCTCTTCACGGATCATCCCGTCACTGGCGGAGGCGAGCGGCTCAAGCAGCGCTGCCGCTTGATCATCCTCACCATCCACCAGCAACTGGCGGGCTTCCTCAAGCTGCTGGAAGGCCACGCTGTCCTGGGCGCCAGCCCCTGCCCCTGCCATGCCGACAGAGGGATAGGCATTATCCTGATCCCCGGACTCGAACGCCACTTCCTCCACCTCGAATTGCGAGATATCACGACGAGGGACATCCACCTCTTCCAGCGTCATGCTATCCAGCGACGGCAACTCGTCGGCTACTGAAAAGGCGCTTGCAGGCGCCACCTCGTCGCCTGAAGGTGCACTGGATTTCGCAGATTCACCTTCCTCATCGATGGAGGCGGAGGTAAATTCGACCGCCTCACCCTTGAGTGCCTCGTCCGCCTTCTCGGCACTTGCCACTGCCGCAGGCTCCACACCGTCGTCAAGCGTCAGTTCCGGCGCCTGGTAATCGATCACGTTGTCACTGAAGAAACTGGTATCGGGTGCCGCCTTTCCGTGCTCGGGACTCTTGCCCTTGAGGCCGGGCTCGAATGCGACTCCCACGTCTGCCGGAGTGTCATTCGTGACGGCGGCATCAGCGTGCAAGTCATCCTCGAACGAGCCACTGTCCTGCCCTACGCCTGAAGAGTCAGACACGTCACCCTCCGGCTCGCGCTCATCATCCTGCAGGTTCGCGCCACCTGCCGCCAGCCTTTCAGAGGCTGCGCTGGCCGAGGATGGCACACGCAGGGACTGGGCATATTGACTGACGACACCGGAGAGATGCGTCACGTTGCTTGCGGCCACCGCGCCACCCATGGCAGCACGCATGGGGCTACCCATTCCGGCGTAACGGTTGAGCAGCGCCTGAGCCTCTTCACGCTCTTCTGCATTGCCCGCCGCCAATACCTTCTCGCTTTCGTGATTCAGCGCCTCGAGATTGCCAAGTTCTCCATGCACTCCCATCAGCTTGAGACGCAGGTCCTGACGACTCTCATCGTCTGCAAGACCGGTTTCCAGCAGGGCTTGCGCCTGATCGAAGCGTCCATAGGCGATGAAGATATCCGCCTCGCTGATGGCAGCGGCCTCAGGCTGGGCCAGAGGCTCAAGAGTGTGAGAGCCACGACTTGCCACTGCGGACGTCTCTTCCGGGACCTGTCTGTCAGCGGTACCCGCTGCAGCACCAAAGGCACCCCGTGACGGGTCCTGCAGGTCCTGGTCGTTATGACGCACGGCATCCGCGAAGCTCATGCTGGAGTCATCCTTCGGCCCCGAGCGACGACGCAGCAACAGCAACAGCAGCAACAGCAATGCTCCCGCCGCGCCGCCCACCATCATCAGATTGTCCTGTACCCACTTCCACGTCGCCTGCGGCCAGGGCTGGCTGGGCAACACGAGATTGCCTTCACCATCACGCGGCTGGCCCAGATCCACCCCGGCAGCGACCAGACTCTCGGGTAGCGTCAAGGGAGTGATGCCGCTGTTGACCAGCAGACGGTTCTGCTTGGCCAGCAATACCTTGGCCGTTTCCAGCTGCTCGGTACGCTCGGCCAGGGAAGCACGCAGCTCACCGACCTCACTGCGCAATGAAGCGACTTCACTGCGCAGGTCGTCACGCTCCTGCTCCAGTTGATCCAGACGCTGCTGGTTGGTCAGCAACTGGTCTTCCAGCGATTCGAGGCGATCCGACAGCTCATCGATGGCCTGCTGGCTACCCGCGGAAATCTGCGTACTGGCGGCCGCCTTGCTCGCCGGCGTGGCCTCTTCATCGATCAGCGTCAGGCGCGGCTTGCCGTCAGCACCCGCACTGGCGGGGCCGCTGGGAGCGGGCGCTGCAGCGGGCGTCTCACTGGCCGAGGCGGTATCCTTCGGAGACGCGGGCGTCGTCTTCTTGCTGGCCGGAGCAGGAATGGTCTTGCCTTGCGCCCCCGCGACCCACTGCTGATATTGCTCACGCACTTCGCGATCGGCCGCCGTGCGCGAGCGGCCCAGCATGGTGGCGCGATCGGGAACGCTCAGGACCACCCCCGCCCTCAGCTTGTTGATGTTGCCGCCCGGGAAGGCACTGGGATTGGCTTCCTGAATCGCCAGCATGGCCTGACGGATGCTGACCCCGGCATCCGGCCGCACGCGTCGTGCGATGGTCCACAGGGAATCGCCACTGCGTACCTTGATGCTTGACGGCGTTTCGCCCGCCGCGGGCGCAGCGCTTGCCGAGGACGACTGACCACTGTCACGGAAGACCACGGAACGCGAGGGTGTCGACCCCGTGTCGGCCAACGGACGTGAGCGCGCACCAGAAGGCGTCACCAGTGCCGGCTGACTGGAATAGCCCGCCGGATCGAACAGCAGCGTGACCTGACGCTGCAGCTTGCCATTGGGCCACTCGACGTCCAGCAGAAGATCCACATAGGGCTCACGTACCGCCCCGTTGGTGGTCAGCTGAAGATAATAGCGGCTGCCCTGCTGCTTGATGGCCACCTTGACGTCATCACTGACATAGCTGCGGTCCACACCGGCACGCGCAAAGGCGGCGGCATCGGAGACGTTCGCCTTGATCAGGCTGCTATCAAGCCCGGAGGTATCTGTCAGGCCGATGCGGGCATCCAGCGGTTGATTCAGATTCGAGCGCAATCGCGGCGATTCCATGCCGACCGCCAAGGCCTGAGCACTATAGATGGCGAAGGAGATCGCCAGTGCGAGAGGAAGCTTGCGTCCCATTGAGTGTCCCTTCGTATGCGACCGATTCAGTGTCCGGCCGGCGCATTATGTTACGTATTCTTACATATAAGATACCAGAGAGTCCGCCTCATGATTCAGGCAAGGCGCGACTCAGCCAGAAAAATTTCAACGCTAGCGGGCGTCGTCCCCTCTGATAGCCCACCTGCTCCCCGGATGACAGGAGTGACCAGCTCCACCTCATCCGGCTGACACGATACTCAAATATGCATACGAGATGCCATCATGCATCAACATCGCCAGCCAAATTCGCAAAAAATGCGCAAGCCGGAATGAAGCCGGTCAGTCATTGGAATGACATGCCGGTCATCTGATGCCCATGGCACTGCCGATCATCGGCACGACCGACCATCGCAATCACCCTTCATTGGGCATTCGGGGAATGACCGGGAACCCGGACATGGTCCGCCAAGACATTCGTCAGGGACGTTCGAGTGCATGGATATTCGATTGCAGGATTTTCGATTGCAGAATTTTCGAGCGCAAAAAAGTCGCCCCCGGCTCCGAAGAGTCGGGGGCGACGTCTTGCATCACGCCATGGCACTCAACCGCGAGGGCCAGCCATCGTGATGATCAGGCAGCGCGATGTTCCCGCAGAATGGTCAGCATGCGCTTGAGCGGCTCCGCGGCCCCCCACAGCAGCTGGTCACCCACGCTGAAGGCAGACAGGTATTCACCACCCATCGCCAGCTTGCGCAGACGGCCGACCGGAACGGTCAGGGTGCCGGTAGCAGCAGCCGGTGTCAGGTGCTTGAGGCTGTCTTCCTTGGTGTTGGCGACGACCTTGACCCAGTCGTTGTGCTTGGCCAGGCGGTCTTCGATCTCGTCCAGCGGCACGTCCTGCTTGAGCTTGACGGTGAAGGCCTGGGAGTGGGAGCGCATCGCACCGATCCGCACGCACAGCCCATCGATCATGATCGGGTTGCCCTGGCTGTCGAGAATCTTGTTGGCCTCGACACCGGCCTTCCACTCCTCGCGGGTCTGACCGGATTCCATCGGGGAATCGATCCACGGCAGCAGCGAGCCGGCCAGCGGCGCACCGAACTGCTGGGTCGCAAAATCATCGCCGCGCATGGTGGCGGTCACCTTGCGGTCGATATCCAGAATCGCGCTGGCCGGGTCTGCAAGCTCCGAGGCCACGCTGCCATTGAGCTGGCCCATCTGGGTCAGCAGCTCACGCATGTGGCGCGCACCGCTGCCGGAAGCCGCCTGGTAGCTCATGGAGGTCATCCACTCGACCATGCCGGCCTCGAACAGGCCACCCAGGCCCATCAGCATCAGGCTGACGGTGCAGTTGCCGCCTACGAAGGTGTTGGCGCCGGCGCCGATCTTCTCATCAATCACGTGACGGTTGACCGGGTCCAGCACCAGCACGGCATCCTTTTCCATGCGCAGGGTGGAGGCCGCATCGATCCAGTCGCCCTTCCAGCCGGCTTCACGCAGCGGGCCGAACACCTGCTTGGTGTAGTCGCCGCCCTGACAGGTGACGATGACGTCCAGCGCCTTCAGCTCGTTGATGTCGTTGGCATCCTTGAGCGCCGGCACCGGCGTGCCCACATCCGGGCCGGCCTGACCGACCTGGGAAGTGGAGAAGAATATCGGCTCGATACCGGCGAAATCGTTGTCATCACGCATGCGCTGCATCAGCACGGAACCGACCATGCCACGCCAACCGACAAATCCGACTTTCAACATGCTTGTTCTCCTTGTTCATGCACGGCCGGGAACACGGAAGACACCGAAGCTCCCGGCACAGGAATGACCCGCAGCGAGCACAGGCAACTCACACGAGGCGAGCCTTGCCCAACGCTCCAGCCGCAGGTCCTGACACGAAAGCCCAGCGACGCACGCCAGGCTTCCTCATGATCATCTCGCGTGAACGCCACTCACGAGCGGCGTTCACGCGGGTCTTGCCTTACGCCTGGGCCTTGAAGGCGGCCAGCACGGCATCGCCCATCTCGGAGGTAGAGACCTTGCGAGTGCCGGCGTAGGCGATATCGGCGGTACGCAGCCCTTCATCCAGCACCACACCGACGGCCTTCTCGATACGCTCGGCCCACGCCGCTTCATTCAGCGAGTAGCGCAGCATCATCGCCACCGACAGGATGGTGGCCAGCGGGTTGGCGATGCCCTGACCCGCGATGTCCGGCGCGCTGCCGTGGCACGGCTCATACATACCCTGGCCGCTGGCATTCAGCGAGGCGGACGGCAGCATGCCGATGGAACCGGTCAACATCGCGGCTTCATCCGAGAGGATGTCGCCAAACATGTTGCCGGTGACCACCACGTCGAACTGCTTCGGTGCGCGCACCAGCTGCATGGCGGCGTTGTCGACGTACATGTGCGACAGCTCGACATCCGGGTAGTCGGCGGAGATGCGCTCCATCACGTCACGCCACAGCATGGTGACTTCCAGCACGTTGGCCTTGTCGACGCTGCACAGCTTCTTGTTGCGCTTCTGGGCCATCTCGAAGGCGGTACGGCCGATACGCTCGATCTCGGATTCTGAGTAGACGTAGGTGTTGTAGCCGACCTGCTGTCCGTCGCGCGCCTCGATGCCACGCGGCTGGCCGAAGTAGATGCCACCGGTCAGCTCACGCACGATCATGATGTCCAGACCGGACACCACTTCCGGCTTGAGGCTGGAGGCCTCGGCCAGCTGCGGGTAGAGAATTGCCGGACGCAGGTTGGCGAAGAGTTCAAGCTCCTTGCGCAGCCCCAGCAGGCCGCGTTCCGGACGCAGCGAGATGTCCTCGAGCTTGTCCCACTGCGGGCCACCGACCGCGCCGAGCAGGATGGCGTCTGCCGCCTTGGCGGCGTCCAGCGTGTCCTTCGGCAGCGGATGGCCCGCCGCGTCATACCCTGCACCACCGACCTTGCCTTCGCTCAGCGTGATGTCCAGCCCTTCGCTGCGTGCGGCTTCAAGGATCTTCACGGCTTCGGCCGTGATTTCCGGGCCAATGCCATCACCGGGCAGAATCAGGATATTGCGGCTCATCTGGAACTCCTTGGGCCGGAGAGCATCCGGCAAGACCGACGGTTCACCGCCGGTGCTGAGACTGGGCTCGCTGCCACTCTGGACGGCGAGCCATGACGAATGTGTTGCGACTTCGGCGCTGACTGGCGTGACGCTGGACAGATCAGGCCGTCTTGCCATCGCGGAACAGCCACGGACGCTCGGCGCGATGACGCGTCTCGAAGCTGTCGATGGCGTCCTGATCTTTGAGGGTCAGACCGATGTCATCCAGGCCTTCCATGAGGCAATGCTTGCGGAAGCTGTCCACCTCGAAGGGGATCGACTCACCGGACGGCGTGATGACGGCCTGCGCCTCGAGATCGATATCCAGACGATACCCTTCCACCGCTTCGGCTTCCTTGAACAGGCGATCCACCGTGTCCTCGTCGAGGGTGATCAACAACAGGCCATTTTTGAACGAGTTGTTGTAGAAGATATCGGCGAAGCTCGGCGCGATGACGACACGGAAGCCGAAGTCGGTCAGTGCCCAGGGCGCGTGCTCCCGCGAGGAGCCGCAACCGAAGTTGCGACGTGCCAGCAGCACGCTTGCGCCTGAGTAACGCGGCTGATTGAGCACGAAATCCGGATTCAGCGGACGCTTGCTGATGTCCTGTCCGATATAGCCCTCATCGAGATAACGCAGCTCATCGAAGAGGTTCGGGCCGAAGCCGGTACGCTTGATCGACTTCAGAAACTGCTTCGGGATGATCAGATCGGTATCGACGTTGGCGCGATCGAGCGGTGCCACGAGGCCCTGCTGGCGAATGAACTTTTCCATGTCGGGCCTCCTCAGGCTGCGTGGGTATCGGAAGTAGGAATGGGGGCAAAGTCACGAACATCAACGAAGTGACCCGCAATCGCGGCAGCGGCGGCCATGGCCGGGCTGACGAGGTGCGTACGCCCACCGAAGCCCTGACGGCCTTCGAAGTTGCGGTTGGAGGTGGAAGCACAATGCTCGCCGGCGCCCAACTTGTCGGCGTTCATCGCCAGACACATGGAGCAGCCCGGCTCGCGCCATTCAAAGCCCGCGGCGAGGAAGATCTCGTGCAGTCCTTCGGCTTCCGCCTGTGCCTTCACCAGGCCAGAGCCCGGCACGACCATCGCCTGCTTGAGGCTCTTGGCGACCGTACGGCCTTCGGCCACGCGCGCCGCTTCACGCAAGTCCTCGATACGCGAGTTGGTGCAGGAGCCGATGAACACGCGGTCCAGCTTGATGTCGGTGATCTTCTGCTGAGCGCTGAGGCCCATGTACTCGAGCGCACGGGTGATGCCACGCGCTTCGGTGTCATCGTTGGCGGCTGCCGGGTCCGGCACCACGCCATTGACGCTGGTGACCTGCTCCGGGCTGGTGCCCCAGGTGACCTGCGGGGCGATGTCTTCCGCCTTGAGCACGACGACCTTGTCGAATTCGGCGTCTGCATCGGAGACCAGATTGCGCCAGTCGGCCACGGCCGCTTCCCACTGCTGGGCGTTCGGCGCATAGGGACGGTCGCGCAGGTAATCGATGGTGATGTCATCGACCCCGACCAGACCGACCCGTGCACCGGCTTCGATGGCCATGTTGCAGATGGTCATGCGGCCTTCCATGGAGATGTCCTGGATGGCGGAGCCGCCGAATTCGATGGCATAGCCGGTACCGCCGGCGGTACCGATCTCACCGATGATGGCGAGCACGACATCCTTGGCGGTGACGCCAGTGCCGAGACGACCATCGACGCGCACCAGCATGTTCTTCATCTTGCGCTGGATCAGACACTGGGTGGCGAGCACGTGCTCGACCTCGGAGGTGCCGATACCGTGAGCGAGTGCCGCGAAGGCACCGTGGGTCGCGGTGTGGGAATCGCCACACACCACGGTCATGCCCGGCAGGGTTGCGCCCTGCTCCGGCCCGACCACGTGCACGATGCCCTGACGCGCATCATTGATGGTGAACTGCTCGATGTTGAAGCTGTTGCAGTTGTCGTCGAGGGTCTGCACCTGGATGCGAGAGGTTTCATCCTCGATCCCCGCGATACCGGCAGCGCGCTCCTTGAGAGAGGTCGGCACGTTGTGGTCCGGCGTTGCCAGGTTGGCATCCAGACGCCACGGCTTGCGACCGGCCAGACGCAGCCCTTCGAAGGCCTGCGGCGACGTCACTTCGTGCAGCAGGTGACGGTCGATGTAGATGAGTGCAGTACCGTCTTCACGTTGCTTGACCAGATGCTGGTCCCACAACTTGTCATAAAGGGTCTGACTGGCCATGTCGTGTCTCCTCGTGGCGCCCTACGGTAAGAGCGCTTGCTGCCTCGGGGCTCGTGGCGGCCCCTTGATGAGGTGTGTCGTCCAGTGTTGATGGCGGGGCGGTCGTGCGAGCCATGTCGCAGGTGGCTTGCCACCAGAGGCTCGAGCATCGCCGCCGCGTCCTGTGTCATCAAGAGTACTCGGCGGCGATGAATAAAAGCAATTCATGTTTTTCATGCTTTGGATTCCCAAAAGGAATACCATTGTCTCAGCCGACATTCCCCCTGATCGCACGGAAGATCATTCTTCTGAACGCCCTCATGACAGGATAGCTGCCTCACATGGACACTCCCTCTCTTCAGGCCTTCGTTGCCGTCGCGGAAACCGCTTCCTTCTCGCTGGCGGCCGAGCAGCTGCACCTGACACAACCCGCTGTCTCCAAACGCATCGCGCAGCTGGAACAGCTCCACGGCGCGCGGCTGTTTGATCGCATCGGGCGGCGCGTCACCCTGACGGAGGCCGGCAACATCCTGCTGCCGCGGGCCCGTGCCATTCTGGTGATGCACGATGACACGCGGCGCGCGCTGCGCAATCTGTCCGGCGAGGTAAAAGGCAGCCTGACGATGGCGACCAGCCACCATGTGGGCCTGCACCGTCTGCCGCCACTGCTCAAGGCCTTTACCATGTCCCATCCCGAGGTACGCATGGACATGCGCTTCCTGGATTCGGAACAGGCCTATCAGGGCGTACTGGATGGGGAGCTGGAACTGGCCGTCGTCACTCTGGCACCGCATCGCGATCCCAATCTGACGGTGGTGCCGGTGTGGCTGGACGAGATGCGCTTCGTGTGCGGACGAGACCACCCGCTGGCGGGACACAAGGCGTTGCCGCTGGCCGCCCTTTCACAGCACGACGCCGTGCTGCCGGGCCACCTGACCTTCACGCGCGGCATCGTCATCGACACCTTCGCGCGTGACGGCCTCTCGGTGGAAGTCTCGATGTCCACCAACTACCTCGAGACCCTCAAGATGATGGTCGCCATCGGCCTGGGCTGGAGCGTGCTGCCGGAAAGCATGATCGACGACGAGATCGAGATCCTGCCCATCGACCACCGCCCCATCGAGCGCCAGCTCGGCTACCTCTATCACAACAACCGCACCCTCTCGAATGCCGCCAGCGCCATGATCGAGCTGCTGGAAGGGGCAAGGGATGCGGCCTCGAGACACCGCTGACGAATTTCGAAAGCACAACGCCAGCCCTGAGGGCTGGCGTTGCTGTAGAACGTCCAGCTGGTGGTGCCGCTGATCAGCGCTTGCCAGTGTCCTTGTCATTGCCCGCTGAGCCATCCGTCTTGCTGGCCGCAGGCTTGGCATCGTCCTTCTTGGCCTCTTCCGCTGCCTTGGCGGCGGCGGTCTTGCTGGCGTTGGAGGGACGGCCACGGCGCGGCTTGGGCGCGGCGCTGCCGGTATCACTCTTGGCATCTGCACCCGCCGCACTGCCAGTGTCACTCTTGGCGGCAGATCCAGCAGCCTTGGCTGTGCTTCCAGCACCTGTGCTGCTGGCGGTCTTGGCAGTGCTTCCAGTGCTCGCACTCCCCGTCGAACTGGCGGCCGACTTGCTGGCCGCAGGGCGCTTGGTGGTGCTGGCTGTCGTCTTGCTGGAGGCCGCCGGCTTGCTTGCCGCGGTGCTCTTGGGAGCACTGGCCGCCGCCTTGCTCTGTGTCGCAGGCTGCTTGGCAGCGGGCGATGTCGCCGTGCTGCTGGAGCCCGAGGCAGTGGAAGCAGCGCCGCCGGTTGAGGTACCGGACGCAGACGGCTTGCTGTCAGAGGCTGACTTGCTCGCAGTCGTCTTGGCCGCAGTTGTCTTGCTCGCGGTCGTCTTGTTGGCAGTCGTCTTGCTGGCAGCTGTCTTGCGCGGCATGGAGGTCTTTCTCGCCGTGGTGGTCTTCGCCGCTGAGCTACCTGTACTGCTGGCAGCCGTGCTGGCAGTGCTCGGTTTTGCCGTGCTGTCGCTGGCCGTGCTGCTGGTGGTCGTTGCGCTCTTGGAAGCAGTGCTCTTGGCAGCAGTGCTCTTGGGTGCAGCACGTTTGCGCGGGGCGGGCTTGCTTGCCGGCGCTGCTGACTCAGTAGCCGCTGATGCCGCCTTGGAAGCGGCAGGCCCGGTGCTGGCGCCTTGCGCCCTGGAGGCACCGGACGAGCTGCTGCCCTTCGCGTCGCTGGCATCATTGCTCGCCTTGCCCGCCGCGCTCCCTGTCATTGCCGACACCATCTCTTCCAGTGGCAGCGTGACCTGCTTGAGCGCGTCATTCATGCGCTTCTCGACCGTCTCCTGCACATCACGCACGGTCTTGAGCTGCGCCTGTGCGGCTGAGGTGATCTCTTCCGGCACAGTCTGGCCGAGTACTTCGGGGATGGTCTGGCGCGCATAACGCCCCGGCGCCGCTTCGATCACGTCGAGCTTGCCCTCACCCGGCGTGCGCGCAGAGACTTCCGGTTCCGGCTCGACGAAACCATTGCCGGACATCCAAGTCTGCCAGTCATTCCACCAGGAGCCTTCATGTGCCTCGGTGCCTTCAAGCCAGGCATCCGGTGTCGCCGGCAGCTCGTCATTGGTGACGTAGCCGTACTTGTTCTTGTGCGGCGGATTGACGATACCCGCGATATGGCCTGAGCCACCCAGCACGAAGCGCTTGATGGAAGCCTTGGGCAGCTGGGTGCCGTTGTAGGTGGTCTGCCACTTGGCGATGTGATCCTCGCGGGCGGAGACCCAATAGCTGGGAATCTCGATCTGCGAGAGGTCGATCGGCACACCGTCCAGCTCGATACCGCCGGGCTGCACAAGGCGGTTCTCCAGATACATGTGACGCAGATACCAGGCATGGGTACCGGCCGGCAGGTTGGTGCCGTCGGTATTCCAGTACAGCAGGTCGAACGCGGTCGGCGCTTCGCCCTTGAGATAGTTGGAGACGTAGAACGACCAGAAGAGGTCATTCTCGCGCAGCAGATTGAAGGAGAACGCCATCACGCGGCCATCCAGGTAGCCGTCCTGCGCCATCTGCTTCTCAAGGCCCTGCAGTACCGGCTCGTTGAGGAAGACGCCGATCTCGCCGGGATCGGAGAAGTCCTGCAACGTCGCCATGTAACTGACCGAGCGCACGCGATCCGCCTGTTTCCTGGCCGTGAGATAGGCCATGGTGCTGGCCGTCAGCGTGCCACCGATGCAGTAGGACAGGATATTGACCTGCTTCTCGCCGGTGGCCTGCTCGATGGCATCCATCGCGGCAAGCGGCCCCATCTGCATGTAATCGGCCCAGGTGAGATCGCTCTGCTCCGGCCCGGGATTGCGCCAGGAGATCAGGAACACGGTGTGCCCCTGCTCCACCAGCCAGCGCATCATCGAATTGTCCTGACGCAGATCGAGAATGTAGTACTTGTTGATCCACGGCGGCACGACCAGCAACGGCGTACTGAAGGCCTTTTCCGTCGCCGGGCGGTACTGGATCAGCTGGATCAGCTCATTCTCGAACACCACATCCCCCGGCGTGACGGCGATGTTGTCACCGAGACGGAAGGCTTCGGTGTCGGTCATCGCGACATTGATGCCTTCGGCGGAGTTGGCAAGGTCTTCCCGCAGACGCTTCAAGCCGTCGAGCAGATTCTGGCCGCCGGTTTCGCGGGTCACTCGCTGCACTTCCGGGTTGGTGGAGGCGAAGTTGGAGGGCGAGAAGGCACTGACGTACTGGCGCGCGTAGAACTCGAGATTGCGCTTCTGGCTCTCTGGCAATCCCTTGATGCCCGCCAGCATCTCATCCACGGCGCGCGAGAACAGCAGATATTGCTGCACGAGGAAGTGATAATACGGTTCGCTGTGCCAGGCCTCATCGCGGAAGCGACGATCAGAGCGTGCGGGGCTGATCACGGGCTCGACACTCTCACCGCTCATCTCGCGCAGCGTGCCCTGCATCAGGGCCATCTGGTCCTGGAAGAGGCGGGTCTGCGTGGAAATCAGCAATTGGGGGTCACGTGCCAGCGCCTCCGCGCCTGCCTGGAAGCAACGTCCCATCTCGTCGTAGATGGTGGAGGCAGCAGCACTTGGCCACAGGCGCTCCAGCATGTCACTCATCAGAGCCTGATACTGGGTGCTGGCTTCCTGTACCACGCCGGCCCATTCACCGCCGTCGACGCCATCGGGGAACAGATGGGAAAAGGCCTGAGAGAATGCCTGAGAAAGTGCCTGCTGCTGGGCTGAAACCATATCGCCCGTCCTCCTTGTCATTGGCTATCGAAGCATGGCTGTCGAACGAACGCCGACATGCACGATTTCATCGAACCGAATCCTTCCGTACCTCTGCAGTGCAATGCCCTCGAAAGGCGTTCGCGGCGCCGTCACTGGCACCTTGCACCGACTCTCTTCACTCTGGCAGGCCAGAGCCTTGCAGTCCGCTTTCCGTCGCATTCATGCCAGAGGCGCGAATACGACGGAAAGCCGGCTGAGACCTCTCATCTGTCGTCTTGCCGCCTCGGGGGGGGGGGGGCGACTCTCAGCATGCACCCGGGCCGTGATGGGGGCAATGCCTGACCTCGCCAAAAAAAGGGCTGGCGCGTGCGCCAGCCCTCTCGATGATTCTTCAGCTCTGCTTGGCGCGGCTGGTGGCACTTGCCGGCTTGCTGGTGCTGTCTTTCGCGGCATCCGCCGTGGCGGAAGACGCCTTGCTGGCAGCGGAAGATGCCTTGTCCGTGGCTTCCTTGCCCGCATCGGAATAGGCCTGTTCCATCTGGCTGCGCATCTCGTTGCCCATTTCCGCCAGTTTCAGGGAATCGTCCATCATCTGCTGAGACAGCTCGGTGGCCACTTCCAGCTGACGATTGCCGAATTCGCTGAGCTGCTCGACACTCTTCACTTCCGTCGCGGCGCGGGCACGCTCGAAACCGGTATCGGCATAGCGCTTGGCGGCATCCATCTGGAACTCGGCCACCTTGCTCATGTGGTCGAGCACCAGGCTGTTGAGCTTGCGCATCGGCTGATAGAAGCTGCGGGCCTGCTCGGCAAAGGCGTTGAACATCTGATCCTGTTGCATGACGGTTCCTCCCATGGATTCCGTACCGGAAGAGCGCGCAGAAGACTCTGCGCCATCTTTGGAGCGCAGCATTATGCTGCACTGCACAAAGACTAGTCTGCTCCCGAAGCGGTTGCAATCCCATGACGATAATCCTGCACCGCAATGCCTTCAGCTTCCCTCGTCATCCATCAGTCACGCTGACTGCGTGAGCGCGCGCTGGCGGCCTTGGGTCTGTCCTCGGCGGTCGCCTTCTGCGCAGCTCCCGCATGCGGGTCATTCCCAGCGGGCTCACTGTCGCCACCACTGGCCCCACCACTGGCGTTGCCCGTGCCCTGCTGACCGAACTGCTGCAAGGTATCCAGCATCATTTTCTGGTACTGCTGGAAAGCCGCCATGCCCTTGGCCATGCTGTCGCCCATCTCGTTGGATGAGGCCCCCGGGGAATCGGCCGCTGACGCGCCGCCCATCCCCGCCATGCCTTCCCCCATCCCCGGCGGCATGAACCGGGCAAACGGCGTGCCCGCCCCCGGTGTCATCAGCGGCTTTAGCAGGCTCATCGGATCATAGCCCTCGACGCCCGCTTCCATCTGGCGACGAAAGCGCTCCATCAATTCCTGTTGAAAGGCTTCCACATCCGGCAGGCCCATCGCCTGGCGAAACTCCTGAGGCGTCAGGTCGAATTCGACATTGATCTTCATGGCAGTGTCCTTGTGTTGTCTGCCCGCGCACGGCGTGGTGCACGAGTCCGCTGGCATGCTTGCCATTCGAGTCTAGCAGCGAGAATGACACGAGGGCAGCCTGCTACTTACGCCTTTTCTTATTTACTTTGTGCAAGCCAACCCACCACGCAAGACGCCCCAGCCACGAAGGATGCAGGGCATCACTCCACGGATGGGGCGTCTCTTTCTCACTAAAAGTTCAGCAGCTTGGCAGCGTTACAAGTTCAACAGCTGGGCAGCGCCAGCAGTTCAGCCGCGCCGCAAGCGGCTTACACCTCGCGCAGCACCGGTGTGTCGACCTTGACGTCGGCATTCTGGCCACGATGGCGCAGCAGGTGGTCCATCAACGTCAGCGCGACCATCGCCTCGGCAATCGGCGTGGCACGGATGCCGACACACGGATCATGACGGCCAGTGGTGATCACCTCGACCGCCTCGCCGTTGACGTCGATGCTGCGACCCGGCAGTCGCAGGCTGGAGGTCGGCTTGAGCGCGATGCTGGCACGCAGGGTCTGGCCGCTGGTGATACCGCCCAGGATGCCGCCGGCATGATTGGAGAGGAAACCTTCCGGCGTCATCTCGTCACGGTGCTCGGTACCCTTCTGGCTGACCACGGCGAACCCGTCCCCGATCTCGACGCCCTTGACGGCGTTGATGCTCATCAGGCCATGGGCCAGCTCGGCATCGATGCGATCGAAGATCGGCTCACCGAGACCCACCGGCACGCCAGTCGCCTCGACGGTGACCTTGGCGCCCACGGAATCGCCTTCCTTGCGCAGGGCGTCCATGTACTGCTCCAGCTCCTCGAGGCGGTCCGCATCGCCACAGAAGAACGGATTGGTGTCGACCAGCGACCAGTCCTTGACCTCAAGCTCGATGGGACCGAGCTGGGACAGATAGCCGCGCACCTGCACGCCGTGACTCGCCAGATACTTCTTGGCGATGGCACCGGCGGCGACGCGCATGGCCGTCTCGCGCGCGGAGCTGCGGCCACCGCCACGGTAGTCACGCTCACCATACTTGTGGTGATAGGTGTAGTCGGCGTGGGCCGGACGGAACTGGTCCTTGATCTTGCCGTAGTCCTTGGAGCGCTGATCGGTGTTCTCGATCATCAGGCCGATGGCCGTGCCGGTGGTGCGGCCCTCGAACACGCCCGAGAGAATGCGCACCTGGTCCGGCTCGCGCCGCTGGGTGGTGTGGCGCGAGGTGCCGGGACGGCGGCGGTCCAGATCGATCTGCAGATCCGCTTCGCTGATCTCGATGCCCGGCGGGCAACCATCGATGATGGCGCCCAGCGCCGGGCCATGGCTTTCGCCGAAGGTGGTGACAGTGAACAGCTTGCCGAAGGTATTTCCGGACATTCAGGGGGTCCTCAGGCGATGCCGCCGGTCATGGCCGACGGCGTTCTGATAATAGTTGTCGTGAGCTTTTCAGGTCTGGGGCTGAAGCGAAGGCACCAGACGAGCCTGTCTTCAGGCGAATTCGGGGGCGCAGACGTCCAGTGTCTGGGCATCGATGGCGAAGACGCCGTTGCCGCCGCGCTCGAACTCCAGCCACATGAAGGGCACGTCCGGGAACGCGTCCATCAGGTGGCGCTCGGAGTTGCCGACCTCGACGATCAAGACGCCGTCGTCGGTCAGGTAGTCACGCGCCTCGCGCAGGATACGGCGCACGATATCCAGGCCATCATCACCGGCGCCCAGCGCCAGCGCCGGCTCGTGGCCGAATTCCTGCGGCATGTGGGAGAGATCGAAACTGTCCACGTAGGGCGGATTGGAGACGATCAGGTCATAGCGCTTGCCGGCCACGCCCGCGAACAGGTCCGACTGCACGGCGATGACCCGCCCTGCCACATCGTGACGCTCGATGTTGCGACGCGCGACTTCCAGCGCCTCGCTGCTGATATCGACCAGATCCACCTCGGCGGTCGGCATCACCAGCGCCGTGGCGATCCCGATGCAGCCAGAACCGGTGCACATGTCGAGCACGCGAGTCGGCGGCAGTTCCGGGAACCAGGCCGAGAAGCCGCTCTCGATCAGCTCGGCGATCGGCGAGCGCGGAATCAGCACGCGCTCATCGACATCGAAGGGCACACCGGTGAAGAAGGCCTCACCGAGCAGATACGGCAGCGGCTTGCGGGTGGTGATGCGCTCACGCACCAGCGCCACGATGCGCGCTCGCTCCATGGTCAGAAGGCGCGCGTCGATCACGGCGGGGTCCGTGTCCCACGGCAGATGCAGCGCACCCAGCACCAGCGCCACCGCCTCGTCCCAGGCAGAGTCGGTGCCGTGGGCGAAGTGCAGACGGTGCGCGTGGAACTCGCTGGTCGCCCAGCGAATCAGGTCGCGCAGAGTCACCAGCTCCTCGACGAGACGGGAATCCGGCTCACTGAGGCTGGAAGGATGGCGCAGGTCGGACGCGGAAGTAGTGGACACGGTGATTCCTGTAAGCGGACAGATGGACAACGAGCGCCGCCAGTCATGAAGCGTCGGTGGCGTCTCGCGCAGGCATTGTAGCGTTCACGAGGCGTGGCGGCGACCCTTGCACGCGCCATGGTCACCGCGCGTGACGTGCGCGACATCATGGGACGCCACTGACCTTGTACGGCACGGCGCGGTGCTTCACAGCACCGACAGCCACGCTATACTGCGCCCCTTGCCATTCACCGCTTGCGGAGCCCCCAGCCATGCCCCCCCGACACGACGACAGCTCGGATGACGGCGACGATTTCAACGCCTTCCGCGCCGCCCTCAAACAGGCCGGCGTGCGCAAGATCACCAGCAACCGGGCAGACCCCGGCCGCAAGCCGCTCAGCCGGGACGAGCAGGCCCGACTGGCCGCGCGTCGCGCTGCCGCCAGCGAAGCCTCGACCGACACGCTCGGCACGCCATCGCGCACCACGGACGGCCAGGTCGAACCGGTCACGCCCAGCCAGCTGCTCGACTTCGCGGTACCGGACCTCCCCTACCGCCAGCGCCAGCGCCTCAAGCGCGGCGAGATCGCCTGGGAAGCCGGTCTCGATCTGCACGGCTACACACTGGAGCAGGCGCGCAGCGAGCTGGAATCCTTCATCGATGACGCCATCGCGCGGCGCTCACGCTGTGTGCTGGTCGTGCATGGCAAGGCGTGGACCGGCATGGCGGATCACCCGATCATCAAGAGCCACGTCAACGCCTGGCTGCGCCAGTGGCCGGACGTGCTGGCCTTCACCTCGGCGCTGGAGCTGGACGGCGGCAGCGGCGCAGTTTATGTATTGTTGCGCAGCAAGGGCCGTGATCCGCTGATGGACTGAGCGAGCCCCTCCATCGCCACGCCACGGAGTAGCGACACAGGACATCTGAGCATCTGAACACCTGAGCAACGGAACATCTGAAGCAGGCCTCACGCCGAGCCTGCCACCATAACGACAAGGGAACACCCCGATGACACCCAACGCTGAACACTCCACACGCCAGCCCTCACGCCGCGCGCGCTCCACCGCCATCTTCAGCGGCGTGACCGCAGCCACCCTGTCACTGACGCTTGCCATGCCCGCTGCCGCCAGCGATTCCCTGGCCGACAGCACGCTTTCCCGCGTGAAGGAGACTCAGGTGCTGAAGGTCTGCACCACCGGTGACTATGCCCCCTTCAGCCATCGTGAAGACGACGGCGAGTTCGAGGGCATCGATCTCGACATGGCCGCCTCGCTGGCCGCAAGCCTGGACGCAAGCGTCGAGACGGTTCCGACCAGCTGGCCGACGCTGATGGAAGACTTCACCTCCGGCAAGTGCGACATCGCCATGTCCGGTATCTCGATCAAGCTGGATCGTCAGGCACAGGCCTACTTCAGCCTGCCCTACCAGACCGGCGGCAAGACGCCCATCGTGCGCTGTGAAGATGTCGACAAGTACCAGACCGTCGCCCAGATCAATCAGCCGAGCGTGCGCATCACCGTCAATCCGGGCGGCACCAACGAGCGCTTCGCCAATGAATTCCTGAGCGATGCCACGCGCGTCGCGCATAACGACAACCGCACCATCTTCAACAACATCATCGAAGACCGCGCCGACGTGATGGTGACGGATGCCATCGAGACCCAGCTGCAGGCCAGCCGTCACCCGGCGCTGTGCAGCGTGCATCCTGATGCGCCATTCACCTTCTCCCAGAAGGGCTATCTGCTGCCGCTGGGTGACAATATCTGGAAGGCCTACGTTGACCAGTGGCTGACCCAGATGCAGGGCACCGGCGAGCAGGCCGCCATCTTCGAGAAATGGATCAAGGGCTGAACCAGCGCGTCAGCGTCAGCCTGAGCCACATGCCAAAAGCCCCCGCCAATCTCGTTTGGCGGGGGCTTGCGTCATTGCCGCGTGCTCATCGACCTCCTAGCCATCCAGCCCCTTCTCATAACGATCCAGCGCCTCGGCGGCCAGGTGACGGCCCAGCTTGATCAGGCCTTCGGCCCGATGGAATTCGTAGGCGCCACACACCGTCTTGGGGATCTCGACCAGAATGTCCGGCGGATACCCGGCGATCTTGTACTTGGCCAGTGTCGCCTGGGTGATATCGAAGGAGCGCATCATCATGTCGAGCTTGCCCCAGGCCTGCTCCGGCGAATTGTCGTCGTCGACTCCCTCCTCGATCTCCGCGAGCCGCCGCGACTCCCGATTCTCACTCTGACGCCCCTGCGCCTCGCGCGGATCAGCGGCGTCCCGGCCCTCCTTCACGGCCTGATTCAGCACATCATTCAGGGTCGCGCCCGCGCTGGTGGCGGGCTCCGTCTCCGGCGCCTCCGACAAGGCCGTGAAGGGCGGGGCGAGACTGCCTCCCGGCGGCAGCGGCACGCCGCCCAAGGGGCTCACCGCCGAGGTGGAGGATGGCGGTGGCTCGGCGAGTTCAGGAGGCTGCGTCGTCTCACGCTCGGCCGAGAACATGCGCTCGGCACTGCGGCGCACGCCACGCAGCCAGTCGCCGAATCCGCCCTCCTGCGCCTGCAGCGCGGCCTCGCGTGCTTCCTCTTCGGCCGCCTCCGCCGGGGGCAGCATCTGCTCCAGCGTCTGGTTGCGCGGCGAGTGCGCGGTGGCATTCACCGCCAGCACCAGATCCACATGCGCGGCCACCAGCGGCGTGATGGGCAACGGATTCATCAATCCACCATCCACCAGCATCTTGCGATCGCGCTGCACCGGCGTGATCACCCCCGGCACGGCGATGGAGGCCCGGATCGCCTCGAGCAGATTGCCGCTCTGGAACCAGACCTCCTTCTGCGCGATCAGGTCCGTGGCGACGGTGGTGAGCGGTATCGGCAGGTCCTCGATGCGCGTATCCCCGATCAGGGCCTCCAGCTCTTCCATGATGCGACGGGCGCGAATGGCGCCCATCGGGCTCCAGGTCACGTCCACCAGTCGCAGCACATCGAAATAATCCAGCTTGCACACCCAGTCCCGATAGGCGTCGAGCTGACCGGCGGCATAGATACCGCCCACCAGCGCGCCCATGGAACAGCCGGAGATGGCGCGAATGTCGTAGCCCCGCGCCAGCACTTCCTCGATGACACCGATATGGGCATAACCGCGTGCCCCGCCACTCCCCAGTGCCAGGGCGATGGTCTTGCGCTTGGCCATGGCATGTCTCCCGATGACGATGATGAAGGATGACCTTGGCGCGACGGACTACTCCCCCGCGACGGTCCAGTCGATGATCCGTGCCGCGACCGCCACGACATGTCCCGGCTCCAGATGCAGGTGATGGCCGCCGGGCAGGACGCAACGCTCCAGCCCGCGCACGGCCGCTCGCGCCAGCTGCGCTTCGGGCCGCTCTCTCAGGATACCCTGCTCCCCCTCGATCAGCAGCACCGGCTGATTGACGGCGGCCAGCAGCGCCAGTACCTGCTCCGGGGTATAGCGCATCACCGAGGGTCTGAGCAGACGACGGTCACTGCACAGCCGCCAGCCCTCTTCGAGGGGTTCGAGGTTGCGCTCGACCACCGGGCGTATCGTCTCGGCATCCACGGGCGTGACGCCACCGGCCACACGCGCCGCCACCGCCTCCTCGATGCCACGATAGTGCGCACGACGCGACGGCTGGCTCCCTGAGGCCTCTCGCGAGAGCGGACGCGCATGACGCGCCAGCAGGCCACGGCGCAACTGCCCCACCACCTCGTCAGCCGGTGTCGCCAGCGCCCCGATACCGTCGATCAGCACCAGTCGTGCGACAAGCTCCGGCAGGGCCGCTGCAACTTGTCCGGCGACGGCAGCGCCAAGCGAGTGCGCCAGCAAGGTGACCGGTGCCTCCGGCATGCCCTCGCCTCGCAACCCTTCCAGCGCTTCGATGACATCGTGACAATAATCCCACACCGCATAGTCGCCATCCGGCCCCTGGGGACTCGAGCGACCATGCCCGACCAGGTCGATGGCCACGATCCGGATGCCCAGTCGCTCACACAGCAGAGGTGCCAGGCGCGTGAAGCTGGCGGCATTGTCGAGCCAGCCGTGCAGCGCCAGCCATACCGAGGCGTCAGCGCTGGCCTGCTCGGAGCACCACTCCAGCGCCGCTATCTCGCCGCCGCAGCGCCGCGTGAACGTCAAGGGACGAGGGGATGGGCGTGATGTGCCCGTCGTGCAATTCATGCCATCAACTCCGGTGCCAATTGCATGAGGGTCGCCAGCAGCGCCTCACGCGTCAGATCAGGATGCTCAAAGGGATACATGTGTCCGCCCGGCACCGTGGCGACCTCAAGCCCGGCCCGTTGGAGCCTGGCGATGCGCGGTGGCGTCAAGAGGTCCGACTGCTCACCTGCCAGTATCTTCACCGGTACCTTGAGCCTGGCCACGGAGCCCGTGAGGTGATCACTCAGATGGCGGAAGATCTCCACCTCGTGACGCGTATCGAAGCTCAGCGACAGGCTGCCATCGCCGTGGCGATGCGTGGCATGCTCGATGTAGTCCGCAAGTGCCCGGGGCGTGAAGTTGGCGAACAGCGAGCGGCGACGCAGGTAATCATGCATCGCCTGAGGCGAATCCCAACGGGCGCGCCGCCCACGCGTGCGCCCTGCCGGCGTGACACGGTCGATGAAACCGAAGCGCTTGGCGATCTTGAGGCCGATGGCATCACGTCCCAGCATCAAGGGCGGGTCAAGCAGGATGACGCAGTGGAAACGCGCCGGCTGCTTGAGCGCGGCCATGTAGTTGACCACGCCTCCCAGCGAATGCCCTACCCCGATGACCTTGCGACTGTCCGGCGTGCCTACCGGCCCCAGCGCCGTGTCCAGACAGGCCAGCCATTCGTCCCGCAGCGCGATCAGATTGCGCCCCACCGGGTAGGCGGGATCATGCGCCAGCCTGTCCACCGGCAGCAGATCGAACGACTCTGCCAACGGGGCCAGCAGGCTGTTGTAACAGGCGCCGGTGAAGCCATTGGCATGGGCAAACGCCAGCAGCGGACGTGACTCTCGCGGCTCGGACACCTCCCGAGGCTCCGCTTGCGGCGTGACCTCTACGGCCCCCGCCACGGCGGCTTGCCCAGCGGATGCTGATGAGGCATTGCGGGATGGCACTGTCATCATGAAGTCTCCTCACCTTGCATGGCGGTGTCGCCGGATGCCACAGAGCAAACGGTCGTTTGACCCAGTCTCCCAGCATGCCAGCCCCACCGCCACCACGCTACTCGCCTAATGTCTCACCTTGCGCGGCAGACCTGGCATCCGCCGTCGAAGCCACCTCTTCGCTCGCCTGGGAAGCCGCCTGCAGAGCGGCCTGAATCGCCGTTGGCGACAGTCTGCCCGCCTGGAGGCCACCGCCCGCCTCTGCCGAGCCAGCGGACACGCCAGGATGAGGCCCGGTATGGGTCTCGATGACCTTGCCCAGACCGATCAAGCGCTCGCGCAGCGCACCGTTGACCTGGATCTCCACCGCCGCGAGACGCCGTACCAGAGCCGCCGGCCAGCGCGTACCCTCCAGGGTCAGACGCGCCCAGGGCTTGCTGCCGGATGCGATGGACAGCGTCAGCTGCAGGTGATCATCCCGCGATGGCGGCTGGCGATACTGCCGCGCAGCGTGGGACCAGTTCAGGGTCAGCGTGACCGCCGGCTGCCAGTCCGCCTGCGCGACACGCAGGCGCAGATCGTTCTGGTTCAGGGGCGAGAGCGCCGCCATGAGGGCCTCGGCCGCCGCGCTGTCGGGGGCAAGCCCCCGCGTGTGCGGGGTATGGGATGCCTGCGGATGAGGCGCCAGACGCACCTCCACACGACTCAGCGCGGGCGGCCCCTGCTTCTCGTGCAGCAATGCGGACAGATCCAGCACCTCGCTTGCCGCCAGGCCGCCCCGCCAGTCCGGCAAGCCGATGTCACGAGACAGTTCCAGCACCGGCGAGTCCGGCAGCGAAAGCCAGCGCACGTAACGCCCCGGCAAGGCATCAGCACCACTGCGGGCAGCCGACGGCGTGCCGCCCAGTTGCAGACTCACCTCACCATCACTGCCGGTGATATTCACTACCGGAGTCTGCCCCGCCAGCCCCAGCGCCTGAAGCGCCTGGTCAGTCGCGGGCTTGCGCGTGCGCAGGCGTGCCTCGCTCAGCTGGTGCAGCAGCCCGGTCACCTTGTCCTGACGCGCCGGCCAGTTGCCCAGTGATGCCAGCTGCCAATCCCCCTTCGGGTCTCGCGTCAGACTCAGCCAGTCCTGCGCCTCATCGGGATGGCGACGAATGCCGATTCTCTGCGCCGTCGCGGCGACATGCGACAACGCCGGCAGCGGTGTCAGGATGGCGCTTGAGGCCTCGCCCTCCTGAAGCGGAGCGCCTGGCCCGGCATCCGGAAACGAGCCCGACTCACGCGGGCCGAGCGTCAGAGCCCCGATCGCCAGCAACGAGGCCAGTGCTGTCAGCGCCCATCCGGCGCGATTGAAGCGACTCATGCGTCATCTCCCCTGCGGCGCTCGCCGCGATGATCCTCAGCGGCTCGGTCAGACGTGCTGGATGAGTCCGGTCTGCCGGTTGCCGACGCCGTCTCGGCGCTGGTGGACGCGGACAGTCCCCCGCCACCGAGGCGATGACGACCGGGCTGACGATGGCCGGACAGTCGCCCGGCAGGGCGATAGCCCGCTCGACGACTCGCGTGATAGCGCCGCCAGCAGATCAGCTCACCCAACAGGCCCAGCAACACCGGCAGCGCCAGCAAGGTCCAGAGACGAAGCCTGCGACGCAGATCATCACGCTCGGCATTCGCCGCGCGCTGCTGGCGCGCGAGTGCGCTCTCGAACGCCTGTTGCATGTCATCCAATGCCGTTCGCTGGCGTGTCGCCTCCGCCTTGTCGGCCACCGGGGCAGCCCCCAGTGCACTCAGGCGCGACTGCCAGTCATTGCGCAGACGGGTTTCCTCGGCCGCCTGGCGATCCGCCAGCTGATGCAGTCGCGTCAGCTCGCGCACCTGATGGGCACCGGCACGCAGCGCCACCAGCTCCGGGCTGCCCGCCAGCACATCCACCGCGTTCTCCAGCCAACGGGCATTGGCATTCAGCTCGCGCTCACTGCCGTCCGCCGCGCTGCGCCGCCAGAGGCGATCACTGGCCATGTCGACATCGCTGACCACCAGCAGCTGGCCCTCACGCCCGTCTTCATGCCCGTCGTCACGCGCTCCCTGACCCACTGGCGCCGGCCAGTGGGTCAGCACCGCCAGCCCACCCTCCTCGACGCCCTGTCCAGACAGGCCGGACAACGGCCGCGGGTCCATGCGGTTGGCGTACACCTTGTCGGCCGGCAGCAGGCGCGTGGTGTCGGCCCCTCGGATCAGCCACTGCCGCGAGGTCGCTGGCGGTGTCTCCGCCGTCTCCTCACGCGGGGCCAGCCAACCGGCGCTGGACATCACCAGCTGATCGACATTCTGGTTCAGCAAGGCATCCGACAGACGGTCCGGGCCGATGCCAAGCAGCGTCGGACTGAGGGCGCGCGTGCCGTCCAGCAGACCGATCGGCAAGGCAAGTCGGGTGTCCGCCACCACCTCGCCCGAACGTGACTCAAGTCCTGCATGGGCCAGCAAGGCGCTCAGAGCCTCGGAGGCCGGGGCTGGCTGATCCAGCATCTCGGGGAGCGGGTCCAGCATCATCAGCACTCGCCCACCACGATCCAGATAGTCGCGGATCGCCGTCAGCGTCTCAGTCGGCAACAGGCGCGGGGCGATCACCAGCAGCGCATCCTGATCGGCGATCGGGCGCGCCGGGTCATCCCCGCCGGACAGCCAGTCGATGCGCAGGCGGGCATTGAGACGTTCCATCAGCCCCCAGCTGCCCAGTGCCCGGCCCTGCTCCATGCTCGGCTGACCCATCACCGGCAGGCTGGAGATCACGCCCAGACGGGGTGGCTGGGTGCGCGAGACTTCCTGGATCTGACGCGCGACCTGCGCTTCCAGTCCGCCGAGATCGGAGGCCTTGAGCATCGGGATCGCACGGCGCTCGGAATAGGGGCCATCGATGATCAGACCGAACAGCATTCTTTCACCGCCAGGCAGCGAAAGCGCCGTGAGTCCCTGGGCCTCGAGATCCGTGAAATCGGCACTGTCCGGCTGCGGGTCCACCCGCTTCAGGCGCACCTGAGGCTCACGCGCGAAGGCGCCCAGGCGCGTCTCGATACGTGTCGCCAGCTCCCGCAGCTGCGGGAGGTCCGCGGCAAAGCGCTCGCTGTAGGCGAAGGTCAGCGTCACGGGGGATGTCAGCCGCGACAGCAGCTCCCGGCTGGCAGGGCTCAGGCTGTGCTGGCGGGTATCGGTGAGGTCATGCGCCGTGATCAGCGGATTGGACGCGTTCGGGGATACCATGGCGGGCAGACGCTGGGCGGCCAGCAGCACGGCCGTGACACTTGATGCCACGGCCAGGGCGACCAGCCACTGGGGCGCCTGCCGACGCGTGTTGCGCTCCTGCTTGAGGCCACGCACCTGCAGCACCAGACCGGCCAGGGTCAACGACAGGAAGTAGCCGACATCCAGCAGCGCGGGGCGCCCTTCGCTGAAGGGCGTGAGATGGGCCGGCAGACTGATCAGATCCAGCAGCTGCACCCAGTGTGGCGCCAGATGACGCGCCAGCTGAGCAGTCACCGCCGGCGTGCCCGGCAGCATCAACGCCAGCCCCAGCACCAGTGCCCCCAGCCAAGCCGAGAGCGCCGAGGGCGCACGGACCGCCAGCGCCTGACCGAGACTTGCCAGTGCCATCACCAACAGCGCCATGCCAAGATACCCGCTGAGCACAAGGCCGAGATCGGGATCGCCCAGCCAGTGGATCAGCACCAGCAACGGTGCCGTCATCGCCAGGCCCAGCCAGCCCAGCACACAGGCGCTTGCCAGGCGGGCGCCCGCCAGCCGCCATGGACCAAGCCCGAGCCCTGACAGCCATTCAAGCAGGCCATTGGCGCGCTCTTCCGGCCAGCCACGCAGGGCCAGCAACGGTGTCCATAGCACCAGCAGCCATGGCAATACCTGCCACAGCGCTCCCAGGTCCGCACGATCACGTGCCAGAAGATCACCGACCTCGAAGGCCCCCAGCGGGGCCAGCACCGCCATCACCACCAGCAGAGACCAGCTGGCCCCCTGGGTCATTGCCTGATGCAGGTCACGCCGCACCAGCGCCATCATGACGACACCTCCTGATCCGTATCCAGGGGGCGCTTCACGCGCGGCAATGGCGCGGGCTGCTCGGCCATGCGCGCCACCAGCTGACGGAATGCCACCTCGATGTCCCCCCGCTCATGCACGCACTCGTCGAGCCGTATCTGCATGTAGCTGCACCACCGCGCCAGCGCGGAGCGCGGGTCCTGCCCGGGCCTGCCCACCAGTCGATAGGCCGGGTCCGCCATCAGGCGTCGCCCTGAGCGGGACATTCGCTCGGCGCCCTCGGGCGACACGGCGGTGATGGCCGCGACACCGGGCAGCCGCGAGACGCTGGCCAGTTCCAGCTCGCTGAGTTCACGGCTCAGGATCACCCGCCACACCGGCAGGGGCGACGTGCCGCCATGAGCGGCACCGAGTCGCTCACGATAGGCAATGGGCACCGCCTCGCTGACGGACAGGGCCGCCAGCGCCGCCGGCGTGTCATCGAAGCCCAGCTGGCCGTTGGCCATGACCAGCACGCGATCACAGATGCGCGGCACCTCTTCCAGCAGATGAGTGGAGACGATGATCAGACGCTCGCGCCCCAGCTCACGTATGAAGGCGCGCACGCTGTCCTTCTGCAGCGGGTCCAACCCATCGGTGGGCTCATCCAGCAGCAGGATGTCCGGGTCATGGGTCAGCGCCATCGCCAGTGCCACGCGCCGGCGATAGCCTTTGGATAACACGGCGCACAATTGATTGGCGAAGGGCGTGATGTCGAGGCGATCCATCAAGGCAGGCAGGCGCTCCTTGCGAGTCCTGCGCGACAGACCATGCAGGCCCGCGACGCACTCGAGCGTCTCGCGCACGGTAAGCTGCGGCCACAGTGGCGCCCCTTCCGGCAGATAGCCGATCCGTCGCTTCAGGCGATTGAGCTGACGCTGACCGGCTCGCCCATCGAAGGCCTCTCCCTCGAGCGACAGTTCGCCATCGGTTGCCGCCAGGGTGCCTGCCAGCATGCGCAGACTGGTGGTCTTGCCGGCGCCATTGGGCCCCAGCAGGCCGATCACTTCGCCGCGAAAGGCCTTGAAGGAAAGTCCGGACACGGCCTGGTGAAGGCCGAATTGACGCCCCAGCCCCCGGCTTGCCAGCAGTGGCACAGGCGCAGGCTGATGGGGCAAGGGCACGGAAGACGATGCGGCAGAGGTCGCGTATGGGTCCTGCAAGTTACCCGCTCCTTGTGATGATGTGGGGCCTGCGCCCGAAAGATTGCAGCACAGGGTAAGCGGACAGCCTGCGCTCGCCAAGCCGGGCGCGCGCCTTCCAGTCTGCTGCGCTGCAAAATCCTGATATGCTGGCGCTATTCTGCCGCAAGGCGAGGCGCCGGACATCCGTGAGGCGCCGGGACCACGCGCTCACCCTTCCAGGAGTTCCCATGCCCGATCCGCACGTCAACTCGCCCTCTTCCGGCTCCCGTTCGAACGCCTCACCGACACCCGAGGACCTGGAGTCTTCCACGGACGAGCGCTCGACCAGGCGCCCGCAGCGTGACACACGCCTGCGCAATCGCCTGTTCTGGGCACTGCTGACGGCAGCATTGATCACCGGCTTCTGGCTGATCTGAGGGCGGACTGACATGAGCGAGAGACTGGAATGAACGACATGCTGGCGCTGTTCGTCGCGACACTCAACATCACCGTGCCGGTCTTCGCGATGGTATTTCTGGGACTGGGTCTCAAGCGTCTCGGCTGGATCGATGACACCTTCATCGGCACCGCCTCTTCCCTGGTCTTCAAGGGCACCATGCCCGCACTGGTGTTTCTGTCCATCGTGCGAGCGGACCTCGATCACGCCCTGCGCCCCGGCATGCTGCTCTACTTCGCCTGCGCCACGCTTGGGACCTTCCTGCTGCTGTGGGGCTGGGCCATCTGGCGCATTCCGCTGAAGGAGCGCGGCGAGATCGTCCAGGGGGCGTTTCGTGGCAACTGTGCCATCGTCGGGCTGGCACTGGCAGCCAACCTCTATGGCGATCTCGGCCTGTCGATGGGCGGCATCCTGATGGGCGTCGTCATCCTGTCCTACAACATGCTGTCAGTGGTGGTGCTATCGAGTTATCTGGGCGATGGCCGCACCAGCTGGAGTGCCATCGCGCGCGGCATCATCACCAACCCGCTGATTCTCGGTGTCCTGGCGGCGCTGCCCTTCGCGGCGTTCAGCTGGCAGCTGCCCCAGTGGCTGGAAACCTCCGGCGACTACTTCGCGCGCATGACGTTGCCGCTGGCGCTGATCTGCATCGGCGGCACCCTCTCGATGCGCTCACTGCGCGAAGGCCGCCAGCTGGCGCTGAGTGCCAGCCTGATGAAGATGATCAGCGTGCCACTGGTGGCCACGGCCTTCGCCGTGCTGCTGGGCTTTCGCGGCACGGAACTCGGTGTGCTGTTCCTGTTCTTCGCCTCACCGACGGCGGCGGCAAGCTTCGTGATGGTGCGGGCCATGGGCGGAAATGATCGCCTCGCCGCCAACATCATCGCCATCAGTACCCTGATGGCCGCGCTCACCATCACCCTGGGCATCTTCCTCCTCAAGCTGAGCGGATTGGTCTAGCACCCTTCGGATGACGCAACGCAAGCGCCCCCGACAGCGAATGGCTGACGGGGGCGCTTGCGTCTGAAGCTCATGTCCCGGTCCCGGGCACGGTCCCGGGCACGCGCCTGCGCGTGTTCAGTCAAGCTCCGCCGGGCTGACGAAGTGGTGCAGGTCCGCCAGACCTGCCGCCCAGATATCGGCATCCAGCCACGCCAGACTCGCGGTGGCAAAGGCCAGCTGAGTGCTGCCGGGGCCATCCACCAGCGCACTGGCCAGGCTCGACACCAGCGGGTTGTGGCTGATGATCAGCCAGTCACGCGGCTCACGCGCCTCGCTGCAGGGCGGGACGTGGGTCTGCAGCCAATCCAGCACCGGCGTGAGCGGGTCATCCGGGGTGATGATTTCCAGAGTCGTCTGTTGCTCACCGGCAAGCTTGAGCGCCGAGGAGACTTCCTGCGCCGTCTGCTGGGCACGGGTGAAGGGGCTGACGACGAGGGTCAGACGGGCACGGCGTTCCGCGGGCAACTGATGCGCCAGCCATTGCCCCATGCGGCGGGCTTCTTCACGCCCTCGGGCGCTCAATTCCCTGCTGGCGTCCGGCGAGCCGGAGCCTGCCTCCCCGTGACGCATGATCAATACACTCATGGCTTTCTCCTGAAGGGTGACTACCGCGCGGGACGAAGATCCGCCCTCGCCGGTCGATGACAGTGCTCGCACGGCCGGAGCGCCGAGCGAGGAACGGGATGGCACCACTCAGCCGATGCCACGCCATGGAATTGAGAGTCTTCAGGAGCCATCAGGTTCCAATTGACGCGCCTGCTTGACGGACTCGCGCGACAGCACGAACTCCACATCCGTGGATTGCTCACCGCCCATCAGGGCGCGGGCCATGTGGTGAGGATCGACATCCTCGAAGAGCACCTTGGCCATGCCATTCACCAGCGGCATGTAGATCTCCAGACGCTCTGACTCATCCTGGACCAGTCGCACCGTATTGACACCTTCCGCGACCTGCCCCAGCACCTCCACGGCCTGATCCAGAGTACGCCCCTCCCCGAGGGCGTAGCCGACCCGATAGTTGCGCGACAATGGCGACGAGCAGGTGACGATGAGATCCCCCACGCCGGCCAGGCCGAGGAAGGTCATCGGATTGGCGCCCTTGGCCACGGCGAAACGGCTCATCTCGGCCAGCGCCCGTGTCATCAGCATGGCGCGGGTGTTCTCCCCCATGCCCAGGGCCGCCGCCATGCCCGCGGCGATGGCGTAGATATTCTTCAGCGCCCCGCCCAGCTCCACCCCGTAGCGATCATTGCTGGCATAGACCCGGAAGTAATCACAGCCGAAGGCCGTCTGTACGCGTGCGCGGGTGTAGGGGTCATCCGAGGCGATCACCGTCGCGGTCAGCTGACGCTGAGCGATCTCACTGGCCAGATTGGGGCCGGAGAGCACGCCGATGTGGGAGAAGCCGGTTTCCTCTTCCAGCACCTCGCTCATCAGGGTGAAGCCTTCGCTCTCGATCCCCTTGGTGGTCGCGACCAGAATCTGCTCATCGCGCAGATGCGGGCGCGCTTGACGCACCACACTGCGAAACGCCTTGGAGGGAATCGCCACGCACACCAGTTCCGCCTCCTTGAGGGCCTCTGCCATGTCGGTGGTGGCCCGCACGGCCGAGTTGATGACGAAATCCGGCAGATAGCCCGAATTGCGGTGCTCGGTGTTGACCTCTTCGGCTTGGCTTGCATCACGCATCCACTGGGTGACATTGGCACCATTGTCGGCGGCGATCGAGGCGATCGCGGTGCCGAAGCTGCCGCCGCCCAGCACACAGACATTCAAGCCGGCTGCCTGCGATGCACTTTCCGAAAGCTCGCGATCACGGATGGCGCGACGAGGAGCGGGTGAAGAGGCAGACATGAAGACTCCTGGTAGTGGCGTAAGAAGGAGAAAGAAACGCGGATTCGGCAACTGTCGCGCATTGTACCTCTAGTCAGTGCCTGTCGTCGGCACCTGTCGGGCTGCCCACGCAAGCCAAAGCCTGCGTGGGCGATGACATCCTGACAGTGGTGGCGATGACGTCACATTCAACTCTCCTTGATGAGGGATGGCGAACACGAAAACGCCGGCAACTCTCAAGGCAGGAGCCCCGGAAGTTGCCGGCGTCGTCACGAAGGCCGATGGCCATCGCGTCTTGCATCAGGCAGCGATCACCGCCCGGCAGTCAGTTCAGAGTGTCTTGAGCGCCGTGATCATGTCGCCCACCACCTTCTGACCATCGCCATAGACCATGCGCGTGTGGTCCAGATAGAACAGGTGATTCTCGACACCCGAGAAGCCTGCTCCCTGGCCACGCTTGATCACCAGCACGTTGCGTGACTGATCGGCATTGAGGATCGGCATGCCGTACAGCGGGCTAGAGGGATCGTTCTTGGCGACCGGATTGACCACGTCATTGGCGCCGATGACCAGCGTCACGTCGGTGTTCTCGAAGTCGTTGTTGATCTCGTCCAGGTCCGCGATCATGTCGTAGGGCACCCCGGCTTCCGCCAGCAGCACGTTCATGTGGCCCGGCATGCGACCGGCGACCGGGTGGATCGCGAAGCGCACTTCCACCCCACGCTCGCCCAGCAGCTCGACCATCTCCCAGACCTTGTGCTGCGCCTGGGCCACCGCCAGACCATAGCCCGGCACGATGATGACGCGCTCGGCGAAGGCCAGCTGCACGGCAGCGTCCATCGGATCAGAAGCCTTCATGCTGCCTTCGATCTCGCCCTGCTCCGCGCCGCTTGCGCCACCGAACTGCTTGAACAGCACGTTACGGATCGGTCGGTTCATCGCCTTGGCCATCAGCTGGGTCAGCAGCGTACCCGCCGCCCCGACCACGGTACCTGCGATGATCATCGCGGCATTGCCCAGCACGAAACCTTCCATTGCCACCGCAAGGCCCGTCAGCGCATTGAACAGCGAGATGATCACCGGCATGTCCGCGCCGCCGATGGGCAGTGCCAGCATGGCGCCGAACAGCAGTGCCAGCACGAAGAACACGATCACCAGCGAGCTTGACGGCTCCACCGCCGCGATCACCACCCCGAGATAGATCGCCAGGCCCAGAACGATCATGTTGATCAGCTGCTGATTCTGGAAATGGACAGCCTTCTTGATGCGCCCGTCCAGCTTGGCCCAGGCGATGATGGAACCGGAGAAGGCCACCGCACCGATCAAGGCGCCGAGAACGCCCAGCCACAGGGCCAGCGAGCCGTGCTGCTCGATCAGTCCCGGGTTGTCGCTCATGCGCATCAGCTCGACCGCGGCGATCGCCGCCGCCGCGCCGCCGCCCATGCCGTTGTAGATGGCGATCATCTGCGGCATGTCGGTCATCGCGACCTTCTTGCCCGAGTACCAGGCAATACCGCCACCGATCACGATGGCCAGCAGCATCAGCCCGTAGCGCCCGTCAATCTGCGGGTGCAGGAAGGTCAGCAGCGTGGCCACGACCATCGCGATCCCGGCCCAGTGGATGCCGCTGCGCGCCGTGGTGGGGTGCGACATGCGCTTGAGGCCCAGAATGAAGACCACCGCTGCGGCGAAATATCCTGTTTCGACCAGCCAGTTCATCAGCGAGCCTCCTTGTCGTTGATGGCGTTGGCCGCGTCAGCGCCCTTGCTGCGATCACTGGCCTTGAACATTTCCAGCATGCGCTCGGTGACGACGTAGCCGCCCACCGCGTTCCCCGCACCCAGCAGCACGGCGATGAAGCCGATGAACTGCTGCATGCCGGTCTCGGCCTGGCCGAGGGCGATCATCGCCCCGACCAGCACGATGCCATGGATGAAGTTGGAACCGGACATCAGCGGCGTATGCAGGATCACCGGTACCCGGGAGATGACCTCGTAGCCGACGAAGGCCGCCAGCATCAGGATGTATATGGCTGAGAGTCCTTCGATCATGCGGCGTCCTCCGCGCGAGCGCGTACGTCATCGTGGGTGATGCGACCCGCTTCGGTCAGGCGCATCGGGCCGAGTACCGCATCCTCGAAGTCCAGCGACAGTTCGCCATCCTTCATGAAGGGTGTCAGCAGGTTGAAGAGATTCTTGGCGTACATCTCGCTGGCATTGACCGACAGGCTGGAGGCCATGTCCAGCGGGCCGAGCACCGTGACGCCGCCATGTTCGACCCGGGCACCGGGCTGGGTCAGCTCACAGTTGCCGCCCCCTTCCGCCGCCAGATCCACCAGCACGGCGCCGGGCTTCATGCCCTCGACCATCTCGCGGCTGATGATGCGTGGCGACGGACGCCCCGGAATCGCCGCGGTGGAAATCACCACATGGGCATCGCCCATGTGACGCGCCAGTGCCTCGGCCTGCTGGGCGCGCTCCTCATCGGTCAGCTCACGGGCGTAACCGCCCTCACCGGAGGCATCGACACCGGTATCGATCATCTTGGCCCCCAGCGACTCGACCTGCTCACGGGCGGCTGCGCGAATGTCATAGGCCCAGACCTGCGCCCCGAGACGCTTGGCGGTGGCGATGGCCTGCAGCCCCGCGACACCGGCCCCGACCACCACGACACGTGCCGGACGCACGGTGCCGGCAGCGGTGGTCAGCATCGGGAAGAATACCGAGGACTCGTTGGCCGCCAGCAGTGCGGCATGATAGCCGGCCACGGCGGCCTGGGAGGACAGGGCATCCATGCTCTGGGCACGCGAGATGCGCGGCACGAACTCCATGCACAGGCTGGTCAGCCCGCGCTGGGCAAGCGTCTGGATCAATTGCGGATTCTGATACGGCGTCATCAGGGCCACGATGACAGCACCCTCACGGAAGTCGTTGATCTGGGACTCGCTGGGCGTACGCACGCAGAGGATGAGGTCCGCCGCGGCACGTGCCGCCGGGATGTCCTGCTCGGCGACGATGGCGACTCCGGCCTGCTCGGCATAGGCGGCATCATCGAAGTGCGCATGGCGCCCGGCGCCGCTCTCCACGTGCACGATGGCGTCGCCGGAGTCAGCGATGGCGCTGTCCAGATGACGCGCCAGCTTGCCGGCCGTCACCGGGTCCAGCGCGACACGACATTCTCCGCGCGCCAGGGTGGGGTCTGCGCTGCCCTGCTGTCCGTCTGCGGCCTGCGAGACAATATCGGGCGCACGCATTTCACGCACGACAAGAATATTCAGCATCGCGCACCTCGTTTCACATCCATGTTCATGCCAGAGGCTGCCAGCCTTGAAAGGTTCATGGCGTCGTTCCTGTTGAGCGCTGATTCGCGTCATCCCTGCCTGCCCGATGCGCTTTCAGCGACGTTATTGTCTGTCACAGGTGAGGCGTGCCGGAATCGCAAGCCGCGGGTCACGCACGGCCAAGAGGCCTGACATCCCCTGTGACACGATGAGTGTCCAGTATCAGTCTTTTCTCGTCGGTGTATCAGGGTCAAGCGCTGCATTGCAAAAAAGGCAATAAAATCAATCATAAAGCTAACGTTATGCGCGACATAACAGTGAGCTTATGCCTGAACGACACTCCACATATCGCCAAGCGACTGATTTCCAATGGATTTGTGAATCAGGCCCTTCCAAGAATAGCTCAGCTTTGTGTTATGCATCGCATAATCTCGAGCTTATGGCTGTTGCCGACATTGCCACGGGAAACGGGATGCCGCCGAAGCAGCCTCCCCTCGTGATGGTGCCGACGTGAGTGCCAGCGCGTGATCCCGGCATTGCGCCCAGCGGATGCTCGGCCAGCGCTTGCACTGTCAGAAAGCGGTCCAGCCCTCTCGCCAGGCGCGGCTCAGGAAGAGCAGCTCATGCAGATCGGCGCGGCATTCGCCGCCGGCGGGCGTGTCCAGTCATCGGCGAGTTCCGCCTCGACACCCTGCGCCTGACCGAGTGCCTGCGCCGCCTCGAGACTGCCCTCTTCAGGACGATGGAACGGGGCACCCAGGCGCTCACGGAACGCTTCGAGCGTCGTGTCATCGCCCTGCTCGACCCGCGCGATCACTTCCAGCAACAGATGCGTGCGCGGCACGTAGAGCGGGTTCACACCCAGCATGGCGAGGCGCCGCTGGCGCTCATCATCGGCGGAGAGCCCGATGGCCATGACACGTGTCTGATAGCGTGCAAGCCAGGCCGAGGATTCATCGCGCGCCTGTGCCGAGTTGCCGTGCGGCCCACGCTCGCCCGCCAGGCGCACGACCAGCGCTTCCGGAGCGGCCTGCGTGACATCCCAATGGCTGAGCAGACGATAGGCGTGGGTGTGATCCACCTTGCCGGCCGCCAGCAGTTCACGCCATTGCTGCACCAGTGTCATGTCCTCATCCCGGGAATCCGGCAGCCCGAGACGCGCGCGCATCAGGCGAGCATATTCGCGCTGCAACTCGCCTTCATAGGCGCCCAGCGCAGCGGAGAGCGCTTCCACATCGATCAGCGGCGACAGCGCAATCCCGAGGCGCTCCAGATTCCAGAGCCCGATGCCCGGCTGCTGGGCAAACCCATAGCGCCCGGCCTGGTCGGTATGGTTGGGTATCAGATTCTCTTCGTAGCCATCGAGGAAGGCATAGGGGCCATAATCGAAGGTCAGCCCCAACAGCGACATGTTGTCGGTGTTCATCACGGCATGCACGAAGCCATACGCCTGCCAGGCCGCGATCAGTTTCGCGGTACGAGTGATCACTGTCTCGAACATCAAAAGCGCGGCGGCGATGCGCGTCTCATCCGCCAGCGGCGCGCTGGGCGCTTCACCTGCGCGCGATGCCCCTTTCTCCGTGTCGGGCAGACACTCAGGGAAGTGCTCACGCAGAGCGTGGTCGATCAGCGTCTTGAGGTCGGCGTGACGGCCGGAGTGCGCCAGCCACTCGAAATGTCCGAAACGCAGATGACTCTCGCAGACCCGCAGCACGGTGGCACCGGGCTCGAGCGTCTCGCGCTGGACCTGCTCGGCATTCACCGCCAATGCCAGCGCGCGACTGGTCGGGATGCCCAGCGCCGCCATGTACTCACTGGCCAGATACTCGCGCACGCTGGAGCGCACCACCGCCTGCCCATCACCGAAGCGGGAATATGGCGTACGCCCGGCTCCCTTGAGATGCAGGTCGAAGACGCTGCCGTTCTCGGTCTGAAGCTCACCGAGCAGCATGCCGCGCCCATCGCCCAGCTGCGGGTTGTAATGACCGAACTGGTGCCCGGTGTACTTCTGGGCCAGCGCGTCCATGCCCGGCAGCAGGCGCTCCCCCGCCATCAGCAGGCGAAGTGACTCGCGATCCTCCCGGCTTGACGCCATTTCCGCCACCAGCGAGTCCAGGCCCAGCAGGCGGGCGCAGTCAGGACTCACATCGGCCAGGCGAGTGCCTTGACGTGACTGCGGCGCAACACGACTGAAGAAGTGCTCCGGCAGACGGGCGTAGCGGTTGTTGAAGCTCAATGACATCAGATCAGGCACGTTATCTCCGACAGCCGGGCTGTCTTCGCTGGATTCATTCATCGGAAAGCGGGTCGCGCGGACGCGGGGGCGTGACGACCCCATCCGGGGATTCACGGGAGCTACGCTCCTCGTCACTGCCAATCCCAGGGGCTGTCGCGGGGGGCGCTTCAGGGGTCAACAGGCTACGCAGCCCCCCTGGCGGACGCCCCGGCGGCAACTGGCTGGCCATGTCATACAGCTTGCGCGCCGTGCTGTCCCTGTGCGCCTGACGCTCCAGCGCCTGGAGGCCGTCGTCGTGACGAGGCCGGGTCTGCACGTCGGGGGCCAGCTCGGCACCGGTCTGTCGGTGCTCGGCGGCGGCCCGA
Source organism: Cobetia sp. 10Alg 146 (assembly GCF_029846385.1). Taxonomy (NCBI): domain Bacteria; kingdom Pseudomonadati; phylum Pseudomonadota; class Gammaproteobacteria; order Oceanospirillales; family Halomonadaceae; genus Cobetia; species Cobetia sp. 10Alg 146. The sequence continues at coordinate 233,342 of NZ_JARWKT010000002.1, forward strand.
GTCGGTCGCACTGGTTCGTCGACGGCCTGATGAGCCCGCTTGAGCATCAGACGCTTGCGGGGCGTCAGGGCCAGTTCGGCCAGCCGCGCACGCCCCCACCAGGGGTGAGGAGCACGGCTGCCATGGGCAGCCCCCGCCGCCTGCCCCCCCACGCCCGGACGCCACATCGCCAGCATCTCGGCGGGCAACTCCTGGATCAGAGGGAAGCGCTCACTCTCGGCCTGCGCCTGCCACCAGTGGCTCAGCCGCTCGTTGAGCACCAGTAGCTGTCGTGCCCGCGTGGCAGCGGTGTAGGTCAGATTGGTGACCAGCACCTGATTGGCAAGCTGCTGTCGTTCACCGGGCAACATCAGGTCATCCGCCAGCACGACGCAATCGAACTCCAGGCCCTTGGCGCGGAAGACGGTCCCGAGCATGACGCAAGGCAGCATGACGGTCTGGTCGGCCAGGATGGCGGCCTGCAGATCACCATCCTGCCTGCGCAGCTCACCGATCCATTGATCCAGCGGCGCCTGCGCGTACCAAGAGGCCAGCTCGTGCAGGCTGCGCGCCTGATGATCATCGAGACGCGCGAGAGCCCCCAGCACCTGTGCCGGGGTCTGGCCAAGCCGCGTCAGTGTTGGCGGCAACTGACGCCACCATTGCTGCTGCTCGTGCCTGTCGCCCTGCTCCGCCAGCTGGTGGCAGCGCCACAGGCGCCAGTGGTCCAGCAGACCCGCCAACGGATAGCCTTCGATGCCGTCCAGCCATGCCACCGCGATGCCACGCTGATGCAGTGCCAGCGCTTCACCCAGCGCCGCGATGGGCCCGGCACTGATCACGGCATGTCGCGCGCCGGCGGTCAGCAAGGCCTCACGCACACCTGGTGCCGCCAGACGCGTGGCAGGCCCGAGACCGCTCATGGCCTGCTCACGCGAGGTCGGGGAACAGGCCGCCAGACGCGTTCCCAGCGCGGCCAGTGACGGCCCGAATCGCCAGGCCCCCGGCAGGGAGTAGACGGTGGCATCGCCAAGCAGCGGCGAATCCAGCGAGCTCAGTCCCTCGGCCTGGCGTGCCAGACTCTGGTGTGGGTCGCCGATCAGCAGCAGATCACAGCGCTGACGTCTCAGCATGGCCAGCAGCGCCGGCGTGGCGTCCTGGGCCTCATCCAGCATGACCAGATCGGCATCGAGCGACTGACCATGCTGGGACCACAGCTTGAGCAAGGCATTGAAGGACAGCGCCTGCTGATGGTCCGCCGGGTCCAGCAGGCACTCCCACACCAGTCGCATGCTCTCGACCAGCTGGCGCAGCTCATTGGCGCTCAAGCGGTCGGCGCAGCCCTCCGGCAGATGCTCCGGCATGGGCACGGCATCACTCAGCGTGAAGAAGGTATTGAGCCCCTGGGCGATCAGGCTGCGCGACTGACTGGACAGGCTGCCCAGCCAGTTGAGGCTCTGGGGCGATAGTCGGCGCGTGATGTCCGGCTGCCGCTTGAGCTTGTCGCCGTACTCCTCCTGCAGCGCCTGACGCGCCAGCTGGTGCAACGACAGGGACTGGACATTGGCCGGCAGCTGGCTGGCCGTACGTCCCGCGACCGCCGGGTTGAGTGAGGTATAGATGAGGATCTCATCGGCATAGGTCCGCGCCAGCTCCACCATCAGGACGGTCTTGCCGCTGCCGGCACAGGCTCGCACCACCACGCAATCGCTGTTCTCGGCACTGGTGGCCGGCGTGCGATCGCGCAGTCGCGAGGGAAAGGGGTGGGCGAGAATCCGCCGTTGATCATTGCTCAGATGCATCGGGGCATGATCCCTTCTGTCAGACCGTGGGACAAGCGATTCACGCAGGACGATATCCAGCACCAGGGCTCACGACAAGACACCATTGGCCGCCAGGCGCTCACGCACGGTACGGATCAGGCCGCGATTCCAGCGCAACAGCTCATTGAGCGTCGCGAAGTAGGCCTCGCCCCGGGTCGAATAGGCGCCCAGCATCGGGATGAGATCCTCGGCGCGCACCCGCTCGCCGGCATTGCGCAGGCGGGCCCGCAGCTGGCGCATCCTGGCATAACGCGGGTTGGCATTGAGGTTCTGGTAATAGCCCGCCAGCCCCGCCTCCAGACTCTCGAAGCGCTGATATTCACGCCCTGCCCGGCCGGTACCGCAGCCGGAGGTGAAGCAGCGCATGCCGAACAGATTGTTGGCGTTGCGGGCGTGACCGGACGTCCCCCAGCCGGACTCCTCGATGGCCTGCACCATCACCATGTCCAGTGGCAGGGTATCGATGCTCGCCAGCAGGTCGTCCCAGGGAATGCCGATGTCCGCGGCGCTGACGCTGCAGCGCTGCTGCGCCTGCTCGCACAGGGCATTCAATCGCTCCTGCTCACGCTCGCTGTAGTCTCTGCCGGCCTCGCCTGCTCGCCGACGCATCGCCTGCAGCCAGTCACGCTGCTCCGAAAGACGCTGATTCTGGGCCACCACCAGCGGGATCATCAGCTCGAAGAAGGCGACCTTGCGTGGATTGCCGGCAGCAAGGACACGCAGGTCCGGCATCTGATGGGTGGTGTCCCTGACCAGCAGCTCGTCATCCAGGCGTGCCGCCTCGGCGACCGAGCACACGGCCATCACCACCATCAAAAGGCAGAGGCCGGATCGACGTTGCATGCGTGACCTGGCAAAACGGCGCAGGAGTCGTTCGCCGGCGGCCAGCAGGCCACGAGCCATCGCGAGAGGCTGCAGGGACTGACGGCGGTTCGGGAGTCGACAGGAAAGCAGGTAGGTCATGCGCGGCGCTCATGTGATGAGACATGTGATGAGAATGGACACATCCAAGACGCATAATCACTGGCAGCGTATCTCATGAGGCTGCATGAAACCCCAAAAATGCCGTCTGGAGAAGCCCATCTCATCGCCAGCGACACGAAAGACTGACAGGCTGACAGGCACGGTTGCTGAAATACACGATGCCTGAAACACACGATGTCTGAAGCGCACGATGCCTGAAACGCACGATGCCCCCGCAGCCGGGGCTGCGGGGGCATCACGTCAAGTATGGCCGGTCACGAATGACCTGTCACGAATGACCTGTCACGACGGGCACTCGAGCCTCCACGTGACGTGTTCGGTCAGTCGTCTCAGGCGCTGAGCATGCCGTTCAGGCGACGCACGTAGGCGGCCGGGTCTTCCAGCGCGCCACCTTCGGCGATGATGGCCTGATCGAGCAGCACGTGGGCGAGGTCGGTGAAGTAGTCGCCTTCGCCGCCTTCCAGACGCGAGACCAGGGCGTGCTCCGGGTTCAGCTCGAGAATCGGCTTCACTTCCGGCAGCGGCTGGCCAGCGGCTTCCATCATCTTGCGCATCTGGTAGCCCATCTCGTGCTCCGGCAGCACCACGCAGGCCGGGGAATCGGTCAGGCGGTGCGTGATACGCACTTCCTGAACGCTATCAGACAGCGCTTCCTTGACACGCTTGACCAGATCTTCCTTGGCCTTGGCAGTCTCTTCCTGAGCCTTCTTCTCTTCCTCGTTCTCGACATCGCCGAGATCGAGATCGCCCTTGGCGACGTCGGCGAAGGACTTGCCGTCGAACTCGGTGAGGTGGCTCATCAGCCACTCATCGATACGGTCGGTCAGCAGCAGGACTTCGATGCCCTTCTTGCGGAAGATCTCGAGATGCGGGCTGGACTTGGCGGCGTTGAAGCTGTCGGCGACCAGGTAGTAGATCTTGCTCTGACCTTCCTTCATGCGTTCGACGTACTGGGCCAGCGACTGATCCTGAGTGGCGCTGTCGGTATGCGTGGTGGAGAAGCGCAGCAGCTCGGCGATCTTCTCGCGGTTGGCGTAGTCTTCCGCCGGGCCTTCCTTGAGCACGGAGCCGAACTGGTTCCAGAAGGTCTGGTACTGCTCGGGGTCCTTGGCAAGCTTCTTGAGCATGTCCAGGCCACGCTTGGTCAGCGCGGACTTGAGCTTGTCGACCTGCGGGTCCTGCTGCAGCAGCTCACGCGAGACGTTCAAGGACAGGTCATTGGTGTCCAGCACGCCCTTGATGAAGCGCAGGTACAGCGGCAGGAACTGTTCGGCGTCGTCCATGATGAAGACGCGCTGCACGTAGAGTTTCAGGCCACGCGCGGCATCACGCTGGTAGAGGTCGAACGGCGCACGACCCGGCACGAACAGCAGGCTGGTGTACTCGAGCTTGCCCTCGACCTTGTTGTGGCTCCAGCTGAGCGGGTCGGAGAAGTCGTGAGAGACGTGCTTGTAGAAGTTCTTGTACTCCTCGTCGCTGACCTCGGACTTGGAGCGCACCCACAGCGCAGTGGCGGAGTTGGCGGTTTCCCAGTGGATCTGCTCGTTGCCTTCTTCGTCCTTCTCGACACGCTGCATGCGCACCGGCAGTTCGATGTGATCGGAGTACTTGGTGACCAGGTTGCGCAGGCGATGCTCATCGGCGAACTCGAGGGCATCGTCCTTGAGGTGCAGCACGATCTCGGTACCGCGCTCGGCGCGCTCGATGTCCGCCACGCTGAACTCGCCCTCGCCACGGGACTTCCACTCGACGCCCTGGTCGGCATCGAGGTCGGCGCGACGGGTACGCACGGTGATCTCGTCGGCGACGATGAAGCCGGAATAGAAGCCGACACCGAACTGGCCGATCAGACGCGAATCCTTCTGCTGGTCACCTGACAGGTTCTTCATGAACTCGGCGGTGCCGGAGCGCGCGATGGTGCCCAGATTGGCCACCACGTCATCGCGGCTCATGCCGATGCCGTTGTCACGCAGGGTGATGGTCTTCGCGTCGGCATCGTGCTCGATCTCGATGCGCAGCTCGCTGTCGTTGCCGTAGAGGGCATCGTTGTCCAGCGCCTGGTAGCGCAGCTTGTCGCAGGCATCCGCGGCATTGGAGACCAGCTCGCGCAGGAAGATCTCGCGGTTGGAGTACAGCGAGTGGATCATGAGGTGAAGCAGCTGCTTCACTTCTGTCTGGAAGCCATGTGTTTCGGTGTGGGTGGCGGTGGTCATCGTGAAGGACCCCTCTATGTCTGTGCCTGATGTGGAAACCGGCGGCAACCTGCGTCACCGCTGCAAGGTGGTGGCGAAGGCTCGCCCGTCATTCTCGGGGACGGGTCGAGTCACGCTCTCGTGGACCAGATATGGGGCAAGGATGAACGATTTCAAGGCACTAGAGGCAGCATATTGCGCTCGGCGTCGCGCTGATTCCTTCAGCAGGTTCCGTCAGGCCAGGCGTGAGACGACAGGGCACCCGCGCGGGGTACCCTGAGGTGTCGCTGACGAAGGTGGCTGAGGATCAGGCCTCTTCATCTCTTGCCAGAGGTTCCAGCACGAAATGCATGCGCGCACTGGCGACCGGCCGTTGACTGGAGTGCTGCCAGGCACTGACGCGCACGTTGGCCATGCGCCGCCCCTCGCGCAGCACCTCACAATCGATGCGCGTGACACTGTCACCCCGCGCCGTGGCCAGATAATCGATGGAGAAATCGATCAACTTGGGCAGACGCGCCTGACGCCCTCCACGGCCATTCAAGCGCAGCACCTCGAGCGTGGCGGCCGTCTCCATCGCGGCCGCCAGCACGCCTCCATGCACGGCGGGCAACATGGGGTTGCCGACGTTCTCGGGCATGGCGGCCATCGCATAGCGAAGCGGGGTGGTCGGCAGCGGGTCATCCTCTGCCAACGAGGAGGGCGCCAGGGAGCACAGGCCCAGTCCGATGGCTCTGGCGTAGGGCAGGCTTGCCAGCAGGTCGGCAAGATCCCCTCGGGTGCGCTGGCCTTCGACGAAACGCCGGGCATGCTGCAGCCCGTTCCCCGGACGGCTGACGAACGGCTGCGACACGGCAGGGAGCGCCTCGTCGTCAGCGGTCTTCTGCGGGTCATCGATGACAGAGCCGGCCGCCCCCGCCGATGGGTGTCCCTGCGCGGCGGCCATCAGCGCTTCGCCAAATCCTGGAGGCGTATTGCGCGCCCCCAGGCGAACGAAGTTGCCGATGGCGCGACACAGAAGCTTGCCCGGTTGCTGCCAGATCTGCGCTTCGGTGAAGACCATCGACTCGGTGACACGCAGGACGCGTGCCTCGCCGATCAACGCCATGCCTTCCACCCCGGGACGATAATGATCGAGGCGCAGATCCAGCGTCGGGCAGACTTCCGGACGCTCAAGGCCCGTCAGGACGGCACTGCCGCACAGGGTGTCGGCGAACATCGTCAGCACGCCGCCGTGCACCAGGTGGCGATGCGGGTCCCCCACCAGTGCCGCCTGCCAGGGTAACGTCATGCGCACGGCTGGCGCGGCGACCTCATCGACACTGACCTGCAATCTCGCGGTATGCGGAATGAAGCTCACGAACCCCGTCAGCGCCCTCACCCAGCTGGCGTCATCCAGCCCTCCTCCCGCCGCCGGCACGTCAGCGCGATTGACGGCCAGCCCCAGCAGACTGTGCGGCCCGTCTTCCGTCGCCTCCGACGCCGTCACCGTCACATCCATAGCGGTATCGCGATCAGCGCGAGGGAGACCAGATAGCCGACGCCCCACAGCAGGGAGCGCAAGAGCGCGATATTGGCCAGATAGCAGCCCCAGTACCCCAGACGCGCCAGCACGAAGATCACCGCCAGAGTGGTGGCGATCGGCGCGCCGGGTGCGACGATGACACTCACCAGCACCCCGGCGGCAAACAGCGGGAATGCCTCGTTGCTGTTCTGATGCGCGGCGAGCGCACGCGCCCCGAAGCCCGTGAGTTCGCGCTGCTGCGCGCGGGGGTCATGGTTGTCATAGCGTCCGGTACGTTGCTGGGCCCAGGCGACGGGCGCCTTGGTCAGCACCAACATCAGCGCCGCGAACAGCAGACAGGCATAGATCAGCATGCAGGATTTCCTCGAGACTCGTCATGAAAGGCATCGTCCGCCAGGGCGCGTGTGCATGTCACCGGCACGACGCGGTTCAAACTGGTGTTTGATGATCCCTCACGAGCATGACAGGTGATCCTCATCGCCGCCATGCGGCCAATGGGCAGTGCCCTGCCACCGCATGATCCGCCAGCGCCGTCAGGGTGCCGAGGGATCGGAAGGCTCGGGGTCAGGGACCTCGCCGCGCCACAGGCGATAGTCGGCCAGCGCATCATCGAGCTTGCCGAGCAACCAGGTCACGATCACCAGATCATCCAGAATCCCCAGCCCCACCAGCATGTCGGGGATCAGGTCCAGCGGCGAGACCAGATAGAGCAACGCACCTGCGGCCAGTCCCAGCGCCTTCCACGGCACCGGACGATAACGTCCACTGATCACGTCACGGCACAGCGGAACGAGTGTACGCAATGCCGCTCCGGCCTTGCCCAATACGCGTCGGCGACCAAACAGGCGGGTCAACCACATTGCCTTGCCCATGGGAACACTCCTCGTACATTGCCTGTATCGCAGGTATTGCATGTATTGTGACTGTCAGCATCCATCGACACTGTCATTCCTCGTCATCGGCTGCCACGATAGCCCTCAATGGGTGCTATCTCTGCAACCCCTGATACACGACATCGGGGCACTGGGGCGTCTACGCAAGATGCGGGCGACGCCTCAGCCCTCTTCACCTCGTTCATCGCAGGAGTCTCCAGGTGACACTAGGCAAGTTCGTATCCCCACCGGGCCGCGGCGCCCGCGCCATGCGCCGCTTCACATCGTTGCGCCATTTGACAAGCCTGAGTCTGCTGCTGGGCCTCAGCCTGCCGCTGCAAGCGGCCACCCCCAGTGATCAGAGCTTCCGCGCTGCGCTGGAGGATGCCCGAGCCAAGCGCTTCCAGGATATCCAGCAGGTCGCCGTCAACGGCCATGTGCTGGAAGGCTATATCGAATATCACCAGCTCAAGGCACGCCTGCCCTACGCAACGCCGGCGGAAGTCCTGTCCTTCATGGAGCGTCACGCCGATTCCCCCCTGGCGGAGTGGATGCGCGGCCAGGCCATCTCGGCCTACGGGCGCACCGGACGCCATGATGCTTTGCTCGAGGTCAGCGATGGCGTGCCGGCCGGCGCTAGCCGTCAGTGCCATTACTACACGGCACAGCTGAACAATGATTTCGCCAGCGCCTCGCAAGGCGGCCTGAAACTCTGGCATGTCTCGGGCTCGCAGGATTCCGCCTGTGACCCGCTGTTCTCGACGCTGCGCGAACGTGGCGTGATCGATGATCAGGCCGTCTGGGAACGCATGATGCTCGCCTGGGCCGCCGGTCAGGGCAGCATGGTCAGCTACCTGGAACGCCAGCTGTCGGGCAACTGGCAGCAGGCCATCGCCGCACGTGAGCAGCTGGACGGCAACTTTGCCGCCATTACCCGGATTCCGACCGATCTGGGTCACGGTGGGCATGCCTTTGCCGCGCTCAGTGTCGCTGCCATGCATGGCTTCGTGCGCGCGGATACCGAGGCAGCCCTGGAGGCCTGGCGCAAGGTCAGCCCGCACATGCCGCTGAGCGATGAGCAGCGTCATGAGGTCGAGCGTGATCTGGCCTGGTATTCCCTGGTGCGTGACATTCCCAACAACCAGGGCTGGGTGGATGAGCGCCTGGCCATGCTCGATGATGAGGAGCTGTTCGACCTGCGCATGCGCAATGCCATTCGCGATGGCGCCTGGGGCGAGGTACGCGAATGGGTCCTCAAGATGCCGGAACGCTTCAGTGGCGAAGCCCGTTATCAGTACTGGCTGGGCCGTGCGGATGACAGCCTGGGACGCCGGGATGAGGCACGCGCCGCCTGGGCACGCGCCAGTGGCGAACGCAACTTCTATGGTTTCCTCGCCTCGGACCGGATCGGCAAGGCCTATTCGCTCAATCGCGATGACCAGACCTTCGATGATGCGCAACTGGCAGAGATTGCCCGCACCCCGGCCGTCAGGCGTGTCAGGGCACTGATGGAGATCGATGAGATCGGTCTGGCGCGTTCGGAATGGTTCAATGCCGTGAGCCAGGCCGATGACGCCGGCGCGCGTCGCCTGGCGGCTTACGCCCTCAAGCAGCAATGGTATGACCTGACCGTGTTCGCAACCATTCGCGGCAAGCTGTGGGATGGCCTGTCCTGGCGCTTCCCGCCCGCCTGGCAGCAGGACTTCCAGCGCTATGGGGCCAACGCCGGCGTGGACCCCTGGATGCTGATGGCACTGGCGCGTCGCGAGAGTGCCTTCAATCCTACCGCCACCTCGCCCGTGGGTGCCCGTGGGCTGATGCAGCTGATGCCGGGCACGGCGGCCAAGGTCAGTCGTGACCTGGGGCTTGCCACGCCCAGCCATGCCGCGCTCGGAGACCCGGACACCAACATCCGCCTCGGCAGCACCTATATCCGCGAGATGCTGGACCGCTACTCCGGCAATCGCCTTGCGGCAGCGGCGGCCTACAACGCAGGCCCGGGCCGCGTGGATCGCTGGCTGGCCGATACCCCGCGCGAATATGACCGCTTCGTGGAGCGCATTCCCTTCAAGGAAACCCGTGAGTACGTCAAGGCAGTACTGGCGTATCGCGTCATCTTCGAGTCGCTGGCCAAGGGCACGAGCGACGGCGTCAGAGTGGTCAGTGAGCGCGAGGTCAATCAGCCCTACACCACCGCGCTGGTGGACCGCCGCTGAAGAGAATCATGCCGAACGTCCAGCGCACGCGCTGACAGACCACTCATGACGTCACACACGACAACGCCAGCCTCAGGGCTGGCGTTGTCGTCGTGCGTCTCCGCTACGGCTCAATCATCGCGTCGGGCATGGATTCCCGATAGCGGTGGCGTCTGGCCGTCGCCCTGTCGGGGGGCTTCCTCATGCTGGGGAGCGTAGCGATTCAGCGCCTCGGCATAGCTCAGCGGACGCCCATCACCGCTGTCGCGCTGACTGCCCTTCCAGTTCTCGTCCTTGCGGGCGAGAGAGGGATTCGCGGGAAATGTCGAGGGCGAGGTCTCATGGGGTATCTGGCGAGCCCCATCCGAGTGACGAGCCGAATGGCTGACGCGAGGGCGGCGCCACAGGCGCCAGGCCAGTATCAGCCCCCCTGCCCAGCTGACGCTCCCCAGCAGCCCGTAGGCGATCATGCTCCAGACATTGCCGGGACGATGGCCCGCATTGATGATGATCACCCGCGACAGGTCGATGTCCGGCCAGCGTTCACTCAACAGAGCGCGCTCATCGCCGGGCAGGTCGGTCTCGGCATGCAGCACGGTACCGAATAGGCCATCCGGGAACTCGATGAGCGGCGGGACGTTCTTCAGACTCTGGACGGAATCGGTACGCACCAGCACGCCCATGCGCTCGATGCGCGGCCACTCGTCCGAGGGAATGCCATCGATGCCACCGAAGGCGCGTGACAATCCTGCCAGCTCCAGCAGATAGGGGTTCATGTCCGAGATCACCGGGTAATAGAGCGTCTCGATACGCTGCCCACCTTCGGCAGCCGCATCCAGACGAAAGGTCTCGGCATGTTCGCGATAGACCGCCCAGTGATCGCGTAGCGACACGAACTGATTGACCGGTAGATTGCCCTGTTCGACGGCTTCCAGGTTCAAGGTCTCAGGCCGGGACGTGACACGGCCCACCCAGCGTCCCTCCTCGAAGGCAAACAGCCAGGCCGCCAGCCCCACGAGCAGCAAGACGACGATACCCGCCCCGGCCAGCCGGCGACGCAAGGTGTAGGAAGGACTCATTGGTTAGCATTCCCTGCTTCTGCCAGCCTGACGTGCGGCCGGTCTTGATGTAATGACGACACGAACCATCGTGATCTTCACGACAGCATACCTCATCCACTCACGCGACCTTTCCACACTCGGCCGGCCACGCGACAGCGGTGAGCGTCCGGACTCAAGGGCCCTTGAGTCGCGAGGACAGACGCTCACTTTCACGACAGTAGCGCTGACGCAGACGCAGCACCTCAAGTGAGTTGCTCGACAGCGCATCCAGCACATAACGATTGCAGGCGCGTTCCGCACGTTTCTGGGCAGCTTCCAGCGCCTTCCGCGCCTCACGCTGGGCAGGTGTCATCCCGGCATAGGGGTCGCGCAGGGGCTTGTAGGTGGCGGCCGCCTTGCAATACATGGTGCGAGTGTCGAGATGGGCAGCACGCCCCCTCTGCTGCAGGGCGTGACAGGTCTCGACGAACAGACGGCTGGCCATGCGTGAACAATCACGTTGCTCCGCCGCGCTGCCGGTCTTGCTCAGCCGGGCACACACCGACTCCTCCTGGATACGCCACAACTGATGACGGAAGTCGACGGTGTAGCCGTGATAGAGCACCTGTACCTGCTGGACACGCGAATCGTAGACATCGCTGATATCACGAGACTCAAGATGGGTCACGATCTTGAGGAAGGAGGCAAGGGTCAGCGTAGCAGGATCCATGTGGCGTGAGGGATAAGGCGTTCATCCCCGGCTTCTCCGTCGCAGTGAGTGCTCTCGTGCCCGCAAAGGGCCGCGTGCAGATGTCAGACGCCGCCGTCAGCGGCTCAGGGCCAGGCGCGCGCCGAGTGCCACCATCACGGTGCCGGTGATGCCTTCCATCCAGCTGGCGACACGGGGTCGAGCCAGCCAGCGCCCGGCACCGCCCACCATCACCGCCACACCGATCTGCCACAGGTTGGCGATCACGAAGTGGACACCTGCCAGCCACAGCGACTTGAGAATGGCCGGGTCGGTCGGTGCGATGAACTGCGGCAGGAACGCCATGTAGAAGACGACGGTCTTGGGGTTGAGCACGTTGGAGAGGAAGCCTTCGCGCAACGGTTGCCAGAGAGAGACTCGCTGACGCGCGACATCGGCCTGGATATCCAGCCCGCGAGTGCGGCGCGCGCTGAGCAGACTCTTGATCCCCAGCCATACGAGATAGGCAGCACCGACCAGCTTGAGTGCCGAGAAGGCCCAGGCGGATTGCAGAAGAATCAGCGAGATCCCCGCCGACGACACCAGGGCATGCACGAAGAGTCCGGCACAGATGGCAACACTGGTGAGCACCCCGTCACGCAGGCCGCCACGCAGGGTGTTGCGAATCACCAGCAGGGTGTCCACTCCGGGGGTCACGGTGAGCAGCGTGATGGCCACCACGAATGACCAGAACGCGGTATCGAACTGAATGAAGTCAAACATGCCGCATATCCTTGTGACGGACTTCTCCACGCCCTGCGGCATGAACGGATGTCCAGTCTAAGCGAGGGATGCGAGCCTGAAAAGTCATCGCTGACAACCTTCAGACCGCCAGCCCATCCTCATCGCTCAACTGCCGCCCTCGCCCCCACCTCGGCGTGATCCCTTCCACTGAGACTCACTCATGCCTTCGGGGGAGCCGCCCCGGGCGCCGAGGCGCCGCAGGGGCAGCGCCTTCAACCGACCAGCCACAATCCCGCCACCACATCGGCAAGCAGCACCGCCAATGCCAGCAGAATGACGACGCCATCCTCACCGATCAGCCCCAGCCCGAGCAGCAACAGCGTCGCGGCGGGCAGTGCCGAGGCAAACGGCACCAGCTCCAGCGGCACCATGGTGGCCGCCAGCAGAATGGCCAGTGCAGCGATCAGACGATAGGCGATACCACGTGTCATGAAACCGAGCCGCGGCTTGAGCAATCGGTCGATGCGCCGTGTCCAGGGACGCGCTCGCTGCACGCCATGGGTGAGGCGCTCATGCTCGAAACTGAAGCTGGCCAGCCGTCTGGGCAACCAGGGAGTGCGATGGCCCAGCAACAGCTGGAAGGCGATCAGCCCGATGAACAGCGCACAGGTAGTCGGCACGCCCGGAATGGCCCCGGTCGGCAGCAGAACCAGCAGCGCCGGCAACACCAGCAAGGGGCCGAAGCCGCGTGAATTGAAATGTTCCAGTATGGCACCCAGCGAGATGTCGCCTTCTATCTCGCGGTCCAGCTCTTCCAGCAATGCGGTGAGACCGCTGTCCTTGGCGTGTTCGCTCATGAGATATCCGTGGTGAGACGTGACAGGGAAGAAAGAGCAGACACATGGCAATACCGATGTCGGTGAGTCCTGCTGTCGGCAAGCGGATCGCCTGCCATCAGCCGACCAGACGTTCACCGAGCATGCCGATCATGAATCCCAGCGTGGCCCCCAGCGGTGGAGACCAGTGATGCACCACTCGCGCCTGGGGGGCGATGTCCTGAAAGATCAGATACAGGATGCCTCCCGCCGCGAAGGCCATCAGCCCGCCCAGCAACCGGGGGGCATCCGCCAACCACAAATGGCCGGAGAAGGCCGCCAGCGGACCGAGCAATGACAGCAGCAGGAAGGCGCCCAGCCCCTGTCGCGCGGTGAGGCCAGCGCCTTCCAGCTCCCGATAGGCATTGAAACCTTCTGGCAGGTTCTGCACGGCGATGAACAGCGCCATCAGCATGGCCGCCGCAGGTGAGGCGGATGCCAGGGCCCCGAGAGCGATCGCCTCGGGGATGAAGTCCATCAACATCGCCAGCAGCTGTCCCCTGGCGTCGCCGCTGCGAGCCAGCCAGCGATCCAGCTGCATGAAGACGAGCGCCCCGAGCAGAAACAGCCCGAGAAGAGGCAGGACGGACAGGGATTCCATGGCGCGAGGCACCAGCACCAACGCGACCGCTGCCAGCAGGATGCCTCCCCCCAGCGCCGTGATGCCAGCCAACCAGCTGCGCTTGACGTGGGTTTCGTGGCTACGCTCCAGTTGCGCGATCACCCCGCCCAGCGGGATGCACAACCCGGCCGCCCAGGCCATCGCCAACATTTCCCAGGGGAGGTCTGCCATCATGCTGCCGGGCGGCCACCAGGGGCCGGACGTTCACCCAGCACGCGCATCAGCAGGCTGGTACCGAGCCCCCAGGCACCATTGAGAATCAGCCCGCCGATGATCATCATCGGCACCACGGCGATGCCCTTGAGCGGGAAGACGACCAGCATGGCCACTGCCGTCGGACCGACGGCACCGAATGCCAGACTGATCAGCCAGTGGCTCATGCCGGTGCTGCGGCGTACCAGCGCCCATAGCGGCAGTCCCCATAGCCCGCCCCAGAAGGCCAGCGAGAGCACTGACGGAACGCCCAGTGGCCCGGCAGGGGTCATGTTGTAGGGCGCCTTGGGCAGGATATCGGCCAGATAGAAGAGCCCGAACAGCCCCTGATGGAAGATCAGGGTCGCCAGAAAAGCCGCCACGAAAGCCTTGAGCCAGATCATGTGAACATCCTTGTGATTGAGGCCGCCTGCACTGAAGGGCGGCGGCGTCCGGACAGCCCCGGAGCCACCTCCGGGGACCGATGCGGCACTGACGCTTGCCGAAGGTGGATCAGCCGGCCTGTTCCTGGGAGATCTGCTCGTTGAGCGTCCAGAAATCATAGAGCACGCCGATGAAGAACAGCCCACCGGTACACAGATAGATCAGCCCGGTCAGCCACTTGCCCATGTACATGCGGTGGACGCCGAATACGCCCAGGAAGGTGAGCAGAATCCAGCTCAGCGAGTAGTTGATTGGCCCTTCACGAAAGCGGAAATCCGCCTCGCGGTCCATGGCGGGAATCAGGAACAGGTCGATCAGCCAGCCGATCCCCAGCAGGCCGAAGGTGAACAGCCAGATGGTGCCGGTGACCGGTTTGCCATAGTAGAAACGATGGGCGCCGAGGAAACCGAAGATCCACAGCAGATAGCCCATGGTCTTGGAGTGCGTGTCCTGTACGACGGGCGATGCGGTCATCTGTAAAGCCTTAGCCGTGAAACGGCAGATCATGATTGCGAATACAGTCAATGCGGTCTTGGCGGGCGGGAATCAAGCCTCTCGTGCCCGCAAGCCCTGTCCAGACGCGACAACGCCACCCACGCAGCCGCGCGGGTGGCGTTGAAGCCTGTCGTGTCGTCACCGAAGCCTAGATCACGCCCAGTTCGCGCAGACGTTCCTTGAGATAGGAATCCGCGGTGTGCTTGTCAGACAGCACCACTTGTGGACGCGGATGCAGGAAAAGCGGCAGGGACAGACGCGACTGACTGCACCCTTCCCCCGTCGGATTGATCACGCGATGCGTGGTGGAGGGGAAATAGCCGCCACTGGCTTCCTGGAGCATGTCGCCGACATTGATGACCAGCTGACCCGGATCACAGGGCACGTCCATCCATTCACCATCGACATCCATCACCTGCAGCCCCGGCTCATTGGCGGCAGGCAGCACGGTCAGCAGGTTGATGTCCTCATGGGCAGCGGCACGCACGGCACCCGGCTCTTCCGAACCGGTCATCGGCGGATAGTGCAGGACGCGCAAGAGCGTCTGCCCACTGTCCTTGATCATGTTGGAGAGCGGCTCACGATAGAGCTCGGCCACTTCAGCGGGCGAATGCGCTTCCACCCAGCTCAGGAGCTCCGCGGCGAAGGCTTCTGCCTGACGGTAGTACTCCATGGCATTCTCGCGCAGGCTGTCCGGAATCTTTCCCCACGGATAGATGTGGTAGTACTCCTTGAGGTCCCGCGCCGTATGACCCTTGGCGGTTTCGGAGACATCCGCCGGGAAGAGACCATCCTGAGTCTTCGGGTCGTAGCGCCACTCCAGCTTGTCGGCACTCGCGAAGAATTCCGCCCATTCAGCGTAGATCTTCTCGACCAATTCATGAGAAATCGGATGATTGCGAATCACGCCGAAGCCTGTCGTGCGCAGGGATTCGACAAATTTTTCGGCAGCATCGGCCGAGCGGTAATCTACGTTCTGGACCTTCATGGCATTTCCATCTATGTTGGCTCTGTGTACGCATCCTACTTGAGCAGGCAGACGTCGCCAATACGACGACTGACTATTCGGTCAAGATGCGAACATGTGCAGTTTCTACTGCAGGCGTAGGTTAAGCAGGAAAGGATGTCGTCGCAGGACGTAACGCGTCTCTCTGGTGGAATTCCCCCTAGCCGCACCAACGCAATCCGGTCTGATGGGCAGACCACCAACATCATCACGTAAGCAAGGAAAGAATCATGGCAACTGGCACAGTCAAGTGGTTTAACGACACCAAAGGTTTCGGCTTCATTTCTCCGGACGACGGCGGCGACGACCTGTTCGCGCACTTCTCTGAAATTCAGGCAGAAGGCTTCAAGTCCCTGCAGGACGGCCAGAAGGTTTCCTTCGACGTCACCCAGGGCAAGAAAGGCCTTCAGGCCGCAAACATCAAGCCGGTCTGATCACCTGATCACTCCGGTCAGTCCACCCTCACCGGTGGCCTGATGATGGCAAGACACAGAAACGCCCGCCAATAGGCGGGCGTTTCTGTGTCCGCTGCCTCCGCCAGAGCGATGGCACTACATCGCTTCAGGACGGCATGAGAGCAAGACGCACAACGCCGCAGCACGGGGCCGCGGCGTTGCAGGCAGGACATTCACTCACATGAGTGATGGCATTGCCTCAAACGATCACTGCTGAGCGTCATCAACGGATTCGTTGGCCGCCTTCTGAGCTTCATTGATCTCGGCGTTGGCTTCTGCCGCAGCGTCATCACCCTGCTGTTCAGCGGAGTTGGTCAGTTCAGCAGCCTGCTCCTTGGTGGAGTCGTAGGCGTTCTTGGCAGCATCGGCGGTGGCGTCAGCGGCATCGTTCACACCCTGCTTGGCGGACTCGTAAGTCTCGCTGGCGGCGTTCTTGGTCGCATCGAGGGCATCATCGCTCTCGGCGGCAGCTTCGTCACCCATGGCGTCAGCGGACTGCGCTGCGTCATCGGCCATGTTGTCAGCCTTGTCAGCCGCGTCGTCCATTTCAGCAGCAGCTTCATCTGCAGCCTGGTCCATCTCGGCAGCAGCGGCTTCAGCAGCCTGATCGGCACTCTGCTCAGCCTGCTCTGCGCTTTGCTCTGCAGACGTCTCGGCTTGCTGGGCGGCCTTGTCGGTATCGCCATTGTCACAACCGGCGATGGCCAGGGACAGGCCAGCGGCCAGTGCGGGAATCATCCATTGCTTGAGCTTCATCGTCTTCTCCTTGATAGGTGGGGAGTCATCAGCCCCTTGTTTCCTGCGCAAAGCATTGCAACAAAGGTCGAGTATTCATGCAAGCGAAAGCGTGTTCAAACGCTTGGATGACTTCAACATGGTGCTCGCTTGGCAGCTTTTCAAGCAAATCGCCCTTTCAGTAGCATGAAAATGTTAACGAACACCATTTCTTTTCTCTGACGACTCTCTGATCACTCTCCGATATCTTCGTTCCATACTTCCGGCTGTTCGCGGATGAATGTCTCCATCAGCTCCCGACAACGCGCATTGTCCACGACGTCCACCTTGACGCCTTGAGCGCGCAGATGGTCTTCCGCGCCCATGAAGGTCCTGTTCTCACCCACGACGACATGGGGAATCCCGTAGAGCTGGATGGCGCCACTGCACATCGGGCACGGTGACAAGGTAGTGTAGAGCACGCACTCGCGATAGACCTTCGCCGGCAGACGTCCGGCATTCTCCAGCGCATCCATCTCACCGTGCAGTACCGTGCTGCCTTTCTGCTGACGCTGGTTGTGGCCACGCCCGATGATCTTGCCATCGTGGACCAGTACCGAGCCGATCGGTACGCCACCTGCGGCATGGCCCTTCTCGGCCTCCTCGATGGCCGCTTGCAGGAAACCTTCGTGATCCTGAGTCTGCGCTGACATGGTCTTGCTCCTGAATATTCAGTAAGGGGGTTCAGTCATGAAACATCGGCGATGACGACATGGGGAGGCCACCCTGCAGGCACGCCCCTGTGAGCGAACCTGGCGTGAACGGCGAGCATCACCCGAGTCCCGCTTCCCCTGTCATCATCTGACGGGCTCGTCTCAGCCCTTCATTGCCGGCATTGGTGGGCTCACCGACTTCATTGGCAAGCTCGCGGAAGCTGCCCATCGCACCGAGCAGCGCCGAGGCTTCATAGGGGATGAAGACTCGATCACCGTCACGGGCCATGTCCGGCAGCATCTGCAGGTATTTCTGTCCCAGCATGTAGCCCACCACCAGCTGCGGATCTTCCGCCCCGATGGCATCACGCAGCTGGTAGATGGCCTGGCGCTCACCTTCGGCACGCAGGATGGAGGCCTGCTTGTCGCCCTCGGCGCGCAACACCGCGGACTGTTTCTCACCTTCCGCCGTGGCGATGGCCGCCTCGCGCTGACCATTGGCCTCGGTGACGGTGGCACGACGCCGGCGCTCGGCCGCCATCTGCAGACGCATCGCATCCTCGACTTCATCGGGCATGCTGATGTCCTGGATCTCGACTCGGGTGACCTTGACGCCCCACTTGTCACCGACCTCATCCATGGTGACCTGCAAGGCATCATTCACTTCCTTGCGACTCTCGAACAGCTTGTCGAGCTCCATTCGTCCGATCTCGGAACGCAGACTGGTCTTGGCGAGCACCTCGATGGCCTGGGTGAAGTTCTCCACTTCATAGACCGCACGCTTGGGGTCGACGATCTGGAAATAGAGAGCGCCATTGACGGTCACCGTCACGTTGTCCGTCGTCACCACGCTCTGCCCCGGAAAGTCCATCACCGTCTCACGACGGTCGATGCGCGTCTCCTCGACCACCAGCGGCAGGTTGTCGCCCTTGATCTGGCGATAGCGGCGAATGGTAATCGAGCGCGGCTTGTCGATGAAAGGCACGACCAGATTGATACCGGATTCCAGAGTACGGCTGTAGCTGCCGAGCCGTTCTATCACGACGGCTTCGGACTGCTGGACGATCATCAATCCCTTGGCCAGCAGAATGACGACAAGCGCCACGATGAAGAGAATGATGATGAGACCCGGACTGATGATCATGTTGCTCAACTCCCTTGAACTGGGCAGCTTCCTGCCGCCCGAATGAATGGTGATATCACCACTTGCCCGACCGTCAGGACGGCGAGGCGGACCTTGAGACAGATTACTCGACGCGCTCCACGCAGAGCGTGATGCCTTCGACGCTGAGGATCCTGACCGTGTCCCCCGCTGCCGGCTTCGTCTCCCCCTCCCAGCGTAGCGGATACTCATTGCCTGACACGCGCACGGCAAGTTTGCCGCCGTTGCCGATGATCACCTTGGCCAGCTGCCCGGTCTCCGCGCCACTGCCCAGGGTACCGTAGGGCGTCTTGGGCAACAGATAGGGATGGATCTTGCGGACGAACAACGGCACGACCACCAGCGCCGTGATCGCCACGCTGATCAGCTGGACGTTGAGCCCCGCCCCGAGAACGGATGCCAGAGCGCCACTCAGCGCACTGACCCCCAACGCCAGCAGCACGAATTGCGCTCCCAGCAACTCAAGCCCCGCCAGAATCAACCCGAGAATGACCCAGAGATGCCACGCTGCCACACCTGTCATGCCATCGTTCTCCCAAGCGTTTCTCTCGTCCATTGCGGTCAAGAGACTGAAGAAATCTCGTGCTGAAAATGCCACGAGCGCAGCCCGAGTAAACCTCAGACTGCGCTCGTGTACCAGACTGGCATCGATGATGAGAGGAGCGCTAGCGATTCGCCTGCAACAGCTCGGTATCCGCCGGCGCCACCAGTTGCAGTGCCTGTGGCGCGATACTGAACTCGCTGTCCTCGATCAGATGACTCTCGCCGTCCAGATTGACCGGCAGCGGCTCCCCTCGATAGCGCAGCGTATCGGTACGCACATAACGCACGAAATGACCGTTCTCAGGCAGGGATTCCAACTCTTCCACCACCTCACCGATGCGCGCGATGGGGAAATCACGAATCACCAGCACATCGAAACCGGCATCATCGAGCAAGGCCCGTGGCGCCAGCTCCTGCCCGCCACCGGCCTGCCGACCATTGCCGATGGCCAGCACGAACAGCGCAAGCTCTTCCTCGACCCCATCGAGCGTGAGACGTCCTCGATAGGGACGGAAATCCCACGCCTTGAGCACGCCCATCAGCGAATAGGCCCCACCCCCGAACAGCTTCTTGAGTCCGGCCGGGGTCGAGCGGGTCACCTCCGCTCCGAAACCGGCCGAGGCGACATTGAGGAAGTAGGCATCATCGAGCTGCACCAGATCCACCGCTCGTGATTGCCCTTCACAGGCCAGTGCCAGAGCCTCGGAGATACCGGGCGGTATCCCGAGCGAGGTCGCCAGGTCATTGGCCGTCCCCAGCGGAAGAATGGCCAGTTCCGGACGTTGAGCCCGTGGATGCGTCATCAGCGCATTGGCCAGCAGGTTGAGCGTGCCATCCCCGCCCCCGGCAATCAGGCGTGTGACGCCTTCCGCGATCGCTTCATCCACCAACCTCGCGACATCCTGTGCTTCGAAGGTCAGACGTATCTCCAACCCCTGGGTGCGCTCACGCTGGGCGAACAAGGCATCACGCAGCTCAGGCTGCTGTGCCTTCTCACCGTTGAGTATCACGCGCACACGCGCCGCTGATTCCATGTGGTGTCTCCTTGGCGACATGCGGATCGAGCGACAAGCATACTCCCGTCAGGCCTCAGGAATGAACCACCCACGCGAGCCCACATCGGTTAGCTGCCCTGAGGTGTCTCATCGACGCCAAGCCCCGGCTGACGGCGCGCGCCCAGCAACAGCAAGGGAAGAATCATCACCACGCTGATCAGGAGCAATCCCTGTTGCGGCGCCAGCGGGGTACTGAGCAGCGCGGTGGCCACGATGGCCGAGCCCCCCAGCTGAATGCTGCCCAACAGCGCAGCCGCCGTACCGGCACGCTCACCGAAGGCTTCCAGCGCCAGACTGGAAGCGGCGCCCAGGGCCAGCGAGAAACCGACTGACAGCACTCCCACCGGCACCATGAAGGCTGCCGCCGACAACGGCAACCAGGCCATGGCGGCCCCTTGCATCAGCCCGGAGACCAGGATGATCGCCAGTCCCAGCCGAACCGTCGGCTGGCGTCCCAGCCGGGTGATCACGCGCGGTGCGAAGAAGAACGTCAGGATATTGATCACGGCGTTGCCCCCAAACATCGCGCTGAAGGCAAGCTCGGAATGGCCCAGCGTTTCCACCAGCAACTCGGAAGAGGAGGAGACATACAGCAGGATCGCACTCATCGCCGACATGGCCACCAGCGCCTGATACAGGAAGCGCCAGCTGGTCAGCACCGGGCGATACCGCGCCCAATTGTAGAGCGGACGCTCCACCACCGTGTTGGCGGGGCGCGTCTCGGCGAACAACCGCCAGGCGGCTGACCCGACGCACAGCGCGAAGAACCCCATGAACAGGAAGTTGGATCGCCACCCGAACTGCACCGCCAGCAGGCCGCCCAGAACCGGCGCCAACGCCGGAATGATGCACAACGCGCCGTTGAGGTAGCTGTACATCCTGGCACCCTGCTCCGGCGTATAGCAGTCACGCACCGCCGCGAAGGCCACCGTGACGGTGGCACAGGCCCCCAACCCCTGCAGGATGCGCCCGACATACAACATGCCGATGTCCTGGGCCAGCGTCGCGACCACGGCACCTGCCAGATAGACCAGCGCGCCGCCCAGCAAGGCGGGACGACGGCCATAGAGGTCCGTCAGCGGCCCGACCAGAATCTGGCCGACCCCCACCGCACCGAGAAACAGGGTCACCGTCATCTGCATCACGTCGGTGGGCTGCGCAAACTCGCGCGCCATCGCCGGCAGCGATGGGAGATAGATATCGATCGCCAGCGGCGAGAACATCACGCAGCCGACCAATAGCAGCAACAGTTGTCGGGCACTCGGCAGGGGCCGTGCGGTAGCGGAGGAAGACGCGGACATGGAGTCTCTCATGGAGTCGGAAGGCAGCTCAGCGGCGAATGGCGAGCGAGTCGGAAGCTGCAGAGACTAGCGCCTGTGACTTATGCTGCAAAATGATATTATTTCAGCCCTGATATTCCACTGGCGAAATTCATGACCTCGACTTCCCGCCATGCTCCCTCCAATGCTGGCATACGGTCACCCGGCCCCCTCAATCCGCGCCTGGACCTCAATCTCCTGCAGGTGTTGCAGGTGCTTCTGGAAGAATGCAGCGTCACGCGGGCCGCGGGCCGTCTGCACCTTTCCCAGTCGGCCGTCAGCAAGAGCCTGGCTCGCCTGAGAGCGATGTTCGATGACCCCCTCTTCATTCGAGAGCGTCATGGCCTGCGACCCACGCCACGTGCGCTCGGGCTCAGGGGTGAGCTTGCCGAGCTGCTCTCGCGTCTCGAGCATCTCAGCGCACCGCCGACCTTCACGCCCGCCACCAGTCGCCGACGCTTCCAGCTGGCCGTGCTGGAGAGCGCCTGGGCGACGCTGATGCCCTCCTGTACCCGCGCCCTCACCCAGGCCCTCCCGCTCGGCAGTCTCGAGATCAGTCGCTGGCAGGCCGACTGTCTCAATCTGATGGAAAGAGGCCTGCTGGATATCGGCCTCGGGGCACACGACCATCCGACCGACACGCCAAGCGAGCCCCCGGCGCTACCGAGAGGCTTCCACTCGCACACCCTGTGGCGCGATGATCACGTGATGTTGCTGCGCTACGGCCATCCACTGCTCGAGCGTTCGGTGCCGCTGACTCTCGAGGAGTTCGCCACGCTCGATCATGTCCAGGCCACCTGCGAGGGCCGCTCTCGCTGGTCGCTGGATGAGCGGCTCGAACGGCATGGTGCTCCGCGTCGCATCAAGGTACTGGTGCCGGACTTCCGGGATGCCTTGAGCATCGTCGCGCACAGTGAGCTCATCTTCTGCGCACCCAGAAGCTTCGCCCAGGCCAGCCGCCAGCAACACGGACTGGTCATTCGCGAACTGCCGCTGAAACTGCCGGCCCTGAGTTATCGCCTCATCTGGCATGCCAGCCACGAGCAGGACCCGGGCCATCGCTGGCTGCGTCAATCGCTGATGACCCACATTCGCAACGCCCATGGGGAAGACGCAGCCGCCGACGAACACTAGAATGGCCGCACACTCTGCAACCCACCGCTTTTGCGAGCGCTGACCGAGGGTGCTGATCGAGAGCACTGATCGCAAGCGCAGTGCAAGCGTCGTCAAGCCCGTCACCAGGGCTTGACCCGACGCGCAAGCACTCACCTCATATCACCATCCGCCTGTACACGAGGTATTTCCATGCGCCCCATCATCCGCCTGTTCTTCCGCACTCTGCGACTGGTACTGGCCCCCTTCATGCTGATCAGCGAAAAGCTGACCCGTGGCAGCGCGCTCGAGCGTAGCCCCGCCCAGCAGGCCGAGGTGGACGCCGAGACCGCCAGGCTGGCGCTGTATCAGTTCTCGACCTGCCCGTTCTGCATCAAGGTGCGCAAACGCATGCATCAGCTGAACCTGAACATCGAGCAGCGCGACACCCAGCACAACGCCACTCACCGCCAGGCCCTCGAACAGGGTGGCGGTCGCGTCAAGGTGCCGTGCCTGCTGATCACCCATGACGATGGCCACGAGGAATGGATGTACGAATCCGACACCATCAATGCCTATCTGCAGGAACGCTTCGGTCGCGCCGCCTGAGACTCTCGCAAGCCTCGAGTCCGCCCGAGGTGCGCCTTGGCAAACAAAACGACGCCGCTCTCATGAGCGGCGTCGTGGCGTCAGCGGGACAGTCATCAGCATGCCGTTCAGGCCAGCGTCTGACACATTCCCGTCCGCTTAGCCCGGTGAGCCTGGCTCATCCGATCCATCGCCCACACCATCGCCAATGTCAGCATGACGGCCCCCAGGGTGTGCGCCAGCGCCAGGTCCAGTGGCAGCCACCACAGCACATTGGCGATCCCCAGCCCAGCCTGCAGGCCCCAGGCTCCCAGCGCCCAGCCCCAGGGGTTGAGCGTCCCCGTGGTCATGAAGCGCCTATCGCCCGCCAGCCTCGCCAGCGGGCGTGCCAGTGAAGAGGAAGGTCGCGATGGAATGACGGCCTCGGGATGCCCGGATTGCACATGACGCCGCTGACGCCAGTAGAGCATCAGCAGCACTGCGCCCAGCAACACCGCTCCACCGCGATGCGCCAGATGGATGGCGGTACGCGCCTCCCCATGCAGCTGTCCGTGCAGATAGCTCGGGCCGACATCCTGAGACAGATGGAAGCCCTCTCCCCAATCCATCGCCGGCCATAGCGAGCCATTGCAGGTGGGGAAACCCTCGCAGGCGAGTCCGGCATAATTGCTCGAGGTCCAGCCTCCCAATGCCAGCTGTCCAAGCAACAGTGCCGCTGCCAGCGTGGCCAGCCACGGCTGACGCAAGACACGATGCCCGTGATCGTCCGCCGCCTTGGGCAGCGTTGCTCTCGCGTCACGCGCCGCCAGTCGTCGCGTCAGTGACAACCACAGCAACAGCAGCAGACTCGCCACGCCCAGGCCGCCCAACAGATGCAACGTCACCACCTGTGGCCAGAGCTTCAGCGTGACGGTAAAGGCGCCGAAGGCACCTTGTATCAGCAATGCCGCCAGCAACAGCCAGCACCCTGCCAGCGGGAAACAGGTAGCCATGTCCAGCGCCCGATGACGCATGCCTGCCGCCGACCGGGCGAGCCGCAGACGGCGCTCACGCCGCCGGACACGCCAGCCCAGCACGAGCAATGCCAGTGACGCCAGGCCGAGCAGGCTCGCCGCATAGCGGTGAATCATCTCAGCCCATGCCTTGTAACCCTCCAGCGGGTGGTGAGGACTATGCAAGCTTGCCGTGTGCGCATCCGGCACCACCAGGGCGCCATAACAGCCAGGCCAATCGGGGCATCCCAGGCCGGCATCCACCAGGCGCGTCCAGGCCCCGAGACCGATCACGAGAATGACCAGTCCCAGCATGCCGGCGACCAGCTGCCGAGCCATCCGCCACACACGCAGGATGTCTGTCTGACTGACTGCCTGCCGGGCCATCGAGTCATCAGCAGCGGCCAGCGGTGTGATTCCCGGCACACTCCCAGGCAAAGGATGCCCTGTCAGCGAAGTGGCAGAGGTTGAGTGACGCAGGAACGGCGGCGGGGGTATCAGCGCGGCACCGCGCTGACGGGCGCGCGCGCTGACACGGGGACGCAGAGGGTAGCGCGGGTGCGAGACAAGGCGAGACATGGCGTATCTCCCTGCTGGAGAGCTAGGGGTGAGCGAGTGATCGACGCATCACACGCTCAGCTCAGCGCGGCGCAGCCGGATTGCGCTTGAGCAATCGGCGCACATCCTTCATGACGGCCTGCGGTGTGATCTCGGGGCCATATGCCACCACGACTCGCCCCTGTGGGTCGATCAAGCGCAACGGCTGTGGCGAGGCCGCTGGGCCATTCGCCGAGGGCCAATGGCCCAGCGCACGCTGCTCCCCCGGTACTTGGGGATGCTGAAAGGACTGCTCGGCCACCACCAGACGCCCCAGCCGCGGCGCCTCCTTGCCAAGGGCGCGGTGCAGACGCCACCAACGTTCGGCCTGCGCCGTGGCCAGCTCCGACCGACTCGGCTCCGGCCAGCTGAGCCAGAAACGCTGCTCATCCGCGCCCCGAGCGGCTCTGGGCGGCATGCCACTGTCATTCTCGGGCTGTCGCGGGGCTGATGCACTCACGAGATACTCCAGTGACCAGTCCTGCAGCGGCATCACGTCCGGCAGCAAGGCGCCGTTCGCCACCCGCCCTTCGGGTATCCCCACCTGCACACTCAGCATGGCCCACGCCAATGGCAACGGGGCAGACAGCAGCCCCAGCAATGCCACGAGTTTCAGACGCTGTCGCATCACGTGTGTCATACCACCTCCTCCAGAGCAAGACGTCCCTTGACTCGCTAGACCTGGCGCTGACGCAGCGCGGCCTGTCGTTGGCGGCGCGCGCCCACGATCATCACCACCGCCGCACCGAGGCTGAGCCCCAGCCACTGCAGGGCATAGGCGTAATGGCGCTCAGGCGTCATGTTGCTCGGCTGCCACCAGGGCAAGAACCTTCCCGCACCGCCGGTCTGGTGCACGATGCCGGCAAACGCCGGAGCGCCAAGCGTCTTCCAGGCACTCAGATCCACCTGCTGCAACCGCTGCCCCTCCCGGTTGGGGCCGAACAGTGGCCCACCGCTGGTCCCCTGGCCGTTCAACCACTGCCAGCGACCCCTGATCACCTGAGAGCCATCAGGGGTGGTGAACTCCGGGTCCGCACGTGGCGCTGGCGATGCCACGAAGCCCCGCTCCACCAGCCACCAGCGGCCATCCCGGGACCTGAAAGGCGTGAGCACCGCCACGCCATGGCGCTTGTCCAACGTCCGGTTATCCAGCAACAGGCTGTGCTCCGCGAGCCATTCGCCCTGCAGCTCGATCAGGCTGGCACTCGCTGGCGGTGCCGTCGGCATCACCAGTTCCGGCGCTCTGGCCGTATCTTCCAGATGCTGGGCTCGCGCCTGGCCACGCATCACCTGCCAGCTGCAAAGACACAGGCCCAGCACGATCAGGCATCCCCAGAACAGCCACCAGCCTCGCCCGACACATCGCTCCTGCGGCGCCTCCGGTGACGCCAGCGCTGTCATCGCCGACTTGCTCTTGTCCGTCGGATGGGCTCGACTGTCAGATACGGGGCGAGCGAGAGCCTTGCCCTCGCCTGACAACGTCTGCGCCCCGGGAGGTGACATGCTGCTCAAATCGCTGATCGCGCTGGTCTTCGTCGGCATGCTGGCAAGTCTCATCGCCGGAGCCGGCTTTCTGTTGCACGACGGCAGCCGCAGTCGGCGCCTGCTGACGTCTCTCAAGTGGCGAGTGGGCCTGGCGGTCTGTCTGGTGATTCTGCTGGTCATGGGCTTCTCCACCGGAATGCTGAACTGACTCGCGCTCGACGCTCTTCGGCCTGCCTCAGAACACGTAGACGAACAGAAACAGGCCGATCCACACCGCATCGACGAAGTGCCAATACCAGGCTGCCGCCTCGAAGGCGAAATGGCGCTCGTGGGAAAAATGACCGCGAATCACCCGAACCAGCATCACGATCAGGATCACGGTGCCGATGGTGACATGCAGGCCATGAAAGCCGGTCAGCAGGAAGAAGGTACCGCCATAGACACCGGCTTGAAGCGTCAGCCCCAGGTGATGCCAGGCCTCGTAATATTCGAGCCCCTGCAACAGCAGGAAGCACACCCCAAGCGTCACGGTACCCGCCAGCCAGTTGCGCGCCGTGCGGCGATATCCCATCTTCAGCGCCTCATGGGCCACCGTCAGGGTGACACTGGAACTGACCAGCAGCAGCGTATTGGCCAGCGGCAACTGCCAGGGGGACAGCACTTCCTTCGGTCCGGCAATGCTGGCATCCGGCGGATTCATCAAGGGCCAGCTGGCCGTGAAATCAGGCCATAACAGGGCCGTCACGCCCTTGGCACCCTCGCCATCCAGCCATGGCAACGCGAAAGTTCGTACGTAGAACAACGCGCCGAAGAAGGCAGCGAAGAACATCAGTTCAGAGAAGATGAACCATGCCATGCCCCAACGAAACGAGCGGTCCATCTGATCGTCGTAAAGGCCGCCCATCGACTCGCGAACGACATCGCGAAACCATCCTGCCATCACCAGCACCACGGCCAGCATGCCGATGCCTGACAACCAGGCGGCGCTGCCATGCACCATCCAGATTCCCGTGCCGATCATCATCCCCCCCACGGCCAGCACACCGAGGATGGGCCAGGCACTGTGTGCCGGAACGTAATAGCTGCCACCGCTCATCGTTCACCTCCTGCAGAGTTCTCTGCCAGGTCGCCCGCCGGCATCGACGGCATCGTGACCGGGTAAAGGGTATAGGCCAGCGTCAGGTCGCGAATGCCCTCGGGGAGATCCGGGTCCACCTGGAAGACCAGCGGCAACTCACGCCGCTCTCCCGCCGCCAGCGTCTGTTCCTGAAAGCAGAAACACATGATCTTGCGCAGATGCAGCGATCCCTCGGCAGGACTGACGCTGGGGACCGCACGACCACGCACCGGATGATCGGCGTGATTGGTGAACACGAAGCGCGCGCTGTACTGGCCACCGGGGTGGATGCGGAACTGCTCATCCAGCGCCTCGAGTGTCCAGGGCAGACCCTGTCCCTGCTGGGTGATGAAGCGCACCGAGACCCAACGGCTCTCGTCGATCTCCATGGCCACCGCAGCCCTGGCCTGACTGGCGGCCTTGCCATTGAGGCCCGTGAGATTGCAGAAGACGTCATAGAGCGGCACCAGCGCGAAGGCGAAGCCCAGCATCCCGACCAGCGCCAGCAGCGTGCGCCGCACGGTACGTGCCACCGCCTGTTGCTGTGCTGCGTGATCGCGTGAGGACATGTCACTCTCCTGGCCGCTGGCTATCGCTCAGCGGATGATCTGACCATCGCGGGTCTGCGGCGGTATCTCGAAGGTATGCAGCGGTGCCGGGCTTGGCACGCTCCACTCAAGATCCACCGCCCCTTCCCAGGCCTTGGCTGGCGCCCTGATACCGCCGCGCGCGCACTTGATGATCACGACCAGGAACAGCAGCTGCGAGATACCGAACAGGAAGGCCCCGATACTGGACAGCATGTTGAAGTCGGCGAATTGCAGCGCGTAATCCGGAATGCGCCGTGGCATGCCGGCCAGCCCCGAGAAGTGCATCGGGAAGAAGGTGAGATTGACGCCGATGACCGACATCCAGAAATGCCATTTCGAGAGCCCCTCGTGGGGATAGAAGCCAGTCCACTTGGGTAGCCAGTAATAGGCCCCGGCGAGAATCGCGAACAACGCGCCGGGCACCAGCACGTAATGGAAATGGGCCACCACGAAATAGGTGTCGTGATACTGGAAATCCGCTGGCGCGATGGCCAGCATCAACCCCGAGAAGCCGCCGATGGTGAACTGGACGATGAAGGCGATGGCAAACAGCATCGGGGGCTCGAAGCTCAAGGAGCCACGGAACATGGTGGCGATCCAGTTGAAGACCTTCACGCCGGTCGGCACCGCGATCAGCATCGTCGTGTACATGAAGAACAGTTCCGCCACCAATGGCAGGCCGACGGCGAACATGTGATGCGCCCAGACCAGGAAGGACATGATGGCGATGGAGCCGGTGGCGTAGACCATCGAGGCGTAGCCGAACAATCGCTTGCGCGAGAAGGTCGGCACGATGGCGGACACGATCCCGAAGGCCGGCAGGATCATGATGTAGACCTCGGGATGGCCGAAGAACCAGAACAGATGCTGGAACAGCACCGGGTCTCCCCCGCCTGCGGCATTGAAGTAACTGGTGCCGAAATTGATGTCGAACAGCATCATGGTGATGGCACCCGCCAGCACCGGCATCACCGCGATCAGCAGGAAAGCGGTGATCAACCAGGTCCAGACGAACAGCGGCATGTCCATCAGGCGCATGCCCGGCGCACGCAGATTGAGGATGGTGGCGATGATGTTGATGGCGCCGAGAATCGAGCTGATGCCGGCGATGTGCAGCGAGAAGATGAAGAAGCTGGTCGAGGGCGGCGCATAGGTGGTGGAAAGCGGTGCGTAGAAGGTCCAGCCGAAGTTGGGACCCCCGCCCTCCATCAACAGGGTGGAAAGCAACAGCAGGAAGGCGACCGGCAACAGCCAGAAGCTGAAGTTGTTGAGACGCGGAAGCGCCATGTCAGGGGCGCCGATCTGCAACGGAATCATCCAGTTGGCCAGTCCCGTGAAGGCCGGCATGATGGCACCGAACACCATGATCAGCCCATGCATGGTGGTCATCTGGTTGAAGAACTCCGGCTGCACCATCTGCAGGCCGGGCTGAAAGAGCTCGGTACGGATCACCAGTGCCATGATGCCGCCGATGAACAGCATGCTCAGCGAGAAAATCAGATAGAGCGTGCCGATATCCTTGTGGTTGGTGGTCAATAGCCAGCGCAGCATGCCGCGCGGCGCGGTGCCATGGCCTCCTCCCGCATGGGAGCCGCCTGCGGAATAGCCGCCGGCTGCCCCCTCGCTCTCGCTGGCCTGAAGTACCGCCTTGCGTGGCTGTTCACTGGCCATGACACGCCTCCTGAATGCGTCGCTTGCACGCTATTGAGACAGCTGTTCCTTGATGACGGCTGGCTGTACCAGCTCGCCGGTATCGTTGCCCCAGGCATTGCGCTCATAGGTGATGACAGCCGCAAGCTCGACCGGACTGAGCACATCGGCGAAGGCCGCCATGGGCGTGCCTGCCTTGCCGTTCACCACGATATCGATGTGCGCCTGCATGTCCTGCGTGACGATGGCACTCCCCACCAATGAGGGGAATGCCGGGGGCATGCCCTGTCCATCCGGCTGGTGGCAGGCGGAGCAGATGGTGGCGTAGGTCTTCTCGCCCTTCTCCATCAACTCCTCGAGACTCCAGTCGCGTCCGGCATCATTGCGTGACGCTTCGGCCTCGGCCTTGCGTGCGATCAGCCACTCATCGAATTCGGCCTCCGGCAGCGCCTCGACCACCACCGGCATGAAACCGTGGTCCTTGCCGCACAGCTCGGTGCATTGGCCGCGATAGGTGCCGGGTGTCTCGATGCGGGTCCAGGCCTCGTTGATGAAGCCGGGGATGGCGTCCTTCTTGACGCCGAAGTCCGGCACCCACCAGGAGTGGATGACATCGGAGGACGTCGTCAGGAAGCGCACCTTGCGATTGATGGGCAGCACTAGCGGATTGTCGACTTCCAGCAGGTAATGCTCGCCCTTGGCGGCGGTGTTGTTGATCTGCTCGCGCGGGGTCGCGAGACTTGAGGTGAAGGCGACATCCTCGCCCAGATACTCATATTGCCAGCGCCATTGGTGCCCGGTGATCTTCACGTCAAGCGCCGATTCGGAGGCGTCGTACATGTCCTTGAGGGTGGCGGTGGCGGGGACTGCCATAACCACCAGGATCAGCAACGGGATGGCGGTCCATAGAATCTCGATGCGAGTGTTCTCGTGGAAGCTGGCCGCGACCGCACCACGTGACTTGCGATGCTTGACCATCGCGTACCCCATCACACCGAACACCACGATCCCGATGACCACACAGATCCAGAAGATGATCATGTGCAGGGAGTGGATCTCGCGACTGACGGCCGTGACGCCGACCGGCATGTTGTATTCGACTCCCCATGCCGCGGGAACGAGCCCCATCAGTGACACCGCCGTCAACGGGCGCCACGAGCGCCGCCACCGGAGTGCGGTGACACGGGAAAGGCATTCCGCGATCCACGACATCGGCGCCTCCTTGTCATTGTTATCGAGAGCCTCATCCGGATGACGGCAATGAGCGACTCCCTGTGCTCCGACTTGCTTGGAGTATAGAAGAGCTGGGCGGAACACAAGGTCGCGTGGATCAACCCACTGATACTCCTTGGTCGCAAGGCGAGGAAGTGCAACAGCGGCTACGCGGTTCCACCAGACAAGCGCCGACAGGGCCCCGGGCGACTTCCGCGATGTCTCCACGCACCGCGCGCATTCCACCTGCTTGCCTGCGCTTGCAGACAGGGGCCACGTCGGGTCAGCCCGGGGCGACCAATGGCGAAGTTATATGCGCAAATATAGATGTTAGCGTCACGCCGATGACACGCCACGCATTGCCGTCGCCCCACTCACACGCCTACTGGAACGCCCCATGAACGCCATCTGGCTCGCCCTGTTCGGCTGTCTCGCCTTTGCCATCGGTTATCGCTTCTACTCGCGCTTTCTGGCGGAACGCATCTTCCGTCTCGACCCCGATTACGTGACTCCCGCCCATGCGCTGCGCGATGACACCGACTACCTGCCGACCAATCGCTGGATACTCTGGGGCCACCACTTCACCTCGGTCGCCGGTGCAGCGCCCATCGTCGGGCCGGCGATCGCCGTCTACTGGGGCTGGCTGCCGGCGGTGCTGTGGGTCGTGCTGGGCAGCCTGTTTGCCGCGGGAGTCCATGACTTCGGTACCTTGACGCTCTCGGCGCGTCATCGCGGCCAGTCCATCGGCACGCTGGCGGACAAGCTGATCGGCAAGCGCGCCAAGCTGTTGTTCCTGTTCATCATCCTGATTCTGGTGCTGATGCTGAACGCGGTGTTCGCCTGGGTGATCGCCAACCTGTTCATCAACTTCCCGGCCAGCGTGCTGTCGGTGCTCATCCAGATTCCGCTGGCGGTCTGGATCGGCCATCGTGTCTATCGGCGTGGCGGCAAGATGCTGTTGCCCTCGATACTGGCGCTGCTGGTGATGTATGCCGCTGCCCTGCTGGCCGGCCAGTACGAATTCTTGCAGATTGATCTGGCCGGCACCTTCACCGCCATGGCAGGCGGCGAGGATGGCACCTTGCTGTTCGGCCTCTCACCGATCTCCAGTGCCTTCCTGGTGTGGATCGTCGTGCTGATGGCCTATGTCTACATCGCCTCGGTGCTGCCGGTGTGGAAGCTGCTGCAACCGCGCGACACCATCAATTCCCATCAGCTGGTGGTCGGGCTGGTGCTGCTGTACCTGGGGCTCGCCGTGGGCGGCCCACATCTGACGGCGCCGGCCTACAACACCGAAGCCGAGATGTCCTTCTATCCGCTGCTGTTCATCACCATCGCCTGCGGCGCGATCTCGGGCTTCCATGGACTGGTCGCCTCAGGGACCACTTCCAAGCAGCTTGCCCATGAGCCGGATGCACGCATGATCGGCTACACCGGCGCACTGGGCGAAGGCATGCTGGCGCTGATTTCCATCATCGCGGTAGCGACCCTCTTCGGGACCCAGGCCGATTTCACCGCCACCTATTCAAGCTTCGCCGCCGCCGGTGCCAACGGGCTCTCCAGCTTCGTGGAGGGTGCAGGACAGCTGATCTCGCACCTTGGCCTGCCGGCCAGCATCGGCAGTACCCTGGTGGCGGTCATCGTGGTGAGTTTCGCGGCCACCACACTGGATTCCGCGGTACGTCTGATGCGCTACATCATCGCGGAGCTGGG
This sequence comes from Cobetia sp. 10Alg 146, assembly GCF_029846385.1. Classification (NCBI taxonomy): domain Bacteria; kingdom Pseudomonadati; phylum Pseudomonadota; class Gammaproteobacteria; order Oceanospirillales; family Halomonadaceae; genus Cobetia; species Cobetia sp. 10Alg 146. The sequence goes on from NZ_JARWKT010000002.1 coordinate 266,015, forward strand.
CAGCGAGTACGGCATGCCGGCACTCAGCCACAAGCACGTCGCGACCAGCATCGCGGTCATCTCCAGCGCCGCGCTGGTCATCCTGCCGCAGGGGCCCAAGGGCTTCGGTTCCGGCGGCTATCTGCTGTGGCCGCTGTTCGGGACCAGCAACCAGCTGCTGGCAGGGATCTCGCTGATGCTGATCTCGGTCTGGCTCAAGCGTCAGGGACGCCCGGTGATCTACACCCTGGCTCCGATGGTCTTCCTGATGATCATGACCCTGTGGGCGATGGTGCAGCAGGTAGTCCTGGACTGGTCAGGCATGGGCAGCAACGACCCGCAATGGCTGCTGTTCACCTTCGGCAGCCTGATCATGGTATTCGCGCTGTGGATTCTGCTGGAGGCCAGCCGCAGCCTGAAGGCACCCGCCCAGGTGAGCGCCCATGAGAGCTGATGACGACTCCCGCGTGGCGCGCTCGCCACGCCCCCCCGGACTGACGAGGCGCCTGCTGACAGGTGCCGCAGGGCTGCGGGATGGCTGGGAGGCCATGCTGCGCGTCAATCAGCAACGTGACCTGGCGCAGCTCGCCCGCGAGGAGGAAGACATCTTCATGATGATGAGCTTCGCCGAGCTGATGGGCATCCCCAATCCGGCACCCGCCGTCTCACTGGAAATGCTGCCGCTGATGCTGGAGCGCATGCACGACTGGCACCTGCGCCAGGGGCTTGAGCATTCACCGCTGGAAGGGATCAAATGCTGCTGAACTGGCTCAGGCGGCGTCGCCGACAGGATGGGACTCGACGCACGCATGCAGCCGAAGGCCGCTCCGATCCCGGCAGGGTGCGTGATACCCAAGAAGAAGGCGCCATCCCTCGCCCCGAGATCTGGTTCTTCGGCGGCAAGGGCGGTGTCGGCAAGACCAGCTGCGCGGCGGCGCAGGCATTGGCGCTGGCAGAGAAAGGCGAGCCGACACTGCTGGTGTCGACGGACCCGGCGCACAATCTGGGCGATCTGTTCGGGGATCTGGGAGGCAGACCGCGCGCCATCGCGGCGTGCCTGGATGTGATGGAGCTGGACCCCGAACAGGAGTGCGAGCGCTATCTCGAGGAGGTACGCCAACGCATCGCGCCACTGGTCAGCGGAGAGCGCAGCGCCACGGTGATGCGCCAGCTGGCACTCGCACGCCATGCACCGGGCACCAGTGAAGCGGCGCTCTTCGATGCGCTGGTCGAGATCATCCTCACCCCGCCGGCCCCACTGGCACCGGACAACTCATCGTATCGACACATCCTGTTCGATACGGCTCCCAGCGGGCATACTATCCGACTGCTGAGCTTGCCGGAGGTACTGGGCGGCTGGCTGGAAGGCATGCTGGGCCAGCGCCGGCGAGCCGTCGCGGAGCGCAGCCTGTGGCTGGACAGCCAGCAGACAGCCACCGCCAGCGAGACCGGATCCTCTGCCCCCGAAGACCCGATCAGCGAAGCGCTGGAGCAACGTCGTACCCGCTACAAAGCGCTGCGTCGGTGCCTGACGGATGCCAGCCGGGCGCGCGTCATCCTGGTCAGTACGCCAGAGAAGCTGCCCTGTCTGGAGACGCTCCGTACGCGCGAGGCACTGGAAAGCCATGGGCTCTGCGTCGGCGGCCTGATCATCAATCAATGCCTGCCGGATGCCCCGTCAGAGGTGTCGGGCGCAAGCTCGCCCTCCTCCGGGGAAGCACAGGCCGACTGGATCACGAGCTGGCGTGAGCAGCAGTTCCAGTGGGCGGCCAGACTGGAGAACGCCTTCGCTGATCGCCCCTGCCTGCGCCTGTCACGTCAGTCACGTCTGCCGGAAGACAGGGAGAGCCTCGGTCCCCTGATCACGGCACTCTCGTCGTTCCGCCCGTGGTCTCACAACTCCTCATCGACACCTTCCTGGCACTGCCTCCCTGAATGAGATGCTCGATCACCGCGCCACGCCCTTCGGGCAAAATTTCTTCCCGGTGCGCAGTGGTTCAGCATTCATACACCTCTATCTGCTAACTTATGCACCATTGACGCATAGGATGGGCTGTCACCGCCTCATGTCTCACGAAGCTAGAGTGGGGCAATGCATGAGAACGATCCACATGATGGCAAGAGAAAGGTATTGCCAGGATCATGCAAGCCTGAACATAAGGTGCTGATCACCTGGCAACAATCTGTTGCAGCACGATGCGCAATAACTGCACAAAACAACCATACAGCCGCCTCGCCATTCCGATAGAATAGCTGGCTAAATATTTTTCTCATCATGACACCATTGCCTTGGCGTGCCGCACCCGCGGCGGGCCAGGGTGTGACGATTGAAACGCACCTCAGCCCCTGAACTTCGTAAAGGACGCTCCATGGCCCCGACTTCCCTCCGTCTACCCCGCCTGCAGAGACAACCCTTGGCCGTCAATGCCCGCCGCCTTGGCTTGCTTCCGGCAAGCCTGCTGCTGATCGGTGCCCTGTTGGCCGGTTGTAGCGGCGACAAGGAAGAGGCTGCCCAAGGCCCCGCCGCAGGTGCAAGCCAGGCCGCTCAGGTCGATGTCATTACCGTCACCACGCAGGATGTGCCTATCACCACCGAGCTGCCGGGCCGCACGCGCGCCTATCAGATCGCTGAAGTACGTCCGCAGGTGGGAGGCATCATCGAATCGCGTGACTTCACCGAAGGCAGTGACGTCAAGGAGGGGCAGGCGCTTTATCACATTGATTCACGCACCTATCGCGCCGATGTCGAGAGTGCCAAGGCGAGTCTGGCGCGTGCCGAGGCGAGCCTCAACACCTCCAGCCTCAAGGCCAAGCGCTTCAAGAACCTCGTGGCACGCAAGATGGTCAGCCAACAGGATTATGATGATGCCGTGGCGACCGTCGGCGAGGATCGCGCCGATGTCGCCTCTGCCAAGGCTGCCCTAACCAGCGCCCAGATCAATCTGGATTACAGCGTGGTGAAGGCCCCCATCAGCGGTCGTATCGGCAAGTCGAGCGTCACCAAGGGCGCATTGGTCACGGCAAGCCAGGACACCAGCCTGGCAACGGTCCAGCGGCTCGACCCCATCTATGTTGACGTGACCCAGTCCGCTACCGAAGTTCTGCGCCTCAAGCGTGAACTGGCCGAGAATCGCGATGCCGCCGCAGCACCGGCTCAAGCATCGGTGGAACTGGTAATGGAAGATGGCAGCGTATACGGCACTCAGGGCAAGTTGCAGTTTGCGGATATCACCGTCGATGAAGGTACCGGCATGGTCACGCTGCGCGCTCTGTTCCCCAACGAGGACGAGCTGTTGTTGCCCGGCATGTTCGTGCGTGCCCGCCTGACGGAGACGGTGGCCAGGGATGCCATTCTGGTTCCGCAGAAAGCCGTGAGTCGTGACAGCAAAGGCAATGCGAGCGTGATGACGGTCAATGCTGACAACAAGGTCGAAGCCAAGCAGGTAGTGATCGGTCAGGCCATCGACAATCAGTGGCTGGTGACCAATGGCCTCGATAACAATGACAAGGTCATTGTCAGCGGACTGCAGAAGATCAAGCCGGGTGCCACGGTCGAGATCGCTGCCAACGAGACGAGCACTGACCAGAATGGCTCGGCTCAGTCCGAGACTGCGGTCAGCGACTCCTCGGAAAGTGAACCGGCCGGGACTGGCAATCGCCAGTAAGCCTGCCGCCTCTTTTCGCGCCACTGTCGCCAGTCACTGAGCTATGCGTATCACGCCTGACTGGCGGCACGTCCCGAACGACGTTCCAGGAGCCTCAAACGTCATGGTCAGATTCTTCATCGATCGCCCTATCTTCGCCTGGGTGCTCGCCATCATCGTGATGCTGGGGGGTATCTTCAGTATCCTCAAGCTGCCGATCGAGCAATATCCCTCGCTGGCCCCGACCAGCATTACCATTCAGGCCACCTACTCCGGCGCTTCAGCCCAGACGGTAGAAGATACGGTGACTCAGGTCATCGAGCAGCAGATGAACGGCATCGACAATCTGCTGTACATGAGTTCGAGTTCAGACTCCCAGGGCAATGCCAGCATCGAGCTGAGCTTTGACACTGGCACCGATCCCGACATCGCTCAGGTGCAGGTGCAGAACAAGCTGCAGCTGGCTACCCCGCGCCTGCCGCAATCCGTCCAGAACCAGGGTGTCTCGGTCACCAAATCGTCCGGTAGCTTTCTGATGGTGGCAGCTTTCGTCTCTGACGATGGCAGCATGACCAAACAGCAATTGACCGACTATGTCGCCTCCGATATTCAGGACGAGGTAGCTCGCGTTCAGGGCGTGGGCGAAACTCAACTGTTCGGCGCACCGGGGGCCATGCGCGTCTGGCTTGACCCGCAGAAGCTCAACAACTTCAAGCTGACCACCAGCGATGTCACCACGGCCATCAGCACGCAGAACAACCAGATCGCCTCGGGCCAGCTTGGCAACCTGCCGGCAGTGAAGGGTCAGCAGCTCAACGCTACCATCGTGGCTCAGACACTCTTCGAGACACCGGAACAGTTCGGCAACATTCTGCTCAAGACACAGGAAGATGGCTCTCAGGTCTATCTGCGCGATGTCGGCCGTGTCGAGAAAGGGGCGGAAAGCTACAGCACCGTCAGCCGCTACAATGGCAAGCCTGCTGCAGGGCTGGGCATCAAGCTCGCCTCGGGTGCCAACGCACTGGACACCGTACAAGCCGTCAAGAATCGTCTCGGTGAGCTGTCCGACTACTTCCCCCCGGGCATGAGTTTCAAGGTACCTTACGACACCTCGCCCTTCGTCAAGATCTCCATTGAAGAAGTGGTGATGACGCTGCTGGAAGCCGTGGCGCTGGTCTTCCTGGTAATGCTTCTGTTCCTGCAGAACTTCCGGGCCACGCTTATCCCCACCATCGCCGTCCCGGTCGTTCTGCTGGGCACCTTCGGGGTGCTGGAAGTGATGGGCTTCTCCATCAATACCCTGACGATGTTCGCCATGGTGTTGGCGATCGGGCTGCTGGTCGACGATGCCATCGTGGTGGTGGAGAACGTCGAGCGCGTGATGCATGAGGAAAAGCTCTCGCCGCTCGAGGCGACGCGCAAGTCAATGGGACAGATCACCGGCGCTCTGGTCGGCATCGGTCTCGTGCTGTCTTCCGTGTTCATCCCGATGGCCTTCTTCCCCGGCACCACAGGGGCAATCTTCCGTCAATTCTCGGTGACCATCGTCTCGGCCATGACGTTGTCCGTGCTGGTGGCGTTGATCCTGACACCGGCCCTGTGCGCCACGTTGCTGAAGCCGACCAAGGAGAAGACCACCGGCTTCTTCGGGCTGTTCAACCGGGTCTTCGACCGCTCCAACGCGCGCTACCAGAAAGGCGTCAGTGGCATGCTCAAGCGCACTGGCCGTTCCATGCTGGTCTACGCCTTGATCGTGGTCGGCTGCGGGGTACTGTTCACTCGCATCTCCACGGGCTTCCTGCCCGATGAAGACCAGGGCTATCTGTTCAATCAGGTCATCCTGCCGGTGGGCTCCACTCAGGAACAGACGCTCGAGACGCTGGAAAAGGTCGAGCATCACTTCCTCGTCGATCAGGAAGATGCCGTTCAGGAAATGTTCGACGTCGCCGGCTTCAGTTTCGCCGGCCAAGGCCAGAACATGGGCCTGGCGTTCATCAACCTCAAACCCTGGGATGAACGTACTCGTGACTCCTTCAGCGTGGTCGGACAAGCTCAGAACTACTTCAACACCTTGAAGGAAGCCGTGGTCTTCGCCATCAACCCGCCACCGATCATGGAACTGGGCAACGCCAGCGGTTTCGACATGATGCTGGTGGACCGAGGGGGTATCGGCCATGAAGCACTGACCAATGCACGCAATCAACTGCTGGGAATGGCAGCTCAGAATCCAGCCGTGACCGGCCTGCGTCCCAATGGTCTGGAGGACAGCCCGCAGTTCACGCTCAACATCGACGAGCTCAAGGCGACAGCGATGGGTGTCTCGTTGTCAGAGGTCTACTCGACTCTCTCCACGGCGTGGGGCTCGAGCTATGTCAATGACTTCCTCGACAACGGCCGCACCAAGAAGGTCTACGTGCAGGCAGAAGCCAGCGCACGCATGCAGCCGGAAGATCTCAAGAAGTGGTACGTCCGCAACACCTCTGGTGAGATGGTGCCACTGAACGCCTTCATCCACGGTGAGTGGACCTATGGGTCTCCGCAGCTGGAACGCTACAATGGCGTCTCCTCGATGGAACTGTTGGGTCAGGCGGCACCGGGTTACTCCACCGGTCAGGCCATGCAGGCCATGGAAGACATGGTCGGCCAGCTCGATAATGGCGTCGCGCTGGAATGGACGGGCATTTCACTGCAGGAATCCCAGAGTGGCGGCATGGCTCCTTATCTGTATGCCATCTCGCTGGTCTTCGTCTTCCTGTGTCTGGCCGCGCTCTACGAGAGCTGGAGCATTCCGTTCTCCGTCATGCTGGTCGTCCCGCTGGGGGTCCTCGGCGCCCTGCTCGCCACCTGGCTGCGTGGCCTGGACAATGACGTCTACTTCCAGGTCGGCCTGGTGACCACCATCGGGCTCTCGGCGAAGAATGCGATCCTGATCGTCGAATTCGCCAAGGACCTCGAGGTCCAGGGCCGCTCACTGATCGACGCCACCATGGAAGCGGTACGCATGCGTCTGCGCCCGATCCTGATGACCTCCATGGCCTTCACCCTGGGGGCCGTGCCACTGGCCATCTCAACCGGTGCCGGTGCGGCCAGCCGCCATGCCATCGGCAACGGCGTGATCGGCGGGATGATCTCGGCCACGGTACTGGCGATCTTCCTGGTGCCGGTCTGCTATGTGGTGGTTCGCCGCGTGTTCGGGGAGCCGAAAGAGCTCAAGCGGGCCCATGAAGCCGCAAGCCAGGAAGACGATCTTGTCTGAGCATTGATCGCACGCTTCCTCATTGCCGTCACCTCGCGTGATGGCCCTGCACGCCGCCCTCTCCGGGCGGCGTGTCGGTTCATGCGTCTGGTGGATCGATGATGGCACGGGTGCCCGTGATGTCTCGTGAGCGATGCTTCGCATTGGCGGGCATTGAGTGCGAGGCGAGTTTTGCGGCATCATGCAGGTATCGAACAGTGTTTGCCTGCCGCCGGGGCAGGCGCCAGTCACCCGGACTTCGCCCTCGTCATTCTCGCCACTCGCCCTTATCCGGCATGGCGCCAACGCGCCCCTTCATTCAGGAGAGACATGCCTCGTCCTCTAGCTGCCTTGCGTCGTCTTGCGCGCCATACCCTGGAAAGACGTGACCCGCCGACACTGTTCGCGCCTGTCACGCGCAGCGTCTCACGGCGGCGACTTCGCGCATGCGAATGCTGTGACCTGGTCGTGGCCCTTCCGGCGCTCAAGACCGGCGAGCGGGCGCGCTGCCCACGCTGTGATCATCTCTTCGCCCAACGCCACGCCCATTCCGTCCAGCGCACCCTGGCACTGGCGACGGCGTGCCTAGTGATGCTGGGGCTGACGCTGCCCTTCGAGTTCATCGCCTTTGCCACCCGCGGCATCTCCGCCAGCCTCAGTCTGGTGGACACGCCAGCGGCGCTGACGGCAGAGTCGTATCCGTCGCTGGCGGTGCTGCTGATTCTGACCATCGTGCTGCTGCCGGCGCTCTACCTGATCGGGGTGATCTACACCCACACGGCCATCGGCCTGAAGGTGGCGTTGCCCGGCATTCGCGGCATTGCCAGAACGCTCAGCCATCTGCGCCCCTGGATGATGGCCGATGTCTTCCTTGTGGGCGTGATGGTGAGTCTGGTCAAGATCGCCGGCATGGCCGATATCAGCTTCGGCCCGTCGTTCTGGGCCTTCTGTGCCTTCGCCCTGCTGATGACCAAGACCCTGGCCAGCATCGACGGTGATCGCATGTGGTTCGCTCTGGCGGGCGAGCCGCCGGCCCCGGAGACAGCCAGACCGGGGCTGGGGGCCGCGCTGCAGGGGCTGGGCAGCTGTCACAGCTGCGGGTTGATCAATGAATGCACGCAGGACCAGCACGTCAACTGCCGGCGCTGCGGCGACCCGGTCCATCAGCGCAAGACACATAGTCTGCAACGTACCTGGGCGTGGTTGATCGCGGCGCTGATACTGTATCTGCCGGCCAACCTCTTCCCGATCATGAGTACCGTGAGTCTGGGCGAGAGCGACCCGCAGACCATCGCCGGCGGTATCGTGGTGCTGTGGTCCCACGGAGACTGGCCCATCGCGATGGTCATCTTCATTGCCAGCATCCTGGTGCCGGCCTCCAAGATGATCGCCATCGCCTGGCTGTGTCTCAGTGCGCAACGCCCGCAGGTCCAGCATGCCCGCGCGCGCGTCACGCTGTATCGCATCACCGAGTACATCGGCCGCTGGTCGATGGTCGACGTCTTCGTGGTGGCGCTGCTGGCGGCATTGATCCAGCTGGGCGCCCTGATGTCCGTGCACCCGGGGCCGGCAGCGCTGTCCTTTGCCAGCGTGGTGGTGCTCACGATGCTGTCCGCCCAGAGCTTTGATCCACGTCTTGTCTGGGATACGCCACAGGAAGCGCGAGTCGCGACCAGCGGCCTTCTCCAGGCAAGCAAGGAACGTGAGGTCTCCCCCGCTTCCTCCCCTATCGATTCACCGTCACAGGATGACCTATGAGTGATGACTCTCGTGCGCGTCGTGAAAGCCGACGCCGTCTTTCGCCGATCTGGATCGTCCCGATCGTGGCATTGCTGATCGGTGCCTGGATGGTGTGGCACAACATCGCCAGCCGTGGCCCGCAGATCACCATCGAGATGGAGACGGCAGAAGGTATCGAGGCCGGCAAGACCTTGATCAAGACTCGTAACGTCGAGGTCGGCAAGGTCGAATCCGTACGCCTGTCGGACAACCTCGACAAGACCATCGTCACGGCACGCATGTCCAAGGACAGCGAGCGCATGCTCAATGAGGACACGCGTCTGTGGGTGGTCAAGCCGCGTATCGGACGCGAAGGCATCAGTGGTCTGAATACCGTGCTGTCAGGCGCCTACATCCAGCTGCAGCCCGGCGACAGTCGCGAGGAAGCCGACCACTTCGTGGCGCTGGAGCAACCTCCGGTCACGACCCAGGACGCCAAGGGGCTGCGCATCGACCTGACCAGCAATGATGGCAGCGTGCTGTCCGATGGCGACCCCGTCACCTACGAGGGCTTCGTCGTGGGGCGCGTGGAATCCAGCGAGTTCCGCCCCAGCGAGAAGGAAATGCATTACACCCTGTACATCGACTCGCCCTACAACGAGCTGGTGACCTCGACCACGCGCTTCTGGTCCACCAGCGGTGTCAGCCTGCGCCTGGACTCCCAGGGGCTTCAGGTGGACGTGGGGTCACTGGAAAGCGTACTGAGCGGCGGGGTCGCCTTCGGCATCCCCGAGGACCTGCCGCGTGGCCGCCCTGTGGTGGAGAACACCTCCTTCACCCTGTATTCCGATCAGGAAGAGGCCCGTGAAGGCAGCTTCCATCAGGCCATCGACTACGTGATCATGGTCGACGACACCGTGCGCGGCCTGTCGCGTGGCGCACCGGTGGAATTCCGCGGCGTGCGACTGGGCACGGTGGTCAGCGTGCCCTACCGCCTGACCCATCAGCGGGTACGCACGCTCTCCAGCTTCGAGATTCCCGTGCTGATTCGCATCGAACCGGAACGCCTCGAGGGTCAGGTCGATGATGAAGGCGTCAAGCAGTGGGAGAAGCGACTGGAGCGACTGTTCAAGCGTGGTCTGCGCGCGACGCTCAAGTCCGGCAACCTGCTGACCGGTGCCTTGTTCGTCGACCTGGACTTCTATGACAATCCACCGCCGTACAAGACCGATACCTTCGATGACATCGAGGTCATGCCCAGCGTGTCAGGCGGCCTCGCGCAGATGGAAGCCAAGCTCAATGCGCTGCTCGACAAGCTCAATGGCCTGGACATCGAGCCGGTGCTGGGCAATCTCAACAAGACCCTGTCGGCCTCCGAGAGCCTGGTGAAGCGTCTCGACAAGACCGCCGGCCATGTCGATGCCCTGTTGGGTTCCGATGAGGTACAGAAGCTGCCGAGCGACATCAGCACCAGCCTCGACAACCTCAATCGCACCCTGGATGGCCTGACACCGGAGTCTTCTGCCTATCGCAAGCTGGAGGGAGACCTCGAGCGCCTGGACCGCGTGCTCAAGAAGGCCGAGCCGCTGCTCGACACGCTGGAGAAGAATCCCTCAAGCCTGATCTTCGACAAACCGACGACCCGTGATCCGATTCCGAGGGCCCAATGATGACAACAGCCATGAGTCTCTCGACCCGCACGGCAGCCATGCCGCAAGCGTGCAGCGCGTCTGCCTCACTGCGCACTTCAACGTCGCACAAGGGCCGCTTCGGCGGCCTGATGGCAGGTTTGTTGATGCTCGGCACACTGGCGGGTTGCACGACCGCCGCCACTGGTGGCGCTTACCTGCTGCCACAGACGACACAGACCGCTGCCCAGCGCAGCGTTGCCGCCGATGCACCCCTGCTGGAAGTGATGCCGGTGCAACTGGCCAGCTATCTGGAAGGCGGCAGTCTGGTCTATCAGACGGACGACATCACCCTGGTACAGGCCAGCCAGAACCTGTGGGCCGATGACCTGCAGGACATGCTGACCCGCCAGCTGCTGAACCAGCTGAAAGCCAGCCCCGCCCAGCCGCTGAGCCAGTACCGTATCGCGGATACCAGCCTGAGCGGATTGAAGGGTGCTCGCCTGAGCGTCAGCCTGGATCGCTTCATCGGTCGCCATGATGGCCAGTCCGTCATCACCGGTCGCTGGCGCCTGCGCGGCGTGGATGGCAGCGTGCTGGAGGAAGGCGACATCCAGACGCTGACTCCACTGACGGATGACGGCTATCCGGCACTGGTCAACAGCCTGGGCGAAGGCTGGCGTGTGACCGGCGAGCAGTTGGCACGTGAGATCGCCAAGGCATTGCCGGCCACGGCAGGTGCCAGCTGACGGTCTGACAGGCTGACAGAACGGGGCACGGTATGATGCCCAGAAACCAGAAGACCCCCGACGGATTCCGTCGGGGGTCTTCTGGTCTGGCGGCTATTGCGCAGAGCGATCGAGGGAAACGTTTGAGAGAACTCATCGAGCCGCGCCTGTCGACGCTCTTCGTCTCCGCCTGACCGCTCGGCTATCTGGCCTCAGCCCTGCTGTGGCAGTACCAGCTCACCGTCACGAATCTCGAAGCGCTTCACGTCCGGCTTGTCTTCAAGACGCACGGTGCGAGTCTCGTCGCCCATGTCGACCTTGACGTCATAACCCACCACCTTGTCGCTGGCATCCTGCACTGTCTCGCAGCGCTGCTCGGTCGTGGTGTAGGTATCGCCCTTCTTAATCTGTCCCTGGATCTGATTGCCGGCATAGCCGCCACCCACGGCACCCGCGGCGGTCAATACCTTCTTGCCGTTGCCACCGCCGAATTGATTGCCCACCACGCCTCCGACGATCGCACCGACGGCAGTGCCGACGACATTGTGGGTATCCTTGCTGGGCGCCTGATGGGTCACGGTCTCGTTGTGGCATACCTGACGCGGGGTGGTCACGGTTTCCGTCACCGCATCCACCGCCACGATATCGGCGTATTCAGGGCCTGAGTTGCTGGCCGTATAGCTGCCGATCGCCACTCCACCACCAATGCCCAGTGCAGCAACGATCGCGCCAATCAGGATGGACTTGTTCATGCGTGTTCTCCTCACCGAATAGTGTTGCAGCCTGGCTCGTCGGCCAGTCAGCCATGCCCCTGGATAACACTTGAGGGGCGTGCCGCTGCGTTCGGAGAGTAATCTAACACTGTTCGATAAACTCGGTAATGTGGCAACTTCACCACCCGGCTGTCTCAAGAAAGCAACAACCAGCCCGATAACGGCGCATCGACGCTAGAAGATGCCGCTATTATGCAAATATTCTAAACAATTGAATATCCGGGCCTCGATTCGAAAGACTCAAGCAGCCAGGCATGCTCGGCCCCCTTCCAGCAGGGGTTCAGGTCGTCAGTCCCGCTGCGTCGCGGTGATGGAGACAGCCTCGTCATTGCAGAACTGGACACGAACATCTCCCCACCAGCTGAGCAGGCGACATGACTGATTGTCGGCGATGGTCTCGCTGACATCACTGGGCTTGCCCAGCAGGGACACCGCCTGAGACTCACTCATGCCTTCCACCAGATAGCCATCATCGATGGCCGAGCGAATCCGGTATTGGCGCTGACTCTCCTGACGGGCCGCCAGAGTCCGCTGCTTTTCGCGCTCGAGACGCTCCGCGGTGGCGTCTTCCTCCAGATCTGCCGGCCCGCGTTGCGCAGCGGGTACCACCGTCAGGGAGTCATCCAGCGCCACCGGCGCATCCCCTTGATGACAGGGCTGCTGCTGCCAGGTGGGGACACCGTCGAGCATGCAGCGATAGATGCTGTTGCCGGCCTTGGCAGCCGTTGGCAAGGCCGGCGCCACAGCTGGCGCGGCGGCATTGGCCTGGCCGGCCTTCACATCACCGTCCTGCGTCGTTGCAGGAGCCGCCAGTGTCATCTCTGCCGTCAACAAGGCTGCGGTCATGAACAGGCACTGCCAGAGACGCCCCGCGCGTCCACCACTCGTATCGATCATCAATCTCAATCTCCGGAATACGCAGAAAGGGTCTTGCCACCGGGCTGCCCGGGCACGGCCATGGAAGTGGCGCGACCGTCATCGAGAGCGGTGCGATTCAAGGACGTTTGTAGCCATAGCATCCAGTCCCGGCGACATGGGAGCTACCTTCGCCGTGAGTGTCCTGCTGTCGCGTCTCGCGCTGGGAGCCCTCCACACAGAGGCGCATCTCTGACGAGGATGACGCAGGACTCGGCATCGGGGCGGTGGCTTGTGCTGTCGCCGGGATATCGGCCGCGTCGGTCTGGCTGCGGGGTTCATCCAGCATGTCCCAGGCCGTCACCACCCGATTGCGACCGGTACGCTTGGCACGATACATCGCCTGGTCCGCACGACGGATCAGCTCCGGCAGCAAGGACTCGGCTGCCGTGGCCGGCCCTCCCTGGGCCACGCCGATACTGACCGTGACCCGCAGCAGCTTGCCATTGTTCAACACGAAGGCGCGTCCGTTGATGGACTGCAGCAGTCGGTCGGCCGCGTGTCGCAATCCCTGGCGATCATTGCTGGGGCACAATGCCACGAACTCCTCGCCCCCCTGGCGACAGAGCAGATCACTGCCGCGCAGGTGATGACTCAGACGCCGTGTCAGCTCCACCAGCACATCATCACCGCTGGCGTGCCCATGCGTGTCATTGATCGTCTTGAAGTGATCCACGTCGATCATCAACACCCCCAATCCGTCCTCCTGAAGCATGCGTGCGCCCTCCTCCCTGAGCGCAAGCCGCGAGAGGGCCCCCGTCAGCTGATCATGGCGCAACTCCCGCAGATAGCGCTTCTCGCGCCGCTCGGATTCCCACCCCATCTCGATGGCCACCAGGCCGATGAAGGTGACACAGATCACGAGATTGATGATGCTGGCCGTGGCCATGAACTCATAGGAGCCGATGTAGACAGGCCCCGGCAGGGATTGGGCGATCAGATAGAAGATCAGCAGGCCGCCACTGGTCAGGAGACGCGTGATCCGCGCCATCGGCGCGATGCAGATGAAGAAGATCGACAGGATGTGGTAGTACTCGAATCCCGCACCCACGCCGAACTGGTGTTCCCACCATGACGCCTTGAGCGATACCGGCACGACCAGCAGCAACAACGCGGTCTGCAGGTGTCCCCTGCGATGCAGGATGATGGAAGCCACGGTGAGCAAGGTCCCGACCACCTGGGCGACGACGGGCTGCGGGTAGGGCTGCATGCTGAGCAGGGCGAAATAGCCGATGTGGCAACCCAGCGCACTGATGTAGCACCACATGAACAATTGATAGAGCCCGGCATGCCGCTCAGCCAGCCCTCCTGGAGCCGGCCAACGCCACTTCACCCCAGCCAGACCGGTCCTCTCCCCGGCCCGACGGCGATCAGGTTTCGCCATGATTCCTTCCTCTTTGAACTGACACCTTCCATGTGTCCCGTGTGAGAATCTCATACCGTCTGAATGCTCCCAGTCTACCTCACGTTCGAGTGTGAAACGTGATGGCGACAGTCCATGCGCGTCATTCAAGGCATGCAGGAAAGGGGACATAACGTGACATAACGTCGCCGTTTGACGCGGGAAAGGCATATGGACGTGCCAAGTCTTCGTTGTTGGCGTTTGCGCCAGGGGCCACATCTCGTAGAAGATTTCAGGCAAGAGTGTGAGTGAGGTGCCATCACCTGCAAATGGCAGCCTGATACTCCTGCATGACAGCCAGCCTGATCACGTCTCGCCGACAGGCGCCGCAATCCGATGCCGCCCACCTCAAATGCCATCCCTCTTCCGCACGATGTCCATCCCCCTTCCGCACGATGTCCATCCCCCTCGACATGACCTGGCCGCGCATTGAATGCGGCCCATTATCCGGTGAGGCTGCATGGCGCATCAACCACGGTGGATGCCACGGGGCCGCGCAATGCTCGACGCTCATGCGCGGCGACGCTTGCCTTGGCAGCGCCCTTCGGATTAGGGATGATGAGGGCCATCAGTGATACGCCTGACTGCCGGGCCGGAGCAGCACGACCACAAGGTCCTGCCTCCCGCCACCATCCTTGTCCGTTTCCCCCGCCAAGGGGCAACGGCCTTCATGCAACAAGAGAGTATTCAATGGACGCGACCACTCTGACGCGCGATTTCCACCTGTGGCAGCGTTTCTCCAAGCAGGATCGTCTCGAGCGCGAACACCGTGCTGCCCGTCGCAAGATTGCCGAAGCCGGCACCATGGCGACCCGCATGATTCAGGCCTACCAGAGCATGGCGGCCAAGGGTGCCTCGGAAAACGCCTGCTACCGCACGATCTACAAGCACAAGGATGCCCAGGGGGATGTCCTGGTGCGCGAAGGTTGGCTGAAAGTCCGCAGAATCGTCGCCGAAGGCGGCACTACCCGTCTGCGTGGCACGCTGATCACCACCTTCAGTCTGGCAGATGGCGAGCGGGAGCCTGCCGATGCCGAGGTGGAGAAGCTGACGCTGGAGGTCTATGACGAGATCGTGGCCGGGACTCGCATGAAGCTCGCCTGCAAGGTCGATCGCTGCGATGGTGAGGGTCAGACGGACTTCATCACCTTCCTGGACTCGGTGCGCGGCGACCTGAAAGAGTGGCTGTGATGCCGTGAGCATGCTGGCATCAGGGTCCAGACATCAGGGCTTGGCATAAGGGCCCTGGCATAAGAGCTCTGGCATAAGGACTTCGACATGAGGGCTCTGAAACGGAGCCAGCGGCGCATTGTTGCCAATCCGGAACAACAGCTGGGCCTGCTGACGCGGTGATGAGCTCACTGCCCCCTGCATGAACAAGGCACGACGTGATTCCTGATCCGGGAGGACGCCGTGCCTTGTCACATCCGGCCGTCATTCAGCGCAGGATCTTTCACACCCCCCGCCCCATCCGGCTTTCTTGCCAGTCACTTCGCCTCTGTTCCATCTTGCTCGCCTGCTGCCAGACAGCGTCTTTCCGCGCGCCAGTCACACGCCCGCCTCTCGAGCGGGGCCTTGCATCAGTGGTTGCGACAACAGCAACAAGTCGTTACTCCTGGTGCAGGAAACTCCCTTGATCAGCGTGACTCTCATCTTGCAGACGCTCATCGTTCATCAAGTATCGGAGTCATTCCATGAATGCCATCGCCCCATCTGCCTATCACACCCTCGAAGTGAAACCGCTTGAACAGGTCACCACCTCACGCCTGCCTCTCCAGCCTCTGGGCGACATCAACATGGACAGCCCCGCCAGCGAACTGCTGACCGATTTCTCGGTGACCGCGGGTCGCAGCATCCAGGGGAGCGCCTCCATCGGTCAGGCGCTGGCGACCATGAAACAGGCAGGCGTGCGTCTTCTGCTGGTGCATGATCACGACGGCACCTTCACCGGCGTCGTCACCTCCCGCGAGCTGCAGGGCGGGCGCGTGGTGATGCGGGCCATGACACGCTTCGATGTGCAGCGTGATGAAGTCACCGTCGACATGGTACAGGTGCCACGCGCCGAGCTGCACGGCATTGCCCTGTCAGTGCTCAAGCGCGCCAGGGTGGGCGATCTGGTCGAGACCCTGCGTCAGAGCGGAGAATCCCACCTGCTGGTCACGGAAGAGGACAGCGATGGCCACCCCTGCATCCGTGGTTTGATCGCGGCATCTCGTGTCGGGCAGGCCCTCGGACTCCACCTTGAGCATCCCCCGGAAGCCCGCAGCTTTGCCGACATCTGCCGGGCGGTACTTGGCAAGTACGAGTGACATGAGCACTTGGCACCAGACGCCTCAGCCCTTGTCATCAAAGACGCCCATGAATCCAGCGACAGGTTGCATAGATCACTGCGCCAGGGCGCTGGATTCAGGAAATCCTCGACAGGACGGCGTATGATATAGTCGACAGATATCGCTTCAACGCCATCCAACCCGTCTGGCGACCCGCCACTGAAAAGAGGCCAGAAGCTGCCAGAGAGGATTCCCGCCATGCCCTTGAGCTCATTGCGTAATCAACTGTTCAAGCAACGCCACGTCGAGGTGCTTGTCATCAAGCAGATCGACGGCGAACTGTTGCACGTCTGTGGCGTGGGTGTCCTGGAAGGGTCTGGCAGCGTCAACCACAAGCGACGTGAACTGTCCCGCGACAACCACGCCTTCCCGGTGCGCATGCATGAAGGCAACCAGGTCCTTCAACCCCAGGACTTCAATCGTCTGGTGTTGCTGGAAGAGGTACAGCTTCATCCTCGGGGCTGCCGTCCCAGGGAAGCCGTATCGCTGGAGGTGGAAGGCCACCGCTACCGCGTCGCCCATACCCCGATGCGCTGCTGGCACTTCAAGGGCCTGTTGAAGATCGAGCGTACCCAGCAGGGCCTGCTGCTGAGTACCGAGGACATGTCCCTGATTCGTGCCAAGGCGCTGCGTCGTCCCGCTGCCTCGTCAACCAGCAGCGTCTCGTCTGATCGCACGTCGCCGCTTTCCTCATGGCGCAACGGTGACACCAGGTCACGTACCGGGCAGCAAGGGCAGGGAGCTGGCACCACGCCACGCAAGACACCGCTTGAGCTCTACCCCGGGGCTCGCGAGCTGGAGCTCGAGCCGAAATACTGAGCCCCTCTCTGCAACCCGCCTTATCTCACAAGACGCCCAGCCCCTGCTGGGCGTCTTGCGTCGTGGATGCCAGATCGTGAATGGCAGGTCGTTCATTGCACGGCGTGCCTTGCATCATGGGTATTGCATATTGGTCGGAACCCGCAAGACAGTGCCGGAGGATGACGGTATTCTCGCAGAACTGTCCAAGCGTTCAGGAGGTTCACTGCCCCTGTCCGCCCGCGTATTCATGACTCTCCTTTACTTCAGGATAGGCCTGCCTCATGCGCCGAATGTCCGTCCCGCTGTTTCTGCTCATCCTGATACTGGTCGCCCTCAATCTACGACCGGCGCTGTCCTCGCTGGCTCCCCTGCTGGATCGCATCACGCAGGACCTTGGCCTGAGCACACTGGCCGCCGGCCTGCTGACGACTCTGCCGGTGATATGCCTGGGACTGTTCGCGCCACTGGCACCACGCCTGGCGGGGCGACTGGGGGCGGAGCGTACCTTGAGCCTGGCGCTTGTCATCCTGGGAATCGCCTTGTGGCTGCGCGCCAGCGACCTGACCCTCCTTCTCTATCTGGGGACCTTGCTGTGCGGCGGCAGTATCGGTATCGCGGGCACCCTGTTGCCCGCCATCGTCAAGCGCGAACATCCCGAGCGCGCTGACCTGTTCACCGGTGTCTACACCATGGCGCTATGCCTTGGCGCCGCCCTTGCCGCAGGGCTCAGTGTGCCGCTGGCCAACTGGCTGGACAGCTGGCAGGCCTCTTTGAGCTGCTGGGCATTGCTGGTGGTGATCGCCCTACCGGTCTGGCGTCTGAGCATGCCGCACCCCTGGCCTCGGCGCCTGCCGGCCGGCCAACATGACGCGCCACGCCTGTGGCACCTGCCATTGGCACGACAGATCACCTTCTTCATGGGCTGCCAGTCATCACTGGCGTATATCGTCTTCGGCTGGCTTCCGTTTCTGTTGCAACAACGTGGCTTGAGCGATGTCGAGGCCGGCTGGCTGATGGCCGCCTCGGTGATGGCCCAGGTACTCACTGCCCTGCTGGCGCCGGTGATCGGGCGCATGGGACGGGATCAGCGTCCCGCCATCCTGCTGCTGCTTGCCTGTTCGGCGGTCGGCTTGCTCGGCCTGATGGTCGGACCGCTGTCACTGCGCTGGCTGTTCGCCGTACTGCTGGGCTTTGGTCAAGGAGGCAGCTTCTCGATGGCGCTGACCTTGCTGGTACTGCGCAGCAACGACGCTCGCCTGGCCGGGGCGCTGTCGGGAATGGCGCAAGGCACCGGCTACATGCTGGCGGCGCTCGGCCCGCTGGCGGTGGGCATACTGCTTGAATTCACCAATGACCTTGACGTGATCGCCTCGCTGTTCGCGCTGATTCTCATCGCCGCCGCAGCGCTGGGTCTCAAGGTCGGGAGACGTCAGCGCATCTGTCTGCGCGATGATGGCAGCCCCGAGGTCATCGACGGCTGAGTCCTATGCTGCGCATTCTTCATCTCTTCCCTGCCCCGCCCTTTTGCCCAAGCGGTTGCACGCGCTGACGTGATGTTCGAGCGTGCGCCCGGCGAGGCCTGTTGACGCGAGCGTCCCGCTCCGGCATTCACACGCTGACGTGCTGATGTCTGCCTGCCTGATATCGACCAGACCTGTCATGCACCTCAAAGTGATAGATTATATCGATTCAACAATTACGATTAATTTATATATTCCGAATGTCTCATTTGGATTATTCCTGCCTGACCCTACCCTCTGAGCTCGCGTAGTAAAACAACGTACTTCACGGTACCTACTTCGCGGCACGTACTTCACAACAACAAGCTCACACTCAGAGGTGTAAGCCCATGTCCTGCCCCCGCAACAGACTGTCCTCCTCAGGCTCGGGAGATATCACATGTTGTCATTGATCGGCGTCGCCATCATCGTGGTCGGTCTGGCACTGCGCTTGAACGCTCTGCTGGTGGTCCTGGTGGCAGGCTTTGCCTCGGGACTCGTGGCCGGCATGACGCCCACCGAGATCCTCGGCGCCCTCGGCCAGGCCTTTACCGACAACCGCGCCGTGTCACTCTTCATCATCACCCTGCCGGTCATTGGCCTGCTGGAGCGCAATGGCCTGCGTGACCAGGCCGAGCATCTCGTGCAGAAGCTGCGTGCCGCCAGTGCCGGCCGCATCACCCTGAGCTACCTGCTGCTGCGCAAGGTGACCAACGCCTTCGGGCTGCAGCTGGGTGGGCACCCGGCGATGATCCGTCCGCTGGTCGCGCCGATGTCGGTCGGTGCCGCCGAGCGCGACCTCTCCGAGGAAGCCGTGGCCTCCCCCCGCTTCAAGACCCTGAGCCAGCGCATCCGGGTACTCAATGCCGTCAGCGAGAACTTCGGCAACTTCTTCAGTCAGCTGATCTTCGTCGCCTCGGGCGGCCTGCTGCTGATCAAGAGCGTGCTGGACAAGAGCGGCACCAGCGTCAGTCTCGCGGACATGGCGCTCTATGCCATTCCTACCGCACTCGTCTCGCTGGTCGTGGTCTTCATCCTGTGTCGCGGGCTGGACAAGCGCATCCAGCAGGAGCATCGACTGCTGCGCGAGGAGTATCCCGCCTCCCCTTCGCAGGCAACCCCCGCGTCAGCCCCTGACAGCTACACCACTCCCATGACGGAGAGCCACTCATGAGCGGTATCGATGCCCTTTACCTGATCACCGGCTTCGCCGTCATGGTGTTTGCCCTCCTGACCCTGACCGACCGCGACCACCCGCGTCGCCTTGGCACCAGCGCCTTCTGGATTATCTTCGGGATCAGCCTGGCCTTCGGCCAGTGGCTGCCCAACGTCGTGGTCGGCCTCGCCATGCTCGCCATGGCGCTGCTGGCCGCCACCGGTCAGCTCGGCTTCGGCAATTACGGACAGCTCAGCGATGAAGCCCGCCAGCAGCGCCGCCAACGCCTGGGGTCTCGGCTGTTCATTCCGGCACTGGTGATTCCCATCGGCACCTTCCTCTACACCCTCACCACCGGGCAGAGCGCACTGGTCGGGCTGGGGCTTGCGACCGTGCTAGCGTTTGCCGTTGCCCTGCTGCTGCTGCGTGAGCGCCCCGGCACCGGCATGCAGGAAGGTCGTCGCCTGGCGGATGCCATCGGCTGGGCCGCCATCCTGCCGCAGTTCCTGGCCGCGCTCGGTCTGCTGTTCGATCAGGCCGGTGTCGGCCAGACCATCGCGGGGCTGGTCTCAAGCGTGGTTCCCGATACCAGTCTCATCGCCTGCGTGATCGCCTACTGTGTCGGCATGGCCGTGTTCACCATGCTGATGGGCAACGGCTTCGCCGCCTTCGCCGTCATCACCTCCGGGATCGGCTATCCGCTGGTCATCGCCCTGCATGGTGGCAATCCCGCCATCGTCGGCGTGCTGGGGATGCTGTCGGGCTATTGCGGCACGCTGATGACGCCCATGGCCGCCAATTTCAACATCGTGCCGGCGGCGCTGCTGGAGCTGGATGATCGCTATCACATCATCCGCGCCCAGATCATTCCGGCGCTGGTGATGCTGATGGCCAACATCAGCCTGATGCTGCTGCTGGCCTTCTGATTCGTTCTCATGCTTACCCGCGCATCGATCACCGCCAGCAGTGGCCTGCGGTGATCGATGCCAGTCAAGGAGTCTCCCATGTCCCGTCTGCTTCTCTGTGGTTTCGAGCCCTTCGGCAACGACAGCGTCAATCCGGCACTCAAGATCATCGAGCAGCTGGAGGGTCAGACCCTGGCCCTGCCGAATGGCTCATCGGACAGTGTCGAGATACGCACCTGCCGCGTGCCGGTGACGCGCTACGCCGCGATCGAGAGCGTGGTGGAGGCCATCGAGCGTCACGCCCCCGATACCGTGATCATGCTGGGCCAGGCGAGTGGTCGCAGCGCCATCACGCCGGAGCGCGTCGCCATCAATCTGGATGACTACCGCATCAAGGACAATGGCGGACACCAGCCGGTGGATGAACCCATCGAGACCGGTGGCCCGGATGCCTGCTTCACGACTCTGCCCATCAAGGCGATGGTCAATGATCTGCAGGCAGCGGGACTGCCGGCCAGCGTCTCCTATACCGCCGGCACCTTCGTCTGCAACCATCTGTTCTACGGCGTGCAGCGCCATCTGGCGGACAGTCCGATCCGCTCCGGCTTCGTGCATATTCCGGCACTCCCCGAGCAGAGCCTCGATGGCCGACTGCCGACCATGAGCCTGGAGAGCCTGCTGGAAGGCGTGCGCGTCCTCTGCATCAGCGCCATGACCCATCAGCAGGATGTGCGCATCGGCGGTGGCAACATCAGCTAGCCCTTCCGCCACCACCGCACTCGCTGCTGACCTGGTCATCCCCTTGGCAGCACGTCTCACCCGCCAGCCGGCATGCGTTACAATGCCGGCTTTCCCATTTCTGGCAGGTGGATACGATGACTCCCGAGACACACATCCTGGTGCTATATACCGGCGGTACGCTGGGCATGGTCGAAAGCGAGCAGGGCCTGGTGCCGGCCGGAGACTTCGATGCGCGTCTGCGAGCAGCGCTGGAGGATCTGCCGCCCAGTCGTCGTGGCCGTCTGCCCGCCTTCACCCTGCGCGAATTCCCGCAACTGATCGACTCCTCCTCGGCGACGCCCGCTGACTGGCAGCAGATCGCGGGCGAGATCGCCGATGCCTATGACAGCTTCGATGGCTTCGTGGTGCTGCAGGGCACCGACACCCTCGCCTGGACGGCGTCAAGCCTCGCCTTCCAGCTCAAGGGCACCGCCCGCCCGGTGATCGTCAGTGGTGCCCAGCTGCCACTGGAGGCCGACGGCAGCGATGCTCTTGCCAATGTCGAACTGGCCCTCACCGCCGCCGCCCAATCGACCCTCAATGAGGTGGTGGTCGCCTTCGGCGGTCAGCTGCTGCGCGGCGTGTGCACCCGCAAGTGGTATACCCAGGATCACCGCGGCTTCACCACTCCCAATGCCCCCCTGCTGGGCGAGTGGGTCGATGACCGTGTGGTGGTCTATCCAGGCCGCCTGATGGATGACCAGGGGCCGGCCTTCGAATTGCCGGATTACGCCTGCCTCGGCCAGGATGCCGTCATCCGCCTGCCGCTCTACCCCGGCATCAGCGCCGAGAGCGTACGAGTGCAGTTGCTGCGCAGCGAAGTGAAGGGCGCGGTGCTGGAATTGTGGGGCAGCGGCAATCTGCCGGCGGGCGCCGAGCTTCTGGGCGTGCTGGCCGATGCGCGCGGCGAAGGCAAGCTGCTGGCCGGCATCAGCCAGTGTCCGCATGGCCCGGTCAGCATCGGCCACTATGCGGCAGGCGCGGGCCTTGCCACCATCGGGGTACTGTCCGGTGATGACATGACGCTGGAGGCCGCCTTCACCAAGCTGCTGCACCTGGTCGCGCTCAATCAGGATGAGGACTGGCAGCGGGAACGTTTCCTGATGCCATGGGTAGGAGAGCGCGCCAGCGGCCTGCTGTAATCAGATACCACCGTTAGCTTCATGACAACGAAAAGCCCCGACAGGCATGCCTGTCGGGGCTTTTTCATGCAGTGACTCAAGACTGGCCGACGCGATATCGTCAGCCGCCGCCTCAGCCGGTGTTGCGCAGACCGGCCGAGATACCAGCCATGGTCACCATCAGGGCGCGCGACAGCTCGGCGGAGATGGCGCCATCGGCGTCCCGGTTGCGCTGCAGAAGCTCGGCCTGCAGGCCATGCAGCGGGTCGATGTAGGGGTTGCGCACATCGATGGCCTGACGGATCAGCGGCATGTGCTCCAGCAGCGTCTGTTGATCGCGGATCTCCAGCACCACCTTCTCCAGACGCTCGAGACGATCACGCAGCGACTGCCCCAGCTCCTTGAGCGCAGGCTCATCCACTAGACGTTGCTCGTAGTAGGCCGCCGTCGAGAGATCCGCCTTGGACAGCAGCATCTCCAGCATGTCGACATAGGTGGAGAAGAACGGCCAGTCGTTCATCATCTCGCGCAGGATTTCCAGCCCACCCTCTTCCTCGAGCCGATTGGCGAAGGCTTCGCCACTGCCAAGCCACGCCGGCAGCATCAGACGAATCTGGGTCCAGGCGAAGATCCACGGGATTGCCCGCAATGTCTCGACACCGCCATCCTGACGACGCTTGGCCGGGCGTGACCCCAGCGGCAGGCGCGCCAGTGCCGTCTCCGGCGTGACCGAGCGGAAGTAAGGCACGAAGTTCGGGTCCTCGCGCACCACTCCGACATAGGCCTTGTGCGCGACGTCCGCGAGACGATTCATCTCGTCGCGCCATTCCTGACGCGGGGCGGGCGGCGGCAGCAGGCTGGCTTCGAGGACCGCACAGACATAGATCTCCATCGAGCGGCTGGCGATGTCCGGCAGGCCGAACTTGAAGCGGATCATCTCGCCCTGCTCGGTCACGCGCAGGGAACCGGTCACCGAGCCCGGCGGCTGCGAGAGGATCGCCGCATGTGCCGGACCGCCCCCGCGACCCACCGTGCCGCCACGACCATGGAAGAGCGTCAGTTCGACGCCGTGCCGCTTGGTGACATCCACCAGCGTCTCCTGGGCACGATACTGTGCCCAGGCCGCCGCCAGCTGGCCGGCATCCTTGGCGGAGTCGGAATAGCCGATCATCACTTCCTGACGATTGCCGGCGTGCTTGCGATAGATCGGCATGCCCAGCAGCGTGTCGATGACCGGGCCGGAGCGATCCAGGTCGTCCAGGGTCTCGAACAGCGGCGCGATGGGCAGGCGCACATCACCGCCCACCTCCTTCATCAGCAGCGCCACCGCCAGTACATCGGAGGCCTGGCCCGCCATCGAGATGATGTAGGTGCCCAGCGCCTCACGGTGTTCACGCGCGATGACCTTGAAGGTATCCAGCACTTCGCGGGTATCGGTGGAGCACTCCCAATGACGCGGGATCAAGGGGCGCTGACCGCCCAGCTCCCTGGCGAGGAATTCACAGCGCTTCTGCTCATCCCACTCGAAGTAGCTGCCCATGCCCAGCGACTGGGTCAGCTCGTCGAGCACCTGGGCGTGGCGCGTACTTTCCTGACGGATGTCGAGCTTGGTGAGAGTCACGCCGAAACAGGCCACGCGGCGCAGCGTGTCGAGCAAGGCGCCATTGGCGATGGTGTCCAGTCCCACGTCACACAGCGAGCGGTAGCAGGCCAGCAGCGGTGCATAGAGCTGCTCACGCGTCTCGATGATGTCGAGCCCCTCGTGACGCTTGCCGTCCAGGCCAGCCTTGGCCCAGTCACGGGTGCTTTCCATGCGCAGGATCAGACGCCGCAGGATCTCGCGGTAAGGTTCCGCCACGTCGCCGGCCTCGGCACGCAGCGCCGCGGAGCACTTCCACATGGAGAGCTCGGACTTGAGCTGCTCGAGATCCCGCAGGTAGAGATCCGCCGCCATCCAGCGACCCAGCAGCAGCACGGTGCGGGTGACCCGCGCGGTGACATTCGGGTTGCCATCGCGGTCGCCCCCCATCCAGGAGGCGAAGCGCAGCGGCGCGGCGTCCAGCGGCAGACGCTCGCCGGCCGCCTCCAGCGTCATCTCGTCCAGCTGACGATGGAAGTCCGGCACCGCCTGCCACAGCGAATTCTCGATGGTGGCAAAGCCCCACTTGGCCTCGTCCACCGGGGTCGGGCGCTCGTGACGGATCTCGTCGGTATGCCAGGCCTGGCTGATCAGCTCAGAGAGGCGTGCACGCGCGAGCGTCGCCTGTTCCGGGCGATCACAGGCACCTTCCATCTGGGTCAGGCAGCCTTCGATGGCATCGTACTTCTGGATCAGGGTACGGCGGATGACTTCCGTCGGGTGGGCCGTTAGCACCAGCTCGACGCGCATCGCCGACAGCTCCTCGACGATCTTCTGGGCACTGAAGCCACGCTCACGGATACGCGTGATCAGCTCGCCCAGATCCGGCTGACTGCCGGGACGATAATCCTCGACACGCTTGAAGCGGCCGCGGTAGTGCTGCTCGGCGATGTTGGAAAGATTCAGAAACTGATTGAAGGCGCGGGTGACCGGCAGCAGATCGCTGTCGGGAAGGTCGCGCAGGTAATCGATCAACTCGCGACGGGCCGCGAGGTCGCCTTGCTGGCCTTTCTTGGCCAGGGCGCGAATGCGTTCGATACGCTCGACGAAGTCATCGCCGAGATCGGCCGCGATGGTCTGGCCGAGGTTGTCCCCGAGAATGCGCACATTGTCGCGCAACGATTCATGCAGGTCGTGACTCATGCAACCCTCCTTGGGAGTGACGGTGCCGCCGCGGGAATCATCCCCTGTCATCAGGGGCATTCAGTTGACAGATCCATGACGGGCTCGCGGCCCGTCGCAAGCCCTGCGCCACCTGACACGGAGACTGGCACAGAGATCTGACGCATGCCCCAAACGAAAGGCCCGCGGCGCAGCAGACCGGAAAGCAGGACAAGGCACTTGCCCTGATCGCTTACCATCAGCATACGACCGCGGGCCTTGGCTCCACAATCCGACTATCGCGTAAACTTACTACATTTTCTTTCTGCCGCCCGACGACGGCATCACATCACCTGACAAGCGGAGTCACCGCACGCGCGTTCGACGAGCCATCCTCGAGGCTCTCGGACTGACTGGCCGCCCGCTCCCGGCGCTTGGCCTCATCCCAGTGCGCATCCATCTCGGCGAGACTGGCCTCCTTCAGCGAACGCCCCTCTGCCGCAATCGCGGCTTCCACATGACGGAACCGGGAAGCGAAACGGGCATTGGTCGCCCGCAGCTGCTGCTCCGGGTCCGCCTTGAGCGTCCGCGCCAGATTGACCACCGCGAACAGCAGATCCCCCACCTCCTCACGCGCATGGGCCTCATCGCCCTCGGCCAGCGCTTCCTCGACCTCGCCGAGTTCCTCGCGGATCTTGTCCAGCACACCGGCAGTGTCCGGCCAGTCAAAGCCCGAACGTGAGGCCTTCTTCGAGAGCTTGGCCGCCCGCGTCAGCGCCGGCAGGCCCAGCGGCACGCCATCCAGCACGCTGACGTCAGCGGCCTGGCTGGCAGATGGCTCGCCGGACTCCTGCTGCTTGAGGGTCTCCCACTGGGCATTGAGCGACCCTGCGTCCACCTCATGCGTGGCGATGCCCTCACGGCGCGAAGCCAGGGTGCCATCCGGGAAGACATGCGGATGGCGGCGCAGCATCTTCTCGGTGAGCACATGGATGACGTCATGGAAGTCGAAACGCTGCTGCTCGCTGGCGATCTGGGCGTAGAACACGCCCTGAAAGAGCAGGTCGCCCAGCTCCGCCGGCAGCTCGTCGAGCACCTCGGCATCTGCCGCGGCCCGCTCGATCACGTCGGCGACTTCATAGGCCTCCTCCAGGGTGTGCGGCACCAGGCTCGCGTAGTCCTGCTTCAGATCCCACGGACAGCCGTACTGCGGGTCACGCAGCACGGCCATCAGGGTCAGCAGGTCCTCAAGGCCATGGCGTCCGGGGGGAGTTGCGGCACTCATGACTTGTTGCCACCGACCCGCAGGCGCTTGACGTCGATGATGTTGGGCAGCTGCTGGATACGTGCGAACACGCGTCCCAGCACATCGAGGTTCTCGACCTCCAGCGTGATCCTGAGCGTGGCGATGTTGTCGAGCTGGTCGGTGCGCGTATTGACCGACAGCACATTGACCTTGTCGCCACTGAGCACATTGGTGACATCGCGCAGGAGCCCCGAGCGGTCCCAGGCCTGGATCTCGATATCCACCGGATACTGGCTGCGTGACCGCTGGCCCCAGTCGACATCGACGATGCGCCGCGGCTCGTCCGAGCGCAGCTGGATCAGGTTCGGGCAGTCCTGACGATGCACCGTCACGCCACGCCCCTGGGTGATGAAGCCGGCGATCTGATCCCCCGGCACCGGATGGCAGCAGTTGGCCATGGTGGTCTTCAGGTTGCCGACCCCCAGCACCATGACGGCGTCCGGCTTCTCCTTGCCCTGCGGCTTGCGCTGACGCAGCAGGCGCTCGAGCTGCTCCTGATCATCGGTGTCGCCGAACAGCTGCTGCGCCTGATGCAGCACCTGGCCGACCCGCAGGTCCCCCGCGCCGATGGCGGCGTACATGTCATCACGCGTCGGATAGTTGACGGCGTTGGCCAGCTTGTCGCGATCAAGGTTCTCCAGCGCCAGACGCGAGAATTCCTTCTCGAGCAGCGCCTTGCCCTCGTCGACGTTCTGATCCCGCGCCTGGAGCTTGAACCAGGTCTGGATCTTGGCGCGAGCGCGCGAGGTGCGCACATAGCCCAGATTGGGGTTGAGCCAGTCACGACTCGGCCCGCCCTTGGTGGCCGTCAGGATCTCGACCTGCTGGCCGGTCTTGAGCTTGTAGGTCAGCGGCACGATACGGCCGTCAACCTTGGCACCACGACAGCGATGCCCCACCTCGGTGTGCACGCGATAGGCGAAGTCGATGGGCGTAGCGATCTTGGGCAGATCGATGACGTGCCCTTCCGGCGTGAAGACATAGATGCGATCAGGCGCCACGTCGGAACTCAGGCCCTGACGGATGGACTCCTGTCCTCCGCTCTCGCCGACCTCGTCCTGCCATTCGAGCACCTGACGCAACCAGGCGATCTTGTCCTCGTAGCTGCGACTCTTGTGACCGACGTCGTGGCCCTTGTAACGCCAGTGGGCACACACGCCCAGCTCCGCCTCCTCGTGCATGTCGAAGGTGCGGATCTGGATCTCGATGACCTTGTTGCTGGGCCCGACCACTGCGGTGTGCAGCGACTGATAGCCATTCTTCTTCGGGTTGGCGATGTAGTCATCGAACTCGTGAGGCACGTGGTGCCAGCGCGAGTGGACGATGCCCAATGCCGTATAGCAGTCACTGACGGTGCCGACGAGAATCCGCACCGCACGCACGTCATACACCTGCGAGAAGGCGATGCGCTTGATCTTCATCTTCCGCCAGATGGAGTAGATGTGCTTGGCGCGGCCGGCGACATCGAAGTGCTTGATGCCCTGATCGCGCATCAGACTGCGCATCTCGACCAGCAGATCGGCGATGTAATGCTCGCGCTCCAGACGCTTCTCGGCCAGCTGCTTGGCGATGTTCTTGTATTCGGTCTCCTCGCGGTAGCGGAAGGACAGATCCTCCAGCTCCCACTTGAGCTGACCGATGCCAAGACGGTGAGCCAGCGGACCATAGATGTCGAAGACCTCATTGGCGACCCGCATGCGCTTCTCGCGCGGCGCATCCTTGACGTGACGCAGGGCGACGGTGCGCTCGGCGATCTTGATCAGCGCGATGCGCACGTCATCGATCATCGACACCAGCATCTTGCGCAGGTTGTCCTGTTGATCGTGCTGCGCCATGCCATGACTGGGCGCCTGCAACTGACTGATGGCGGCCATGTTGAGCACGCCCTCGATCAGACGTGCCACCTCGGCACCGAAGTGCTTGTCGATGGCCTCAAGCCCCAGGTGCCCCTCACGCACCGCGCGATAGAGCACTGCCGCCACCAGCGCAGGCTGGTCGAGCTTCAGCTCCGAGAGGATATCCGCCATCTCGAGACTGAAGCGGAAACTGACCAGCGGCTCACGCCAGGGCTTGTCGCCACGCGCATCCGCCTCACGCGCCACCTTCAATGCGACTTCACAGGCTCGCACCATGACCTCGGCATTCACCGACGGGACCTCCTCGCGCAGTCGCGCGACCCACACCGGGATGTCCACACCACCGCTATCGGTCAGCGGCTGATCTTCGCGCACCTTGACCATGACCCTATGTCCTTGAATATCTTGCCATCTTGATGACAGCGCCCGGGGGCGCCGTCTCAGTCTTCCATCCGCTCCAGCAGCAGCATCGATTCCAGATGTGCCGTGTGAACGAACATGTCCGCCATCAGCGCACGCGTGACACGATAGCCGGCGTCGGTGAGCATCTTCACGTCACGCATCAACGTGGTCGGGTCACAGGCGATGTACAGCACCCGTGCGGGTGCATGGGAGACCTTCCCGGCATGCAGGTGACGTGCCAGCTCATCGCATAGAGGCTGAGCGCCATCGCGCGGCGGGTCCAGTACCAGAAGGTCGATACCCTCGAGTGATGGCAGCGCACGACTGAGGTCGGCGCGTCGAGCGCTCACCTGAGGCAGCGCGTTGTGCTCGGCATTGGCGATCAGCTGATCCACCATGCCCTGGCTGCCTTCGATGCCGGTTACCTTCGCGGCCCCCGCTGCCGCCACGGCCAGCGTGAGATTGCCGACTCCGGCATAGAGGTCCATGACCGCAAGGCCACTGACATCGCCCAGCCAGTCCAGCGCCGTATCCACCAGGCGCTGATTGAGCGCGGCATTGACCTGCACGAAGTCACCCGGCGAGAAGGCGAGACGCAGTGTCCGCTCGCCGACGCGCACGGAGTAGGCGGCGTCCGGCGTGCCGGCCAGCCATTCCAGCACCACCGGATCACGCCCGACTCGCCAGCCGACCACCAGCCCATGCTGTTCGGCAAAGGCCTGCCAGCGCTCGGCATCACGCGGCACGGCCTTGAGCTGTCGAATCACCAGGATGACCTGGTCATCCGCGGCCGTCAGCTCCAGATGGCCCAGACGCTTGGGCGCTTCCAGCGTATTGATCAGCTCGCGCAGCGGCGTGATCAGTCGATCCAGCGCCGGCACCAGCACGCTGCAGCTCTGGATATCCACCAGCTGATTGCTGCCACGGCCGCGGAAGCCCAGCTGGATCTCGCCGCTGTCCGTGACGCGCACCCCGAGGCGTGCACGCCGACGATAACGATGCTCGTCCTCGCCCAGTGGCTGGATATCCGCCAGCGCCACGCCATTGCGCTGTGCATGCTCACTGAGCACCTGCACCTTGTGGGTGCGCTGGGCCGGCAATGCCATGTGCTGGAGATCACAACCACCACAGGTGCCGAAGTGTGCACACGGCGGCGTCACGCGACTCTCGGCAGCATTGTCCCGCGAGCGCACATGCGCCTCGTTGAAGCGCTTGTGGGTACGGTGGATGGCCAGCGTGACCCGCTCACCGGGCAAGGCCTGGTCGATGAACTGGGTCTTGCCGTTCTCGTCATGCGCGACGCCTCGCCCATCATGCGCCAGACGTTCCACCGTCAGCCATTGGCTGTCGGCATCACTGACGTTGCGCGTCTCGCGACTGGCCACTTCCTTCTCACGACGCGTCGGCTTGCGCGCTGGGCGTTTCTGTCCGAGCAGTGCCATCAGAGGTCATCTCCGTGGGTGTAGAGGCCGGTCGACAGATAGCGGTCGCCACGGTCACAGACGATGAACACGATCACCGCGTTCTCGACCTGCTCCGCCACCGTGAGCGCCCCTGCCAGGGCGCCGCCGGAGGACACGCCCGCCAGAATGCCTTCCTCACGCGCCAGACGGCGCATGCAGACTTCGGCGTCCCGCTGAGCGATATCCAGGGTGCGGTCGATGCGCGAGGCATCGAAGATGCGCGGCAGATAGGCCTCGGGCCAACGACGGATGCCGGCGATGCTGGCGCCGTCCGCCGGTTGCAGTCCCACGATCTCGATGGCGGGATTCTGCTCCTTGAGATAGCGCGAGGTACCCATGATGGTGCCGGTCGTGCCCATGGAGGAGACGAAATGCGTGATGCGTCCCTGAGTCTGTTGCCAGAGTTCCGGTCCGGTGGTGCGGTAGTGCGCCAGGGGATTGTCCTGATTGGCGAACTGATCAAGGGCCTTGCCCTCGCCACGCGCGATCATCCCATCGGCGATGTCCCGCGCGTGCTCCATGTTGTCTGCCTCGATCAGCGTCGCGCCATACGCGCCCATGGCCTGCTTGCGCTCGCTGGAGGCAGTGGAGGGCATCACCAGCACCATGCGGTAGCCCTTGATGGCCGCGACCATCGCCAGCGCGATGCCGGTGTTGCCGGAGGTGGCTTCCACCAGGGTGTCACCGGGCTGGATCTCGCCGCGAGCCTCGGCTTCATTGAACATCGAAAGCGCCGGACGATCCTTCACGGAACCCGCGGGATTGTGGCCTTCCAGCTTGGCCAGCAAGACGTTGTTGCGACCGGCGGTGATACGCGTCAGGCGTACCAACGGCGTATTGCCGACGACATCGGCAAGACTGGGGAATTCAGTCGCGGCAAGATCCGCGGCGTCACTGACATGAGACATGAGGGGCAGACTCCAAGGACGCGCCCGGATACTCCGATGCTGACCGTCAGGAGGCAGCATCGAGACCTGAGACAATCGGGGCCACGTCGGGGGTGTAGAAGATGTGCGCAGTATATCGCTCCCGCCACCTCCCTGTCAGGGCGCGAACCATCGCATCACTGCAGTCTGGAAGGTATGCTTGAGCCTGGCTTTCGCACGCCGCTCGCCGCTGGCGGCTGTGCGGGCCTTGCACGCAGGCCCTCGGACACGTCACCTCCGGAAGGTGCGGCGCTGCAACCCTGTTTTCCTCTTCCTGCGGCATCCGAGTCTCTGGCTCGCTGCCCCGTCGCGATGGACTGCCATGCTGCTTAGAACCCGCTTTCAGCTCGCGTTGCTTCTGCTGCCGCTTGCCACGAGCCTGCTGTTCAGCCTCTATGTGGTGGATCGTGAGATCAGTCGTGAACGCACCGCCATGATGCAGCGTCTGCAGGCCAGTGTGCAGGCGATCATGCCCGGGCTTGCCAATGCCGCCCTGGAAGCCGACGACCAGCGTCTGCATGAACTGGCACAGATGCTCATCGATCAACGCGACGTGCGAGGGTTGACGCTGCGCACCCCCGAGGGTGGCACCCTGCTTCACATGGGGCCGAGCCAACGTCCACAGACAAGCTCGCTGCTGGAAAGCGACGCCTACCCGCAAGCCCCCGACGCGCTGGTGCTGGTGACACCGGTGATCGACCCATGGCGGGAGGCACGACGCGGAGACCGCATCTCCTGGCTGATTCTCGAGGCCTCCGATACCCGTATCGTGCTGCACCGCTATCAGCTGCTGGTCGGCTATGGGCTGGCCAACCTGGTCTTCGGACTGGCGCTGCTGCTGTTCGCCTACCATGCCTCACGTCGCATGCTGCAGCCCTTCCATGACCTCGGCGAAGCCATGACCCGCCTCGCGCGCGGCGAGACTCACCAGCGTCTGCCGGTGCAGGGCAATGACGACATGAGCGAGCTGGCCGAGCACTACAATCTCAGCGTCGAGCAGCTCAAGCGCGCGCGGGAAGACATGCAGGACCAGATCGACCAGACGACGCGTGACCTGCACGAATCGATGGAAACCGTCGAGATCAAGAACATCGAACTGGACATGGCCCGCCGCAAGGCGCTGGAAGCCAACCGCATCAAGTCGGAATTCCTCGCCAACATGAGCCATGAGATCCGCACGCCGCTCAATGGCATCATCGGCTTCAGCAACCTGCTGGGGCGCAGTGACCTGGACAACCGCCAGCGCGACTGGCTGGGCCACATGCAGAACGCCTCCTCCTCGCTGATGTCATTGATCAATGACATCCTGGACTTCTCCAAGATCGAGGCCGGCAAGCTCGAGCTCGAGAAGGTCCAGATGGACATCGAGCCGCTCATCGAGGAAGTGCTGGCGATGCACGCCCCGGAGGCGCATCGCAAGCATCTGCACCTGCTGGGGCTGGTCTACGATGACGTGCCACAACGCTTCGAGGGTGACCCGCTGCGCATCAAGCAGGTAGTCACCAATCTGGTGGCCAATGCGGTCAAGTTCACCGAGCAGGGCGAAGTGATCGTCCGCGTGATGGTGGATGACCTATCCGGCAGCAGTACCCGCCTGAAGATTGCCGTGGCCGATACCGGCATCGGCATGGACAGTGCGCAACGCAACCGACTGTTCCAGGCCTTCTCCCAGGGTGACCCGTCCCGCGCCCGCCAGTTCGGCGGCACCGGCCTGGGCCTGATGATCTCGAAACGCCTGGTGGAACAGATGGGTGGCGAGATCCAGGTCGAAAGCCTGCCCGGACATGGCTCCACCTTCCTGTTCAGCGTGCCGGTGGCCGTCAGCAGCATCGAGGAGCGCCCGCGCGAGATCGTCTTCGATCATCAGCGCATCTGTCTCATCGAGCCACACCCGGCCACGCGCCGCGCCCTGAGCTACCTGCTCTCGCGCTGGTCGCTGGACCTCGTCGGCATCGAGGAGCAGCCTGATCTCGTGGTAGTCGCCCTGGAAAGCCGTGACCTGAAGCGGCTGGAGGAATGGAGTCAGCGCCTCAAGCATCTGCCGTGTCGCGTGCTGTGTCTGCTGAATGCACCACTGCCGGCCAATATCGAGGACCTGCAGCAATACGGGATCGACGAACTGCTCAGCAAGCCGGTCACACGCCTGCAGATGCGCCACAAGCTGGCCAACCTGCTGCATTCACCGCGGCGTGACACACCACGCCTCCAGGAGCTGCCGGCCTTCACGCCGCTGGAGGATGGCACCACGGCCGGGCGGCTGACGCCTGATCTTTCCGCTCCGCTCCCGGAGCGCTCGCCGGCATCGCCGCGGGCCCCCGAGGCGCCGCCTGCCTCCCCCATGCCTGACGGGCTGCCTCAGGCTGCCACGCCTGCGGAGACGCCGAACATGACGCGCAAGTGCGTGATGGTCGTCGATGACAACCCCTCCAATCGCCTGCTGGCCGAGGAACTGCTCACCGACATGGGGCTGGATACCCTGGCCGCCCAGAGTGGCGAGGAAGCGTTGGCCCTGGCACAGCAGCAGCCGGTGGATGCGGTACTGATGGATATCCAGATGCCGGGCATGAACGGCCTGGAAGCCACCAAGGCTCTGCGCCATCAACAGCGCATGCGCCATGAGCACCTTCCCGTCATCGCGTTGACCGCGCACGCCCTGGCACACGAGCGCCGGGAGCTGCTGGCCGAGGGCATGGATGACTACCTCATCAAGCCGGTCGACGAGCACCTGCTGGCCAACATGCTGAGCCGTCACCTTGGCATCACGCTCAGCGTGCCGAAGACCCCGCCACACGACACGGCCCCCGCCTTCTCCCCTTTCTCCAGTGCCACTGACGCGGGCAGTATCGAGCGTGGCAAGCGCCCCGAGGGTGCACCTCCCATGCCCGCCGCGTTCGAGGGACTGAGCGAGCAGGATGGCGAACTGCCCATCGTCGACATGGCACTGGGCATCGAGATGGCCGGCGGGCGCAAGGCGCTGGCCCTGGAGATGCTAGGACTGCTGATCAAGAGCCTGCCGGAGAGTGAGGTCACCATCCGCAGGGCCTGGGCGGTACAGGATGGCGAGGCCATGCTCGATGGAGTGCACTATCTGAATGGCGCCTGCCGCTACTGTGGCGTGCCGCGCCTGGCACTGCTGGTCGAGGCGCTGGAGACACGCCTGCGCGTCAGTGGCCTGGATCAGCTGGAGGACGACGTCGCCGCGCTGTTCGATGCCATCGCAAGCCTTGCCCAGTGGGCACAGAGCGAGGAAGCCACCTTGCTCCTGGCAGAATCGCGCCCCGACGCCTCGGACCGCGAGCGCTGAGCGAGAGCGCTGGTCGAGAGCACTGGCCGAGAGCACTGATGACGGCATCCGCTCTTCGCCAATCCTCTTTCTCTTGCCTATTCCGCCCCCTCCTCACCATCCCACTGCCGACAACGACAACGCCACCCTGGCCGCGAGGCGAGGGTGGCGTTGTCATGTCCAGCACTTGTCAGCGGTCAGCGGATGCTCAGCGCTCCAGCACCACGAAGGCGATGGCCTGATCACGCTCATCACTGATCGACAGATGCAGATGACGAATCCCGGCACGCGCAGTCAGCGCTTCCGCCTCATCTGACAGCACGAAGGACGGCTTGCCCAACGCATCGTTCACCACCTGAATCTGGGTGAAACGCATGCCCTGACGCAGCCCGGTCCCCAGCGCCTTGACGAAGGCTTCCTTGGCCGCGAAACGCTTGGCCAGAAAAGCCGCCGGCTGGGGGTGATCCGCGAAGCGTGCCAGCTCCTGCGCTCCGAGCAGACGCCGAGCGAAGCGCTCTCCGTGGCGTGCCATGCCGGCCTCGAAACGCTCGATTCGCGCGATGTCCGTGCCTATCCCGACGATCATCCGCAGCAGCCTGACCCTTGCACGTGCTCATGATCCTCATCGTGCTCATGGTCATGGTCGTGTGCATCCAGCGCTGCCATCAGCCCCGCTTCCTGTCCGGCGATGCACAGGCGCTTCATCTCGATGACGGCCTCCTTGAGGCCAACGAACATGGCACGCGCGATGATCGCGTGACCGATGTTCAACTCGTTCAGCCCCGAGATGCCTGCGATGGCCTCGACGTTGTGATAGTTGAGACCATGCCCGGCATTGACGATCAGGCCCAGCTCGTTGGCGAGCTCGGCTGCGGCCGCGATGCGCTCGAATTCGACACGCGCCGCTTCACCGCTGGCATCCGCGTAGGCACCGGTGTGAAGCTCGACGACTGGCGCCCCGGTCTCGAAGGCGGCCCGAATCTGCTCAGGCTCCGGGTCGATGAACAGCGAGACTTCACAGCCCGCCGTCGCGAGACGCTCACAGGCCGCGCGAATGCGTTCCAGATCCCCGGCGACATCCAGACCACCCTCGGTGGTCAGTTCCTCGCGCTTCTCCGGCACCAGGCAGACATTGGCCGGACGCACTTCCTCGGCCAGCGCCAGCATCTCGTCACTGACGGCCATCTCGAGATTCATGCGCGTATTGAGCACCTCGGACAGAAGACGCACGTCGCGCTCCTGAATATGGCGACGGTCTTCACGCAGGTGCACGGTGATGCCATCGGCGCCGGCTTCCTCCGCGACCAGCGCGGCCTGGACCGGGTCCGGATAACGGGTGCCACGCGCCTGGCGCAGAGTGGCGATGTGGTCAATATTGACCCCGAGCAGGATACGCAGCGGGTGCATGATCAGCTCCTAGCGATGGAGATGGAAAATAGGCATGGCAACAGGTGCCATGACGAAGACAGCTTGCATGACGACAGGATACGACCTGCAGGCAAGGCCCGCATCATCCTGTCTGACGACTTTCACGTCGCCGGGCGGTCAGCTGACGCATCAGTTCACGCGAGCGCAGCGGACGCTCTCCCAACAATGGCGCCAGGGCGCGCCGCGCCAGCCATAGACTCTCGCGCGACAGGCCGGCGTGCCCCCAGTCCTCACTGGCCAGCAGCTTCAAGGCACGCCCCTCGATACCTGCCGCCCCCTCGGGTTGGGCGCGAAAACGCCGCTCGCTGGCGACATAGTCGTAGCGCACGTCGGGCATCAGAGGGGCATCCTCCAGCGTACGAAACTGCGGCAATTGCTCAAGGGCTTCCAGCAGGGTGTATTCCAGTCGCCTGAGCGCCGGGGCGCGACGAGCAGGCAGCGCCACGTCATCCAGGGTCAGCGAATAGAGCGCGAACAGCTCCGGTACCGGCATTTCCACCGGCAAGGTGCGCGTCAATAGCTCATTGGCATAGAAGCCACACAGAAGCCCCTCCCCCGCCAGCAGACTGGCACTGCCGCCGGTCTCCATCAGGTTGAGCGTCTTGAGATCGCTTTCCCCGCGCCAGGTGACGTGCAGGGGAGTGAACGGCTGCAGTCGCGCCCGCGACTTGCTGCCCGGACGCTGGACACCGCGTGCCACCGCGCGCACCCGACCATGCTCGAGGGTCAACAACTCGATGATGGCACTGGTTTCACGATACGGCTTGCGATGCAGCAGGAAGGCCGGTTGCGGCGTCATCGGACAGGCTCACGACAGAGAGGGCTTGCGGACAGGGAAGATGGCATCCGGCAGAGGCGAACGCCGAGCATCAGTCGATGCTCGACTGATGAGGCCACCCGTGGCGCGGCAGTCGTCTTGCCTGCCACGCCACGGGTGCGGGGAGCATCAGTCCTTGTCGTGGGTGTAACCCAGGCTTTTCAGGGCGCGCTCGTCATCCGACCAGCCACGCTTGACCTTGACCCACAGGTTGAGCATCACCTTGGCATCGAAGGCACGCTCCATCTCGAGACGCGCTTCGCGACCGATGTTCTTGATGCGCTCACCATTCTCGCCGATCAGGATCTTCTTCTGGCCCTGACGCTCGACCATCATCAGCGCGCTGATGTGCAGCGTACCGCGCTGATCGGTCTTGAATTCCTCGATCTCGACGGTCATCTGGTACGGCAGTTCGTCACCCAGCTGACGCATCACCTTCTCGCGCACCAGCTCGGAGGCCAGGAAGCGTGAGCTCTTGTTGGTGATCTGATCATCCGCGAACATGTGCTCGCCGTGCGGCAGACGCCCCATCACGTTCTCGAGCAACAGGTCGATGTTGGTGCCATTCTTGGCCGACATCGGGATGATGGCCGCGAAGTCACGACGTTCCTGCAGACTCTGGAGCCAAGGCGCCAGAGTGGTCTTGTCCTTCAGCCAGTCGATCTTGTTGACGACGAGAATCACCGGCGCCTTCACGTGGGCCAGCTTCTCGAGCACGATCTGGTCTTCTTCCATCCAGCGGGTGCGGTCGACGATGAACACCACGGCGTCCACATCGCGCAGCGCCTGGGTGGCGGTCTGGTTCATGAAGCGGTTGATCGCCTTGTTGCGATCGCGCTGCATGATGTGGATCCCCGGGGTATCGACGAAGACGCACTGGGTGCCGTCCTCGGTGTGGATGCCCATCACCTGGTGACGCGTGGTCTGCGGACGACGCGAGGTGATCGAGACCTTCTGGCCCAGGATGTGGTTCATCAGCGTCGACTTGCCGACATTGGGGCGCCCGACGATGGCGACGAAGCCACAGCGGGTATCCGGCAGCGGCTGATCGCTGACACCGGCGGCCGCCAGCATGCCCTCGAGGGCATCGGCGTTGCCGGTGTGCGTCTCGGTAGAGGCATCAGGGGCGTCGCCGCTCGGGGTGACGTTGTCTTCTGGGGTATGGCTCATGAGCGGCCTCCGCGGGCAGGTTCGAGCAGTTGCAGCGCGAACTCGGCCGCCTGCTGTTCAGCATGGCGACGGCTGGAGCCGACGCCTGTGGTCTTGGTGTCGATCATCTCGACGTGGCAATCGACGCTGAAGGTCTGCGAATGCGCTTCGCCTTCGACGCTGGTCACCTCATAGCGCGGCAGGGCCGCCTGACGCGATTGCAGGAATTCCTGCAGACGTGTCTTGGGATCTTTCTGGGTGTCCTGAAGGTTCAACGCCTCAAGACGGCTGTCGTACCAGCGCAGCACGTGTTCACGCACGACCTGCATGCCAGCATCCAGATAGATGGCACCGATCACGGCTTCCACGGCATCGGCCAGGATGGATTCGCGACGATGACCGCCGCTCTTCATCTCGCCGGAGCCCAGGCGCAGGTTCTCGCCCAGCTTGAACTCACGGGCAAGCTCCGCCAGGGTCTGGCCCTTGACCAGACGCGCACGCAGGCGTGACAGCTGGCCCTCACGGGCCTGGGGGAAGCGCAGGAACAGCGCTTCGGCGATCACGAAGTTGACGATGGAATCGCCAAGAAACTCGAGCCGCTCATTGTTCTGGCCACCATAGCTTCGATGGGTCAATGCCAGTTCCAACAGACTGGCATCCTCGAAGGTGTGGCCGATACGCTTTACAAAGGCATTCAGCGGGCTACTCACAGGTCTCCCTACTCTCTTTTTGTCGCTGACGCCCGCAGGCGTCCTGTCGAATGGTGCATCAGTCTTGACGGCTGATGCCTGTCGTCATCGACATGCTTCGCGATGCCCGAAGCCTACACGGCTTGAGGAGTTGCCGATCGCCACCATCCCAATCCGATATTCGTCAGCCGCGCTGCCCGCAGGCTCGTGGCCTCGGGTCCGACATGATGAACAGCAGGTTGACATGGCAGGCACGACGCATCGTCCCATGTCGAAAGATCCGTCCTTGCGGTACTGGCACGCCGCCGGGCGGCGCTGCCAGACACGACCGGGCCGCCTCTCGGCGGCCCGGTCAATGCACTGATCAATGAATCAGGCGTACCGAGGAAAAGTCCGGGAATCCGTCCTTCCAGTGCATCCACACCGCGACCGCCTTGCCGACGATGTTCTCTTCCGGCACGAAGCCCCAGTAGCGGCTGTCGTTGGAATGGTCGCGGTTGTCACCCATCACGAAGTACTGCCCTTCAGGCACCCGGATCTCGCGCATCTGCGGGCCGGGGTCCTGAGGGTTATTGTAGATTTGATGGGCGTGTTTCCCCAGTGTCTCATCCAGCAGACTCTCGCCGGGCTGCTCACTGACGTTGCGCGCATTGAGCGTCTTGCTGACCGCCTGACCATTCACGTAGAGCTGCTTGCCCTCATAGCGAATGGTGTCACCGGGCAGACCGACGACGCGCTTGATGAAGTTGGTGGACGGGTCCTCCGGGAAACGGAACACCATCACGTCACCACGCTCAGGCTCGCCGACCTCCAGCACCTTGGTGTCGACCACCGGCAGGCGCAGGCCATAGTCATACTTGTT
This sequence comes from Cobetia sp. 10Alg 146, assembly GCF_029846385.1. Lineage (NCBI taxonomy): Bacteria > Pseudomonadati > Pseudomonadota > Gammaproteobacteria > Oceanospirillales > Halomonadaceae > Cobetia > Cobetia sp. 10Alg 146. Next base: position 305,551 of record NZ_JARWKT010000002.1, read on the forward strand.
GACCAGGATGAAGTCGCCGATCTTGAGCGTCGGCAGCATCGAGCCGGAGGGAATCTGGAACGGCTCATAGGCGAATGAGCGCACCACCAGCACCAGCAACAGTACCGGAAAGAACGACTTGGCATAGTCCACCAGCCACGGGTCCCGCGTCAGCTTCTCACGCGTACCACTGTCCAGTTCCCCTTCGACGGATGCCTCGGCCTTGGCCAGACGCGCCTTGCGCGCACCGCGCAGGGCAATCAGGTCTATCAGCCACACCACGCCGGCTACCGCTACGGCAATCACCAATACTAGCGAGAAATCCATCGTCATCCCTGTCTGCCCTGGGTCTTGGGGCAGGCCGCCAGCCGGCGGCCTGCATCAGTCGTTCATCTTGAGCACGGCAAGGAAGGCGTCCTGGGGAATTTCCACCCGGCCGACCTGCTTCATGCGCTTCTTGCCCGCTTTCTGCTTCTCGAGCAGCTTCTTCTTGCGGCTGACGTCGCCGCCGTAGCACTTGGCGGTCACGTTCTTGCGCAGCGCCTTCACGGTGGAGCGTGCCACGACCTGGCCACCGACGGCCGCCTGGATCGCCACGTCGAACATCTGGCGCGGAATCAGTTCCTTCATCTTCTCGACCAGCAGTCGGCCACGGCCGTGAGCATGGTCGCGGTGGATGATGGCCGCCAGCGCATCGACGCGATCGCCATTGATCAGCACGTCCAGACGTACCAGCTTGGCCGCCTCGAAACGCTCGAAGCTGTAATCCAGAGAGGCATAGCCCTTGGAGATGGACTTGAGACGATCGAAGAAGTCCATCACGACCTCGGCCATCGGCAGCTCGTAGACCAGCTGGATCTGGCTGCCCAGGAACTGCATGTCGAGCTGGACGCCGCGACGATTGACGCACTCGGTGATGACGTTGCCGACGTATTCCTGTGGCACGAGGATGGTGGCGCGGCAGATCGGCTCACGCAGTTCATCGACGTTGGCCATGTCCGGAAGCTTCGAGGGGTTGGACACCGGCAGCACGTCGCCGTTGTCCATCAGCACCTCGTAGATCACCGTCGGCGCAGTCGTCAGCAGGTCGAGATTGTACTCGCGCTCCAGACGCTCCTGGATGATCTCCATGTGCAGGGTGCCCAGGAAGCCGACGCGGAAGCCGAAGCCCAGTGCGTCGGAGTTCTCCGGCTCGTAATCCAGCGAGGCATCGTTGAGCGCCAGTTTCTGCAGCGCGTCACGGAAGTCCTCGTAGTCATCGGAGCTGATCGGGAACATGCCGGCGTAGACCTGCGGCTTGACCTTCTGGAAGCCCGGCAGACGCTCGACCTTGTCGGCCGTCTTGGTGTGCACGATGGTGTCACCCACCGGCGCGCCCATGATGTCTTTGATGCCGGCGACGATGAAGCCCACCTCGCCGGCACGCAGCACACCGGTTTCCTTGCGCTTGGGCGTGAAGATACCGATCGCGCCGGTTTCCCAGTCGCGGCCGGTGGACTTCAGGCGGATCTTCTCACCCTTCTTCAGGGTGCCGTCGAAGATACGCACCAACGAGACGACGCCGAGGTAGTTGTCGAACCAGGAGTCGATGATCAACGCCTGCAGCGGCGCTTCCGGATCGCCCTTGGGCGGCGGAATGTCACGCACCAGACGCTCGAGCAGCGCTTCCATTCCCATGCCGGACTTGGCCGACACCTGACAGGCATCCGTCGCGTCCAGACCGATGATCTCCTCGATCTCCTGGGAGACCTTCTCCGGGTCCGCCTGCGGCAGATCCATCTTGTTGAGGACCGGCAGCACCTCGAGGCCCTGCTCGATGGCGGTGTAGCAGTTGGCCACCGACTGGGCTTCGACGCCCTGACCGGCATCCACCACCAGCAGCGCCCCTTCACAGGCATACAGCGAGCGCGAGACTTCATAAGAGAAGTCGACGTGGCCCGGGGTATCGATGAAGTTCAGCTGATAGGTATTGCCATCATCGGCGTGGTAGTCGAGGGTCACCGACTGAGCCTTGATGGTGATGCCGCGCTCACGCTCGATGTCCATCGAGTCAAGCACCTGCTCCTTGAGCTCACGGTCACTCAAGCCTTCGCACAGCTGAATGATGCGGTCAGCCAGCGTGGACTTGCCGTGGTCGATGTGGGCGATGATTGAAAAGTTGCGGATATGCTTCAAGGACGGCGGCGTTACGCGTTCGGTCATGGATCACTGCTCTGTATTTGTGCCCGTCTCCGTGAAATCACACGGCCAACACGGGAGACGACGGAAATCGAATTGCACGCATTGTACAGTCCGACTTGAGGCGATGATAGAAGGCGTTACCTTTTGCACCTCTCTCACCCAGCCGTTCGAACGGCAGTCACAGGGCAATCCTCATGCTTGCGAGCCCCGCGAGAAGGGGCTCGCCCCTGAATGCAGACGGGGCGCACAGTCGCCCGTGCGCCCCGTCGTCACTCGCCTCCCTTGCTGGCGTCCGCGTCATTCATCGCGCATGCGCAGAGCGATGTACAGCGGGCGACCGTTGCGCACCAGGCGCAGCGAGACCGGGCGATCCGCCGGCAGCTTGGCCACCACGTCACGCAACGACTGCACGCTGGTCAACGGCTGCTGATTGAGCTCGACCAGCACATCGCCGGCAGTGATGCCCGCCTCTGCCGCCACGCCCTGTGGGTCGACCTCCAGCACCTTGACGCCATTGTCGAGGTTCATGTCTGCCAGCGCCGCCTTGCCAAGCTCGGTCACGGCAATGCCCAGGCCTTGCTTGTCATTGCTGGCAGCGGCAATCTTGTCCTGATCGCTGCCCGGCCAGTGACCTACCTTGGCCTGCAGGGTCTGATGCTTGCCATCTCGCAGGATGGAAAGCTTGAGCGAATCCCCCGGCGAGCTGGCACCGACCATGCGCGGCAGGTTGGCGGAGGTTTCCACCTCATCGCCATCGACCGCCATGATGATGTCGCCCGCCTTGAGGCCGGACGCTGCGGCCGGGCCATCCGGGTCAAGATCGGCGATCAGCGCGCCACGCGCCCGGTCCAGCCCGAAGGATTCGGCCAGATCCTTGGACACCGGCTGGATGACGACCCCCAGCCAGCCACGATCGACGCGACCATCGGTCTTGAGCTTGTCGGCCACATCCATCGCCACATTGATGGGAATCGCGAAGCTCACCCCCATGAAGCCACCGGAGCGGGTGTAGATCTGGGAGTTGATTCCGACCACGTCTCCCTCGAGATCAAACAGCGGCCCCCCGGAGTTGCCCGGGTTGATCGCGACATCCGTCTGGATGAAGGGCACATAGGCATCCGAGGGCAGCGTGCGATCGATGGCACTGACGATCCCCGCCGTGACGGAGTGATCGAAGCCGAACGGCGAGCCGATGGCCGCCACCCACTGACCGACTTCCAGGGCGTCACTGTCGCCCATCGGCAGAGTGGGCAGATCATCCGCCTTGACCTTGAGCAGCGCGATATCGGTCTTCTTGTCCTCGCCGACCACCTGAGCCTTCAGCTCCCGACGGTCATTCAGGCGCACCATCACCTCGTCGGCACCATCCACGACGTGGGCGTTGGTCATGATGTAGCCATCGTCGGAGATGATGAAGCCGGAACCGAGGCTGGAGCGCTTCTCGATCCCCCCACGCCCCTGACCGGGGAACTGATCACCGAAGAAGTGCTTGAAGAACTCCGGCATCTCCTGGCCATCCGGGCCACGGAACACCGGGCCCGAGGTACGTTTGATCTCGGTGGTGGTCGCGATGTTGACCACGGCAGGCGCCGAATCCTTGACCAGCTGGGTAAAATCGGGAAGTTCACGCGCCTGGGCCATCTGGGCACCCATCAGGGCAGCCATGGCCAACGCGGGCGCCATCAGGCGAGAAAGCGATTTCATCGATGCGACTCCTGGTACGTCCTGTCACTTGTTATGAGGCACGCTGTCACTTGCCATCCAGCATGCTGACGCCGCAGGCGACGTCCCATTCATTGACGCCAAGACGGCGTTGAAGTTCAGCGAATGATACCGCGCTCGACGCAACCTCAGGTCGCATGAAAGCGACAGACGACATGCAGCAGGCATTCTCGGGGACGGGCGAGGGTCGACCACTGCCGCTCACGCGCGCGAGCAGCTGTCAGCCGAGCACAAGAGCCGTCAGACGGCCTTGATGGCCAGCGAGCCCACTCCCAGGCGACGCAGCAGGCGGGGACGATACAGCGCCTGCTGCTCAGGACGCGCGGCATGCCAGCGCACCACGCCCAGCCCCGCCGCCAGCGAGAGCGCAAAGCCCAGCGGCACCACCAGAGCCCCTGCGCCTGCCAGCTGCTCGGCCACGATACCGCCGAGCATGCCACTCATCAGCGGCAGGCCATACAGCAGTCCGGCACTGCGCAGGAAGGCGGATTCGTCGATACCGATCACGACCCGTTCGCCGACCATCGGCCACGCCTCGCCAAGCGGCACATGAATCAGCACGCGGTGTGCCTTGCGGCGCGAGAACTGGCTCAACAGCCCGCTCCCGCAACTGCTGCGAGCCTTGCAGGCTCCACAGGTGGAGCGGCGCTGGGTCTCGACCCACACCCCTTCCCTGCCATGACCGGTGACCTGCCCTTCTTCCTGCATCATCTTGCCGACTCCTGAAATCTCGCCACCTGCCGGCAGCACATATGGGTAGAATAACGCCTTTCAGGGGGACGCTTCACCTCACCCCGCCGCCATTGCCCCTCATCCCGGTCGACCGAGATGACACCCATGTCCGCACAGGAACTCTCATGAGCGAAGCACCGCCACCCTCCACCTCGCGTCTCGACCCCCTGCACGGGGTCACCCTCAAGGCGTTGCTGACCTGGCTGGTCGACCATTACGGATTCGAGACGCTGGGCGAACTGATCCCCATCAATTGCTTCCTGAGTGACCCCAGCATCAACTCCAGCCTCAAGTTCCTGCGACGCACGCCCTGGGCACGCGCCAAGGTCGAGGCGCTCTACATCCAGACGGCAGATCGCTATCTACATGACTGAGGCGGAGAGTGGCCACACCGCCAGGTGACGGCGCTGGCCGGACGCGACCAGGATATGCAGACGCAAAAAGAGGGGCAGCCAATGGCTGCCCCTCTTTTCCTGTCGACCCTTGCTGCTTTCACCTACCCTGGCAACGACGCCATCGCAGGCCAGTCATCCAGCGAAGGTTACTGGGCGACATCCTGCAGACTGATCCATTCGCTGCGCTCCGGCACGGGGCCGCGCTCGGACGACTTGCTCAGGTACGCTTCAAGCAGTCGACGTTGGGCAAGATCCGCCGCCGCGACGTTGCTGGACGACATGCCGGATTCATAACCGCCATTCTGCGGGGCCATGAACATGGGACGCGACGGAGAAGCCGTCACGCCGACCTGCATCAGGCCGCCTGCAGCACTCGGTTGTGCCCACTGGGAAGCCTCGGCATTCACGGACGGCTGGCTGACCTGATGCACCGCGCCACCCTGCAGGCCTGAAGCCCCGCTGGCCAGCTCCGCGCCTGAGCCGTTGAGGCTCGGCACGCCGGTGTCAGTGCCGTTGAAGACCTGCACACCGGTGATCACCATCACCGCGACACCCGCCGCGATCGCGGCAGAGCCTGCGAAGGAGAAGAGGCTGCGGCGCTCGGCCACGGGTTCGGCAACCGGCGCTTCACGGGAGATCATCTCGACCTCGGCACTCACGGCCGCCGAGATATCCATGGTGAAGCTGCTCTCGCGCTCGCGGTGCATGACGCTGCGCGCAAGATGATAGCGACGCCAGGTGTCTGCCGCCTCAGGCGATTCGTCGAGCCCCTTGAGGACACGTCGCAGATCCAGCTCGTCACCCTCCGCATCCATCAGCGCGGACAGCGACTCCTTCACGGATTCGGTGGTCTTAAGATTCATGCGTAAATACCCTCACACTCGACAGGCCATCACGGGGCACAACCTGCATTTCAGACAACGAATGGCGTCATGACACGACTGGCTCGCTGCATGACTCTTGGCGGCCCGACTGAACGAACCGGCAATCTGCACACTATGATCACGCGCACGCCAGTTCGTTCCGCGATTCATTCAGAAAACATTCACTTTTCATGCACTATCTGAACAAGCCATTGTTTTTGATGAATTTTCTCGGCAGACAAGGATGTAGACCATCGGAGACAGATACTTGCCTGTCGGGTTCTGCTCGACCGCCAGTCGCCATCTTCAACAGTGCCCCTCTCAGTCAGCTACCGCCCCAGCTGCAGCAGGACTGAGCAGCCCCTGGATGGCCTTGTCCACCGATTCGCGAGCACGGAAGATGCGTGAGCGAACGGTCCCCACCGGGCACTGCATCACCTCGGCGATATCCTCATAGGACAGACCGTCGAACTCGCGCAGCGTGATGGCGGTGCGCAGGTCTTCCGGCAATTTCTCGATGGCATCGAACACCACCTTCTCCAGCTCGTCACGCGCCATGGCCGCTTCCGGTGTCTCGACATCCGCCAGACGCCCGGACTGATCCAGCACCTCGGCATCCCCGATGTCCAGATCCGTCCCCGGGGGACGCCGCCCCCGCGAGACCAGATGATTCTTGGCGGTATTGATGGCGATGCGATACATCCAGGTATAGAAGGCGCTCTCCGCCCGGAAATTGGGCAAAGCGCGATAGGCCTTGATGAAAGCTTCCTGGGCGACATCCTGGACTTCGGCATGATCATGCACATAACGGCTGATCAGGCCGAGAATCTTGTGTTGATACTTGTTGACCAGCAGATCGAAGGCGCGGTTATCCCCTTTCTGGGCGCGCTCGACCAGCTGCTGATCTGTCTCATTGACACTCATTCACTCGCTCCCTCCGCGGGAGTGGAGGCACCGCTAGAGACGACTCGCAAAGACGTCCCCGGGGCATCAGTACCTGATGGAAATTGCGACTCGCGCATATGGAATCCGGCCCCTTTGACATTCATGCTCATGGATGCGTCGCGCAATTCGAACAGCACACTGGCTACCTTGCACCCGTTCGGGCGACCAAAATCAACGCACAGTGTTCCTGTTTATCATTTGCACGGCAAGACACGTGGTGGCCAAAGCCACAGGTTTTCCATGCCTACGCCTGAGATGACCGTGTTTGGCGACGCTGACTCGCTCAAGTGTAACGATTACTTTACGACTGACTCATTGCCAGGCATGACACTCGCTCCTGATCCCTCCATTTACCTTGACAGGTGATTTATATTGCGCCAAAGCCGCTGACAAGCGTCAAAGCAGCAGATACCATGGAGCCATTCACGACTCCACTCACGGCAGGGGGACAGCCTCTGCCAGGATCTGCGCTCACGATTGCGGACCGAACAACGCTCAGGACACCGTCATGTCAGAACAGCACGTCAACAACCTCAACGTCCTGTCCCAGGATGTACTGATCACTCCGCAGGCGCTCAAGCAGGACATCCCGCTGACCGACAAGGCCGAGCAGACCGTCATCGAAGGCCGTCGCACCATCCAGCGCATTCTGGACGGCGAGGATCCGCGCCTGCTGGTGGTGGTCGGCCCCTGCTCCATCCATGACCTGGACGCCGCCCGCGACTATGCTCGCCGCCTGAAGGTGCTCGCGGAAGAGGTCAAGGACAGCCTCTACATCGTGATGCGCGTCTACTTCGAGAAGCCGCGCACCACGGTCGGCTGGAAGGGATTGATCAACGACCCGCACCTCAACGATTCCTTCGAGATCGAGGAAGGCCTGCACATCGCCCGTGGCCTGCTGGTCGAACTGGCCGAGATGGGCCTGCCGCTGGCCACTGAAGCGCTGGACCCGATCTCCCCGCAGTACCTGCAGGACTGCATCAGCTGGTCCGCCATCGGCGCGCGCACCACCGAATCCCAGACTCACCGTGAGATGGCGTCTGGCCTCTCATGCCCGGTCGGCTTCAAGAACGGCACCGACGGCTCGCTGGATGTCGCCGTCAACGCGCTGCAGTCCGTCTCCCACGGCCACAACTTCCTGGGCATCAATCAGGCCGGTCAGGTCGCGATCATCCGCACCCGCGGCAACGCCTACGGCCACGTCGTGCTGCGGGGCGGCAACGGCAAGCCGAACTATGACAGCGTCAGTGTCGCCCTGGCCGAGCAGGAACTGGCCAAGGCCGGCGTCACCGCCAACCTGATGGTCGACTGCTCCCACGCCAACTCCAACAAGGACCCGGGCCTGCAGCCGCTGGTGCTGGAGAACGTCACTCAGCAGATTCTCGAGGGCAACCGCTCCATCATGGGCCTGATGGTCGAGTCGCACATCAACTGGGGCGCCCAGAAGATCAATGCCGACCGCAGCAAGATGGAATATGGCGTTTCCATCACCGATGCCTGCATCGACTGGGCGACCACCGAAGAGACCTTCAAGACCATGGACACCAAGCTCAAGGACGCCCTGCGCGCCCGCCTCGAGCAGTCCGCCGAAGCCTGATACGCACCGGACAGGCAGACAGAAAAAGCCCCGCCGATCGGCGGGGCTTTTTTGTGGCCACTCAGTACTTGCGAATCAGTACTTGCGAATCAGTACTTGCGAATCAGCACTTGCAGATCAGTACTTGCAGATCAGGCTTGCGGCTCAGCTCTGACGTACGCCGTCAATCTCGCGCACGAAGGGCGGCAATGCCTCGATCAGCTGCTGACCGTAACGCTTGGTCAGAATGCGTCGATCCAGAATCGTGATGCGCCCCTCATCGGCCTCCTTGCGGATCAGGCGCCCGCAGGCCTGCACCAGCTTGATGGACACATCGGGCACCGCGATGCGCATGAACGGATTGCCGCCTCGCGACTCGATCCACTCTGCAAGCGTCGCACCGACCGGATCATCCGGCACCGCGAACGGCAGCCGCGTGATTACCACATGGGTCAGGTACTTGCCGGGCAGATCGATCCCCTCGGCGAAGCTCGCCAGGCCGAAGATGATGCTGCCGCGACCACCATCCACCGCCTTGCGGTGCTGACTGAGCAGCTCGTGCTTGGGCAGGCGACTCTGGGCCAGCACCCGCTTGCGGGTCTCGTTGTCCAGCGCCTTGTTGACCGCCGCCAGCTGCTTGCGCGAACTGAACAGCACCAGCACCGCCTCGCGCACATCCAGCGCATTGACGAAATCGACGATCGCCTGCTCATGCGGGCCGGGCGGCGACGGCTCCACCGCCTCGCGCGGGATGGCCAGCACCGCCTTGCCATAATCGAACGGGCTGGGTAGTCGCTGATAGCGATAGCGATTGGCCAGACCAGCGCGCTCCTGCAGGCGCTCGAAGCGGTTGAGCGCCGTCAGGGTCGCGGACGTCAGTACCGCGCCGAAACAGGTCCCCCACAGGTGGCGCGCCAGAGTCTCCGCCGCCGAGACGGGGCTGGCCGAGACGGTCATCTCCGGTTCGCCATTGAAGCGCTCGAAGGTCAGCCAGCGCGCATGCGGCGGGCCATCCGCAGGATCGCTCAGCCCGATGGCCTCCCACAGCGCATGGGCTTCCAGCGCACGTCCATGCAACAGGGCCACCAGCGGCAACCAGTCTTCGGCATTCTCCTTGGGCAGGCCTGTTGCCTTCTCCGGGTCCAGACTCTCGCGCAGGATATCGGCGATCTGCTCCAGCGCCCGTGACAGCTCCGCGAAGCCCTTGAGCAGATTGTGCCCCAGCTCCTTGAGCGCCTCCGGTGCCTGGCCGCGCTCGAAACGATGATTGGTGGCATCATCGCCCGCCCCCTCCGGCAGGTCAGCCAGCTGGTGGCCCAACCCGAACACCTCGCCCAGCCGCGGCTCGATGTCGGCCAGCAACTCCGGCATGCGCGCCAGCAGGCGCCCGATGGTCGGCTGACTGCCCAGCGCCGCGTTCAGCTCGGTGAGCGACTTCTTGAGATTGCCCAGCCAGCGCAGCGTCTGATTGATCGGCGTGCGGTGGTGGAAGTGGTCCAGCGCCTTGTCCGGCAGGTGATGCGCCTCATCGAAGACGTAGATGCAGTCACTGGGCGAGGGCAGCACCAGCCCGCCGCCCAGCGAGAGATCCGCCAGCACCAGATCATGGTTGGCGACGATGATGTCGGCCTGCTCCAGCTGACGGCGGGCGCGGAAGAAGGCGCACGCCGAGAAGTGGCTGCAGCGACGATTGGTACACTGGCGGTGATCCGTGGTCAGCCGCGCCCAGTCGCGATCCTCGACCTGCAGCGGCCAGCTGTCGCGGTCCCCTGCCCACTCGCCGCTGGCATAGTCCTCGGCCATCTTGCCGGCCAGCTCCACGAAGCTGCCGCCATCGCTGGCGATCATGTCGCGCTCGAACAGCGCCATGGTCGGGTTGTCCTCGACGCCTTCCAACGCCTGATCCAGCTTCTGCACGCACAGATAGCGCCGCCGCCCCTTGGCCAGCGCATAGTCGAAGGTCAGCCCCGAATGCTTCTTGAGCGCCGGCAGGTCCTGATGCATGACCTGCTCCTGCAACGCGATGGTGGCGGTGGAGACCACCAGCCGCTTGCCGCGTGCCTTGGCCACCGGCAGCGCGGAGAGCAGGTAGGCGAGCGTCTTGCCGGTACCGGTACCGGCCTCCAGCACGCAGACGTGCTCGTTGCCGAGGCGATACCCTTCCGGATTCTGCTCGATGTTGCCCAGGGTGCGTGCAATCTCGGCGATCATCAGCCGCTGCCCATAGCGCGGCGTCAACTCAAGCCCCTCAAGCAGCTTGCGATAGGCGGTCTGGATCTCGCCCTTGAGACTGTCTTCCAGCATTGCGTGTCTCTCCTTGTGCCGAGCTGACCGCCGTGCGGTGCCCTAGCGCAAGACGGCGAACAGCCTGAGCTGTTCGCCGTCCATCACTTGCTGTCTTCTGACTGCGCTGCCGAACCATGCCCTGATGAATGGCATCGGTCATCCAGGCCAGACAGCCAGCATGAGCGGGGTATCACCCCCGCGTCACAGCATGCCCTGTGGCGGTTGCTCGCGGGGCAGCGTTTCCTGGATGTACTCCTCGATCTCCGGCAGGGAGAACACATCCTCCTCGCCGATGAAGCTGATCAGGCTCACGTCACTGAAGCTGGCACGATGCACGTAATCTTCCGGCACCTCCGGCAGCGTGAAGTTGATGGCATGGGTGGCATCTTCCAGCGGCAGTCCCCGCCCGGCCACGTCACTGACCACCAGCACCTTGAGCTTGCCGTTGCGGAAGGCTTCCTGCGCCTCGAGACGTGCCGTCTGGGTCTCGGCACCCGACATCAGCGCCACCTCGATGCCTGCCTCACGCAGAGCGGCATCGATGCGACGCACCAGCGCACGGGTATTGCCGAACACCACCACGCGCTCCAGCGCGTCCTGCTCGACGAGCTTGACCAGCAGACGCAGCTTGTCGTCGTCGCTGACGGTGTAGGCCTGCACGCCCGCGTTGTCCGCCGGGATGGCGGCCGCGGCTTCATGCTCCACCGCCACCTGAGCGGCCTCATGCGTCCACTGCTCTGCCAGGCCCAGCACGTCGGAGGACAGCTCGGCGGAGAACAGCAGTGTCTGGCGCTCCTCGGCACGCGGTGTGGCGCGGATGATGCGCTTGACGTCCGGGATGAAGCCCATCGACAGCATGCGGTCGGCCTCGTCGACCACCAGCACTTCGGTCTCGGAGAGATCGACATCGCGCTTGGTATGGAAGTCCAGCAGGCGGCCCGGCGTGGCGACCAGCAGGTCGACCTTGCGCTCGAGACGCTCACGCTGCTTCTGGTAGTCCATCCCGCCGACCACGCAGGCCACGGAGATGCGCGCGAATTCGGAGAATGCCTTGGCATCCTTCTCGATCTGCAGCGCCAGCTCACGGGTCGGCGCGATGATCACGGCACGCGGGGCACCCGGCTTCTGACCTTCCGGCGCCTTCTCTTCCAGGAAGTAGGCCAGCGTGGCGATCAGGAAGGCAGCCGTCTTGCCGCTGCCGGTCTGGGCGCGCCCGACCACGTCACCGCCCAGCAGCGCCTTCTCGAAGGTCTGGGTCTGGATCGGAGTGCAGTATTCGAAACCGGCCTTCTGGATGGCACGCATCAACGGCAGCGGCAGATCGAAATCGTGGAAGCGCCACTGACCGGCGACCGGCGCGACCTGGAACTGATCAAGGTTCCACTTGGACTGGGAGCGACGCGGCTTGCGGCGGCGACGCTTGGGCTTTCTGGGCTTCTGGTTCGGGTCCTGCGGCTCTTGCTGAGTCTGCTCAGCGGCTGGCTGGGTCTGATCCGTCTCGCTCATGTAATCCGTTCTTTTCAAGGGTTCATATGCGACAGGCGCGGGCCGCTCTCGGAATCTCGCCACGACAGGCCACACCCGGATGGTTCGTCATGCCCAGTGGTCTCACCTGGTTCGCCTGACCCGCTTGTGACAAGCGGTCGTCTCGGGCTGCATGCGCCTTTGCCGGATTGGGAGTCATCCCGTACCTGTCTGCTCCCCTTCGGGGGTATGCGTCTCCAGGGCCACGCAGGCCCCGGGTGCAGACATGCACGAATGCTCTCACCTGTTCTGAACGGATTCACGCATCCGGATCTCCCCTGCCCGAATGTTCGGCAGGGGCTGGAGCGGACGTCGGCCATGAGGGTCAGCTCACCTGGCATCGGTCATGTCATCGCCGCGCACAGGGAACCGACAGGCTCATGGGTCGCCACAAGGGCGGCCAGTACTGCGTGTCGGTGGAATGGTTGTCTTCTGTCATCTTCTTTGGGCCCGGCGAGGACACGCTGAACGCTTCCTGCCGGAGCGACCGGGCGGTACGTTGCAGGCCAGGTCAACGAGGCTGGCGGGTCCTGAGAGCCGTTCCCCCGGCACGGCATGCAAGCAACGTGCCGCGAAGGCAGGGTACTTGAGACATGCGTGTGGAGGGTGAGGCTTCGGATCCTGCGGCCAGTCGCGAGTCGCGCCTGCGGGTAACAACGATGATGCCGGATCATTGTACCAGCACGTGACCATCTTCGCGCCCCTGCGTGGCATCGTGATGACCCCGCCCGGGCATGGAGAAACCTCCCATCACCGTCTGCGTCCTGCAGACATCAGGGGAGCGGCGTGTGACATGGTGCATGGCACCTGCCCCGTGCAGGCTGGTAGAATGCCCGCCAACTGATGCGATTGCCCGCACGCCACGCCCTGACTTGCGCGTGTGCCCGAGGCTGGCGACTGCTGACACCGAACAGGAAAGCCCGAAGATGACACGCAGAAAGAAGAGCCGCTCCATCGCCGACAAGGTGCAGATTCGCACCGGCCGCCGCAAGGACTTCAAGAAGTGGCGCGCCGAGAATCCGGATCAGGTACATTCCGGACCTCGCTACGTGGCCAAGAAGAAGGATCAGCGCAAGAGCCAGGCAGCCGCCAAGCTGGAACGCATGAACGCCGCCCCGCTGCTGCCACTGCATCCGGACGCCCCTGCCGAGCAGGACGACAAGGGCGGAAATGATGAGGGAGGCAAGGCGTGATGCGACTGGTGTCCTTCAACATCAATGGCATCCGTGCGCGTCCGCATCAGCTGGAAGCGCTGATCGAGGCGCATCAGCCGGACGTCATCGGCCTGCAGGAAACCAAGGTGCAGGACAGTGAATTCCCCCACGCGCACATCGAGGCGCTGGGATATCACGTGGTCTGGCACGGCCAGAAGGGCCACTACGGCGTCGCCATGCTGACCCGCCAGGTGCCGAAGAAGGTGCATTACGGCATGCCCGATGACAGCGAAGATGCCCAGAAGCGCATGATCGGTGTCGAGATCGACGGCCCGAACGGCGAGCCGCTGATCGTCTACAACGGCTACTTCCCCCAGGGCGAGAATGTCGAGCACCCGGTGAAGTTTCCCTACAAGACGCGCTTCTATCAGCAGCTGTTCCGCCTGCTGGAAGAGGACCACACCCCCGATCAGCACGTGGTGGTGATGGGCGATTACAACATCTCGGCGACTGACCGCGACATCGGCATCGGCGAGCCCAATCGCAAGCGCTGGCTGCGCGAAGGCAAGACCAGCTTCCAGCCCATCGAGCGCGAGTGGATGGAGCGTCTCTACGCCTGGGGCCTGACGGACAGTTTCCGCCACGTGCACCCGGAAGTCGATGACCAGTTCAGCTGGTTCGACTATCGCTCGCGTGGCTTCGAGCGCGAGCCCAGACGCGGCCTGCGCATCGACCTGATCATGACCAGCCCGGGCCTGACCCCGCTGATCAAGGATTCCGGTGTCGATTACGTGCTGCGTGGCATGGAAAAGCCATCGGACCACGCGCCCGTCTGGACCGATATCGGCTGACACGCTGAGCAACGCCAGCGCGAACACGATCGCCAGATACGCAAACGCCGCCTTCCCCCGTCTCAGGACGATCAGGAAAGGCGGCGTTTTCGTTGCACTGCCGGTCAGACAGCCAGGAGTCGCGGGGGTGGGCGCCTCAGCGCTGCGCGAGTGACTTCAGCCAGTCATCGGCCCCTTCGGCGCCGCGTGCCTGCGCCTTCTTGAAGGCCTCACGCGCGGGGTCCAGCTGATCAAGCTGACGGGCGACCACACCGCTGAGCAACCAGTGACGCGCGGAATCATCCCCGCGCTCACCGGCACTGGCCAGGGCACCGCTCGCGATATCCCAGCGCCCCCAGTCATAGGCCAGTTCCGCCAGCTGCCGAGCATCCTCGACACGGCCACTCTGCTCGGAAACCATCGCCCACGCCGTCAACGAGTGCTCGATGTCGCGCGCCGAGGTCCAGGCCTCTGCCAGCTGACGACGCAGTACCGGCGTGTCTACCAGCAACGGCTGCCCCTCGGGAGTTGCCGACGTCGAAAGTCCCGCCTCGATCAACTCCGCGGCCCGCGCCGGCGCGCCGGCGGCCAGTTGCAGATCGATGCGCTGCTGATAGGCCTCGCGACCACTGACGATTCCCGCCGCCCAGGCGGCTTCCCAGGTACTCGCCGCACGCCGCTGCTGATTGAGACGCTGATAGAGCGCCACGGCGCGCTGCCAGTCCTGCGCATCCCGCGATTCGCCAAGTCCCTGCTCGACCAGTGCCACCGCCGCAGCATGGCGTCCCGTCTGCTGATAGACGCTGACGGCAAGTTTCAGACGATCGCCTTCTGGCGCACTCGCTCTGCTGGCGCGCTCCAGCCAGTCCTCGGCCCGCGACCACTGGCCACGGTTGGCTTCCAGGCTGACGGCCAGCCACAGATCATCGGCACTCGCCGAGCCGCCATGCAGGTACTCCGCCAGACGTGCGGTACCGGCTTCCTGCTCTCCCGCCCGCAATCTCAGCATGGCTTCGCGCCGCAGCCACTTGCGCGCCTGACTGGCATCGACGCCCGGCAACCGGCGGGCTTCGCCATAGAGTCGCGCCGCCTGGGCCTGATCCCCTTGTCTTGCCCGCGCGCTGGCGGCCAACGACAGATACAGCGCACGTACCTCGCCACGTTGCTGACGGGCTTCCCGCTCGGCACGCTCGCCGACCTCGTCGTAATCCCCCTCTTCCAACCGTGACTGGAGCGTGCGCAGCTGCCCCGCGACCTCCGCCGACACGCGCATGGCCCCATTCGCGGTGTCGACGCCCCCGACCTCCATCATCAGCATCAGACAGGTGGAGACCAGGGTCACGCGCGTCAGGCGACGCCCGCCGCGACGAATCGCCGTCATCAGACGAGCGCCGAGACCTTCAGGCGTCGCTGACTCGGCAGGCGCCTGTCGCGCGGACTGCCCGCATGGTGAGCGCTCGGCGGAATGCTTGTCTTGGTTCGACATCGTACGGATATCCTTTGCTCCACGACTCAAGTACGTCTCAGATACGCCTCAGGCGTCATGCCTGCCATCTGCTTGCAACACCAGCTCTCTTCTACACCAGATTCGCGGCGAAGACATGAATGACAGGTACCGCTTTGCATGCGCCCGGGTTGCCTCAACGCAACTGGAACTCAAGCCGTTGACGCGCCTGACGCGCTGTCTGGGCCGCCGGGAACTCCCAGCGCGCGATGGCCTTCATCGCGGCGCGATCAAAGACACCGGAAGGCTCTGCACGCACCACCCTCAGCGAACTGCCATCGACATTGCCATCCGGACGAATCACGAAGGCCACCTCGACGAAACCCTCGATGCCACGCCGGCGTGCACGACTGGGGTACTCAGGCGCCGTGCGCAGCGTCGGGCGGGGCGAGCCCCCTTGCGCCGCGGGTGCCGGCGTCGACCTGGCCTCCGATCGAGAAGCACTGGCGGTGGCCTGGGCACTGGACTGGGCTGACGCTTGGGAGGCGGGTGCCGGGGCCGGCTTCGGCGTTGGCTTGGGCTTCGGATCCGGTTTCGGCTCCGGTGTCGGTCTCGGCGGACGCTTCACCTCCAGTGGCGGCAGGCTGTCATCCAGCGTCAGCTCCGGCGTTGGCGGCAGTGGTGTCTTGACCTCAGGGATCGCCACCGTGCTTGTCACCTCTGGTGACGGCATCGGTGCCGCTTTAGGCGGCGGCGGTGGCTCGGCCGGTGGTGTCGGCAAGGCCTCTGCCGGCGCCGCTTCAGGGGCGGGTGCCTCTTCAGGCGCCTGAACGGTCGAGACCGACAGCGGCTCAGGCGCCGGCGCATCGTTCACCGGCGGCGCCACCAGCAGTGCCAGGGCATAGAACAGGGCCAGCGCCAGCAGGGCTCCGCCCAGCAATCCGATCAGTCGATTGGCATACAGACGTCGCGTCATGTCATTCGCCTTTCGATGCCGCGACCGCGATGTCCTGCACTCCCGCACTGCGCAGCGCATCCATCGTCTCCACCAGCAGCCCGGTCCGCGATTGACGATCCGCCTGGATCACCACCGGTTGGCCGTCGGCCAGCTCCGCCACCGCGTCCCCGACACGGTGGGCATCCACCGGCTTGCCATCGACCCACACCGCGCCCTCGGCGGTGATCGCCACCATCACGGCCGCATCCGGACGCGCCGTGGCATGCGAGGCCTCGGGGCGCTGGATCTCGACCCCCGACTCCTTGACGAAGCTGGTGGTGACGATGAAGAAGATCAGCATGATGAAGACGACATCCAGCATTGGCGTCAGGTTGATCTCGCCGCTGTCTTCCGCGGCTTCCATGCGACGTCTACGCATGCGGTGTCTCGCTTGTATCAGAGGAATCGGAGTCAGACGCGGTGGACATGCCGCCAGGTACCTTGCCCTTGCGGGCATCATCCACGGCGCGCGCCAGGCGGTCGTGCAGGCGTTGGTCTTCACGACGCACGACACGCTCGAAACGGGTCACGAACAACAGTCCCACCACCGCCACTGCCATGCCGGCCAAGGTCGGCAAGGTGGCACGCGCCACGCCATCGGCCATCGCTCGCGCCTGGCCGGTACCGGCGATCGCCAGGGAATCGAAGACGTGGATCATGCCGGTCACGGTGCCCAAAAGGCCCGCCAGCGGGCAGATCATCACCAGCAGCTTGAGCCACGGCAACGGCGCGCGCAGGCGTGACAGCAGCTCGCGGGTCAGTACCTCGCGGTGAGTGAGTGCCGACCAGCTGTGGTGCTCGCTGCGCGCCACCCAGTCGTGGATCAACTGGCGGCGCGCCGGCCGATGCACCAGCCGCCAGTAAAGGCCGCGCTCCAGCGCCAGACCGAACAGCAGCATGGCGATCAGGCAGATCACCACGATCAGAGGCCCGCCGCTATCCACCAGCCGCATGACCGGTGCCAGCGCACCGGGCAACAAGGAAGAAGAGGCCAGCGACTCAGGCATGCTCGGTTTCCCGCGTGCGGGCATTGGCCGCCGCCACGGCGGCGGGCGCACGACGCTCGAGGTGATCCGCCAGACGCGCACTGGCACGCCCTTCCAGGCGCCCCATCAGCCCCTTCGACAGGCTCGACAGACCGGTCTGCGCGAACAGCAGCGGCACGGCGGTGATCAGACCCAGCACGGTGGTCACCAATGCCTGGGAGATGCCGCCGGCCATCAATTTCGGATCGCCGGTACCGAAGACGGTGATCGACTGGAAGGTGCCGATCATGCCGGTCACGGTGCCCAGCAGACCCAGCAGCGGCGCGATGGCCGCCAGCAACTTGACCAGTGCCTGACCACGCTCCAGCTTCGGTTGCTCGGCGAGCAGCGCCTCATCGAGACGCGCTTCCAGCGCTTCCGGCTCATGATCATGACGCATGCCTTCAAAGCGGGTCAGCACGCGGCCCAGCGGGTTGTCATCCTTGAGCTGGGTCAGATCCGCTTCCTGACGCTTGACCGCGCGCCGCGTGGCCGTCAGGCGCACCAGCTGGATCAGCGCGATGATCAGCCCCAGCACGCCAAGCCCGACGATCACGTAACCGACCGCCCCGCCCTGCTTGAGTCGCTCGGTCAGCCCCGGCGCACGTGACAGGGCGCGGGTGACATCACCCCCGGTGGGATCGAAATCGAGTCGATCGGTATCGCCGGCATTGAACGCCGCCAGCTGATCACGCATGGTCGCCGGCGTCTTGCCGGCAAGGCCGAGACTTTCCAGTGCGCTTGCACCATCCACGGCCTTGTCACCGGACAACGGTGAGAGCAGCAGATCGCCACTGAAGGCCATCTGCTCGCCGACACGCACGATCTCACGTGGCTTGATGCTGCCATCGGCACCGGCCAGCGGTGCCTTGAAACGCAGCGCACGGCCACTTTCGCGGGCGATGCTGCCGATGTCGGCCGTCAGGGCCGCGAGTCGCTCACGACCGGGCACTTCATCCCGCGGACCAAGGTCCGGCAGTCGGGCCTGCCCACCGGCCAGCAACCAGTTGCCGGCCACCCCTTCCCGGACTTCCCGCGCATGCTTGCGCGCCACCGTGAAGACCTGGCCGAGATCACCCTGCTGCGCCTGGCGCTCGTCATCCAGGCCGCTGAGGGTCGCCTGCTGCTGCTTCGCTTCGGCTTCAAGGCTCTCGCGCTTCTCGCGCAGGCTGTCACGTTGCGCCTCGGCCTTGGCCACGGCCGCATTGAGCGCTTCACTGTCCGACAGCAACGTCTCCAGGCGTATCTGATCGCGACCTTCCGCCTGACTGGCCGCCTGCTCGAACTGCTCGACGCTCAGTGCCTGTGCCGCGGAGCCGGTCACGGCATGTGCCGGCAGCGCGCTCATGCCGAGCACGCCCAGCAGGCTCACGCCGAGCCACCCGCGCTTGAGCGCGCCAGACATCGACAGTCGCGGGAATGTCTTGTGCATCATGGACATCAGCTGGACTCCTGCGCGGACGGGGTAGACGAAGCGGCATTGGAGGCAGCCTGACGAGAGGCGTCGAGCTCCACGTTTTCCACCGGGACGGACAGCGGCAAGGTGAGCAATGACGGTGCCTGCTGGTCACGCGCCATGCTGATTCCCTGGCGCAGCTCGCTCAGCGCACTGTCATCCAGTACCTGCCAGCTGTCATTCTGCGTCTTCCATGCCCCGCCGTGCTGGCCATCCAGCGTCAGGTAATAAAGCCCCACGCGACCGACACGCAGATATTGCACCTCGGTGTCCTCCGCACCGATCAGCCCCGCACGCCAGGTATCCAGGCCCTGGCCGTAGCTCAGCTCCTGCTGCCAGGCATTGAGCAGCTGATCGAGGCGCTCGTCATTGGTGAGACTGGCGTTGGACAGGTTGTCGCGCAGCCGTGCGACACGCGCCAGACGCTCTTCCTTCAGGAAGGGCAGGTCCTGCTCGATGAACGCTTCCAGCTCATTGACCTGCTCACGCAGCAGGCCCGGCAAGGACTCGCGGGTGGCCTCGAGATTCTCGAGCGCCGTGCGCTGACGCTCGATTCGCGCGGCACGGTCGGCATTGAGCGGGGTCAGTTCCGCGGTATAGCTTTCCAGACGCGCCGCTTCCTGACGCGCCTCGCGCAGCCTCACCAGCAATTCGCGGGTCTCGTCGTCAGCCGCGTCGATGCGCGACTGCAACTCCCCCTGGGTCTGCTGATGACTCGCCGCACTGTCACGCAGCGTCTGTGCATGAACCGGCAGACTCGTGGCACACAGAGGCACCATCAGCGCCAGCGCGGGCAGCATGCCGCCAAACGCGCGCGCCCTCGGGAAAGAGAAAGAAGTGGAACGCCGCACGGACATCTCCTGAAGAACAAGACTGGGTTGCATCCTCGGTCACTGGCCATGCTGCCAGAGAGTCGCGAGTGGAAATGCAAATCACTGGCAGGGACGGTATTACAAACAAGAACAATTATCAATTGATCTCGATCCGCACTCGCCTCCATCTCTGCAATGCCGCGTTGCAGGCTTTCCCCTCGCGTGCCGACGCTCACGCAGAGCCTGTCAGATGTCATGCCCACGGGGTGCCATCCAGGCAGACGCCATGACGTGACGATGCCTGATCCGGGCACAAAAAAAACGCGACCCGCCGAAGCGGGTCGCGTTTTCTGCTCATGTCCGGTCCGGGTGTCCGGCGCCGGATGAGAGGTCAGCGCACTGTCTTACAGCTTGCCTTCCAGCTCCGGCAGCACCTCGAACAGATCTCCGACCAGACCGTAATCCGCGACCTGGAAGATCGGCGCCTCATCATCCTTGTTGATCGCGACGATGACCTTGGAGTCCTTCATGCCCGCCAGGTGCTGGATCGCACCGGAGATGCCGACG
Source organism: Cobetia sp. 10Alg 146 (assembly GCF_029846385.1). NCBI lineage: Bacteria > Pseudomonadati > Pseudomonadota > Gammaproteobacteria > Oceanospirillales > Halomonadaceae > Cobetia > Cobetia sp. 10Alg 146. The sequence continues at coordinate 326,039 of NZ_JARWKT010000002.1, forward strand.
GCAATGTACAGGTCCGGGGCAACGATCTTGCCGGTCTGGCCGACCTGCATGTCGTTGGGCACGAAACCGGCATCCACGGCGGCACGTGAGGCACCGATGGCAGCGCCCAGCTTGTCGGCGATGCCGTCGAGTAGAGCGAAGTTCTCACCGTTACCCATGCCGCGGCCACCGGAGATCACCACCTTGGCAGCACCCAGCTCCGGACGCTCGCTCTCGGCCAGCGTCTCGTTGACGAAGCTGGAGACACCGGCATCCTCGACGACATCCACCGCCTCGATGGCCGCCTGGCCGTCAGCCGCCACCGGGTCGAAGCCGGTGGCACGCACGGTGATCACCTTCAGGACGTCGTCACTCTTGACGGTCGCGATGGCGTTGCCGGCATAGATCGGACGCAGGAAGGTATCGGCACTCTCGACCGCGATGATCTCGGAAATCTGTGCGACGTCCTTCAGCGCTGCCACGCGCGGCATGAAATTCTTGGCCGTGGTGGAAGCACCGGACAGCACATGGCCGTAGTCGTCCGCCAGCGCCACGACCAGCGCCGAGACATTCTCCGCCAGCTGATGGGCGTAGACCGCGTTGTCCGCCACGCGCACGCGCTTGACGCCGGCAAGCTTCGCGGCCTGCTCGGCAACCCTCCCGACACCTTCCCCCGCGACGAGAACATCGATATCGCCACCGATGGCGCTGGCAGCCGCTACCACACTGGCAGTGGTACCTGTCAGCTGGCCATCGTGATGATCGGCAATGACGAGAATGCTCATGAGATCACCTTTGCTTCATTCTTGAGTTTGTCCACCAGCTCATCGACGGAGCCGACCTTGACGCCACCCTGGCGCTCGGCCGGCGGCGTCACCTTGACCAGCGTGACCTTCGAGGCCGTGGAGACACCCAGCTCTTCCGGCGTCTTGACGTCCAGCGGCTTCTTCTTGGCCTTCATGATGTCCGGAAGCTTGGCGTAGCGCGGCTCGTTGAGGCGCAGGTCCGTGGTGACCACCGCCGGCAGGCTGAGCTTGACGGTCTGCAGACCCCCGTCGATCTCACGAGTGACGTTGACGCTCTCGCCATCGACCACCACCTCGGAGGCGAAGGTGCCCTGCCCCATGCCGGTGAGCGCCGCCAGCATCTGGCCGGTCTGGTTGTTGTCGGCATCGATGGACTGCTTGCCGAGAATCACCAGGCCAGGCTGCTCTTCCTCGACCACCTTGGCCAGCAGCTTGGCCACTGCCAGAGAGTCGACGGCGTCATCGGTCATCACCTGCACCGCGCGATCTGCCCCCAGCGCCAGCGCGGTACGCAGCTGTTCCTGGGCGGCCTTCGGCCCGATGGTCACGGCCACGACCTCGGTCGCCACGCCTTTTTCCTTCAGGCGTACCGCTTCTTCCACGGCAATCTCGCAGAAGGGGTTCATGGCCATCTTGACGTTGGTCAGATCCACGTCAGACTGATCCGCCTTGACGCGAATCTTGACGTTGTAATCGATGACGCGTTTCACCGCGACGAGTACTTTCATGGTGTCCTCGCTGATCTCTCATGGAGCGAGAGGCTGCTCGAGGCGCCCCCGCTCGATTCATGCAAGCGTTTGATAGGTGAATATCATCCAAAATAGGTCGTGCTGACAAGCACCGCGTCACGGCACCCCATCCCACGACCCGAAGGCATGCTGCCTGCTGCTGGCGAACGCCGCTCGCCGGCCGTTGACAACCGGCCCTGATGGCAACGGATCATCATTCTCATGGGGGCATCTTGCGCAGAATTGGGGGTCGGGGTCAAACCGGAAAGCCACCATCCGGGTGCCCGGACATGAAACCCGTCAGGCGATATCCTGCAACACGCCGTGTGGCTATTACGTCAGACCCAAGCATAATAAACAAACGGTCGTTTTAAATGCTACTGTTGCGGCATGCTATGCGGCTGCCTTGCGCATGACAGCTCGCCACGACGGGATAGGGACCATATCCTTCACTGTCGACACGACGAGCACAGCATCGTTTTTTGCTTTGGCGAGCCACCGCCCTGACGCGCGCCGCCGAAGATCAATAGCCCTGCGATCAGCAACGACTGATCGTGATACGCCCACCCCGCCGGATCCGCGGGGCCTGATACAGGGCATCAAGATTGAGGAGACGGGTCATGGAACGCGAATTCATGGATTTCGACGTCGTCATCGTCGGTGCCGGGCCTTCCGGCCTGTCGGCGGCCTGTCGACTGATGCAGCAGGCCAATGAGGCGGAGCACGAACTGACGGTCTGCGTGGTCGAGAAAGGCTCTGAAGTCGGCGCCCATATCCTGTCAGGCGCAGTGCTGGAGCCGCGCGCACTCACCGAACTCTTCCCCGACTGGGCCGAGCGCGGCGCGCCGCTCAATACCGCCGTGACCCGTGATGAAGTCGTGCTGCTCAAGGATGACCAGAAGGCACAGGTCATCCCCAATGCGCTGGTTCCCAAGACCATGCACAACGATGGCAACTACATCATCAGCGCCGGCAACCTGACCCGCTGGCTGGGCGAGCAGGCCGAGGAACTGGGCGTCGAGATCTTCCCGGGCTTCGCCGCTCAGGAAGTGCTGCACGGAGAAGATGGCACGGTGCGCGGCATCGTGGTCGGCGACATGGGCGTGGCCGCCGATGGCAGTGAAAAGGATGGCCACATGCCGGGCATGGAACTGCGCGGCAAGTACACCCTGTTCGCCGAGGGCTGCCGCGGGCATCTGGGCAAGCAGCTGATCTCGCGCTTCTCTCTCGACAAGGACGCCGATGCCCAGCATTACGGCATCGGCCTCAAGGAGCTGTGGGATGTCCCGGCCGAGCAGCATCAGCCGGGGCTGGTAGTCCACGGCAGTGGCTGGCCGCTCAAGGGCAACGCCGAAGGTGGCTTCTTCCTCTATCACACCGATGACCAGCAGGTGGTGGTGGGCCTGATCGTCGATCTCGCCTACGACAATCCGTACCTGTCACCCTTCGATGAATTCCAGCGCATGAAGCAGCACCCGACCCTGGCTCGGCACCTCGAAGGCGGCAAGCGGGTCTCCTACGGTGCACGCGCCATCGCCAAGGGTGGCCTCAACTGCCTGCCGAAGATGAGCTTCCCGGGTGGCCTGCTGATCGGCTGTGATGCCGGTACGCTCAACTTCGCCAAGATCAAGGGCCTGCACACCGCGATGAAGTCCGGCATGCTGGCGGCGGAGAGCGTGTTCGCCGCCATCAAGAGCGGCGATGAAGGTGGCGAGGACCTCGTCGACTTCGGCAAGCGCTTCCAGGACAGCTGGGCCCATGAGGAGCTGGATGCCTCGCGCAGCTTCGGCCCGGCGATGCACAAGTACGGCACCTTCCTCGGTGGCGCCTACAACTTCCTCGACCAGCTGATGGGCGGCCGACTGCCGACCCTGCATGACACCACCCCGGACTACGCGCGCATGCGCCCGGCGGATGAATGCACGAAGATCGAGTATCCCAAGCCGGACGGCAAGCTGTCCTTCGACAAGCTGTCCTCGGTGTTTCTCTCCAACACCAATCACGAGGAAGACCAGCCGTGTCACCTGCGTCTGGCAGACCCGGCGCTACCGGTGCGTGACAACCTGCCGCGCTTCGCTGAGCCGGCCCAGCGCTACTGCCCCGCCGGGGTCTACGAGATCATCGAGGAAGCCGGTGAGCCGCAGTTCCAGATCAACTTCCAGAACTGCGTGCACTGCAAGACCTGTGACATCAAGGACCCGGCGCAGAACATCACCTGGGTCGCCCCGGAAGGTGGCGGTGGCCCCAACTATCCGAACATGTGACCCAACGCTGCCCGCCAGCTGACAACGCCGCCGTGGCCCTGCCGCGGCGGCGTTGTCGTTTCTGGCCTCCCGTACGGACCTGCTCCGTGGACCGCTGCGCGGTCCGCTTCAGCATGGCGATGTCGCGCTCTCACGAGAGCGCTTCTTGTGTTATTACAAAACAGTCTCAAATACTTCATTGATATAACTTTCCATGGATAGCACATTAGCCATCCTTGATTTCACTCACTCCAACGGGGTCAGACGGCGCAGCACCCGAGCGTCGACTCGCCTCTTCCTGACTTCCCTTGCTTAGGAGCCACCATGTCCGTCACTCGTCAGATACTGCTCGCCCTGGGGCTGGGTATCCTCAGCGGCCTTGCCCTGAACGCCGGAGCAGGTGCCTTGCCCGAGGGCAGTGTCGCCTGGCTCGACACCAACCTGCTGACGCCGGTAGGCCAGATCTTCCTGCGTCTGCTGCAGTTCGTGGTGGTACCGATGGTCTTCGGTGCCCTCATCCTCAGCCTGACCAGTCGCGAAGGCGGTGCTGACGTGGGCCGCCATGCCGGGCGTCTGCTGGGCAGCTACGTGGTCACCAGCGCCGTGGCGCTGACGCTGGGCATGCTGGTCGCTCATTGGCTCAGCCCGGGCAGCGGTGCCGAGAGCCTGGTGGACTCGGCGCCTGAAGGGCGCAATGCCGACAGCATCGCCCAATGGCTGGTGGGGCTGGTGCCCAACAACCCCTTCACGGCGCTGGGTGGCGGCGGCCTGCTGCAGGTCATCTTCGCAGCCGCCTTGATCGGGCTGGCGATGCGTGCCCTGCCGGAAGAAAGCGCGCCGCTGCATCGCGTGATCGAAAGCGGCTACACCGTCAGCCTCAAGGTACTGTCCTTCGTGCTCAAGCTGGCCCCGCTTGGTGTCTTCGCGCTGATCACCTCGGTGATCGCCACCCAGGGGCTGGATCTGCTGATGCGGCTGGGCATGTACGTGATCGGTCTGATCATCGCGCTGGCCTTGATGGCACTGCTCTATCTGGTGCTGCTGGCCGTGACCGGTGCCCGTCCGCTGGCCTTCATGCGCCACTTCGGCCAGAGCCTGGGCTTCGCCTTCGGTACCGCCAGTTCCGGTGCCACCCTGCCGCTGGCGCTGGGCAATGCACGCGACTACGGCATGCAGGAATCCCTGGCCAGCTTCGCGCTACCCTTCGGTACCGCGCTCAAGCGTGATGGTGCCGCCGTGCTGCAGGGCTTCAATGCGCTATTCGTGGCGCAGCTGTTCGGTATCGACGTCACGACGTCACTGGTGATCACCGTCTTCACCACCGGTCTGCTGGTCAGCTTTTCCACGGCGGGCGTGCCGGGTGCCGGGCTGGTCGCGATGACCACCGTGCTGGGCGCGGCGGGCCTGCCGCTGGAGGGCGTGGCCGTGGTCGCCGGCGTCGACCGCTTCACCGACGGCCTGCGCACCGCCCTCAACGTGATGGGCAACTGCGCCAACGCTGCCCTGCTGGAGCGCTTCGAGTCACGCAAGCCCGCCACGGAGCCCAAGACGCCAGCCTGAGCGCGCACGGAAAGCGCGCCCCACAAACGACAACGCCCGCCAGAGGTTTCTCTGGCGGGCGTTGTCGTTTCGGCAATATCCTTGTCGGACTTGCCTGAATGCTACCCTTCGCTGGCCTCGCCGGTGGCGACCGGGCGTTCGGCGTCACTGATCCAGTCACTCCAGGAGCCGGCGTACAGACGCGGCAGCGGCAGTCCCGCGATCGCGAAGGCCAGGATATTCTGACAGGCGCTGATGCCGGAACCGCAATAGGCGATCACGGCGCTGTCATCCGGCAATGTCCGGCGCAGCTCGCGCATCAGGCTCATGCGGTCCTTGAAGCGACCATTGGCCTCGAGATTGCCGGGGGTCGGGCGACACAGGGCGCCGGGGATATGGCCGGCCACCGGGTCGACCGGCTCCTGCTCACCGCGAAAGCGCGCTTCACCCCGGGCATCCAGCAGCACCGCCTGACTGTCCACCACCTCCTCGGCAGTGACCAGCAGGCTGTCGTCAAAGCTCGGCTGCCAGTCACTGGGCGCGGAGGTCACTGGCTGGGAGGGAGCGCGCTTGAGCTCGCCCATGGCCTGATTCCAGGCCTGGATGCCGCCATCCAGCACACGCACATCCGGATGCCCGGCCCAGGTCAGCATCCACCACAGGCGCGCCGCCGCCATCTGGCCGCCCATGTCGTCATAGACCACCACCTGTTGCTCGGGCGTGATGCCGAGACGGCGAAACAGCTCGGCTGTCGCCTGGTGCGACGGCAGTGGATGACGACCTCCCACGCCGTCCTCGCGCACGGGCGCGGAAAGATCACGTTCCATATCGACATGGATGGCCCCTGGCAGGTGCCCTTCACGCCACATCCGCTCGCCCGCCTCGCCATCCTCGAGGCGAGCGCGGCAATCCAGTACCACGGGGGACTTGAGCCCTGCCATCGCCAGCTGGGTCACCAGCTGACTGGCGTCGATCAAGGGTGCCTGCCGCTGGTCCGGGGCCAGCAACGATGAGGTGGAGACGGAGGCTGCCGCCAGTGCGGCAGGATCGGGATACTGGGCCATGGGAACTCCTTTCCAGCGGACGGTGACGCCATGAAGGCATGATGGCCCTCACGTCGATGATTGGCAATCGCGCACCTTGCCACCCTGGGCGTCTGGTCTTACAGAGCGGACAGTGGCGCACGCGAGGCGATCAGGCGTCGCTTGCTGCCATCGGCAAAGCGCACTTCGACCAGCGGATTGGTGTCATTGCCGGACACCTCTTCGATCACGCCCTCGCCAAAGATGTCATGAGCGACACGCTGCCCCACCTTCCAGCCACCGACGCTTTGCAGCACGCCAGACACCTCGCTGCGAGAAGAGGATGACGTGCGGGAATGACGGCCCCCGGAACGAGGCTGACGCCGGCTGGATGCGGCGTCAGCGGTCTTGCCTACGCCACCGGGCTTGCTCTGTTGCTCGGCCCTGGGCCTGGGCGAGGCCTCAAGCGTCGGCGGCGTGATGCCATGACGTACCAACGGCAGGCGTGCCAGATAGGCCTCGCCAAGGGCTGGCGCGCTCACGCGCAGGGTCTCGGTATTTTCAGAGGACGCCTCGCGACTGGATGCGTCGCCCTCACCGGCCTGCTGGCGAGCGAGCTTGGCACGCTTGCCCGCACCGTGAATCCAGTCACCGAGGCGGGAGCAGTCCTCCACGCACAGTTCCGCCAGGAAGCGACTCGGCGCATGGGTCCCGCCATCCCGCCACAGATGCAGCTGTTCGCGAGCACGGGTCACGCCGACATAGCACAGACGTCGCTCTTCCTCGAGGCGCTCCGGCGACAGCGGGTTGTCGCGCGAGTAGGCCGGAAAGTCCTCTTCGTTCATGCCCCAGAGGCCTACCAGCGGCCATTCCAGCCCCTTGGCACCATGGACCGTGGTGATCAGCACGCCATCGGCGGCATCCTCGACCGGATTGCGCAGCAGGTTGACGAAGGCCTCGGGGTCGTTGGCAAGCTCCCCCGCCTGCTCGATCAGCACGTCCAGCAGACGCACGTCCTCCTCGCCCTTGTCCCGTCGGGCCGCGGCCCGTCTCAGCACCTTGTCGGCTTCCAGCTCATCGACCACGTGCCGCAGCAGCCGCGCGGGTGCCCAGTCGCCCAGCGAAGGGAGATCACACAACAGCTTCCAGCGCTTGTGCAGGTTGCGGCGCTGCAGCGGCTTGAGCCCTTCGAGAATCGGGTCTTCCTTGCGCGGCCAGCGCTGGCTGTCGGCCAGTTGCTGACACAGACGCTCGAGGCGCTCGCGCGCGACGAAGGCGGTGGGCTGGGTGAACAGCAACATCAGATGCGCCGGGTCACGCAGCCGCGTGGCGTCACGCGCAAGCTCCAGATAGCCTGCCAGCGCCTGCACCAGTGGCAGGCGGAACACGAAGCGATCGCCCTGCCCGAGCCGGAAGGGAATCCCGGCCTTCAGCAACTGCAGCTGCACCGGCACCGACAGCGCCCAGCTGCGCACCAGCACGGCGGCCTCGGCACCGCTGCGCCCGGCGTCCCTCCAGGCGGTCAGCGCCGCGACCAGACTGGCGGCCCCCTGCCCTTCGAACAACCGCGTCGGCGGTGTGCCGGGTGCAGCCAGACACAGCTGATCCGGTCGGCGCGCATTGGCGGCAATGGCGTGATTGGCCGCCAATGCCAGACGATGACCATGGCGAAAGGTGTAACTGAGCGGGAAGTCCAGCGGGGACGGGAAACTCTCGGCGAAACGCGTCAGCATGTAATCAGGGCGGGCGCCACGCCACTCATAGATGCACTGGTTGGCGTCACCTACCGCCATGACTTCTGCCACGGTGCTGGATGATTCGCCGGTGACTGCCGGCGAGGAAGCCTCAGTGGACGGCGCACCGGCCAGCAGCGCCAGCATGCGCTGCTGCGCCTCATTGATGTCCTGATACTCATCGATGATGACGTGCTGCAGATGCCCCTGGATGCGCGCACGGGTCTCCGGCTCCTTCTCCAGCTGACGCAGCGGCCGGTAGAGCAGATCGGCATAGGTCATCTGGCCATGCTGCTCGAGCAGCTGCTCAAGCTGGGCGAAGGACTCGACGAAGTGACCGGTGTGCTCACCAAGGTTCATGCGCTCGTACAGCAGCGTCGGTTCACACATCTCGGCCTTGACCAGATCACAGAACTGGGCAAGCGCTTCGAGACGCTCACCTTCCAGTGCCGCCTCACGATCGGCGCGGTCGGCATCGCCCAGGGCACGCTGGGCGGCCTGCTTGAGCAACCGCTCCAACGCCCAGTCCTGCTGGATCAGCTCGCGCGGCGCCAGACTCCCCCAGCGCACCAGGGTAGTGGTCAGGCGATGACCGATGGAGTGAAAGGTGCGGACATCCGGCAGGCGTGTGCCCGGTGGCGCCGACTGCGCCAGCTTGGCGACGAAGTCCTCGCGCGCCGAGCGGTTGAACATCAGCACCAGAATCCGCTGCGCCGGAATGCCTTCCGCCAGCAGACTCAGCACTCGCGCCACCAGCGTGGTGGTCTTGCCGGACCCTGCCACCGCCGCGACCCGTGCGTGTCGTCCGCGATGTGCCACCACGGCGCGCTGCTGATCCGTCAGCCGTTGCGTCAGCTGGCCGACGGCGTGCGCGAGCGGCGAGACCGGTTCCGCACCGTCGGTGGCGACATCATCTGGCGTGACGCCGATGGCCTCGACAGGGGTATCAGGCGCGACTGGCGGGAGAGTAGAAGACATGAAGACCTGCAATGGCTGACGAGGGACGGCAAGGATGCCATGCGTCGTTGATGAATACGGTTCAGGCGGCGCTGCCGCGGGCGACTCAAGTTTCGAGACCCAGGTGTCGAGGAGATCCAGGTTTAGAGATCTCGGGCACTCAGTACACCGAGCATCTGCCAGTGGCCGTCGCTCATGAAGCCCAGCGCCTGATCGCCATTGTCCAGCTCGCGCATCTCGGCCTCTTCCAGCAGACGGTAGTAGAGATTGCGATGCAGGCGAGCGGCGAGTCCGAAGCGCACCGGCGCTTCCGGCAACCACAGGCCATCCGGTGTCTCGCTGAGCGTCAGGCGGGTATCCCCTTCCAGTCGCACGATATCACCCTGGTCGGTGACCAGCTGCCAGATGTCCGGCTGAGGCTGAGGCTCAGCCTCTCCGAGTGCTGCCTGTCCAGGCTGTGTCTGACCAGGTTCAGACTCGACACGGGAGCAATCCACCGCCAGGAAGGGGCGATCCTCGACCTGGATGGTGACCTTCTCCGCCGGCGTGACCAGGCAGTAGCTGCCATCGGGTTCGCGCCGCATGACCCGCGACAGCATGTGCACCAGCCGTGCACGACCGATCGGCGTGCCTTCATGCACCCAGCGACCATCGGCGCGGATGACGAGATCCATCTCGCCGCAGTGCTCCGGGTGCCAGGTCTCCACCGGTGGCAGTGGCCCATCCTTGCCGGCCCTGTCGCCCAATCGAGTGAGAATGGCGGCTGGATTCATGACATTTCCTCCCTGCCTGGCGTGTCACGCTGCCCGTGGGCGCTCATCCGTCGATGAGCATGCCGCTGCTGGCCAGCGCTTCGCGAACGTTGTCCGGGGCTTCCGGCGCGGCGGCGCGGAACAGACGATAGAAGTTGGCGGTGGTCTGCATCGCCAGCTCATCGACGGTGATGCCGCGCTCGGCGGCGATGCATTCGGCGACCTCGACCACGTTGCCCGGCACGTTGGAGGTGCCACGGTACGGCACCGGCGCCAGGTAGGGGCTGTCGGTCTCGATCAACAGGCGATCCAGCGGGATGGCGCGCGCCAGCTCGCGGACATGCTCGGCATTGCGGAAGGTGACGATCCCGGAGATGGACACCATGAAACCGTGGCCCACCGCGACACGTGCCATGTCCAGATCTTCCGTGAAGCAGTGCAGCACGCCACCCACGGCGGGATCGGTATGCTCCTTGATCAGCGCCAGGGTGTCCTCGCGGGCTTCACGGGTATGGATGATGACCGGTAGCTCCAGCTCGCGCGCGGCAATCAGATGACGCGTGAAGCGCTCGTATTGCAGTTCACGGCTGACGCTCTCGTAGTGATAATCGAGGCCGGTCTCGCCGATGGCCACTGCACCGAAGCGCTCGGCACACTTCTTGATGTCCTCGACCGAGGGCTCCGGGTCCACCTGATGCAGCGGATGCACACCGGCGGAAATCACCACATCGTCATGCTGTCGGGCGATGGCCGAGATCTCGGGCACATCGTCCAACGTGACCGCGATGGCGAGGAATTGATGCACGTGACGGGCGCGTGCGGCGTCCAGCACGGCGTCAAGGCTGCCGCCATGTTCTTCAAGCTTGAGGCGATCAAGGTGGCAATGCGAATCGACAAACATCCGGAAACTCTCAGACTGGGGGCCACGCGAGGCATGGCGAAAACATGAACGACCGACACGCCAGCATGGCGGCACCGGTCGGGGTGACAGGCAGAGCGGGGTCAGCTCATAGCGTATAGGTGGCGTGGCCCTTGCCCAGCATGCCGGCCAGATGGTTCTCGATATGATCACGCACCTGGCGGTCCTCTTCACTGAAGTGGATGCCGATGCCTGCGGTACGGCGACCGCCGACACCCGAGGGGGAGATCCAGACCACGCGACCGGTGACCGGAATGCGCTCGGATTCTTCCGGCAATGTCAGCAGCAGGTAGACCTCCTGCCCCATGGTATAGCGCTCGGTGGTCGGCACGAAGATACCGCCTCGCACGAGAGTCGACATGTAGGCGGCCAGCAATGTCTTCTGGTCGCGAATCGTCAGCGACAGTGCCTTCTGGCCTTGCTGTGGAGCGGTGTGCATCCTTCACCTCCGGCCGGTGATCCGGCGAATTCAGTCTCGTGGCTCGGCGTCTGCTCTTCTCACGGCGACGCCGAGCAGCGTGAATCTCATGGCGCCTGTCCTGCGGTTCGCGCGGCGCCTGCTGTCAGTCTAGCCCGCGGGACACGTTGAGCGCTGCCTCCTGCTCACGGGCATCACGAACGCAGCAGCGCTGCCCAACGCACCAGCCAGGACTCCAGTACCAGCTGCGGGTTGGGGTTGCCCCCCGCCGCCAGCAGACGGCGCTGCTCACGGGCAAAGTCCAGCAGCTTGAACCAGTCACGGGTGCGGCCATTCTTGACCGCCTGACGCAGCAAGGGCTCAAGACTCGGGTCACGCAGCTGCGCGGTATTGCCAGACAAGCCCATGCGTATCAGATCTTCCAGCCAGGCAATACCGTACCACAGCACCTGCGACAGCGGTTGGCGCTCCAGACGCCAGGCTTCCGCCACCGGCTCTCCCCCGCGCACCAGCGCGTCGAACAGTTCACGCAATGCCTGCCTGAGCTGGCGCTGGTCCGCCTCGCCCAGACGCACCGCCAGCTGCGGCAGGCCTCCTGCCATGCGCAGCAACGATTGGGCATCTTCGCCCAGCTGCTCGCTCAACCACGGCAGACTGTCTTCAGCCGACGGAATCACCAGGGGCCACTGCTGGCAGCGGGAGCGAATGGTCGGCAGCACGCGCGATGGCATGTCACTGAGCAGGATGAACAGGGTGTTGGCGCCGGGCTCCTCGAGACTCTTGAGCAGCGCGTTGGCCGAGGCGATGTTCATCGATTCCGCCGGCTGCAGGCGAATGACACGATAGCCGCCCTGCTGGGCCGTCTGAGCGACGAACCGATTGACATCGCGGATCGGGTCGATACGGATCATCTTGCCGACGTCCTGAGGTGACACCGCCATCAGGTCAGGATGATGCCCTGCCGCCAGCATGTGGCAACCATGGCAGTCACCGCAGGCGGCAGCGCCGGGTTTGCCCTGTGCGGTGCGACACAGCACACGGGCGATCATCGCATCCGCGAGTTCCTGCTTGCCAAGCCCCGAAGGTCCGCTGAGCATCACCGCGTGCGGCAGGCGACCGCTGTCATGCACGGCGGTGAAGTGCTGCCACAGCGAGTGCTGCCACGGCAGAGGCGAGAAACTCGAGAGTGTCACGCCGTCATCGCTGGATCGCGTTGCGCTCATGCGGTCTCTCCTGCCTGCCAGGCGGCGATGCGGGCCGACAGCACGCCGGCGATCTCGGCCTGTACCTCTGCCAGCGACTGATCGGCATTGATGGTGGCAAAGCGCTCGGGGTCTGCATCGCGCCGCTGGTGATAGCCGACTCGCACCGCTTCGAAGAACTGCTCGGCTTCCTGCTCGATGCGATCCGCGCCTTCGCCGGTTTCGGCGCGCCGTGCGGCCAGACGCCCTCGTGCGGCCTCGACCGGCATGTCCAACAGCAACGTCAGATCCGGCTGCAGCCCTTTCTGCACCAAGGCTTCCAGTGTGGTGATGTCGGCCAGCGGCAAGCCACGCCCCCCGCCCTGATAGGCGAAGGTGGCATCGGTGAAGCGATCACACACCACCCAGGCACCACGTTCCAGCGCCGGGCGAATGGTCGCGGCCAGGTGCTGGGCACGCGCGGCGAACATCAGCAGCAGCTCGGCATCATCGCTCAAGGCCTCCGCGGGGGCCGGGTCCAGCAACAACCGGCGTATGGCTTCCGCCCGCTCACTGCCTCCGGGTTCCCGCGTGCGCACCACCTCGATGCCGTGCGCCTCGAGCTCGGCGACCACGAAGGCGACATTGGTGCTCTTGCCGACACCTTCTCCTCCTTCCAGGGTGATGAAACGCCCCGTCGATGGGCTCACCTCGAGGGGGGTGGTGTGGCGAGAAGACGTCGTGCTTGCGGCGCTCGGACGTGAAGACATGAGGTTTCCTGATTCAGACGGCAGATGACTCGCGACGAAGGCCCACGCGGCATGGCGATGATCACCGGACCACGCGGACATTTCGCCTCATTCACGGCGTATTACCGGTTGAGAATATAGCGGCGCACGGCGTTGTTGTGCTCTCGCAGAGTGCGCGAGAAGTGGTGCTTGCCCTCGCCCTTGGCGACGAAGTAGTAGGTGTCGCCTGGCTTGGGGTGCACCGCGGCTTCCAGAGCGGCACGCCCCGGCATCGCGATGGGTGTCGGCGGCAGGCCGGTGATCACGTAGGTATTCCAGGGGGTCGGCTTGCGCAGATCGGCACGCGACAGCGAGCCATCATAATTCTCGCCCAGACCGTAGATCACGGTCGGGTCGGTCTGCAGGCGCATGCCACGCTCCATGCGACGCTTGAACACGCCGGCGATCTCGCCACGCTCTTCCGGGGCACCGGTCTCGCGCTCGATCAGCGAGGCCAGAATCAGGGCCTCGTACGCGGTGGTGATCGGCAGGTCGTCATCACGCCCGGCCCACACGTCCTCAAGCGTCTTGCTCATGCGCGCGTAGGCCTGCTTGTAGAGCGACAGATCGCTCACGCCCTTGTGATAGCGGTAGGTGTCCGGGAAGAAGCGCCCTTCCGGCTTCTCGCCTTCTGCCCCTACGGCCGCCATCAGCTCCTCATCGCTCATGTCGCGAGTCGTGTGCTCAAGCTTGGGTGAGGCGTCCATGGCGGTACGCATCTGGGCGAAGGTCCAGCCTTCCGGCACGGTCAGGGTATAGCTGACGACGTCATCGCTGGACAGCAGTGCCACCAGCTCACGCCCGTTCAGGCCCGGCGTGAGACGGAATTCACCGGCGCGCAGACCATTGACGGCATCAGGCTCCAGACGTGCCCATATCTTGTACGGCCAGCTGGCCTCGATGATGCATCGGGATTCCAGCTCGCTCACCACCTTGGAGAGACTGGCACCGCGCGGGACCTCGAACAGCTGTTCCTGCTCGATCGCCAGCGGTGACAGCAACTGTGCCTGCCAGTAACGAAAGCCCACCATACCCGCAGCCACGGCCACGACGACCAGCATCAGAAGGATCTTGAATACACGCATAATCGGATTTCCAGTCTTCATGGCGAAGAAGGTGTCTGCTCGGGAACGCCCCCGCAGCCTGGACGCCTTCCATCAATACGCGGGCTCGCCCAGCAAGCGCGCGACAATGTCGTTCAGTGACGCAAGCGCCGGATGCCCCTCATCACTCCATTGGGCCAGAGGCGCTCCCGACGCCGCCAGCAAGGTGCGCAGCGGCCAGATGCCCTGCACGGAATTCATCACCACCACCACCTCGGCCGCCCTCAGTGATGCCAGTCCTTCGCGCACTCGCATGACGGGGAGCTCGGCCTCTAGCGCCACCAGCAAGGTGCCCTCGACACCGGCGCGGTCCAGGCATGGCGTGAACCATTGCCCGTCGCGATACCAGGCGAGGTTCATGCTGGTGGCCTCGACGAGCTCATCGCTTGCCGTCAGCAACAACCCCTCCCGGATGGCGGGGTCTGTCCACTCACGGCGTGCCAGCACATTCTCGAGCCGGTTGAGATGCTTGAGTCCCGCCAGCGCCGGCTGCTCCGCCACGCGCAATTCGCACACGCGCGCCGTGATGCCCTGACGGGCCTCACGATTGACCACAAAGGGCATTGCGCGTGCCCGCAGACGAGGTTCGGGTGACTCGGGTGCCTTGTAGCCACGACCACCGGACCCGCCGGTGACGACCAGCTTGAGCACCTCGAGCCCCTCTCCCCGGCAGACATTCAGACACGCATCGAGCGCCTGCGACGAGGGCACGGGCAAGCCAAGTCGCCGGCAACCACGGGTCAGTCGCGCCAGGTGCCGTGACCATAGCTGCGGCTGGCCATCGCGCACCAGAATCGTCTCGAACACGCCCTCACCGTAGGCAAGGCCGCGATCCTCCATGGGCAGGTCCGCCGCAAGCGAGTCGTGAAGCATCTCCTGCGTGGTACCGGTATGGTCAGCCGTCATCGATGCAACACTCCTTCGCGACATGCATGGCACACAAGGTGTCAGCAAGACATCGTGATCCGGTCATCACCGCCTGGCAACGCCCCACAGACAGACGCGCCCCCGGATGGGAGCGCGTCAGAGGGGAGATCACGACAGCGTGCGACCTCAGTCCTTGAGCTTGCCGAACACCAACGAGCCGTTGGTGCCACCGAAGCCGAAGGAGTTGGACAGGGTGTACTCGATCTTCATGTCGCGTGCGACATTGGGAACGTAGTCGAGATTGCAGCCCTCGGCCGGATTGTCGAGGTTGATGGTCGGCGGGGCGATCTGATCACGCATCGCCAGCACGCAGAACACGGCCTCGACGGCACCGGCGGCACCCAGCAGGTGACCGATCATCGACTTGGTGGAACTGACGGCCACGTTGCGCGCCGCGTCGCCCAGCACGGATTCGACGGCCAGGCTCTCGGCCTTGTCGCCGGCATTGGTAGACGTGCCGTGAGCATTGATGTAATCGATCTCGCTCGGGTCCAGCTTGGCATCCCGAATGGCGTTGCGCATCGAGGCGGCCGCGCCACGGCCGTCTTCAGGCGGCGCCGTCATGTGATGCGCATCATCGGACATGCCGAAACCGAGCACCTCGGCGTAGATGGTCGCACCACGTGCCTTGGCGTGCTCATACTCTTCCAGCACCACGACACCGGCACCGTCGGACAGCACGAAGCCATCACGATCACGGTCCCATGGGCGGCTGGCCGCCTGAGGGTCGTCGTTGCGGGTCGAGAGCGCGCGCGCCGCGGAGAAGCCGCCCAGACCCAGCGGTGTGGTCGCCATCTCGGCACCACCGGCCACCATCACGTCAGCATCGCCGTAGGCGATGGTACGAGCGCTGTAACCGATGTTGTGCGTTCCGGTGGTACAGGCGGTGGTGATCGCGATGTTGGGGCCGCGATAACCGAACTGGATCGCCAGATTGCCGGAGATCATGTTGATGATGGAGCCCGGCACGAAGAACGGCGAGATGCGACGCGCACCGCCTTTCTCCAGCGCCTTGTGATTGTGCTCGATCATCGGCAGACCACCGATACCGGAACCGATGGCAACACCGATGCGATCGGCATTGTCTTCCGTGCACTCGATACCGGAATCGGTGATGGCCTGATGGGCCGCCGCGATACCGTACTGGATGAAGAAGTCCATCTTGCGGGCCTCTTTCGGGTTCAGATACTGACCCACATCGAAATTCTTGATGGAACCGCCAAAACGGGTATTGAAACCGCTGACATCGAAATGCTCGATGGGTGCGATGCCACTCTTGCCCGCCTTGATGTTGCTCCAGCTTTCCTCGACGGTATTCCCTACCGGGGTCACCAGGCCTAGACCTGTCACCACTACCCTTCTGCGAGGCATCGTGTCTCCTCCAAAACTATCGACTTGGCACGCCTGGGCCAGCTGCACCTGGGCGGTAATTGAGCGCATTATACAGAAACCTTGCCAGTGATGGGCAGTCGGTTTTCCTGCGGTTTTCCAGACGCTGTCCTGCGCACAGGCGACGGGGGTGACACCGCCATGTCACCTGCGATCAACACTGCCGACCACACGCCCTGCTCCCGCCTCTTTTCGCCCACAAAGACAGGGCTCTGGCACAGGAAGGTCGCGCGAGACATCCCGCGACAGGCTCACGCTCCTGCGCAGACCTCGCCCTTGCCTCGGACGTCGCCCGCCCCTGGCACCGCCAAACTCTCGCATCTCCCGCCGGCAGAGAAGTCTGCCGTCCTTGCTGGCCGCTCTGCCGAGAAAGGCACGGCCGACCAGCGCTCAAGAGTGACGAATGGCAGAAACGACAAGAGCCGCACTGAAGACAGTGCGGCTCTTGAACGTACAGACGATTGCATCACGACCCTGAGCCACGAAGGGCCCGCTGGTCGCTTCAATCCACCTTACTGGTGGTTGACGATGTAATCGATAGCTTCCTGCACGGTGGTGATCTTCTCTGCTTCTTCGTCAGGAATTTCAGTATCGAATTCCTCTTCCAGAGCCATCACCAGCTCAACGGTGTCCAGGGAGTCGGCGCCC
Organism: Cobetia sp. 10Alg 146; assembly: GCF_029846385.1. Classification (NCBI taxonomy): domain Bacteria; kingdom Pseudomonadati; phylum Pseudomonadota; class Gammaproteobacteria; order Oceanospirillales; family Halomonadaceae; genus Cobetia; species Cobetia sp. 10Alg 146. The sequence continues at coordinate 343,171 of NZ_JARWKT010000002.1, forward strand.
AGGTCTTCAGTGAAAGAGGAAGAGTTCTGGATGTCTTCTTCTTTGGCGTTCAGGCGCTCGGCCACAACCTTCTTGACGCGTTCTTCAATGGTGCTCATTTAACAATCACTCCTAGTGGTACGGAATCCGCAGCTCGAAAAAGCTGGGCGTAGTTTATAGGCCACCCCAAAAGGACGCAACCACGTCCCCGCGCGGGGCTTAGCGCATGTTCATGCCGCCGTTTACCTGCAACGTCTCACCGGTAATGTAGCCTGCTGCATCACTGGTCAGGAAGCCGACTGCCGCAGCAATCTCTTCCGGCTGGCCAAGGCGCGCCAGCGGGATGTTGCCGAGCAGCGCTTCGTGCTGCGCTTCCGGCAATGCTTCGGTCATGTCAGTGGCGATGAAGCCCGGCGCCACTGAATTGACGGTAATGTTGCGCGACGCGACTTCACGCGCCAGCGAGCGGGCAAAGCCTTCCATGCCTGCCTTGGCGGCAGCATAGTTGACCTGACCGAGGTTGCCCATGGTCGCGACCACGGACGAGATGTTGACGATGCGACCGAAGCGCGCCTTGGTCATGCCGCGCAGGCAGCTCTTGCTGACACGGAAGACCGACTTGAGGTTGGTGTCGAGCACCGCATCCCAATCGTCTTCCTTGAGGCGCATCAGCAGGTTGTCACGGGTGATGCCGGCGTTGTTGACCAGGATGGTCGGTGCGCCGAAGCGCTCGCCGATTTCCTTGAGCACGGCGTCGACGCTGGCCTGGTCGGTGACGTTGAGCAGCATGCCCGCGCCTTCGATACCGTGCGCCTCGAGGTCAGCGCCGATGGCGGCCGCCCCTTTTTCGCTTGTGGCCGTGCCGATCACGATACGGCCCTGACGGCCGAGTTCACGGGAGATGGCTTGGCCGATGCCACGACTGGCACCGGTTACCAGTGCGATTCTGCGTTCGCTCGTCATCTTGAGTCCTGAGTTGGCTGATCCAAGTCACATGACTGGCCGCGCGGGCCAATCACGAGCTTACTGATTCTGTTCGGCAGCGGTCTCACGGGCAAGTTCCAGCGCCGCTTCCAGGCTGTCCGGGTCGTTCACGGCCAGGCCACGGGCCTGACGCTGGATACGCTTGCCGAGACCGGTCAACACCTTGCCCGGACCGCATTCGATGAAGGTCCGCGCGCCGCTGTCGAACATGGCATTGACGCAATCCGTCCAGCGCACCGGCTGATAGAGCTGCTCGATCAGGCGCTGACGCAGTGTCTCGACATCCTCATGGGCCTTGGCATCGACATTCTGGATGACGGTGTAGCGCGGCGCACGGAAGTCGATGTCGTTCATCGCCTCGGCCAGCTTGTCAGCCGCCGGACGCATCAGATCACAATGCGAAGGCACGGAGACCGGCAGCGGCATGGCACGCTTGGCACCCGCCTCCTGACACGCCGCGATGGCACGCTCGACGGCAGCCGTGCCGCCCGCGATGACCACCTGACCCGGCGCATTGTAGTTGACTGCCGCGACCACTTCACCCTGCGCCGCACTGGCACAGGCAGCTTCGACCTGAGCATTCTCGAGACCGAGAATGGCCGCCATCGCGCCCTGCCCCTGAGGCACGGCAGTCTGCATGGCTTCGCCGCGCAGATTGACCAGCTTGACGCCTTCGGCAAAGCCGATCACGCCGGCGCAGACCATCGCGCTGTATTCGCCCAGGGAGTGACCGGCCATGCGCGCCGGACGCGGACCTTCCAGCTCCTGCCAGACGCGCCAGATGGCAACGCTGGCCGTCAGAAGCGCAGGCTGGGTCAACTCGGTACGATTGAGCTCCTCTGCCGGGCCTTCCTGCGTCAGATGCCAGAGATCGCGCCCCAGCGCGTCAGAGGCTTCTTCGAAGGTAGTGCGGACGACGCTGTAGCGCTCCGCCAGCTCCCGCAGCATGCCGACCTGCTGGGAGCCCTGTCCCGGGAAGATGAGGGCCAGGGAATCTGTCATTGCTGTCACCATTTCCATCTGTTCAGGTGGGACTGACACGGGTAAGGAAACCCGATTTCCGCTGGCCCGCCAGTGCGCTGCGCCGTGTCGCTCCCATCCGGAGCCATTCACCAACGCCACACACTCCTGCCAGGGGAAAGCCTGCTTCTCCCTTCACTGCATTGTACTCGCCAGCGACACACTTGCTGCCTGCTGCCACCCTCTCACTCGCCATCCCTCGCGAGAACAGGCCTTCACACCTGCCGGACATCCCGGACATCAGGCGGCGCCTTCGCGTCAGACCCGATGCCACATCGGTCGGGCGCAGGCATTGTCGCACCGAGTGAGACCAAGCTCGACCCCCGCCGACCAAGAATCCGACCAATTTACGCAATTAACCCGGCAGGCTGCCCTTGAGAGCATGCGCAAGACGCTCCGGCAAGCCTCGACGCGCCTCACTCGCCGCGCGCGAAACAGCATAGGCGAATCCCTCCGCGGCCGCCCCGCCATGACTCTTGACGACCACGCCGGCCACGCCCAGCAGACTGGCACCGTTGTAGCGCACCGGATCCAGCTGACGAGACAGGCGCGTCAATGCCGGACGTGCCAACCAGGCCATCAGGCGCGTACGCCAATCCGCCGCCAATGTCGCCCCCAGCTGTGCCGACAGCATCTGGGCCAGCCCTTCACTGCTCTTGAGCACGACATTGCCGACGAAACCGTCGCAGACCACGACGTCTACCTCACCTGCGAAGAGGTCGCCCCCTTCAACGAAGCCGAGATAATCGAAATTCGCACCGCTGCCAGCCAGCAAGGCATGCGCTTCCTGCACCTGCGCCGTCCCCTTGCCGGATTCGACACCGACATTGAGCAGCCCCACGCGCGGGTTGGCGACACCTTCCACCAGCTGGCACCGCACGGCACCCATGCGAGCAAATGCCAGCAGATGCTGCGGCGCGACCGCCACATTGGCGCCAAGATCCAGCAGACTGCAGGACCGCTCGCCCTGCGTGGGTACCGCCGCACAGATGGCTGGCCGCTCCACTCCCTCGACCGTTCCCACGTCCCGCATGGCCAACGCCATCAAGGCGCCGGTATTGCCCGCACTGACGCAGGCGTCGGCCTGCCCGCTCGCCACCAGGTCGAGCGCACGGGACATGCTGCTGGGCTCGCGACTGCGCACGACACGCGAGGGGCGAGCATCAGACGCGACAATGCCGTCGACAGCGAGTGTCTGAAGGCGATCACGAACACGGGAGAGTGAAGCAGGGAGGGAATCAAGCTCGGCATCCAGAAGATGCCCTGGACCCACCAGCGTGGCGCTGAGTCGTGGGTCACGCAACAGTGCACTGGCAGTGCCCCGTAACGTAGCGCGGGGACCGAAGTCCCCGCCCATCGTATCGATGGCGATACGCACGGCGTTACGCCGTGCGCTGCATCAATGCTTTAGGCATCGACGACTTTACGGCCACGGTAGAAACCGTCGGCAGACACGTGGTGACGCAGGTGAACTGTACCGGTTTCCTTGTCCTGGGACAGGGTCGGTGCAGTCAGGGCGTCGTGGCTGCGACGCATGCCACGCTTGGAACGGGTTTTGCGGTTCTGCTGAACTGCCATGGGAATTACTCCAATCTTGTCGACAAATTGAGTTCAGTGCTTGTCCTTCAGGGTGCCAAGCACACTGAATGGATTCACAGCGGGTGCGTCCGAGGCCTCGGGTTCCACACCGCTGGCCAGCTGGTCGCGAGAGACGGCACAATCGGCCTCCTCGTGGTAGACCACCTGCGGCAGGACAAGGAGCACTTCATCCTCGATCACTGACAGGAGATCCAGCTGTTCGTTTTCCACCACTACCGGCTCGTACTCACCGGGCAGCTGCGATGCCAGTGCGTCATTGGTGACCAGTCCCAACAGGAATTCGCTGGAAAGCGGTTCCGGCTCGGTAGGTCCCAGGCAGCGCTGGCACAGCAGACTTGCCTCGAAGGCGATGCTGCCCTCGATGAAGCTGCGACGCTGAGTATCGATGTCAAAGGCCAACGTGATGCTCACGTCACCCTCCTGTGCACCGATCGCTTCAACTACACGGGGCATGTCCGCCAGAGGAATCACGCCTTCAAGGCGTTTTCCCGCTGACGCCAGCCGGTAGGGCTCGACCTTGGTCGGCAGTCTTGTGGTCAACATAGGCGCGCCATAATAGGGATTCCCCCTCCCGGTGTCAAAATGCATGAGCAACTTGTTCATTCTGCCAGCCCACGGCATGGCGGCCTTTCCGCGCCACCCGACCCGAGCATGAGCACAGATGAGGTCAGGCGGATCCTTCAGCGCGCGATTGTACGCCTGTGTCGCTTCAATGCCGAGAGGATTTGCGGCATCCTCCAATCTCAAGCATATCAACGAGTTGTCGTGAGAAAGCATGGCGGCGATGCATCACACGGAGAATCACGCGCGCGCCGGCCCCTCTCGACCTTCTACCCCTCTCATGCTCCGCCCCCTTCGCGTCCCGAACGCATGCACGAATCGAGAGCCCAAAAAGAGAACAACGCCATGACACGACTGGTACTGGCTTCCAGCTCCCGCTGGCGCCGAGCCTTGCTTGATCGACTCGGACTCCCCTACACATGGGGGGCGCCTGACATCGATGAAACCCCTCGTCCCACGGAATCTCCCGAGGCACTGGTCCATCGCCTGTCCCTGGGCAAGGCCAACGCCCTGGCGGAGGCCTATTCACACCACTTGATCATCGGCAGCGACCAGGTGGCCGTCTTCGAGGGCGAGATCCTCGGCAAGCCACAGGACCTGGCCGCCGCCCGCGCTCAGCTGACACGCTTCTCGGGACGCCGAGTCCGCTTCGTCACCGGCCTGGCGCTGTTGGATACACACAGCGCGCGACACTGGGTCTGCCATGAAAGCTACGACGTGGTGTTTCGCACGCTGAGCGAGCAGGAGATCACGCGTTACGTCGAGCGCGAATGCCCGCTGGACTCGGCCGGCAGCTTTCGCATGGAGGGGTTGGGCATCACGCTCTTCGAGCGTCTCGAGGGACGTGATCCCAACACCCTGATCGGCCTGCCGCTGATTCGCCTGTGCGAACTGTTGCGTGAGGCAGGCCTGGATCCACTGCTGGAGGACTAGGGCAGGCGATAGCTGACCGGCGAGACATTGGCGTCAAGCCCCAACGCGCTGGCCATCACACCGGCAAAGCGCCGCGTGAAGCGCTCGAAGGGATCCTGACGCGGCGTGTAATCATGCACGCCACCCTGCGGTGCCAGCTCGGCAGCCAGCTCCTCAAGCGTTGCGGTGCGATCCACAAGCCCGAGCGCGCGAGCCTGCTCGCCGGTCCAGATCAGCCCGGAGAACAGCGCCGGATCGTCCTTGAGCCGCTCACCGCGCCCGGCCTTGACCGCCGCGATGAACTGCTGGTGAGTCGTGGCCAGCACGTTCTGCCAGAAGTCGCGCTGCTCAGGCGAGATCTCGGAGAAGGGATCGAGAAACGCCTTGTTGTCACCTGCCGTGAACACACGTCGCTCGATTCCCAGCTCTTCCATCGGCCCCTTCAGCCCGAAGCTCGAGGAGATCACCCCGATGGACCCGACCAGACTCGACGGTGCCGCGAGAATCTCGCCGGCGCCGGCTGCCATGTAATAGGCGCCACTCGCCCCGAGATCCTCGATCACGGCGATCACCGGCTTGCCACCCTGCTCCCGCATGCGCATCAACTCGTCATAGACGCGCTGGGACTGCACGGGACTGCCGCCGGGGGAGTTGATATCCAGCACCACCGCCACGGAGGCCGGCGACTCATTGGCCGCTCGCAGACCCTTGATGATGCGCTCGGCATTGGCTTCGCCATCCGCCTCGATCACGCCCTTGACGCGCACGACACCGAGGTGCCGTTCACCGGGCAAGGCTGCCGGCTGGCTGCCGAGCGTGAAGAGGGTCACGGATGTCGCGATCGAGGCAATGAACAACAACGCGAACAGGAAGCGAAAGAACAGCTTCCAGCGCCTGGAGCGCCGTTGCTCGGTGACCACGCCCTGCACCCAGCGGTCCATCATCTCGAGCTGCACGGTACGCTCACGCGCCTGCCAGTCCACCTCGCTGCTGGAGGTGGCAGCGCTGTCAGCGCCCTGTCCGCTCGCGCCCGCTTCACCCTCGTCCTTGCCACCTGGCCCTTCACGCCAGGGATCCTGCGGCCTGTCACTCATCGTTTGCTGCTCCTGTCATGGGCAGGACACCGTCATCATCTGACCGCGCCAAGCCACTCCATCAATTCATCGAAGTGCGAGACGATGCGCTGTGGGGCACAGGCCTCGAGTCGCGGCACGCTGTGCACGCCATAGGTGACACCGACACTGTGCATGCCCAGCGCACGCGCCATCTCGAGATCATATTCGGTATCGCCGACCATCAGCGCCTCATGCGCCTCAACGTTCAGCTCGGCCAGCAGCTCTTCGAGCATCAGTGGATGCGGCTTGGACAGCGTCATGTCCGCGGTACGCGAGGCGTGGAACCAGTCACCGCAGTCATGGGCTTGGAACATCCGATCAAGCCCGCGACGACTCTTGCCCGTCGCGACGGCCAGCAGCTGCTCCGGGTGAGCTCGCAGACGCTCGATGCCATTTTCCACGCCCGGAAAGAAATCCAGCGGCGTGGTATCGACTGCCACGAAATGCTGCTTGTAGGCCTCGACCAGTGCCTCGCACTGGGCAGCCGAAGCTCCGGGGAACAGCCGCGCCATGGCCTCCGGCAATCCGAGACCGATGATGTCGCGCGCGGCATGCGCCGGAAGCTCTCCCATGCCGACCGCCAGCGAGGCCGCCTGCAGGCAATCGACGATGCGTGCCTCGGAGTCCATCAAGGTACCGTCCCAATCGAAGATGATCAGACGATAGCGAGGTGAAGGCAGTACCGCAGAGGCGTCAGTCATGACGGGCTCCCAATTCTCGAGCATTGGCAAGGACGCGCTTCATGCGCTTGTCCAGCGGCGCACGGACCGTCACGGTCCGCCCGTCGGTGGGGTCTGGGAAGCTGAGCTGAGCGGCATGCAGGAACAGGCGCTCCAGCCCGACCTTCTTCGCCAGCGCATTGCCGCGTTCGGTCCCGTATTTGGTATCGCCGAGCAGCGGGTGACCGGCATGCACGGAGTGCACACGAATCTGGTGGGTACGCCCGGTGATCGGCTCGGCCTCGACCAGCGTCATGCTGGGATAGGCTTCGCGCACCGCATAACGGGTACTGGCCGTCTTGCCGGCCTCGTCGACGCGCACGCGACGCTCCCCGTTGCCGCCGTCGTAACGCTCAAGCGGTGCATTGACGTAATCACGCCGCGAGTCCCAGCGCCCTTCCACCAGCGCCAGATACAGCTTGGTCATCTTGTGGGCCTTGAGGTCCGCATTGAGCTGCAGCAACGCCGCACGCGTCTTGGCCAGCAGGATGCAGCCGGAGGTATCACGATCCAGACGATGCACCAGCTCCAGAAACGGCAGTTCATCACGAATCTGACGCATGGCCTCGATCAGCCCGATCTTGACGCCGCTCCCGCCGTGCACGGCGAGACCGGACGGCTTGTTGATGATCATGAAATCATCGGTCTCGCGCACGATGCAGCCCGACAGCACCTCACGCAGATTGCCACTGACTTCCTGCACCGCAGCCTCCGGCGACAGACGCAGTGGCGGTACACGCACCAGATCTCCCGCCTGCAGGCGATAGTCGACCTTGATGCGCTTCTTGTTCACCCGAACCTCACCCTTGCGCACGATGCGATAGATCAAGGCCTTGGGTGCCCCCTTGAGACGTGTACGCAGGAAATTGTCGATGCGCTGCCCGGCCAGTTCCGGGGCAACCTCGATCCACTGGACTGATTGGCCCTCGGCCATGTCTCGCTCCTTTCCGGCCTCGCCTTCGCGCGGCCTGTTCATCATGTTGCCGTACGCCGGGGCGCACTCAGACTGGCCATTCTACGGTGTCATGCGACCAATGGGGAATCATCCCGCCATCGGAGGGCTCTGGCTGCGCCGCTCAAGGCCGCGAAACCCGGGACGAATGGCGGGCATTCGGGCGAAGCATTTGATATGCCTGCCGAATTGCTGGCCCATACCTTTACTGGTATATTCGGGCCCAGTGAGATGGGCCTTCTCTATATGCCCGATCACCCGCGTCACGACCCCGCCGAGACGGCGAGGTAAACGGTTCTGCATGCGGCGTGAAACCCCATGCAGACCACGTGAACAGGGCCAGCCGGCCCACGACGAAACAATGCGCACCGACGTCAGCACCGTGCAGAGTCTTCACGCACCCTGTTGTCACCTGGACTGTCGGCCGCGTGCTGTCCTGCGCAACGGGTCTGCCGATTGCAGATCACGAATGCCGCCTCACGGACAGTCGTCCAATGCCGCTGGCTGGCCAGCATCATGACGAAAGACATCGATAACGTCCGCGCCAGAGATGGCGAGGTAACGCTATCAGCGGGCGCGGGACGTGTTACCCCGCGCGCCGCAGCGCGACCGGCCGTGACGCCACCTCCCCGCGAGACACGTCACTGCCCTCGAGCGCAGCAACACGATGCAATGCCCAGCCTTCTGGTGGGCCAATGACACACTACCGCCCGGGCATGATGCCCGGGCAATCATTCGATATCCGTGCCGAAGGCCGGCGTCGATGAATCGGCGAATGCCAGGTGTTAGGGAAGAGACCGCAGGGCCGGAGGAGTCAACGTTCCCCGCAACACGTCCTGCCTCTTTCCAGTACTCAACATGATCATGCCGCATGTGGCACGTCACGAGACGTGCCTGCATGCGAAAGACGCATCCCACGACATGCGCTGAGCACAACACGAAGCTGAAAACGGTTCCTCGTCGCCGACGCAAATGCGGCTGCCCTTCGGCACGCCCAGTCTAGCGAGACGACATGAAACGGATGCTCATCAACGCGACCCAGCCGGAAGAGCTGCGCGTCGCACTGGTCGACGGACAACGCCTTTACGATCTCGACATCGAGTCTGGTGCCCGCGAGCAGAAGAAAGCCAACATCTACCGCGGCAAGATCACCCGCATCGAGCCCAGCCTGGAAGCCTGCTTCGTCGATTTCGGCGCCGATCGCCACGGCTTCCTGCCGCTCAAGGAAATCTCCCGCGAGTACTTCAGCAAGGACCCGGGCCAAGGCCGCCCCAACATCAAGGAAGTGCTCAAGGAAGGCCAGGAAGTCATCGTCCAGGTCGACAAGGAAGAGCGTGGCAACAAGGGCGCCGCCCTGACCACCTTCATCAGCCTGGCCGGCCGCTTCCTCGTGCTGATGCCCAACAACCCGCGTGCCGGTGGCATTTCCCGCCGCATCGAGGGGGAAGAGCGCGCCCAGCTGAAAGAGGCGATGAACAGCCTCACCCTGCCAGACAAGATGGGCGTCATCGTACGCACCGCCGGTATCGGCAAGAGCGCAGAAGAGCTCCAATGGGACCTCGACTATCTGGCACAGGTCTGGGATGCCGTCACCAAGGCTGCCGCCAGCCGCCCTGCCCCCTTCCTGATCTATCGTGAATCCAATGTCATCATCCGTGCCATGCGCGACTATCTGCGCAATGACATCGGTGAGGTGCTGATCGATTCCGGTGACGTCCAGGAAGAAGCCCTGTCCTTCGTCCGTCAGGTCATGCCGAGCTATCAGCAGAAGATCAAGCTCTACGAAGACGACGTCCCGCTGTTCTCGCGCTTCCAGATCGAATCCCAGATCGAGACCGCCTATCAGCGCGAAGTGAAGCTGCCTTCCGGTGGCGCCATCGTCATCGACCACACCGAAGCTCTCGTCTCCATCGACATCAACTCCGCGCGTGCCACGCGTGGCAGCGATATCGAGGAAACCGCGCTGCAGACCAATCTGGAAGCGGCGGACGAGATCGCGCGCCAGCTGCGTCTGCGTGACATCGGCGGCCTGGTGGTGATCGATTTCATCGACATGACCCCGGCGCGCAATCAGCGTGAAGTCGAGAATCGCGTGCGAGACGCGCTCAAGATCGACCGCGCTCGCGTGCAGATCGGTCGCATCTCACGCTTCGGCCTGATGGAAATGTCGCGCCAGCGCCTGCGTCCGTCACTGGGCGAGACCAGCGGCGTGGTCTGCCCGCGCTGTGACGGCCAGGGCACCATCCGCGACGTGCGCTCCATGGCGCTCTCGATCATGCGCCTGATCGAGGAAGAGGCCATGAAGGAGCGCAGCTCGCAGATCCGCGCCATCCTGCCGGTGCCGGTCGCGACCTACCTGCTCAACGAGAAGCGCGCCACGCTGTTCGACATCGAGCGTCGTCAGGGCGTCAATGTCGTGCTGCTGCCGAACCCGGAACTCGACACGCCGCACTACGAAGTCGTGCGTCTGCGTGATGACCATGTCGATGAAGACGGTGCCGACAAGTCCAGCTTCGAGCTGTCCGTCGAGACCGAAGTCGGCAAGGAGCCGGATCCGAATTTCGACAAGCCACCGGCACGCACCGAAGCGGCGGTCAAGAGCGTGTCCCACACGACGCCTGCCCCCGCCTCCGCACCGGAAGTCAGCGAGCCCGCCGAGACTGACGAGAACACCTCCGCTTCCGGCAACGGCAACGGCAACGGCAACGGCAACGGCAACGGCAACGGCAACGGCAACGGCAACGGCAACGGCAACGGCAACGACAATGCCAAGAGCGGCAACCGTCGTCGCAATGGCAATGGCAGCAATAACCGCAGCCGCAACGACAATCGTAACGACAGCCAGAGCGAGACTCGCAACGACAGTCGTCAGGGATCGCGCAGCGACACTCGTAACGACGGCCGCAATGCCAATCGCAACGACAATCGTCAGACCTCTCGCAATGACGGACGCAATGCGGTGAGCAAATCCGAGGCCACGGCGGCCCCGGCCACCCAGGCACCGGCAGCAGCCCCTTCCGGCGGCGGTCTGCTGGCACGTCTGGCCAAGGGCTTCAGCCGCCTGCTGGGCAGCGACGACAGCGCCAGCGCGACGCCGGCCAAGTCCAGCGAAGCCCGCAAGGCACTGGAAAAGGCACGCGAGCGTCGCGAAAGCGTCAGCGAAGCCTCAACCGACGGCAATGCACGCAAGGATGGCCGCAATGCCAACCGCGGCAACGCACGCAACGACAATCGTCGCCGCAACGCCGAGGGCGATTCACGCCAGCAGGACTCGCGTCAGCAGGACTCACGTCAGCAGGACACGCGCGGCAACGACAACGATGGTCGCAACGACAGTCGCAACGATGGTCGCAACGACAGCCAGAGCGACAACCGCTCCGAGGGTCGCAGCAACAACAAGCGTCGTCAGCGCAATGACCGTGGCAATCGTCGCAAGTCCAGCGAGTCGCGTCAGGACAACGCTCAGGACATCGTGACCAACGACAGCAAACCGCAGGCAGAAGCGACGGAGAAGACATCCGACGCACAGACGCCTGCCAAGGCGCCGTCCGGCAATGATGCCAAGAGCGATGCCAAGCAGAACGATGCCAAGCAGAACGATGCTGCCAAGCAGGACAATGCTGCCAAGCGTGATGACAAGCCGGCGCGCCGTGAGAAGCCTTCCAAGGCGGACAAGGCAGAGCAGGTCAACAGCCATCATGCTCGCGAGTCCATCAAGGCGGCAGAACAGGCCCAGCAGAGCGAGCAGCAGGCAGACGATGTCCAGCAGCCGACGCGCAACAATCCGCGCGCTCGTAGCCGCAGCCATGCACTCAATCCCGATGCCGTCGCTCAGCAGCAGTCCCTGAAGGCCATGGCACTGGCCGGCCCGCAGGCGCAGAGCGCTCAGCCAGCCGACACCGTGCTCGATGACGTCGCCTCGACCGCAGCACCGCAGCAACCGGTTCCCGCCGTTGCCGAGGAAGGTGCCGAAGGCGTGAAGGTCGCGCCTGAGACGGTCGAGAGCAGTGAACCGCAAGCGCAAGCTGTCGTCGCTGACAGCGATGGCGACAAGGCAGCACCTGCCGACACCAGTGCCGAGGTCAGCACCAAGGTGGAGACGGACGTGGCGCCGGCCGTGGCAGTGACCGCTGACGACGCCACGCCTGATGAACAGCCGTCGGTCGCCGAGACGCCAGAGGCGCCGGAAATCAGTGCGCCCAGCACGCAAGCCCTGCAACAGGACGTGATGACACGGGATGACTCTGCCGAGGTCAACGACTCCAGCACCGCGTCTTCCACGCCCCATCAGGCTCAGCGCACTGAACAGCACGCCACCCAGCGTACTGAGCAGCATGCACCGCAGCAGGCCAGCGCTCATCAAGCGCAGGCCGAGACGCTGAGCGCAACGACCAAGACCGATGCCGACACCTCTGAAACCGTGTCCGATGCCGAGGCCGATGTGGCAGCAACGGACGTCAAGGCGGATGACAGCGCGGTACAGGCGCAGGTCGCGGTGGAGACCGCACCGGAAGCGGCCGTCGACAGCCAGGCGCTGAAGGACAGCGTGATGCCGCAGGAGACGGCGTCCGTGGCCGAGACCGAAGCTTGCGTGGAAGCAGACACCCCCCATCGCACTGAGCACGCCAGCGAAGCGGCGACGCAGCCAGAGGCGACGGCTCAGGTAGAAGCGACTCCGGAGACTGCACCTGCCGAGCACGATGCAGGACAGTCTGAAGCCGCCAAGCCGGAAGTGCAGCAGCCACAGACCCAATCTGCCGCGACCCCGCTGGCGTCGACTCAGGCCGATGCACAGCCTGATGCGTCTCAGGCAGAGGCTGCGCCAGCAGAGCCCGCTCTGGAAGATGTCGAGGCGACCGCCTCCGTGCAGACGGAAACGCCAGCACAGGATGACGACATCGCCGCGGCAGACGCTCAGGCACCTGCAAGCGATGACAAGCAAGATGAGGCAGCCGGGACCGCCAACGCTTCACGTCGCCGCCGTGGTGCTCGCGCCTACAATGACCCGCGCGAAGTTCGTCGTCGTGAGCGTGAGGCCGCCGAGAAAGCGGCCGCCGATGCTCAGGCGACAGAGGGTCAGGCAGAAGTCAGCTCGCAGGACAACGACGACAGCACGACACGTTGAGCCCTGCCCCCTGCCTCACCGGCTTCATCGGTGCAGGCAGGGGTTTGACCCGTCACGAAAAAGCCCCGCAGATCACTCTGCGGGGCTTTTTCGTGACGGAATGCCTTCGACAAACCGACCAACCGTCAGGAAGGCATCGCGGCCATCTCTCCCAGTACGCGCGGTTCCTGCTCCAGCCAGACCCCGAAACGCGCATGAACGCTCTCACGTACCTCATGTGCCAGCGCCATCAGCTCCGAGACCTGCCCGCCCCCAAAGTGAACCAGCACCAGCGCCTGGCGATCATGCACGCCGACATGACCCCGACGTGCCCCCTTGAGGCCACATTGGTCGATCAGCCAGCCGGCCGCCAGTTTCACGCTGCCATCGGCCTGCGGGTAGTGCGGCAAGGTCGGATGATGCGCCAACAGCTCGCGCGCCTCGTCGGCGGCAAGCTGAGGGTTCTTGAAGAAGCTTCCCGCATTGCCGAGCACGGCAGGGTCCGGCAGCTTTTCACTGCGCGTGGCAATCACGGCATTCGCCACACTCAATGGCGTGATGGCCTCCCCTTGCGGTGTGGCGGCACTGACGCGCTGAGCGAGGTCCCCATAGGCCAGTTGCGGTGTCGCTTCACGCGTCACCACGAACTCCAGGCGAGTGATCAGGACACGATGCTCAAGCGACCCCTTGAAGAGACTGTCACGGTAGCCGAAGGCGCACTCCTCGCGACTCAGCCAGCGCGTGCTGCCATCCTCCAGCGACATGACTTCCAGTCGCAGCAGATGGTCGGCCAGCTCGACACCATAGGCACCGATGTTCTGGATCGGGGCTGCGCCACAGCAGCCGGGAATCAAGGCCAGATTCTCATAGCCCCACCAGCCAGCTGTCGCCAGCTCCATCACCAGGGCGTGCCAGCGCTTGCCCGCCTCGACACTCACGGTGGCGGTTCTGCCATCCGCTGCCGGCGTGATCGTCATGGCCTCGAAGGCCGGGCGCATCACATGGGCATCCAGCCAGGGCAGCAACACCAGATTGCTGCCCCCACCGATCACCACCAGACGCTCATCGGCCGCACGCGAGTCCAGAATCTGGCGACGCGCCTCGGCCACGCTGCGTGGCTCACTGAAGGTACGTGCGGTGGCGGCAAAGCCCAGGGTATTGCAGGCCGTCAGTGATGCTCTCGTCGATGACTTGTCGGGCGCCATCATGAAGGGGTCCGCGTGACAGGTGGCAGGGCATCGATCAATGCCTCACAGGCGATGTCGATCAGGTCCAGCACCTGCTCGAAGGCCTCAGGCCCCCCGGTATAGGGGTCCGGCACTTCGCGACTGCCTCGCGCCAGAGTCGGCAGCGGCGTCGGCAGCAGGTCCAGCAGACGGCCAAGCAGTGCCGGACTGTCCTGGGGTGCCAGACGCCGCGCGTCACTCAGGTTGGCATCATCCATCACCAGGATCAGATCGACGTCATAAAAGTCCTGCACGCACAGCTGGCGGGCGCGCAGGCCACTGATGTCGTACCCACGCTCAGCCGCATGCGCGATGGCACGTGAATCCGGCGGAGCACCCACATGCCAGTCACTGGTACCACAGCTGTCGACCTCGATGAGCTCATCCAGCCCATGGCGTGCCAGCGCGGCACGCAGTACGCCTTCCGCGCTGGGGGAGCGACAGATATTGCCCAGACAGACCATCAGAATTCGTCTGACCGGCGGTCTGCGCGCCGCTATCCGCTCAAGCAATTCACTCATCACCGGCCTCTTGCGTCAGCCAGTCACGCACGCGCTCGAGATCTTCCTGGGTATCCACACCGGCAGGATGGGAGGTGCAGGCGATGGCGACCTGAATCGCATGACCATGATGCAGTGCGCGCAATTGCTCGAGCTGCTCGAGCTGCTCCAGCGGCGCCGGCAGCCAATCGACATATTCGCTCAGAAAGCTGGCGCGATAGGCGTAGAGACCGATATGGCGCAACCAGGAGTCGGTGGCCAGCACGGTCGGCGGCGTGGTGAAGTGCTCCCGATCCCACGGCAGCGGTGCGCGCGAGAAGTACAGCGCGCGACCACGCAGATCACGCACCACCTTGACCACATTGGGATTGAACAGGCTATCGACACTGGTGATGGGCTCGGCCAGGGTCGCGATGGAAGCCCCCTCGTCTTCCTCGAGACGCAAGGTGACCTGATCGATCAGCGCGGCAGGCAACAGCGGCTCATCTCCCTGCACGTTGACGACCAGCGTCTCGGGAGCCAGTGCCAGCCGCTCGACCACTTCCGCGAGACGATCGGTGCCACTGGGGTGATCGGCACGAGTCATCACGACCTCGGCACCGAAGCCCTCACAGACGGTGCGGATACGCTCATCGTCCGTGGCGATCACCACACGGCTCGCCTGACTGGCACAGGCATTGCGCCAGACATGCTCGATCATCGGCCGACCATGGATGTCCGCCAACGGCTTGCCGGGCAGGCGCGAGGAGTTGAAGCGCGCCGGAATCACCACCACAGCGCCACGACCTGTCACATCACTGCTGTGCGCCACATCGCTCATCAGCCGCGACTCCCCTTGAGCTTCTCGTCGGCATCCATCACGCGCGCTTCTTCTTCCAGCATGACGGGGATGCCGTCACGCACGGGATAGGCCAGTCCATCATAGAAGCACTTGAGCTCGGCATTCGCCGCATCGTAGGTCAGCTTGGCCTGACAAAGCGGGCAGACCAGCAGCGCGAGCAATTCCTTGTCCATCGAGACATCTCCGGGATAACAGCTAATAAGAAAGAAACAATCGGTCAGTCGCTCACAGCGCCTCGAGGCGGTTGGCGAGCCAATCCACCAGCGCCTGATCCGGACGCGCCTCGACATCCAGTGCCCAGCAACGCTCGTTGGCGAAGCGGCGACACTTCACGGCATCCTTGGCCGTCATCACCACCGGCAGGTTGTCGGAAAAGCGCAGGTCCGTCGGCGTGAAGCGATGATGGTCCGCCAGGGGATGGGGCTGATGCTCCACCCCCAGATTGGTCAAGGTACGGAAGAAACGCTGGGGATTGCCGATACCGGCCAGTGCATGCACCGAGCCACTGAATGGCTGATGAGTGGCGGGATAACGCACATCATCGATCAGATGGCGCCAATGGACCGGCGTCAGCGTCATGCAATGTGATTCCACCGGCAGGCGGGTGCAGTCGATCACCCCATTGGAGATCACGGCATCGACACTCGCCAGCCGTGACAGCGGCTCCCGCAGGGGACCCGCCGGCAGGCACCGCTGATTGCCGAAGGCGCGCTCACCATCCACCACCACCAGCTCGATGTCGCGCCCCAGCGCATGGTGCTGCAAGCCGTCATCGGAGAGCAGGATGTCGCACCCCGCCGCGATCAGACGACGCGCGGCACTGGGACGGTCCGGGTCCACCGCCACCGGCAGGCCGGTCTGCTGAGCCAGCATCACCGGCTCATCTCCGGCGTGCTGCGGGTCCGTATCGGCCTGGACATACAGCGGGTAACGCGGCGCGTGGCCACCATAGCCCCGTGAGATGATGCCCGGGCGCCAGCCCTGCTCGCTCAACCAACGGCCGAGCCAGGCCACCAGCGGCGACTTGCCGGTTCCACCGACGGTGATGTTGCCGATCACGATCACCGGCACCGGCGCCTTCCAGACCTCACGCTTGCCAGTGAGATAGGCCTCACGTCGGCGTGCCACCACCCCTTTATAGACATGCTCCAGCGGACGTAACAGATGGAGCCAGGCGGCGCCCCGATACCAGGCGTCTACCAGTCGTTCACTCATGCGTCAGCCGTCTCCCGGAACTGGATGCGATGCAGGGCGGCGTAGGCCCCTTCCTGAGCGATCAACGCTTCATGCGTACCGTCTTCGATGATCTCGCCGTCATCCATCACCAGGATGCGATCCGCCTTTTCGATGGTGGACAGGCGGTGCGCGATGACGAAGGTGGTACGGCCCTGACAGACTTCCTCCAGCGCCCGCTGGATGTAGCGTTCCGACTCGGTGTCCAGTGCCGAGGTGGCCTCATCGAGCACCAGAATCGGCGAATCCTTGTAGATGGCACGCGCGATGGCGATGCGCTGACGCTGCCCTCCCGAGAGCATGATGCCGTTGTCACCGACGATGGTGTCATAGCCCTGACTCATGCGTTCGATGAACTCGTGGGCATAGGCGGCGCGCGCCGCTTCCTCGACCCGCTGGACATCCGCTTCCCCGGTGCCGTAGGCGATATTGGCGGTGAGGTTGGCATTGAACAGCGTCACGTTCTGGGAGACCAGCGCGATCTGCTGGCGCATCGGGCGCAGCTTGTAGTCCTCGATGGCCACGTCGTCGATCAGGATGCGGCCCGTGGTAGGCGAGTAGAACCGTGGCAGCAGGCTCATCAGCGTCGACTTGCCGGAACCTGAGCGCCCGACGATGGCTACCATCTGCCCGGCCTCCACTTCCAGATCGATGCCCTTGAGCACATCCGGCTGGTTGTCGGCGTAACGGAAGTGGACGTTGTCGAAGCGCACCCGGCCCGCCAGGCGACCGTCCGGAACCACGTTGCCGTTGTCGGGCTCCGCGGGCATGTCGAGCAGCCCGAACAGCTCCTCGGATGCCGCCATGCCCTTCTGGATCTCGCCGTTGACCTCGGTCAGCTGACGCACCGGCTTGGCCATCATCGAGGCCGCGGTGATGAAGCCGACGAATTCACCCGCCGACATGCCAGCCATCAATTCCGGCGCCATCGCCAGCCACACCAGGGTCGCCAGTGCCACGGCGATCAACAGCTGGATCACCGGCGTGGCGGTGGCCTTGGTCAACGCCTCCTTCATCTTCTGCTCGCGGTTGTACTCACTGACCGCAGCGAAGCGCGCCTTCTCGTAATCTTCCGCACCGTGGGTGCGGACCACGCGATGCCCGGACAGCGCCTCGGATGCCACATGGGTGACCTCCCCCATCGAGCCCTGGATACGCTTGGAGAGCTTGCGGAAGCGCTTGCTGGCATAGCTGACCACCCAGCCGATCAGCGGCGTGACCGCGATGAATACCAGCGTGAGTTTCCAGTTGGTCCAGAACAGATAGCTCAGCAGACCCAGCACGAAGAAGCCTTCGCGCATGATGATGGTCAATGCCTTGGTGGCGGCGCCGGTGATCTGCTCCACGTGATAGGTCACGCGGGTGATCAGGTGACCGGTGGAGTTCTCGTCGAAGTAACGTCCCGGCAGATGCAGCATGTGGTTGAACACGGTGGTACGCAGGGTATGCACCACATTGCGTGCCACGTCGCTCATGCAGTAGGTCCCCAGGAAGGTCCCCACACCGCGTATCGCGAACATGCCGATCACGAACAACGGCAGGAACAGTCTGAACTGGGCGTCAGGATTCTGAATGCCATCGATCAGGCGCTTCATCATCTCGGCCAGCGCCGTGCTCGAGGCACCATAGATGACGTAACCCAGCACGGCAGCCAGGAACATCTTCCAGTACGGACGGACATAGCCGAGCAGGCGGCGGTAATGAATCCAGGTGGAGTCGCGACTCACGGGGTCTCCATAGACTTGAGCGGCGCCCTCATGGGGCATCCGGTGGTGATGTATCGGTCCCGGTGCGCGTACTGATGCGCACTCGGGTAATGCCCACTTCGGCGGCAGCGTCCAACGCTTTCACCACCTTCGCATGTGGCGTACGGCCATCGGCTTCGAGGATCAACCCGAAGCGATCAGCCTGGTCCTTGTGTCGTGCAAGCGCAGTCCCCAATGCTGACTCGGTGAGCGAGGTGTCACCGAGCGTGAAATCTCCCTTGGCGCCGATGGTCATGATCAGCGGCGCCTGCTCCACGGCGCTGGCCTGACTGGATTGCGGCAGAATCAGGTCCAGGGCGCGTCGACTGTCAAACGTGGTCGAGACCATGAAGAAGATCAGCAGCAGAAAGACCACGTCGATCAGCGGCGTGAGATTGACCTCGACCGATTCACGCTGGCGACGAGGAAACCTCATGACGGCCTCCCGGGCCCCACGCCTCGATCGGCGAGCGTATCGGAGCCCGACAGCGGATCATCCTCGTCCCGGCGCATGTAGGCCGGCAGGTCTTCCGGCAGACTCTCCCTCGGCGCTGGCCCGTTGCGCTGGCCCGCGCGACGATCGAAGCCGTCATGACTCTCGGCCAGCCCCAGCTCCCCCTGATGGTGCGAGATATATTCCACCACCTGCCCCGCCTGCTCTTCCATGGTCACGGTGATGTCTTCCACGCGACGCTGGAAATAGCGATGGAACATCAGCGCCGGAATCGCGACCGTCAGACCCGCCGCCGTGGTGACAAGCGCCTGGGAAATCCCGCCGGCCAGCTCCTGGGCACGCTCGGCGGACCCGGCGTCCACGATCACGGCGAAGACATCGATCATGCCGACCACCGTGCCCAGAAGGCCCAGCAGCGGGGTGATGGCCGCGATGGTCCCCAGGGGGCTCAGGAAGCGCTCCATGTCGTGGATCACCGCAACGGCCGATTCCTGAATGCGCGCACGCACCTGTTCATTGCCCAGGCGCGCATTGCGAAGTCCTGCCGCCAGCACCCCCCCAAGGGGCGAATGACTCTCCAACCAGTAGACATTGACCTGTCCCTGACTGATCAGTTCACACACCTGCTGTCCCAGACCGCGCGGCGCGATACGGCGCGTGCGCAACGTCCACAGACGTTCGAGGATGATGGCCAGTGCCACGACCGAACATCCCAGGATCGGGAGCATCAGCAGCCCCCCTGCGTACAAGGCTTCCAACATGTGACCTCTCCCTTGGTCTTGATGGTGCACCGTCAACGGCGCCGATCATTGTTGTCGTCATCAGGCCTGCGCGACCGCGTCCCTGGCACGCTGACAGGCAGACATTCGCCATGCCCCTGATCAATCAACGGATTTTACCCCAAGGCACTGCGTATCGATACCGGCAGCACCCCGCGCGGGAATGAGGCGCTCCGCGTCAGGGGACCACTCCCAGCGCAGCGCTCCCTCCAGGCCACTGTGCCAGACACATTGCGCATGCCGCATCAGGCGTTCGACCACCTCGTCATGCGGATGACCATGCGGGTTGTAGCGTCCGGCACTGATGATCGCGTGGCGCGGTGCCAGACGCGCGAGCCAGGATTCCCCACTGCTGCTGCGACTGCCATGGTGCGCGACGACCAGCAACGGCAGCGGGCTTCCCGCCAGCCGACGCGAGAGCAGCTCCACCAGCTGGCGCTCCTCCTGCACCCCGATATCGCCACTCAGCAACGCCAGCGGACGCTCACCCCACGCGATCAGGACCACACAGGAGTGGGCATTGTCACGCCGCACCTTCCACCCGGGCGGCGGCCACAGCATCTCCAGTTTCACGGGGCGGTCGGCGAGATGGCCGAGCGTGATGCGCCGCCCTGCCTCACAGGACGCGGTCGGCACGTCCTTCAGCCAGCCGACCTGACGGTCAAGACGGTTTCTCTGTCCCTCAGGCACCCACAACTGCGCGACCTGCTCCGCTCGCAGCGCCGCCAGCCCGCCTGCATGATCGCCATCACCATGACTGATGATGACGCCCCAGGGCGCCTCGGCAGCCTTCAGCAGCTCCCCCATGCGCGGCGGCCCGAAGGCAGCACCGGGGCCGAGATCATAGAGCCAATGACGAGGAAGATCCTCCATCGTCTCAGGCGACAGCACGCGCCCCGCTACCCTGAGCGATATCGCCAGCCCCTGTCCGACGTCATGGACGGTCACGACCAACGGGGCCGCTCGCGAATCGGCAAGCCACGCGCTGTCGCGCCCTGTGCGTCCTTCGCCGGCGTGGGCGCTGGACGGCCATGGCGCAGGCGGCCACAGCAGCAAGGCAAGCCCCGTCCCCCACAGCATCGCCAGGGCGGTGCACAGCCCTCTGACACGGCGCTCCAATCCCGGCACTCCACTTGCCAGCCACAGGCCGCCCAGTACCATCATCGCCATCGCTGCTGCCATGTCAGCGGACAGGGTGTCCGTCGCTGTCCGTACGGGCCAGAGGCCATGACGCTGCGTGACGGTACCGAGCCACGCCATGCCATGATCCACTCGCTCGGCGAGCCACTGCCACAGCGCCCCGCTCATTCCCGCCCCTTCCGACAGCCGCAAGCCCATCGCGTCCAGCAGGGAATCGATGCCAGCCAGCCCCCAGCCCAGCATCCCCAACGGCACGACCAGGAGGGTCGCGAGCGGAGCAATGACGAGGTTCATCGGCATGGCAAGCCATGACAGCTGACCACGCCCGACCAGCAGAGCGACCCCCATCACCAGCGTCAACACCCATTGGCTGCGCAGCGTGGCGCGACACCAGCCCAGCGCGCCGCGGGGGCGCTCACACCCCTGCCAGGCCAGCAGCAGCGCTGCCACGGCAAGAAACGAATACCAGGTGCCGGGTCGCCACAAGGCCAGCGGATCAAGGCCGATCACCAGCGACAACGCCAGCATCCATATCTGCCAGACGCCCAGGCCGCTGCGCCCGCTGGCCATCCACAACCCAACACTTGTCATCAGCGCCGCTCGCAGCGCCGGCGGCGCCAGCCCCGCCAGTATCGCGAAACTCCAGGCCGCCAGACACGCCAGCCACCAGGGAGCGACGCTGAAACGCCAGTCGGCAGGACGAAGACGGCGCAGGACGCCAAAGCTCACCACCAGCACCAGGCTTGCCATCAGCCCGACATGCAGCCCTGACACCACGGCGAGGTGCGTCAACCCGGTGGCATTCAAGGACTCCCAGTCATCGCGAGTCAGCGCCGAGGCACGCCCCAGCGTCAGCGCCGCCAGCCAGCGGCAGGGCGAATGCGCCCATTGGATGTCATCGCCCCGCCCTCCACAGCCCTGCCACAGCCGCTGCTCGGCCGCCAGGCGCAACGCTGCCACCCCGCGGGGTGGTGCCAGTCGCTGCGCCCGGGCGGGGTCTCGCACGTACCCCGTCGCCACGATCCCCTCGCGCCACCACCAGCTGACCCGATCAAAACTCTGCAGCGCGTCCGGGTTGCTGGCAGCATGCGGCGGCACCAGTCTGGCGATCAGCCGCCACCGCTCCCCTGCTTGCCAGGGAACGAGAAGAGGCGAAGCTGATGATTCAGAGGCGGTACGCCGCGGCCAGTAGCGCCGCAATTGCACCCGCTGGCCCTCGAGACGACGACAGGCCAGCTCACGCCCGGCGCTCGTCATGCCGGATGCGTTCACCCTGGGGGGCTTGAGCGCCTCACCTTGCTCTCCGCCTGCTTCGCCGTCAGCGCCCGAGGCTCGACAGGCTTCCACCCTGAAGACCAGACGCACCGACTCCCCCGGGGCCGGGAGCGAACGGCTGGCCTGCTCGATGCGCCCCTCCAGCCAGATATCCTCGCGCGCCAGTGCTTCGGCAAGCATGAGTGGCTGATGCGCCAGCCCGAGCAACAGCCCACCCCACAGAGCAATCCCCAGCCGCAAAACTGCCGGGCATCGCGCGAAGGCGAGCATCACCAGCAGGCTTAGCACAAGGGATGGCAGCAACAGGCTGTCTGCCATCCCGTTCAAGACATCCCCTGCGCTTTCGGGTGCGCCATCCGGCATGCGTCCCTGCCAATCGGCCGCCCACTCCCCCTGTCGCGACAGCCACACCCCGGCCACCAGACCGGCGAGCCACTGGATCAGAGCCCCCGGTGTCAGCCAGGACCCGCGAAACCACGTGGCGTCGCTCGCGCCCACGGGCAGCTTTTCAGACGAATCGTTCAAGGAGGCAGATATCGCTCTTCATCAGGCATGACGGGGGCTGGCCTGCGTTCAGCATCATTTCAAGCACACAGGATTGCACGATGCGGGCCGCTTAACTGAGCTCACAGCATGGCAGTCCCGGGGACATGTATGGATAATGGCCGGCGTTGAATGCCAAATGGCCAAGCCATGCCTCGTCGTCTACTCAAGCGGTTCATGCCGGAACCGGATGCCCTCAGGCGCAAGAAATCCCTGCGCTTCATGCATCACCTGATCGCCGACCCCGCGTTGTGGGCGTTGTCGCGTCGAACCGTTGCCAATGCGTGCATGGTGGGCTTCTTCTGTGCCTTGCTGCCGATCCCCTTCCAGATGGTGGTGGCTGCCTTCGGCGCCTGGGCGTTGCGCTGCAACCTTGCGCTCTCGGTAGGTCTGGTGTGGATCACCAACCCGTTGACCATGCCCGTGGTCTACTACGCGACCTATCGCGTGGGCGCCTGGATGCTCGATACGCCTGCCCGGGTGATGCCGGACCAGGTCTCCGCGGCCTGGTTCGCCAACCAGCTGGAAGATATCCTGCCGGCACTTGCGCTGGGCTCGCTGGTCAGCGCGGTGGTGGTCGCCTTGCTCGCCAACGTGCTGGTCCGGCTGCTGTGGCGTTATCAGGTCGTGCGCAGCTGGCGCAGCCGTCGCAAGGCGCGTCTGGCCGCCAGGCGTTGCACCAAGGCGCAGCGGTCCGACCAGAACGCTGCCCCGGATACCGACAAGTCCTGAAGGCTGACGACGCCGCCCATGAAAAAGCCCCGCCATCTCTCGATGGCGGGGCTTTTGGCTTTCTGGCATGGCGTGAGGCAGACATCCGCCACTCAGCGGTGGAGCTCAGTCCTCGTGCAGCTTGCCGCCATCCAGGCGCAGCACACGGTGCTGGTGCGCGGCCAGCCCATTGTCGTGGGTCACGATGATGAAGGCGGCCTGCGCTTCCCGAGCGATGTCATCCATCAGCTCCAGAATGCGCGCCGCCGTGGTCTGATCCAGGTTACCGGTCGGTTCATCCATCAGCACCAGGCTCGGGTCCGTCACCAGCGCACGCGCGATGGCGACGCGCTGACGTTCCCCCCCGGACAGCTCGCCCGGCTTGTGATCGGCGCGCGGCGCCATGCCGACACGCTCCAGCAGCTTGCGCGCCTTGACGGCGGCCTCGGCACGCTTGTGGCCCCGGATGATCAACGGCATCGCCACATTCTCTTCGGCGCTGAATTCCGCCAGCAGATGATGGAACTGATAGACGAAGCCGATGTGCTGATTGCGGAAGCTGCCCAGCGCCGACTCACTGAGTTCGGACAGGCGCTGGCCGGCCACCTTCACGATGCCCTGACTGGGATGATCCAGCCCGCCGAGCAGATTGAGCAGCGTGGTCTTGCCGGAGCCGGAGCTGCCGACGACGGCGACCCGCTCGCCGGCGTGCACGCGCAGCTCCAGTTCGTCCAGAACCTGCACCTTCTGGGGGCCTTCGTCGTAGCTGCGACTCAGGCGCTCACAGATCAACATCGGCTTGCCGTGAGCCAGGTCAGTCGCACGGGTGTCAGAAGCCGGGGTCGGCATGGCGGAGTCTCCAGCAGCAGAGCGGGATGATGCATCGGTCGATGTCGGTAGATCATTCATAGCGCAGCACCTCGGCCGGCTGGATGCGGGAAGCGCGCCAGGCCGGATAGAGTGTCGACAGGAAGCTCAGCACCAGCGCGGAGCCGATGATGACGCCCATGTCGGACAGCTCGAGACGAGACGGCAGATAGCTGATGAAGTAGACGTTGGGATCCAGGAACTGGATACCGAAGGTCGACTGCACCCAGGCGATGATGTCGGAGACGCTCAATGCCAATGCCACCCCGGCGATGGCGCCGATGATGATCCCCATCACGCCGATGGTCAGCCCCTGGACGATGAAGATGCCCATGATGCTGCCGGGTTTGGCCCCGAGGGTGCGCAGGATGGCGATGTCGGCGTGCTTGTCGGTCACCATCATCACCAGCGTCGAAACGATGTTGAAGGCTGCCACGGCGACGATCACCATCAGCAGCAGGCCGATCATGTTCTTCTCCATCTGGATGGCGGCGAACAGGTTGCCGTGGGTACGCTTCCAGTCCATGCCGCGATACTGCGGCCCCAGCTGGCTGATGATGTCACGGGTGACGGCATCGGCACTGAACAGGTCATCGAGTTTCAGGCGTACGCCCTGTACCTCGCCTTCCTTGAAGCGTGCCAGCTTGGCCATGTCCGAGATGTCGGTGTAGGCGAGACTGGCATCCACGTCCGCGCCGACCTTGAAGATGCCGGTCACCGTGAAGCGCTTGAGGCGCGGGAAGATGCCCCCGGGCGTGATGGAGGCCTCGGGCACCAGCAGCGTGACGCGATCCCCGACGCCGACCCCGAGATTGCGTGCCAGCAGCTCCCCCATCACGATGCCCCAGCTGCCCGGCGTGAGGTCTGCCAGACTTCCCTGCACCATGTGCTCACTGATGATCGAGACCTGGTCCTCCGCGGACGGATCGATACCGGTGACCAGCGCGCCCTTGTTGCGACCATTGGTGGTGAACATGCCCTGCTGCTCGATGTAGGGAGCGGCACCGACGACATGCGGCTTCTCGCGCAACATGCCGGCGAGCGTCTCCCAGTCGGTGACGCTGTCGCGCGCCTCGACCCGCACATGCGGCACCATGCCCAGTACGCGGGTACGCAATTCGTGGTCGAAGCCGTTCATGACGGACAGCACTAGAATCAGCACGGCCACGCCCAACGACAGGCCGAGCATCGAGGTCAGGGAAATGAAGGAAATGAAATGGTTACGGCGCTTGGCGCGGGTATAGCGCAGGCCGATCAGAAAGGGTAGGCGATCCAGCAGCATCGAAGTCGATTCCTTGGGTCAGGGTCGCGGGCCATGATACGCATTCCGCAGGCTCGGCGCATGGGGCCACAATCGCGCCCAGTTTGCCAGCCCTCGCATGAGAACAGCATGAACCGCCAGTCTCGAGTGTCTGGCCATATGACGCACGCAGGGGCTAGCGTCGACGCATGGCTCTGCTATCATCGCGCGCCGAGTCCGCGGTATCGCGGCATTACCGTCACTTCTTCATCAGGGAGATGCCCATGGCCACCCGTCTGCTTGCCGAATGGCACCCGCAGGATGCCATCCAGCTCAGCTGGCCCAGCCCCCACAGCGACTGGAACGAGATGCTCGAGAGCATCGAAGCCACCTGCGAGGCCATGGTGATCGCCATCAGCCGGTATCAGCACGTGCTGATCAGCGTCAGTGACGAGGCCACCCGCGAGCGCCTCACGTCACGCTTCGCCGGTTTCGGCGTGCCGGCCGAGCGTCTGCATCTGCATGTGGCGCCGCTGGATGACACCTGGACGCGTGACCACGGCCCCATCACCGTCGAACGTGATGGCCAGCCGGTACTGCTCGACTACACCTTCACCGGCTGGGGCGGCAAGTTCGAAGCCGCTCGTGACAACGCCCTGACCCGAGCGCTGGCCGCTCAAGGGGTCTATGCAAGCCCGGTGGAAAGTCGCGATTTCATTCTGGAAGGCGGTGGTATCGAGACGGATGGCCTGGGGACACTGTTGACCACCGAGGCCTGCCTGCTCAACGACAATCGAAATGCCGGGCTGAGCCGCGAGCAGGTCGAGGCACAGCTCACGGCTGATTTCGGTGTCTCACGCATCCTGTGGCTGGCCAATGGCCATCTGGAAGGCGATGACACCGACAGTCATGTCGACACCCTGGCGCGCTTCTGCGACCCGCGTACCATCGCCTACGTGCGTTGCGATGATCGCGACGACCCGCACTACCCGGCGCTCAAAGCGATGGAAGCCGAGCTGGAAGGCATGCTGGATGCCAATGGCGATCCGTACTTCCTGGTACCGCTGCCATGGCCGGATGCCTGCTTCGATCCCGAAGATGGCCATCGCCTGCCGGCGACCTATGCCAACTTCCTGATCATCAACGGCGCGGTGCTGGTGCCGACCTATGCCGATCGTCACGACATGATCGCGCTCAAGGCCCTGGCGGGCGCCTTCCCGGGACGTGACATCATCCCGGTCGACTGCCGCGCCGTGATTCGCCAGCATGGCAGTCTGCACTGCATGACCATGCAACTGCCCAAGGGCACCCTGGCCACCTCGAACCTCACTCAAGGAGCACTGTGATGACCACTTCCCGCCGTACACTCAAGGTCGGTGTCGTCCAGCAGCAGGGCTGGCCCGACAAGGATACGAGCCTGGCGGCCAGCGAGGCGGCCATCCGCCGCCTGGCAGCCGGCGGTGCTGAGCTGGTGATGCTGCAGGAGCTGCATGCCAGCCACTATTTCTGCCAGACGGAAGACACCGCGATCTTCGATCTCGCCGAACCCCTCGAGGGCCCGACCACCCAGCGCCTGGCCGGTCTGGCCGCTGAACTCGGTCTGGTCATCGTCGGCTCCATCTTCGAGCGCCGCGCGGCGGGCGTATATCACAATACCGCCGTGGTGCTCGACAAGGCCGATGGCCTGGTCGGCACCTTCCGCAAGATGCACATCCCGGATGATCCCGGCTTCTACGAGAAGTTCTACTTCACGCCGGGTGATGCGCCCAGCGCACAGTCGCCTCGCCGCGGTTTCGAGCCCATCGATACCTCGGTGGGCCGCCTGGGCGTGCAGGTCTGCTGGGATCAATGGTACCCGGAAGGCGCGCGGCTGATGGCACTGGCCGGTGCCGAGATGCTGCTCTATCCCACCGCCATCGGCTGGGACCCGCGCGATGATGAGGCCGAGCAGACGCGCCAGAAGGATGCCTGGACACTGATCCAGCGCAGTCACGGCGTCGCCAATGGCGTGCCGGTGATCGTCGCCAATCGGGTCGGCCATGAAGCGGACCCGACGCCTGCCAGCGAAGGAATCCAGTTCTGGGGAGGCAGCTTCGTGTGCGGACCCCAGGGCGAGCTGCTGGCGCATGGCGGCACCGAGCCCGAGGAGTTGCTGGTCGAGGTGGATCTGGCGCGTGGCGAGGACGTGCGCCGCATCTGGCCCTATCTGCGTGACCGCCGCATCGATGCCTATGGCGATCTCACCGAACGCTATCGCGATCGCTAGACGCAAGGTCGCGATCAGCTCCTGAGGAAGCCGCGTGTTTCTTGACGACGCTTCCCGCCCGGGAGATGCCAGCCATGCCACGAGGCGCCCTGCGGGGCGCCTCGTGTTGTATCCGCACGCTTGTCTTTCCCGCCAGGCTGCGCTAAACAGGATAACGCGATAAAAAGAGTGTATCCCTCAAGCGCCAACCAGGACGCGGACCATGCCCGAATATCAGCTGATGGCCAGAATAGAGGCGGCCTTCGATGAACAGATCAGCGCAGCCGAACAGGTCATCACTGCCGTCGCGGAGGAGAATTCGCCGCTGTGGCGGCTGGATGGCGGCCATGCCGATCTCGATTGGCTACGGCTCGCGCTGCAGGATGTGTGGTATCAGGATGGGCAGGATGGGCGTGTCACCCGCCCCTATCTGGGCGTGGTGGCGGCAGGCCCGCAGGTGATCCAGGCGGTCTGCGCCCTCAATCTGGCCAAGGAGCATCTGGCGGGACTGTTTGCCGAACTGCGTGAGGCGTATCCCGATCAACTCGCGGAGCTCAAGGCCATCCTGCCCTTCCGCCACCCCGGCCTCAACCAGCACCTGAAGGGCGATGGCCTCGCTCGTCTGCATCTGAAGCAATGCTGGCGGCGCGTACCGGTCGCGGAAGCAGCGGTGGCGCGAGTGCGTTTCGCCTGGTACAGCTCCGGACGCTCCATTCAGCGCGTCAGTGTGCCGGAGTGCGAGGCGATGCTGATGAAACTGGATACCGAGGCCGATCACGTGCGCCTGCAGCTCAGACTGCTGGCGGGCCTGCCCTCTGACGAGATACTGGCACGCATCCAGCCTCAGGCGCCGCTGATGCGCGCCAATCTCTTCTATCGTGAGCCGGTCTTGCGCGAGGATGGCGAGCTGCGCACTCGCCGCGCGATGAACGTCTCGCTACCGCTGTTCCTGCCCCACGATGACCTGCGCCTTCCGGCGCTCAACCAACCCTCACCGACCCCGCCCGCACAGCGCACACGCGCCAGACGCGGAGATGTGCGCATCGAGGACACGCCCTTTCTCAAGAGCCTGCGCGTGCATCGCTATCGCTGATCTCTAGAGCCGGAGAGCCAGTGAGACAGACAGACTGTGAAGTCGCCTGCTAGAGTTCCAGCCCTGATTCCGGCAGGCGCTTGAGGTGCATGCGGCGCGCCAGGCGAATCAACGGCTTGAGCGTCAGCTGCAGCGAGCCGATCACGAACAGCCAGATCCCCAGCGTCATCCACTCATCCCAGAAGAAGCACACGCTGCCGATGGTGAACAACAGGCCCAGCACCAGCTCGTTGATGATGCTGGCCAGCTCGTAACGGCGGTGGATGACCAGCTCCTCATGCCCCAGCCTCAGGGTCAGGACCGTGGTCGGATCATCCTGCAGCGCCCTGCGTGAATGATTGCTTGGCTGCCGAGTGTCGCTTGCCTGCGAGCTGTTTTCCTGCGTGCCGCTTTCCCCGCAATCATGCTGCTGCATGCGTCATTGCCCTCAAGGTTCGTCAATGGAAAGGTCCCTGCGAGAGCCCCGGATACGACAAGGCCTCGACACCAGAGATGTCGAGGCCTTGTGAACCGCTTTCAAGCGCAGCGTAATCAGAACAGACGATTCAGCCCGTTCATGGCAGCGACCCGATAGGCTTCCGCCATGGTCGGGTAGTTGAAGGTGGTATTGACGAAGTACTTGAGCGTATTCGCCTCACCTTGCTGCTGCATGATGGCCTGGCCGATGTGCACGATCTCGGACGCCTGATCACCGAAGCAGTGGATGCCGAGGATTTCCAGCGTGTCGCGATGGAACAGGATCTTGAGCATGCCGACGGT
Source organism: Cobetia sp. 10Alg 146 (assembly GCF_029846385.1). Lineage (NCBI taxonomy): Bacteria > Pseudomonadati > Pseudomonadota > Gammaproteobacteria > Oceanospirillales > Halomonadaceae > Cobetia > Cobetia sp. 10Alg 146. The sequence goes on from NZ_JARWKT010000002.1 coordinate 372,767, forward strand.
GTCGCCGGTGATCTGGGCGCGTGCGGTGTCCTTGAAGAAGGCCTGCCCCACTTCGTAGGGAATGCGCGCTTCGGTCAGTTCGCTCTCGCCACGCCCCACCGAGCTGATCTCGGGGATGGTGTAGATGCCGGTCGGCACCTCATTGACGAACTTGAACTCCTCGCCCAGCAGATTGGCCGAGGCGAAGCGGCCCTGATCATAGGCAGCAGAGGCCAGGCTCGGCCAGCCGATGACATCGCCCACGGCATAGACGTGGTCCAGCTCGGTGCGGTACTGATCATCGACCGTCAGCTGACCACGACCATTGGCCTGCAGACCGATGTTCTCGAGGCCGAGGCTGTCGGTGTTGCCGGTGCGCCCATTGGCCCACAGGAAGGCGTCCGCACGCAGCTTCTTGCCGGACTTGAGGTGCACGACCACACCGGACTCATCGCCCTCGATGCGCTCGTATTCCTCATTATGGCGCACCAGCACGCCGTTGTTGCGCAGGTGGTAGGACAGCGCGTCGGAAATCTCGTTGTCCAGGAACGACAACAGACGATCGCGGGTATCGATCAGGTCCACCTTGACGCCCAGCCCCGAGAAGATGGAGGCGTACTCGGACCCGATGACACCGGCACCGTAGATGATCAACGTGCGCGGCGTGTGCGACAGACCCAGGATGGTATCGGAGCAATAGATACGCGGGTGGCGGAAATTGACGTCTGCCGGGCGGTAGGGGCGCGACCCGGTGGCGATCACGACCTTCTCCGCGTGCAGCTCCTCGGTCCCTTCATGGGCATCACGCACCAGCACGGTGTGCTCGTCCTTGAAGCGCGCGGTACCGAAGAACACGTCGATGCGATTGCGAGCATAGAAGCGCGTGCGCATCTCGACCTGCTGCTCGATGGTACGACGCGAACGTTCCAGCACCTTGGGGAAGGAGAACCAGCGCGGCTCACCGATGTCGCGGAACATGCGATTGGTGTTGAACTCGATGATCTGCTTGACCGCGTGACGCAGGGCCTTGGAGGGGATGGTGCCCTTGTGGGTGCAGTTGCCGCCCACGGAGGACTGGGCCTCGATCACGGCCACTCGCTTGCCATGCTTGGCCGCATTGACCGCCGCGCTCTCCCCTGCCGGACCGGTACCGATCACGACCACATCGTAGTTGTAGACTGCCATGAGACTCGCTTTGCTCCTTGGTTGTTCGTAGGCCGGCCCTGACACGCCACACTCTGCTCAGGGAGAGAATGGCATGCCAGGGCCGGCGGCTGGCCTTGCGGCCGGCGGGCTCTGAGTCATCAGAGCAGAAATCAGCGACGCGGGGCTTCGTAGGCCAGATCACTGGCCGGCTTGCCGCCGCTCTCGGCCATCAGACGCTGGCGCTCCTGCTCCTTCTCGCACTCGTCATCCTTGCCGCCACAGATATCACAGCCATCCTTGAGCCCGAGGTTGTTGAGGCCGCCGCAGGAGCCGGCGATCGGCTTGCGCCCCATCAACACCCCGACAGCCATCGCGCCGATCAACAGCAGCATGGCGGCGAACACCAGTAACCAGATAGTCATGTCATTTCTCCCGGGGCATGGCCCCATGTTGGCCCACTGTGACCGACCCGACTCGACCGCCACATCGGTACCCGCCCTGACGGGAGGGTGCCGATGCATCGTGAGTGGCAGGCCCGGTCAGGGGCGTGTCACGACAGGTGGCAGCGGATCACGTCCTCCCCGTCTGCCTGACGGCAGACAGGCTCAGACGCTGGATTCCCCTACGGGCTTCGTGTCGCCTGTCGCCGGCGCGTCCTTCAGATAGGGCGCGAATGCCGGACTCCAGGACTGCTTGAAGCCACCATCCGTTTTGACAATGAAATAGGCGGCAATGTTCTCGCGTCTTGCGATGGCCATTGCCTTCTCGGCGCCAAGCACGTTGAGTGCCGTGGCCCAGGCGTCCGCACTCGCACAATCTGGCGTGATGACCGTCACCGATGCCAGGGAGTGCTGAATGGGACGACCGGTACGCGGATCGATCGTGTGTGAGTAACGTACGCCGTCCTGCTCGAAATAGTTGCGATAGTCACCGGAAGTCGCCACGGCAGCATTGCCGGGGTCGATGATCCGCTGCACGGAACGCTCGAAGGACTTCGGCGCTTCGATGGCGATACGCCACGGCTTGTGGCCGGGCTTCTCACCCTTGACGCGGATCTCGCCACCGACCTCGACCAGATAGTTCTCGATGCCATTGGCCTCGAGCACATCGGCGACTCGATCCACCCCATAGCCCTTGGCGATCCCCGACAGGTCGGCATACACCGGCTTGCGCTTGATCACCGTATTGCCATCGAGCTCCAGCGCCAGATGATCGACCTTCTCGAGCGCCTGCGCGATCTGTGCATCACTCGGTGCCTTGTCGAGACGCTCATCCGGGCCAAAGCCCCACAGATTGACGGCCGGGCCGACGGTGATGTCAAAGGCACCCTCGGAGCGCCTGCCGATATCCTGCGATTCGGCCAGCACCTGCGCCAGGCCATCCGACAGCGTGATCGGCGTATCCAGCGGTGCCTGATTGAGCTTCGAGAGCTCCGAGGTGTCCTTGTAGGTCGACATCTGCCAGTCGACCTTGTCCAGCGCCTCGACGCTCGCCTGCTTGAGTGACGCCACCTCATCGACATCCAGATCCCCTGCCACCGTGACATGGAATCCGGTGCCGAAGATGGGACCGGCAAAGCGATGCAACTCAGGGTTGCTGGAATTTTCACAGCCTGCAACCAGCAGGGCCAGCCCCATGAGGGCCGGCCCTGCCAGTCGTCTTGCGACGCGTGACATCATCGATCAACCACCGAAGTCATCGAGCAGGATGTTCTCCGGCTCCACACCCATGTCGGTCAGCATCTTGACGACGGCGGCGTTCATCATGGGCGGCCCGCACATGTAGTACTCGCAGTCCTCAGGGGCCGGGTGGTCCTTGAGGTAGTTTTCGTACAGGACGTTGTGGATGAAGCCCGTCGGGCCTTCCCAGTTGTCCTCAGGCTGCGGATCAGACAGCGCCAGGTGCCACTCGAAGTTCTCGTTCTCTTCGGCCAGCTGGTCGTATTCCTCGTTGTAGAACGACTCGCGCATGGAGCGCGCACCGTACCAGAACGACATCTTGCGCTTGGAATTCAGACGCTTGAGCTGATCGAAGATATGGCTGCGCATCGGCGCCATGCCGGCACCGCCACCGATGAAGACCATCTCGGCGTCGGTATCCTTGGCGAAGAACTCACCGAACGGCCCCATCACGGTCACCTTGTCACCCGGCTTCAGCGAGAAGACATAGGTGGACATCAGCCCCGGCGGATGCTGGGAATTCGGCGGCGGAGTGGCGATACGGATGTTGAACTTCAGGATGCCGTACTCTTCCGGATAGTTCGCCATGGAGTAGGCGCGGATGACCGGCTCTTCGTTCTTGTGCTGAACGTTGAACAGACCGAACTTCTCCCAGTCACCACGATACTCTTCTTCGATATCGAAGTCGGAGAACTTGATGTCGTAGGCCGGCGCTTCCAGCTGCACGTAACCGCCGGCGCGGAAGTTGACTTCCTCGCCTTCCGGCAGCTGCAGGTTCAGCTCCTTGATGAAGGTCGCGACGTTCGGGTTGGCGGTCACGGTGGTTTCCCACTTCTTCACACCGAAGATCTCTTCCGGCACTTCGATCTTCATGTCCTGCTTGACCGGGACCTGGCATGACAGGCGCCAGCCTTCCTTCTTCTCACCCATGGTGAAGTGGGATTCCTCGGTGGGCAGGATGGAGCCGCCGCCCTCCTCGATCCGACACTTGCACTGGGCACAGGAACCACCGCCACCACAGGCGGAGGACAGGAAGATGCCATTGGCCGCCAGGGTCTGCAGCAGCTTGCCGCCGGCCTGGGTGGTCAGGGTGTTGGCGGGGTCGCCATTGATCTCGATCTGGACGTCACCGCTCGAGACCAGCTTGCTGCGTGCCGCGAGAATCACGAGCACCAGGCCGATCACGACCACGGTGAACATGACGACGCCGAGCACGATGATGGAGGTATCTACCATTTCGATTTCCTTATGCTCGGTTGCGTTACAGCTGGACGCCGGAGAAGGACATGAAGCCCAGCGACATCAGGCCAACGGTAATGAAGGTAATGCCGAGACCCTGCAGGCCAGCCGGCACGTCAGAGTACTTGAGCTTCTCGCGGATACCGGCCAGTGCGGCGATCGCCAGTGCCCAGCCGAAGCCGGCACCCACGCCATAGATCACGGACTCGCCGAAGCTGTAGTCACGCTGCACCATGAACAGGGCCGCACCGAGAATCGCGCAGTTGACCGTGATCAGCGGCAGGAACACGCCCAGCGCGTTGTAGAGCGCCGGCACGAACTTGTCGAGGAACATCTCGAGGATCTGGACGATCGCCGCGATGACGCCGATGTAGGACAGGTAACCCAGGAAGGACAGGTCGATGCTTTCCGCACCTTCCAGACCGGTCCAGGTCAGCGCGCCTTCACGCAGCAGATAGTTCAGGATCAGGTTGTTGACCGGGACGGTCACCGCCAGCACGACGATGACGGCCACGCCCAGACCGATCGCGGACTGGATCTTCTTGGACACCGCCAGGAAGGTGCACATGCCCAGGAAGAAGGCCAGCGCCATGTTCTCGACGAACACGGCCTTGATGAACAGGCTCAGGTAGTGTTCGAACATGTTACACGGCCTCCTTGATCTTGGTGTTGGCGGTAATCTTGTACTCCGCCTTCTCGACCTGCTCCGGATAGACGCTGCGCAGCACCCAGATGAACAGACCGATGACGAAGAACGCGGACGGCGGCAGCAGCATCAGACCATTCGGGATGTACCAGCCACCGTCGTTGACGGTCTGCAGGATGGTCACGCCGAACAGGGAGCCGGAACCGAACAGCTCACGCACGAAGCCGACCACCAGCAGGATCACGGTGTAGCCGAGACCGTTGCCGATACCGTCGATGAAGCTCATCGCCGGGCCATTCTGCATGGCGTAGGCTTCCGCGCGGCCCATCACGATGCAGTTGGTGATGATCAGACCGACGAAGACCGACAGCTGCTTGGAGGTCTCGAAGGCGAAGGCCTTGAGCGACTGATCGACCACGATGACCAGCGAGGCGATGATCGTCATCTGCACGATGATGCGGATGGACGACGGGATGTGATTGCGGATCAACGAGATGAACAGACTGGAGAACGCCGTCACCAGTGACACTGCGATCCCCATGATCAGGGCGGTGTTCATCGAGTTGGTCACCGCCAGCGCGGAGCAGATACCGAGGATCTGCAGCGCGATGGGGTTGTTCTTGAAGATCGGCGTCGTCAGGACACCTTTAGGAGTTTCGGCTGCCATCATTACGCTCCTTTGACGTCGCGGAACTGGGTCAGGTACTTGGCGAAGCCATTCTCACCCATCCAGAACTGCAGCAGGTTGGTCACGCCGTTGCTGGTGAGGGTAGCACCTGACAGGGCATCAACCTGGTACTTGGCATCCGGAGATGACGGATTGACACCGCCCTTCTTCAGGTGCACTTCCGGGTCCATGCTGTCTTCGGGATAGATCTTCTTGCCATCCCACTGGGCCTTCCACTTCGGGTTGTCGACTTCGCCGCCCAGCCCCGGAGTTTCCCCCTGCTGATAGAAGGACAGACCCACCACGGTGTTGCCGTCACCCTTGAGTGCCAGGTAGCCGTACATCATCGACCACAGGCCGTTGCCACGCACCGGGACGATGATCTCGTCCGGCTGCTCGACATCACCGACCAGATAGACCACCGAGTACTGCTCACGACGCTTGATGCCCGGCAGATCCTCGTCACCGGACAGGGTACGTGAGGTGGCCGGGTCCTTGGACATCTTGGCCTGGTCGTACTTTTCCGGATCGATGTCGTCAACGTACTCACCGCTGTTCAGGTCGACGACCTTGGCGGTGACCTTGTCACGGAACTGCTGGCCGACATCCTCGCCCGGCTGCAGCAGCTCGGCGACCGCGAGGATGTTGCTCTTGCGGTCCAGCTCGGCATTGGTCATCTGCATCGGACGCAGCACGACCGCTGCGGTGGATACCACCACCGAGCAGACGATGCACAGCCCGAGCGCGACGCCGAGGGTCTTCTTGATGGAATTGTTGCTGGCCATGTCAGGCGGTCTCCTCGTTCGCGATGCCGGCAGCCTCGCGCTTGACGCGGCGCTTGATGTTGGCCTGCACGACGAAGTGGTCGATCAGCGGGGCGAACAGGTTGGCGAACAGGATCGCCAGCATGATGCCCTCCGGGAAGGCCGGGTTGGCGACACGGATCAACACGGTCATCACGCCGATCAGTGCACCGAAGATCAGCTTGCCCTTGTCGGTCATGGAAGCCGAGACCGGATCGGTGGCCATGAAGACCATGCCGAAGGCGAAGCCGCCGATGACCAGATGCCAGTACCACGGCATCGCGAACATGGCATTGGTGTCACTGCCGATGGCGTTGAACAGCGCCGAGGTCGCGACCATGCCCAGCAACACGCCCAGCATGATTCGCCAGGAGGCGATGCGCGTCCACAGCAGTACCGCCGCGCCGAGGAAGATGGCCAGCGTCGATACCTCACCCAACGAGCCCGGAATGAAGCCCAGGAAGGCATCGGTCCAGCTCATCTGCTGCATCAGGGCGCTCATGCCGTCCTGTGCCGCGGTGGACAGTGCGGTCGCACCGGTATAGCCGTCAGCCGGCACCCACACCGCGTCACCGGAAATGCTGGCCGGATAGGCGAAGTACAGGAAGGCACGACCGGACAGCGCCGGGTTGAGGAAGTTCTTGCCGGTACCGCCGAAGACTTCCTTGCCGATCACCACACCGAAGGTGATGCCGAGCGCGACCTGCCACAGCGGGATGGTGGCCGGCAGCGTCAGCGCGAAGAGCACGGAGGTGACGAAGAAGCCTTCGTTGACCTCGTGACCGCGACGCATCGCGAACAGCACTTCCCAGAAGCCGCCGACCGCGAAGGTCACCAGATAGATGGGCAGGAAGTAGGTGGCCCCCAGGATGAAGTTGGCCCACACGCTGCCCGCATCATGGCTGCCCGCCAGCATCATGACGATGGCTTCACGCCAGCCGCCCAATGCACTGTAACCGCCAGCGATGGCCTCGTTGGCCTGCAGACCGGCGTTGTACATGCCGAAGAACATGGCCGGGAAGGTACACATCCAGACCGTGATCATGATGCGCTTCAGGTCGATACCATCACGCACGTGCGCGGTGGAACGCGTGACACTCGCCGGCGCATAGAAAATCGTGTCCACGGCTTCGTAGAGCGCGTAGAACTTCTCGTACTTGCCACCCTTGTGGAAGTGCGGCTCCAGGTTATCCAGAGTCTGTCGAATACCCATCATCAGACCTCTTTCTCGATCGTGGTGAGGTTGTCACGCAGGATGGGACCGTACTCGTACTTGCCCGGGCACACATAGGTGCACAGTGCGAGGTCCTCTTCATCAAGCTCCAGGCAGCCAAGCTGCATGCCGGTCTCGATATCACCCACGATCAGCGAGCGCAGCAGCTGCGTCGGCAGAATGTCCAGCGGCATGACCTTCTCGTACGCCCCCACCGGCACCATGGCACGCTCGGAGCCATTGGTGGAGGTGTTGGGACGATAGTCACGCAGACCGGTCAGCTTCGACAGGTAGATACCCAGCACCGAGTGACGATTGGCACCGGTGGACAGCCAGCCCATGAAGGCACGCTTGTTGCCTTCTTCCAGCAGACTCACCTGAGTGTGATAGCGGCTGACGAAACGCAGCGCCCCTTCACAGGTCAGACCGGAGAACACGGAACCGGAGATCACACGGGTATCTTCCGGCTGCTCGACTTCCCCCTTGAGCAGTTCTTCAGTGCTCGCGCCCAGACGGGTACGCAGCAGGCGGGGCTTGGTGGCACGCGGGCCACCGACGGCGATGACACGCGTGGTGTCCAGACGCCCTTCCGCCAGCAGGGTACCGATGGCGACGACATCCTGATAACCGACATGCCAGACATGACGTTTCAGGCTGACCGGTGCGAGATGATGGATGTGCGTACCCGGCAGACCTGCCGGGTGCGGGCCCTTGAAGGACTCGCTGACCACGCCGGCCACATCGCCGCCCGGGATATCCGCGCCCGGTGCCTGGCACAGGAACACCTTGCCTTCGGTCAGACGCGTCAATGCGACGAGACCCTGACGGAACGCAACTTCCTGCCCCTTGAGCACCACGGCCGGATCTGCGGCCAGCGGGTGGGTATCGATGGCGGTGACGAAGATGGCTGCCGGGGTGGCATCCAGTGCCGGCACACGCGAGAACGGGCGGGTACGGAATGCCGTCCACAGACCGGAGTCGACCAGCTGGTCGACCACGACCTGACGCTCGAGACCGGCCAGCGCCGCCTCGCCATGCGCGGTGAATTCCACCGCTTCGCCCTGCGCATCGGTCTCGATGACCACGGACAGAAGCTTGCGCTTCTCGCCACGGTTGATCTCGACCACGGTCCCGGCAGCAGGCGCGGTGTAACGGACGCCCGGGGTCTTCTTGTCGGTGAACAGGAGTTGCCCCAGTTTCACCTTGTCCCCTTCACGGACTTCCATCGTCGGCTTCATGCCGACGTAGTCAACACCCAGGATCGCTACGCGACGAACGGGCTGCGCATCCTCGATACGCTGCTCCGGCGCCCCGGCGATGGGGAGATCCAGGCCACGTTTGACTTCGATCATAGACTCGCCCAATTGTCGGATCTGATGTTGTTCAGGAAAGATCACGCATCAATGACACGCCTCGAGGCCGACATACGGCCAGGCAACCTCGCGAGATTCGCGTTTCAGTTGATGTGAATGCTTTTCTTATCAGACGGTTGGAGGTGTAGCCCAGAGATTGGACCGGCCCAAAAAAATCCGCCTCATTATAAAGATGCGAGCCCCGAAAGACCATACGACACTAAAGTGGTGAGGGCATTCAACACGCCAACGCCCCTGCCATCGAGGACGGCAGGGGCGTTGTATTGACAGGCATTTTTTCCTCACCGTGCGTGAATCACGCCATGGCGCGACCCATTGCCTCAGCGAGTGGGGAAATAGCTGAAACGCACGTTGGACATGTGCTGCAGGATACGCACGACCTGGCAGCTGTAACCGAACTCGTTGTCATACCACACATACACGACGGCCTGCTTGTCGGTGACGATGGTCGCCTGACCATCGACGATGCCGGAATGACGGTTGCCGACGAAGTCGGAAGAGACCACTTCACAGGAATCGACGTAGTCGATCTGCTTCTGCAGTGAAGAGTGCAGAGAGGCCGTGCGCAGGAAGTCATTCATGCGCTCGGCGTCACTTGCGGTGTCCAGCGTCAGATTGAGAATCGCCATCGAGACGTTGGGTGTCGGCACGCGGATCGCGTTGCCGGTCAGCTTGCCGGAAAGCTCCGGCAGCGCCTTGGCGACGGCCTTGGCGGCACCGGTCTCGGTCAGCACCATGTTGAGTGCCGCCGCGCGACCGCGACGGTCCCCGCTGTGGAAGTTGTCGATCAGGTTCTGGTCGTTGGTATAGGAGTGGACCGTCTCCACATGCCCCTGACTGACGCCGTATTCGTCGTGCAGCACCTTCAGTACCGGCACGATGGCGTTGGTGGTGCAGGACGCCGCGGAGATGATGCGATCATCGTCACGGATGTCGGTGTGGTTGACGCCATAGACGATGTTCTTCAGATCGCCCTTGCCCGGAGCGGTGAGCAGCACCTTGGCCACGCCCTTGCACTCGAGGTGCTGCCCCAGTCCGGCCTCGTCGCGCCACTTGCCGGTATTGTCGACCACGATGGCATTGTCGATGCCGTGCGCGGTGTAATCGATCTCGGACGGCGAGTTCGCGTAGATGATCTTGATGTAGTTGCCATTGACGATCAGCGCCGAATTCTCCTGATCGACCGTGATGCTGCCCTCGAAGGGACCATGCACGGAATCACGACGCAGGAGGCTGGCCCGCTTTTCCAGATCCTCCTTGCTGCCACGCACCACGATGGCGCGCAGACGCAGCAGATTACCGCCACCGGCCTTCTCGATCATGATGCGCGCCAGCAGGCGGCCGATACGCCCGAAGCCATACAGGACGACATCCTTCGGGTCGCCGCCCATGCCGCCTTCGACGTAGCCACCGACGATCTCGGCAAGCTCGCGTTTTAGGAAGGCAGTGATGTCCGTCTCGTCGGAGCGCTTGAAGGCCACCGCCAGCTTGCCGATATCGACATGGGCCGGCCCGAGATTCAGCTCGATCATGGCACGCACCAGCGGGAAGGTGTCCTCGACGGACAGCTCCACCCCTTCCGCCTTGCGCACCCAACGGTGGTTCTTGAGGATACGCACCATGGAGCGGTTGATCAGCGAACGCCCATAGATGGAGGGCACGACATTGAAGCGACGATAGAGGTCACCCAGCAGCGGGATCATCTGTTCGGCGAGGGCTTCATTGTCTTGCCACTGCTTGAAACAGGCTTCGAGATTCTCTTTGCTCACGGAGGAATTCCTCTGACTGGCGAACGATAGGCGAACGCGGCAAGCGAGCTTGCAGCGTCGGACAAGGCCAGCTGAGTATGCGTAACGGGGGGCGGGGTCACAATGAAAGGATGGTCGCACGGAGGGTAGTAGTGCTACAGAATCAACGATTTGACTACAAGAGCCCTTCCTGAAGCACCGTCCGCATCCCGTGGAGGATCGCCGGACAAGCTCTTGCGAGATTCCGGGCCTCGCCACCGATGAAAAGGCCACGCCTCGCCCCCATGACAGGGAATGACTTGCTATCATCAGGCGCAGGGCATTGACGACACCGCCTCGGCAGCCCCGTCACGGCAAGGGGTTGGGTCTGCGACCATCAGAGCGGACCGTCAGAACGCCCCCTCCATGCTGGCTGCCACGAGGAGCGCCCTGCGCCGACCATTGCGCCTTCATCACCATCGCTCGCGCCGCCGCGGGCTTTCACCGTTTGGCGTGACTGGCGAGGAGCACCCCTCCCGCCGGTGAATCTTCCCGTGCGCCCAAGCCCAGGACACAAGACACCAGAGCCCATGTTCGAGACTCCGCTGACGCCCCCGTTGCCACGCTCTCCCCGTGAGACCACCTACTGGACGCTGCAGGATGGCAGCGCTGCCGCCCTGGCGCTGGCGCGCCTGGCGGACGCCGATGAAGCGCCACTGATGGTGATCACGCCGGACACCGCCAGCGCCCAGCGTCTGGAGGCGGACCTGCACTTCTATACCCGCCACCCGGAGCGCCTGCTGCCATTCCCTGACTGGGAGACACTGCCCTACGACAGTTTCTCGCCCCACCAGGACATCGTCTCGGAGCGCCTGCGCACGCTGCGCACCCTGCAGGCCAGCCGCCGCGCCATCGTGCCGGTGCCGGTCAACACCCTGATGCAGCGCCTGGCGCCGGCGGATTACATCGCCGGCCAGGTCTTCAGTCTCGCCAGGGGAGACACTCTCGACCGCGAGAATTTCCGCTCACGCCTCTCACGTGCCGGATACCGTGCGGTGGAGACCGTCTACGAGCCCGGAGAGTATGCGTTGCGCGGCGCGCTGATCGACCTGTTCCCGATGGGCAGTGAGCAACCGCTGCGAATCGATCTGTTCGATGACGAGATCGACACCCTGCGCGCCTTCGACCCCGACACCCAGCGCAGCGGCGACAAGGTCGAGGCGATCGAGATCCTGCCCGCCCACGAATATCCTCTGACGCGCAGCGCCATCGCCTGTTTCCGCGAGGGCTTCGAGACACTGTTCGATGTCGACCCCCGCCAGTGCATCCTCTACAACGATGCCATCAAGGGCATTCCCTCACCGGGGCTCGAGCAGTATCTGCCGCTGTTCTTCGAGGAGACTGCGACGCTGTTCGATCACATGGGCGACAACCTGCGGATCGCCATGCTGCCGGGAGCTCGCGAAGCGGCCGAACATCATTGGGACGCCATCACCACGCGCTACGCCAATCTCGGCGTGGACCCCACGCGCCCGCTGCTGCCGCCGCATCGCGCCTTCGTGCCGGTCAACGAACTGTTCGCGTTGATCAAGCAGCACGAGCGCATCGAACTACTACGCGAGCCCAATGCGCACACCATCGAATTCGGCCAGCAGGCGCTGCCCAGCCTCGCCATCGATGCACGCAGCGCCGACCCCACCCAGGCGCTGGCGAGCTTCCTCAAGCAGCGACTCAACGGCCAGAGCGCACAGCGCATCCTGTTCGTCGCCGAGACCCAGGGTCGCCGGGAAGTCGTCGAGGAGCAGCTCGCTCCGCTGCTGCGCAGCTTCGGGCTACGCAGCCTGGAGGACTTCGCGAGCTTCCAGCACTTCGTCGACAGTCCCGCCGCGGTCGGCCTGACCGTCGGCGGCCTGACGCGTGGTGCCTGGGTAGCGGGTGAGCAGGCCTCCCAGGCGCCCTCCCCCGAGCGCGCAGACGCCGCCAAGGGGCTGGTCATCGTCACCGAGACCGAGCTCTATGGCGAGGTAGTCCGCCAGAGCCGTCGTCAGGCGCGTGCCACCGATGACAACGAACTGGCCGTGCGTCATCTCTCGGAGCTGCGCGAAGGCGCACCGGTGGTACACCACACCCACGGGGTCGGTCGCTACCTGGGACTCGAGACCATCGATGCCGGCGGCCAGGAAGCCGAGTTCCTCGCCCTTGAATACGCCGACGGCGCCAAGCTCTATGTGCCGGTGGACAGCCTGCATCTGATCTCACGCTATTCCGGCGCCAGCGATGAACTGGCACCGCTGCACAAGCTGGGGTCCGAGCAGTGGGAGAAGGCCAAGCGCAAGGCGGCCGAGAAGATTCGCGACACCGCCGCCGAGCTGCTGGATGTCTATGCACGGCGCGAAGCGCGTGTCGGCCATGCCTGCGACTTCCCCGCCGAGGACTACGCCCGTTTCGCGGCCAGCTTCCCCTTCGAGGAGACACCGGACCAAGCGCAGACCATCGGTGCGGTGATCCAGGACATGTGCTCTCCTCAGCCGATGGATCGCGTAGTGTGCGGCGATGTCGGCTTCGGCAAGACCGAGGTGGCGATGCGCGCCGCCTTCCTGGCCGTCAACTCCGGCCGTCAGGTGGTGGTGCTGGTGCCCACCACCCTGCTGGCCCAGCAGCATTACGACAACTTCCGCGATCGCTTCGCCGACACCGCGGTGGAGATCGCCCTGCTGTCGCGCTTCACCAGCGGCAAGGGCCAGGAAGCGTCACTGGAGCGCATCCGCAAGGGGCAGGCGGATATCGTGATCGGCACCCACAAGCTGCTCTCCAAGTCGCTGGAATTGCCCAACATGGGACTGCTGGTCATCGATGAGGAGCACCGCTTCGGGGTCTCCCAGAAGGAGCGACTCAAGAGCCTGCGTGCCGAAGTGGACATCCTGACCCTGACCGCCACGCCGATTCCGCGCACGCTCAACATGGCGATGAGCGGCATTCGCGACCTGTCCATCATCGCCACGCCACCGGCGCGCCGCCTATCGGTGAAGACCTTCGTCCAGCAGCGCAACGACGGCGTGATCAAGGAAGCCATCCTGCGTGAGCTGCTGCGCGGCGGACAGGTCTACGTGCTGCACAACGAGGTCAAGACCATCGAGGAAAGCGCGGCACGCATCGCGGAACTGGTGCCGGAAGCCATCGTCGGTGTCGCCCACGGGCAGCTGCCGGAGCGTAGCCTGGAGCGGCGCATGTCGGACTTTTACCACAAGCGCTTCAACGTGCTGGTCTGCTCGACCATCATCGAGACCGGCATCGACGTCCCGAGCGCCAACACCATCATCATCGAACGCGCCGACAAGTTCGGCCTCGCGCAGCTGCACCAGCTGCGTGGGCGCGTCGGGCGCTCGCATCACCAGGCCTACGCCTACCTGCTGACCCCGCACCCCAAGGCCATGACCCGCGATGCGGTCAAGCGTCTGGAGGCAATCAGCGAATCGCATGACCTGGGGGCAGGCTTCACCCTGGCCTCCCATGACATGGAGATCCGTGGCGCGGGCGAGCTGTTGGGTGATGAGCAGTCCGGCCAGATGGAAACCATCGGCTACTCGCTGTACATGGAGATGCTGGATCGCGCCGTGAAGGCCATCAAGGCCGGCAAGACACCCAACATCGAATCGCCGCTGGATGAGGGTGTGGAAGTCGGACTCAATCTGCCGGCGCTGATTCCGGGTGACTACCTCCACGATGTCCAGCAGCGCCTGATGATGTACAAGCGCATCAGCAACGCCGAGAACGCCAGCGATCTCCGGGAATTGCAGGTCGAGATGATCGACCGCTTCGGCCTGTTGCCGGAGCCGGTCAAGACGCTGTTCCGCCAGACCCGGCTGCGCCAGCGCGCCCAGGCACTGGGCATCGTCAAGCTGGAAGCCGGTGCCGCACGCGGCCGCATCATCTTCGGCGCCCAGACGCCTGTCGATCCCTTGACGCTGGTGACACTCATCCAGCGCCAGCCCGATGTCTACAGGCTGGAAGGTGCCGACACGCTGCGCTTCACCACCGAGATGGAAGACGCCGAGGCGCGCTTCAGCTTCTGCGAATCCCTACTTGAGCTGCTCAACGCCAAGACCCAGGCGGCCTGACGCCCCCACTCACCTCTGTGCACGTGAAAATGCGCGGAACATGAAAACGGCCTGCATCACTGATGCAGGCCGTTTTTCTGGCAGGCAGACCGCCTCACCTCCCAGGGACAAGCGCCTCACGCATGGCGTGCCAGCAGCGCCGCCAGCAAGCGCTGCACCTGCGGCATGCCTGCCTCGATCACCGACTCCGTTCCGGCCCTCGTCGGCTCCTCCTCCCCGACCCCGGCCGCGTGACTGATCACCAGGCACAGGCTGGCGTACTCCATCTCGAGTTCACGGGCCAGCACGGCCTCGGGCATCCCCGTCATGCCCACCAACGTATTGCCATCGCGCGCCATCAGACGAATCTCGGCCGCGGTTTCCAGTCTCGGCCCCTGCACCACGCCCAGCACTCCGCCTGCCTGGATCGCCAGTCCCGCGTCAGAGGCCGCCGAATGCAGCTCCTCGCGCCAGACACGGTGATACGGCCAGGCGAATGCCACATGCTGGAACGGCTTGAAACGGCCATCGAAGAACGAGCCCTCGCGCCCCGTCGTGTAATCGATCAACTGATCCGGGACCACCAGCGTGCCCGGCGTCAGCGTCGGGTCAATACCTGACACGCAGTTGACGCCAACGACGTGAGTCGCCCCGGCCTGCTTGAGCGCCCACAGGTTGGCGCGATAATTGATTCGGTGCGGCGGCATCTTGTGGGGTTGACCATGCCGCGCCAGAAACAGGATCGACCTGCCGCCGAGCCGCCCCTGCACCACCCCGCAGGACGCCGCCCCCAAGGGAGTTTCCTGACCACCCCGCTTGAGCACCTCCAGCCCCGGCCAATGGCCGAACCCGGTCCCCCCGATGACTGCCAGCATCCCCTGTCTCCTCGCCACCCATGTGCAGGAATCTCTCAAGGGCCGAACGCTTCGCCCCTGAGCGAACGCTACTCCGAGCCAACCGACAACGACAAGCACAATCGTCACGCTCTGCGCCAAGAGACGAGAAAAGGCCCCGAAAACGACACCACCCGCCGCGGTGGCCCGGGCGGGTGGTGATCACATGCCGGCGTGGCTGCGATGGTGAGACAGGACGGCAGCGCGACGAAACCGCCTCGTCTTCAGGAACGCTACAGCCCCTTGGGCGCGTAGATGCCCGGCGCGTTGCGCCAGTAGCCCTTGTAATCCATGCCGAAACCGAACAGGAAGCGGTCCTCGACATCCAGACCACAGAAGTCGGCCTTGAAGCCCGGATAGGCCTTGCGATCGTGCTTCTTGTCCACCAGCACACAGCTGGACACGCTGCGCGCACCCGCTTCACGGCAGTACTCGATGATGGCCGCCAGGGTGCCACCCTCATCGAGGATGTCATCGACGATGACCACGTCACGACCGGCCATCGGCAGTTCCGGATTGACGCGCCAGAACAGCTCGCCACCGCGCATGGCACCGCGGTAACGCGTCGCGTGCAGATAATCGACTTCCAGCGGGAACTTGAGTCGGGTCAACAGCTGACCTGCGGTAATCAGGCCGCCATTCATCACGCAGTAGAAGATCGGCATGCGATCACCAAGGCTGCGGGTCAACTCCCCGGCCATGCGATCGAGTGCGACCTCCAGCTCTGCCTGGGGAATCAGGCAGTCGGCGTTGTCCATCACGTCTCGCATTTCGGCATGCAGGGCGCTCAGGGAGTCAGGCGTCGGAGTCAGCATCGGGAGTTTCCTGGGTATCACTGGCCTCATCTCCACGTCGGGCGGACGTGGCAGAGGATGTAGCAGCGGAGGATGAAGCAGAACGGCGGGACCCGCTCTGCGCAGCGTGTGACGGCGAGGCTTCAGCGGCCTTGCCGTCCTGTTCGTCTTGCGGTCGGCGCGAGGACGACTCGCGATCAGCATTCGTGTCGCCTTGAGGAGCAGCGCCCTCGAGGGACAGCACGTCAGCGAAGTGCAGGCGCTGCCCCGGCAGGGCCACGCGTGCATCGTGCTCACGGATGATGTCATGGATGCGCAGCAGCACATCCTGCTTGATGGCGTGATACTTCACCCAGTCGGTGGTGCGCGTGAAGACGTACACGAAGAAGTCCAGCGAGTGTTCACCGTAGCTGTTGAAGTTCACGATCTGGGTCCGCGTCTGGTCGATCTCGTCATGCCCTTCCACCATCTCGCGGACCGCGGTGATGATGTCACCGACCCGGGTGGCATCTTCATAACGCAAGCCGATGGTCTCGAAGATGCGCCGGTTGTACATCCGTGACGGATTCTCCACCGCGATGCTGGTGAAGATGGCGTTGGGGATGTAGAGCGGACGCATGTCGAAGGTGCGGATGCGCGTCAGCCGCCAGCCGATGTCCTCGACGGTGCCCTCGATCTCGCGGTCCGGCGAGCGAATCCAGTCACCGACCTTGAATGGGCGGTCGAGATGGATCATCAGGGCACCGAAGAAGTTGGCCAGCAGATCACGCGCGGCGAAGCCCACCGCGATACCGCCGACCCCACCGAAGGCCATCACGCCGGACAGTGACACACCGAGATTCTGCAGGATGGCCAGACCCACCAGCACGATCACGACGGCACGCAGCAGTTTGCTGATCGCCGAGGCCGTGGTGGCATCCATCGCATTGACGTTGGTGCCGGGCGGTGGCGTGGTACGCAGCGACTCGAAGCGCTTGATCATGCGAATCAACGCCCAGGCCAGCGCCAGCAGGGTGATGATCTGGCGCACCGTGCCCAGATAGGCCTCCAGGCTGCCGGGCGCGAACTGATGGGCAAGAATATCCAGCGCGACCAGCGACCCCATGCTGTAGAGCCACAGAGACAGCGGATGGCGCAGCCCATGCAGCAGCGCGTCATCCCACAGGTTGCGACTCTTCTCGGCATGCACGGCCAGGCGACTGAGCAGAATGCGCTCGCTCAGATGCAGCACGACCACGGCCACCAGCACCAGGGCGAGGTTGATCCCCCAGAGTGGCAGACCGAAGGTCTGCTCCACCCAGTTGCGCAGCGGCTCGACCCAGTGATTGATCATCTCTTCGGCAGGCGCCGCCAGCTTGTCGGCAGCCGCCTCGGTGGCGGATTTCTCAGCCATGTGGAGTCCTTGGGTGACGTCTGGAGGAAAAGCCCCTCAAGGCTGGCTCATTCAGCCAAGCCCGATGGCATGGCCACCTGCTCGAGCGGCTGACTGGCCGCCAGCGCCTCGAGACGTGCATGGGTACGCCGCCAGCGAGACAGCCCCGCAAGGCCCTCGAGCGTGGGGCGGGCGCGCCCGTAGCGCAGACGCGCCTGACGCTTGCCGGCATTGCGCTGCTCATCCCCATCGAGGCTGTCGAGCACGGCACGTGCGGCGGCGGGATCATTGCACACCAGCGCCATGTCGCAGCCGGCATCCAGTGCCAGACGAGCGCGCACTTCCGGCTCGCCCTCGGCCACGGCAGCCGCCATGCCCAGGTCATCGGAGAAGATGGCGCCCTTGAAACCGAACTCCTCACGCAGCAGCCCCAGCCAGCTTGGCGAGAAGCCGGCGGGGCGCGCATCGAAATCGGGGTAGATGACATGAGCCGGCATCACGCCACCCAGGCGATCCGCCAGCGCCGCGAAGGGCTTGAGATCATGCTCGCGCAGCTCGCGGAAGGGGCGGGGGTCGATCACGCGCTCGCGGTGGGTATCCGCCGCGATGCCACCATGACCGGGATAATGCTTGCCGACCGCTGCCATGCCAGCTTCGCGCAGGCCCTCGATGAAGGCGGTACCGACGGCAATCACGTCCTCGGGAGTCGTCCCGAAACTGCGGTCGCCGATGATGGTGGAGCCCGCGACATCGATATCCAATACCGGCGCGAAGGTGATGTCGCAGCCAATGGCGGCCATCTCCATGCCCAGCAACCAGCCGGCGTCACGGGCAAACCCGAGCCCTGACGACTGGGCATCATCACCGCAGCCGTCACAGTCACGTCCCAGGCAGCAATGTGCCAGGGCGCGCATCGGCGGCAGGCGGGTCACGCCTTCGCGCAGCCGTTGCACCCGTCCGCCTTCCTGATCGATGGCGATCAACAGATGTGGATTGACGCGGCGGATCTCACCGCACAGCGCCAGCACCTGCTCGGGAGAAACACAGTTGCGCGCAAACAGGATGACGCCGCCGACGGCGGGGCGTGCCAGTAGTTCACGTTCGTCAGACGTGAGGGTATGCCCCTCGACGTCGAGCATTACGGAGCCCAATGGCTGTGTCATGACATCCTTCCTGTCCATGGCCTGCTGGCCGTGTCATGCGCTGCAAGGCATGGCACGCACGGCAGGGTTTCATGTCGTTACGGGGCTCGGCAGCCTGGAAGACAAGCCTCAGGACAGGCGGCCGGCGCGAGGAAAGGCGCAATTCTAGCCGACTGAGCGCGACTCGAACAGTCGCGAGCACCAGCCGCCAGGCAACGCAGCGTCAGGCATGCAACAGCACTGGCGTTCCGGCGGGCGCATGCTGGTAAAGGCACAGCAGATCCTCATCGCGCAGACGAATGCACCCATGGGAGGCCGGGGTGCCCATCGGCTCGCTGGTCGGCGTGCCATGGAAGTAGATGTAGCGCCGCAGGCTGTCGACGCGCTGTCCCGCCGCGTTGCGGCCACGGTTGATGCCGGCCTCACGACCGCTGAGCCACAGGATACGCGTCAAGATCCAGTCGCGTTCGGGGTGCTCGGCGGCCAGTCGAGGCGTGAACACCTCTCCCGTGAAGCGCCGCCCACGATAGACGGCACCACGCGGATTGCCCTCCCCGATCGCGGCGCGAACCACATGCCAGCCGGTCGGCGTGCAACCGCTGCCATCGAGCTCGCCGATACCGTTGAGGCCGCTGGAGATCGCACAGGCATGCACCAGCGTGTCAGGGTCAGCCGCGGGGGGCGGCGCATCACGACTGCCACTGGGCGCGTCATTGCGTATCTCAAGACGCTGGCGGGTGAGATCCACCGCCACCCAGCAAGCCATCAGCTGGCCGCCTGGGTGACCGCTTCACCATCTCCGAGCGAGGCCGGCAGCGGAGCCGCCATCGCCGCCACCACCACCGGACGCATGTGCTGGATCAGCTCGCGCACACTGGTGTGATGGCCGTATTCGGCCTCTTCGATATCGCGCAGTGCGTCCAGTCCCGAGAAGGTGAAGATCACGCTGCCGAGCATGAAGTGCAGACGCCAGAAGCGCTCGTTGTCTGGCAGGTCCGGCGTCGCAAGCTTCAGGAGCTCGGCGAAGCGGCTGAAGACCGTGCCGTAATGCTCGCGGATGTAGCGACGCATGTGACCCTGCCCCTGGGTATAGGCAAGCCCGAGCAGGCGCATGAAGGTACGCAGGCTGTTGCGCTCGGCCGGCACCTCCAGCACCGTGCGCGCCATCACTTCCAGCAGCGTTTCCAGCGGCACCTGACGACCGGCATGCTGCTGCTCGACACTGTCGAGTGCCGCATGGAAACGCTCGCTGAAGGGGTCGAGATAGCGGGCGAACACTGCCTGGATCAATGACTTCTTGGAGCCGAAGTGATAATTGACCGCCGCCAGGTTGACCTTGGCCTTGCTGGTGATATTGCGCAGCGAGGTTTCGGCGAAGCCTCGCTCGGCGAACAGGACCTCGGCGGTATCGAGGATACGGGTAACGGTATCGGTCTGGGCCATGGGCGGATGCCTTGTCAGGTGATCAGTCACGAGGGGGCACGGGAGTCCTTGTCCCCCCGGGAAACGGCAAGGCCGTGGCCCGGGGGGCGACTCTTCTCATGCAGGTCAATCAAACGACATGTCGGTCTTCACGCACCGCGTGTCAGGCAGCGACTCCGAGGCGGAGGCTGCCACGAGCCGTGTCCCGAGCACAGGACACACAGGGCCTGTGTACCGGTAGCCGGATGCGCCCGACGAACATTCGTTTGAAACAAGGTAATTCTAGCTGTCCATGCCATGACTGGCAATTGCTGGTTGTTTCAAACACTCGACAGCCAAGACCGGCAGGACGCGCATTCACGCGGGACATTCGGGGACGGGATGGTCATGGGGCGTCCCGGACACCCGCTGTCTCGCGTCAGCATGTCGATGTCGACGAAGATGCCGGCAACGTTGCTGCCAAAGCAACCACGATGCCTTGCATGACCGCCATGACTGGATACAATGACAGTTGTATGGATGCACACCCCGTGCCGTCAGCTCAGATGCCGCCCAGGCCAAAGGCAATGCCCATGACTCAGCCGCTTACTCCGCGCCAGCAGGATGTCTTCGATTTCATCATCAAGACCATCAAGTCCTCAGGCTATCCGCCAACGCGTGCCGAAATCGCCCAGGCACTGGGCTTTCGCTCACCGAATGCCGCGGAAGAGCATCTGCGTGCCCTGAAGCGCAAGGGAGCCATCGAGATGGTGCCGGGCACCTCGCGGGGCATCCGCGTGCCGTCTCTGGCCGAGGCGGAAGAGGATAGCGAGCAGGGCCTGCCGGTCATCGGGGAAGTGGCCGCTGGCAGCCCTATCCTGGCCAGCCAGCATATCGATCGCCATTGCCCGCTGCCCAGTGACTACTTCTCGCCTGCCGCCGACTATCTGCTGCGCGTGCGCGGGGTCTCGATGAAGGATGTCGGCATTCTGGAAGGTGACCTGCTGGCCGTGCACCGCACGAGCAGCGTGCGTGACGGACAGATCGTGGTGGCGCGTCTGGGGGATGAAGTGACGGTGAAGCGTTTCCGTCGCGATGGCCATTACGTATGGCTGGAAGCCGAGAACGAGGACTTCGCTCCCATCAAGGTGGATCTGCGCACGGACAGCCTGGAAATCGAGGGCCTCGGCGTGGGCGTGATCCGCGATGGCGGCCTGCACTGATCTCAAGGCTCGCAGGCAGTCTGTCCTCACAGCGCTGACGCGCAGATGACGATTGTCGCCATCAGGGCATCCACGAAAAAACCCGCCGATTGGCGGGTTTTTTCGTGGCAGGCAGACATGCGGGAAGTGCTCAGTGCACCATGCCTTCCGACTGCTCGTCTTCATCATCCTCGCCATCCCACAGGCGGGTGCGGGTGATGGCGTGGTCGATCATCTCACGCGCGACCTCGAAGCGATTGTCACGCAGCAGATCGGCAGCTTCATCGGAGATGCGGATACTCAGAAGTGGCTCACCTTCACTCTCGGCGGCACGCAGGATCACTTCCCCATCTTCCATTTGCACGATTTCAAGTACGGCGGGATCGGACACGTCATTCCTCCTGCACGGCATCCTGAGGATACCGGCGTCGTTGTGATCGTCAGCTTGACGGCGGGCAGGCCCTGCGACTTGCAGTCACTGGCGACAATGCAGAAAAAAGTACGACCACAGCCAGAGCCATGGTCGTACCGGAGAATGCAGGGCTTGCCACAATGCCGCCAGTCTAGCACCCGTCATGCCAGGGCGTCACCTGAATGACAGGTGCGTGACATGCCAGCGCCTTCGGGTCAGGCAAGGCGCGACGCTACCACTCCACATTCGACTCGCGAAGGTGTGACAGCAACGCCTTCATGGCGCTGACTGCCGTGGCGAGACGCTCTGCCAGAGGCGCATTGGCCGCCGCGGCGATGATGAGACCATCGCCACGCGCCTGGCCTTCCTCACGCCGGGCAGCACCGCCCTCTTCATGCAGACGCGTGATATCGGCCACCAGCTGGCTCAACCAACTGTCCGGCTGCGCCTGCAGGCTTCGCAACTGCTCGATTTCCGCCACGGGAGTCGGCGGTGTGGCCAGCCGCTCGCGCCAGCTGCCCTCAGGCCAGCGTGCCGACGCGGCGCACTCCTCGATCAACGAGGCCAATGCCAGCTCCATCAACGCCAGCGCCCCTTCCTCACCGGCCATGCGCCGTGCGACGGCATGCTCATCACGCGTCGCGACGGCCGCCTGCTCCAGCAGCAACTCGGCCTGATACAGCAGTTGATTGGTGCGGCCACGCTGGCTCATCAGCTCTTGGCTCCCTTGCGCTTGTCCTCGACGACCCAACGGCCGTTGTCGAAGGTCGCCTTCCACCCCGTCGCCTTGCCATCTTCGTCCGTCATCACGAACTGCTCCTTGGCCTTGCGCGAGAAACGAATCTGCGTCGGGCGGCCATCGGGGTCTTTCTCCGGCGCCTTGAGGATGAAGTGATACTTCTCCGGGAGCTCGTCGGCATGCGCCTTGAGCTCGCTGACCAGCGGCGGACGCGTCTCGCGATTCTTGGGGAACTGACTGGCGGCAAGGAACAGGCCACTGGCGCCATCACGCAGCACGTAGTGATCCTCGACCTTCACGCAGGCAAGTTCCGGCATGGGGATCGGGTCCATCTTCGGCGGTGCCACTTCACCGGACTTGAGCAGCTTGCGGGTGTTCTTGCAATCCTCGTTGGTGCAGCCGAAGTACTTGCCGAAACGCCCGGTCTTGAGCTGCATGTCGGCACCGCACTTGTCGCACTCGATGACCGGCCCATCGTAGCCCTTGATGCGGAACTGACCCTGCTCGACTTCATGTCCCACGCAGTCCGGGCTGTTGCCGCAGACGTGCAGCTTGCGCTGCTCGTCGATCAGATAGCTGTCCATGGCCGTGGCGCAGATCGGGCAACGGCGCTTGGCACGCAGTGCATCGGTCTCGGCATTCTCATCCGCGTCAGCGGCGACCGCCTCATCCCCCGGCAACAGGTCGATGGTGGTCTTGCAGCGCTCCTTGGGCGGAAGGTTGTAACCGGAGCACCCCAGGAAGACGCCAGTGGAGGCGGTACGGATCTGCATCTCGCGGCCACAGGTCGGGCAGGCGATATCGGTCGGCACCGGCTGATTCGGGCGCATGCCCTCTTCTGACTGGGCGTGATCCAGCTCGGCCTTGAACTCGGCGTAGAAGGCATCCAGCAGTTCACGCCAGTTGCGCTGACCGTTGGCCACCTCATCGAGGTAGTCTTCCATGCGCGCGGTGAAGCCGAAGTCCATCAGGTCCTTGAAGGATTCACTGAGACGATCAGTGACGATGTCACCCAGCTTCTCGGCGTAGAAACGCCGATTTTCCAGCGCCACGTAACCACGATCCTGAATGGTCGAGATGATGGCCGCATAGGTCGAAGGACGGCCGATGCCGCGCTTCTCCAGCTCCTTGACCAGACTGGCTTCGGTGTAACGCGCCGTCGGCTTGGTGAAGTGCTGCTGCGGGTCCAGCTCGACCAGCTCCAGCACCTCGCCGATGGCCAGGTCCGGCAGTGACTGGTCCTCTTCCTTCTTGCCCGCCGGCTTCATCACGCGGGTATAACCGTCAAACTTGAGCACCCGGCCCTTGGCGCGCAGCTCGTAGCCATCGACCTCGATGGTCAGGGTCGAGGACAGATACTCCGCCGGCACCATCTGGCAGGCGACGAACTGACGCCAGATCAGCTCATACAGACGCTCCGCATCACGCTCCATGCCGGTGAGGTCCGTCGCGCGACGCGCCACCTCGGAGGGACGGATCGCTTCGTGAGCTTCCTGGGCGCCTTCCTTGCTGGAGTAGACGTTGGCGGCCTGCGGCAGATAGTTGTCGCCGAATTCCTCAGCGATGAAGTCCCGCGCGGTGGCCACCGCGTCCGCCGACAGATTGGTCGAGTCGGTACGCATGTAAGTGATGTAACCGGCCTCGTAGAGGCGCTGCGCCATCATCATGGTCTTCTTGACCGAGAAGCCGAGACGACTGCTGGCCGCCTGCTGCAGGGTCGAGGTGATGAAGGGGGCATTCGGCTTGGAGCGGGTCGGCTTGTCTTCGCGATTGGAAATCGCGAGCCGAGCGGTACGCAGCGCCGCGATGCGATCCAGCGTTTCCTTCTCGCTGGTCGGACGGAAGGCCTTGCCATCCTGACGCGCCAACTCGAAACGGATCGCCTCGCCGCTGGTCGCGGCAAGCTCTGCGTGCACATCCCAGAATTCTTCCGGAATGAAGGCACGGATCTCACGCTCACGCTCGACGATCAAGCGCACGGCAACCGACTGCACTCGCCCGGCCGACAGCCCACGAGCCACCTTGGCCCACAGCAGCGGCGAGACCATGAAACCGACGACACGATCCAGATAGCGACGCGCCTGCTGAGCATGCACGCGGTCCATCTTCAGATCGCCCGGCTCATCGAAGGCCGCCGTGATCGCCTTCTTGGTGATCTCGTTGAACACCACGCGCTTGTAGCGGGTATCGTCGCCACCGATGGTCTCGCGCAGGTGCCAGGCAATCGCCTCCCCTTCGCGGTCCAGATCCGTCGCGAGATAGATGGTGTCGGCCTTCTCGGCCAGGCGCGTCAGCTCGGAGACGACCTTTTCCTTGCCGGGCAGGATCTCGTAATGCGCCTCCCAGCCGTTCTCCGGGTCTACCCCCATGCGACGGATGAGCTGCGTCTTGGCCTTCTTTTCCTTGTGAGCCGCCTTGGCTTCCGGCGACATCTTGCGCGTCTCGGCTGCCTGACGGGCACGCTCCTTGGGATCGGTGGCCTGCTTGCCGCTACCGCTGGTCGGCAGATCGCGGATATGCCCGACACTCGACTTCACCACGAAGTCGTTGCCGAGATACTTGTTGATGGTCTTGGCCTTGGCAGGCGACTCGACGATCACCAGTGACTTGCCCATGGTTGCTCGCATCTCCTGGCCGGCGCTGACTGCACCGGCGAATGACTCGTAGCGCTGGGTTTTATCCCAGCCTAAAAATGCGCCTACCCTACCCCAGCATTTCAGCGCTGACCAGCAATGTTGCCAGCACCACGACATGTGGGTGGTGGCAGCGGACATCACACACCACCCCGAATCTCGAGAATCGACGCCCGAGGCATGACGCGGTCATCGACCGGCACCCGGACCTGCCAGACCCGCCAGGTGCATGTGTCGCCATGACGACAGGCAAGCCATGACTATATATAAGTGGCCTTTTCACGATTCGTCACATCAGTGTGGCATTACTGACACAGGCAGTGGCAGGCCTGCGGGTCAACGTAGATGCCATCCTCACAGCCAGGGCCTCTCGGATCACGCCATGTCTGACTGGCCACCAGCCTGACGCCAGCGCTTGTGAAGACGCAAGTCATGTCGCTACCATCGCCGCCATGGCAGCCGAATCACTCACGCGCTACCACACCAATCAACCACGACACTCGACAGGCTCCCTTTACGTCGTCAATGTAGTAAAATGACAACACAAACCGCCTGACCCCTCACGCAAGTGTTCAAGGAGTATGTTCTCATGCCGCACGCGTTCAACGGCCCGATCCGCCGCACCAAGATTGTCGCCACACTCGGTCCGGCCAGTGACAAGCCGGGCGTCCTCGACGCGATGATCCGTGCCGGAGTGGATGTGGTTCGCCTCAACTTCTCTCACGGCAGCCCCGAAGACCACCGCATGCGTGCCGAGGCCGTCCGTGCCGCCGCCGCCGCCCAGGGCCGCAGCGTCGCCGTGCTGGGTGATCTGCAGGGTCCGAAGATCCGCATCGCCCGCTTCAAGGACACCGCTGTCCAGCTTCAGGAAGGCCAACCGTTCATCCTGGACATCGGCCTGGGCCGCGATGAAGGTACCGTCGAGCGTGTCGGCTGCGACTATCAGCAACTGGCCGATGACGTGGTCGCCGGCGACGTTCTGCTGCTTGATGACGGTCGCGTGGTGCTCGAGGTCAACGAACTCAAGGGCAACGAGATCCACACCACCGTCAAGGTGGGTGGCAAGCTGTCCAACAACAAGGGCATCAACAAGCAAGGCGGTGGCCTGTCCGCCGAGGCGCTGACCGAGAAGGACAAGGCAGACCTCAAGACCGCCATCGACATCGGCGTGGACTATCTGGCCGTCTCCTTCCCGCGCAGTGGCGCCGACATGCAGCTGGCACGTGAGCTGCTGGGCGAGGAAGGTCGTGACATCGGCCTGATCGCCAAGGTCGAGCGCGCCGAAGCCGTCGCCGACGACGCCGTGCTCGACGGCATCATCCTCGCCAGTGAAGGCGTGATGGTGGCGCGTGGCGATCTGGGCGTGGAGATAGGCGACGCACAGCTGATCGGCGTGCAGAAGCGCATGATCCGCCGTGCCCGCAGCCTCAACCGCGTGGTCATCACCGCGACCCAGATGATGGAGTCGATGATCAGCGCCCCGCTGCCGACCCGCGCCGAAGTCTTCGACGTCGCCAATGCCGTGCTCGACGGCACCGACGCCGTGATGCTGTCGGCCGAGACCGCGGCAGGCGATTTCCCGGTCGAGACCATCGAGACCATGGATCGTGTCTGCCTGGGTGCCGAGCGTGAACGTGCCGCCCAGGAATCCCAGCACCGCATCCACGAAGGCTTCAGCAAGACAGATGAGACCATCGCACTGTCTGCCATGTACGCGGCCAACCACCTGACGGGTGTCGTGGCCATCGTCTGCATGACCGAATCCGGCTATACCCCGCTGATCGCCTCGCGCATCCGCTCGGGTCTGCCGATCGTCGGTCTCGCCCAGGACCAGAAGACCCAGCGTCGCATGGCTCTCTATCGTGGCGTGGTGTCACTGCCCTTCGATTCCAGCGAGCTGCCGGCGCAGGAGATCAACCGTCGCGCCATCGCCGAGCTGGAAGCGCGCGGCATCGCCAACCGTGGTGATCTGGTGATTCTGACCCGAGGCGATCAGATGAATGCCCACGGTGGCACCAACACCATGAAGATCGTCACTGTCGGTGGCACCATCGACTGAGCGACCGGCATCGACGGATCGACACCGGCAGCGTTATCACTGGCGGGGCTGACACCCCGCCTTCAGGAGATCAAGCGGCATGAGCGAGCAACGACCCAAGCGCCAGGCACGACGCACCCTGGCAGAACGCAAGCGGATTGCGCTGGTGGCTCACGATGGCAAGAAGGATGAGATGCTGGCCTGGGCCATGCGCTGGCGCGATGAGCTGTCACGCCACCAGCTGCTGGGCACCGGCACCACGGCCCGACGCATCAGCAAGGAGCTCGGACTTGAGGTCGAAGGCCTGATGAGCGGGCCGCTGGGTGGTGATCAGCAGATCGGTGCGCGCATCGCCGAAGGCAATCTCGACCTGCTCATCTTCCTGTGGGACCCGTTCGCTCCGATGCCGCACGACCCTGACGTCAAGGCGCTGCTGCGCCTGGCGACACTGTGGAACGTGCCGGTGGCCAACAATGTCGCGAGTGCCGACTTCATGTTCCACTCATCACTGATGTCGGAGTCGGTCGAGATCGCGGTCCCCGATGCCAATGACTGGGTCAGCACCCGCGCCTGACACTGGCACATTGCCGATACACGCAGACGCCCGCCCCTCATTTGAGTGGGCGGGCGTCTGCGTATGGGCTCATGTCAGCGTGATCCACATGGTCATTGGCTTCATGCAGAACAGCGAATATCCGCAAAAATGTCGTAATCAAACTACATTTCGGACCTGTACCTGACTGACAGCCTCAAGCGCATTCCTCCAGGCGTCTGATGCCTCACGCCTGAATCCTGAGCTGGCTGGCGATGATCGCCCCGCGTGAGGCCATGCAATAGAGCCCGATGTGATGGGCGTCTCGCTGCGGGTGGATGGCGGGCGCAGGCAATCCAAGGGCAGCCACGCTTTCCGCACTCAGATCATAGGTGGCGCAGGCAGGCTCCAGCACCACGATGTCGCTCACCTCGCCCAGCAGACCATGATTGCGTGCAGAGAGAAGCGTCAGCACCAGGTCCATCACGCAGATGTCCGTGCAGATTCCCGCCACTACCAGCGTCTTCAGTCGCTGCCGGCCAACCCAATCCTGCAGCGCATTGACACCGATTGCCGGGTCGATCGCGCCAATATATCCATTGATGCAATCCTTGCGTACCAGAGTGGCATGCGGATCGCTCTCCAGCCACGCAAGCTCTGCCACCAGCTCATCCTCACCACTACCCTGCTCACAGTGAGCGGGATAGGGCGGCTCCGGGACGCCGGGTGAGTGGGAGTCAATGAAGGCCAGCAGTGGGCGGGCGTGCGCCGAGAAACAGCGCGCCACGTCGTTACTGAGCGCCACCATGCGGGTTACCTGGGCATTGTCGGCCTGCGGGGCCAGAGCGCCTCCTTGCACCTGACAGAAGCCGTTGATCTCATCGACCAGAATCAGTCCGGCACTCGGCAGCGAACATTCGTAAGGGGCAGGCCGTACCGGCAGGCGCGCATCCAGCGCAAGGGGGGAGTCGAGAGGCGCGGGGGATGCAGGAAACGACAACGGCGAGCTGTCGGGGCTGCTGGCCGAGGTAGCATCGGCCTTTGACGCTCTCGTGTCAGTCTCTGAGGAAGCAATGGAGTGAGGCATCGTGTCGTACCCGAGGCAAGGAAAGCCTTCAGAGTATCAGCAGGTCACCGGACATGGCAGCGACGCACGGGCGATGGCTTCCATGTCGAAGGATACTCAGCCCGGATCAGACTCGCCTGCCACACAATCTGGCGAAGTTGAGGGCGCGTCGTCCAGATATCCCTGGCCACGCACGCTGCTGGTATCGCGCTTCAACACCGCAAACTGAGCGACACGCCCGGGGTCGTCCTCGATCCGCTCGGCAAGGCACACCAGACCCGGCCTGCGTGCGAGAGACGGTGGCGCGATCGCCAGGGTATCGTGGCGCCCCTCGGCCATGTCCAGCGCATCCGCCATGTGCAGGCATTCGATGCGTGCGACACCGGGGAGATTGTGCTCAAGCCACTCGCTGCACTCCTCGAACAGAGCCTCGCGCGCCACGATGCGCTGGACCTTCGAGGGACAGAGGTCCGGTGGCCCCAGCAGGCTGAGGCTGATGGCACGGAAAAGCCGACGCTCCACCCGAATGCCCGGCCAGCAGGCCAACGCCTCGTGGGTGGCCGTCACCGGTCGCTGATGCCCTCTTGACCAGGGGACGACGGCAGCCTCCACCTCTCCTCTCACCAGGGCGTTGACCACCTCGTCGATGCCCGCATAGGCACTCAAGGTGGCATTCGAGGCATACATCTTGGCGGCGCATTCGCGTGAGTACCCCCCGAGCCGTCCCGGGTAGCCGACCCGCAGCACATGAGCCGATGCGCGCGTTGTCGATGCATTTTCCTGAGCTTCGCTTACCGTCACCTTCATCCCTGCCCCTCATGACAACGACTGATGAACATCCGACTTGCCATCAGCATAGCCGTAAATGGCGCACTCAGGCGAAACCACCATTGGCGCCGATGACCTGCCCGGTGACCCAGGCGGATTCCTCACCGGCCAACCAGGCCACGACGGCCGCGATATCCGTGGCATCCGCGATACGCCCCAGCGCTGCCATGCCCTTGAGGCGCTCGATGGTCTCCTCGCTCTTGCCATGCCGGAACAGCCCGGTATCCGTCGGGCCCGGCGCCACGGCATTGACGGTAATCCCGCGTGCGCCGACCTCCTTGGCCAGCACGCGAGTGAGCTGGTCCACCGCGGCCTTGGACGCCGCATAGGGACCATAGGTGGCGAACATCTGGCGCGTCACGGAGGTGGAGATATTGATCACGCGGCCCCCATCACGCAGCTTGCGCGAGGCTTCGCGCATCATGTTGAAGCTGCCGGTGAGGTTGGCCTGCATCAGACTGGAAAAGTCCTCATCCGTGAACTCGGCCAGCGGCTTGTAGAGGCTCATCCCGGCATTGTTGACCAGAATATCCACTCCGCCATAGTGCTCAGTGGCCACCGTGAACAGCTGACTGGCCATCTTGCTGTCGCCGACATCGCCCTGGACGGCAAGCGCCTGCCCGCCAGCTGCCACTATCTCGGCCACCACCTGATTCGCCCCATCGACATCACTGCGGTAATTGACCACCACCCGGGCGCCGTCCGCCGCCAGACGCTGAGCGATGCCTGCGCCGATGCCGCGCGAGGCTCCGGTCACCACCGCCACCTTGCCGCTCAACTGCTGTGCATTCTCCGACATGGCTGTTTCCCCTTTCGTCATGGGCCATCGATTTCAAGGTCCCTCAATCTCAAGGTCCCTCAATCTCAAGGTCCCTCAATCTCGAACCTTGAGCGTCTCAGTCAGACCTCATCATTGCAGCAACCGGATGCCACTGACACCCCTGCAACGCGGGGTGTCGTATCAACGAAAGAACCGCCACCCCGGGCATGCCGGTGGTGGCGGTTCTTTTACATCGGAGGCCTGCCTCAGGCTTGGCCGTTGGCCTGACGCTCGAAGGTATCGGCACGCAGGATCTCGATCCAGTAGCCGTCGGGATCCTTGACGAAGGCCAGACCCTTCATCTTGCCATCATCGGGGCGCTTGACGAACTCGACACCCAGCGATTCGAAGCGCTCGCTGGCGGCGTAGACGTCCGGCACGCTGACCCCGATGTGGCCGAAGCCCTGAGGCTGGGCGTTGCCGTCATGATAGGCGAAGTCCGGGTCGTCCTCGGTCCCCCAGTTGTGCGTCAGCTCCAGCATCGCCTCACGCCCGAAGGTGTAGGTGGTGCGCTTGAGATCATCACTCGGCACGTCACTGGCCTGGTCGTCGTCCAGATAGGCGAGGAAATAGAGGCTGAACTGCATTTCCGGGAAGTCGAGCTTGCGCACCAAGCGCATGCCGAGCACACGGGTATAGAAGTCCAGACTACGCGTCGGATCCTTGATGCGCAGCATGGTCTGGTTGAAGACATAGCCTCGGGTAGCCGGATCAATCTGCTCACTCAGGCCGGGAACCTGCTCGAAATGTGTTGCCATGATGGTCCTTCCACAGGAAAGGACGGCAGGACATCCACGATGCCCGGCCGTCCCTGGTGATCGAATAGCTGTCAGATGGAGACGGCGAGCGGGTTTTGCAACCTCGCCGGCCGCGGCATCACTCGATTTCGATCAGTACTTCCCCCGGCGTGACGCGATCGCCGCGAGCCACGTGGATGGCCTTGACGGTACCGTCGACGCGCGCCGTGATCTCGGTCTCCATCTTCATCGCCTCGCTGATCAGCACCGACTGACCTGCCGTGACGCTGTCACCCACCGCCACCAGCACCTCGACGATATTGCCCGGCATCGCCGTGGTGACGTGCCCCGGCGCAGACGCACTCGCGCGCCCGCCGCTCTGGCCACCTGCCACGTAATCGTCCTTGGCTTCGAACACCACCTCTTCCGGCATGCCGTCCAGAGTCAGATAGACGTGACGCTTGCTGCCCTTGGCACCGCCGACGCCGGTGATCTGCACCGCATAGGACTCGCCGTGGACATCGATGACGAACTCGGTCGGCACGCCGGAAGACACCGGACGCTCCGCCTCGCCCTGGGGGATGATTTCCGGCGTGAGGGTGTCGGCGCGGCGCTCGCTGAGAAAGTCACGCCCCAGCTCCGGGAACATGGCGAAGGTCAAGACATCCTCAGGGGACTCGGCCAGCTCGCCCAGCTCCTCGGTGAGACGCGCCATTTCCGGGCTCAGCAGATCCGCCGGACGCCCGACCTCCACCGGTGCGTTGCCGATGGCACGCGAGCGAACCTCTTCGTTGACCGGTGCCGGCGCCTGGCCATAGCCGCCCTGCAGATAGCGCTTCACTTCATTGGTGATGCTCTTGTAGCGCTCGCCGGTCAGCACGTTGAGCACCGCCTGGGTACCGACGATCTGTGAGGTCGGGGTGACCAGCGGCGGATAGCCCAGATCGGCACGCACACGCGGAATCTCGGCGAACACCTCACGAATGCGCTCCAGCGCATTCTGCTCCTTCAACTGACTGGCCAGGTTGGACATCATGCCGCCGGGAATCTGGCTGATCTGGACCGAGACATCCTCACGGGTGAATTCGCTCTCGAAGGCCGAATACTTGCGGCGCACCTCACTGAAGTAGTCGCCGATCTCACGCAGCGACTCCAGTTCCAGTCCGGTGTCCCAGCGAGTGTCACGCAGCGAGGCGACGAAGGATTCGGTGGCCGGGTGGCTGGTGCCACCGGCGAAGGCCGAGATGCAGGTATCGATGTGGCGGCAGCCCGCCTCGACGGCCTTGATCTGACACTGCGGTGCCAGGCCTGCCGTGGCATGGCTGTGCAGGTGGATCGGCACTTCGACAGCCTCGACCAGCGCACTCACCAGGTCGAAGGTGGCATACGGGGTCAGCAGCCCGGCCATGTCCTTGATCGCGATGGAATCGGCGCCCATCTCGACCAGCTTGCGCGCCTGCTCGACATACATCTCCAGCGTATGCACCGGGCTCACGGTGTAGCAGATGGTGCCCTGGGCGTGCTTGCCGGCCTTCTTGACCGCGCGCATGGCGGTTTCCATGTTGCGCAGGTCATTCAGGGCATCGAACACGCGGAAGATATCGATGCCGCCGGCCGCGGCACGCTCGACGAAGGCCTCCACCACGTCATCGGCATAATGACGATAGCCGAGCAGGTTCTGGCCGCGCAGCAGCATCTGCAGCGGCGTGTTGGGCATGGCTTCCTTGAGCGACTTCAGACGCGCCCAGGGGTCTTCCTTCAGAAAGCGCACACAGGCATCGAAGGTCGCACCGCCCCAGACCTCGAGGCTGTAGAAGCCGGCCTGATCGAGACGTGCCGCGATGGGCAGCATATCCTCGGTGCGCATGCGCGTGGCGATCAATGACTGGTGGCCATCACGCAGGACGACTTCGGTGACCTTGACGGCATCCGCCGCAGAGTCGCTCGCGGCATGGGGAGTGGAGGTAGCAGCAGTCATGTCAGGTGTCCTTGTCATTGTTGGTTGAGGAGTCGGGGGAAGGACTCGAACGGCATGTCAGGGGTGGACTCAGAGACCGGCGTGCGCCGCGATCGCCGCCGCGATCGCCAGTGCCGTCTGTTCCGGCAGGCGCTTGACCGAGTACTGGGTCAGCTCCGGATGCGCCGCCACGAAACCGGTATCGAAGCGCGCGTTGCGGAAGTCCGGATGCTTGAGGATTTCCTGATAGTAAGGCGCGGTGGTCTTGACCCCCTGCAGGCGCATGTCATTGAGGGCGCGTGACCCGCGATTGATGACCTCTTCCCATGTCAGCCCCCACACGATGAGCTTCAGGCACATGGAATCGAAATACGGCGGGATGGTGTAGCCGGTATAGATCGCGGTATCGGTTCGCACGCCAGGCCCGCCGGGGGCGTAGTAACGCGTGATGCGCCCGAAGCTGGGCAGGAAGTCGTTCTTGGGGTCCTCGGCATTGATGCGGAACTGGATGGCATAGCCGTGATGGCGGATGTCTTCCTGACGGAAGGCCAGCTTGTGGCCCCAGGCGATGCGGATCTGCTCGCGCACGATGTCCACGCCGGTGATCGCCTCGCTGATGGTGTGCTCCACCTGGACGCGGGTGTTCATCTCCATGAAGTAGATCTCGTTGCCCTTGACCAGGAACTCCACGGTACCGGCATTGCGATAGCCCACGGCCCGCGCGGCGCGCACCGCCATCTCTCCGACGTAGGAGCGCTGCTCCGGCGTCAGCTGAGGGCTGGGGGCAATCTCGATCAGCTTCTGGTTGCGGCGCTGGATGGAGCAGTCACGCTCGAACAGATGGATCACGTTGTCGTGACTGTCGGCCAGAATCTGGACCTCGATGTGATGCGGGTCGACCACGCAGCGCTCCAGGAAGACATCCGCACTGCCGAAGGCCTTGGTAGCCTCCGAGATCACGCGACCCCAGGCCTGCTTGAGCTGCTGGGCATCATCACAACGCCGGATACCCCGCCCCCCACCACCTGAGGTAGCCTTGAGCATCACCGGATACCCCACCTGTTCCGCCACGCTCAAGGCTTCCTCGACATCGGCCAGATTGCCCTTCGAGCCCGGCGTGACCGGCACGCCAGCCGCCTTCATGGCGGCGCGGGCTTCGGTCTTGTCTCCCATGCGCGCGATGACATCACTGGACGGGCCCACGAAGGCAATGCCCGCCGCTTCGCAGATTCTCGCGAACTCAGCATTCTCGGAAAGGAAACCATAGCCCGGATGAATGGCATCACAGCCTGTCTCGCGGGCCAGATCCACCAGGCGACGGGGGTCCAGGTAGCCGGCCAGCGGGTCTTCGCCGATGAAATGCGCTTCATCGGCACGCTTGACGTGAAGCGAGAAACGATCGGCTTCGGTGTAGACCGCGACAGAGCGGATGTCCATCTCGGCACAGGCGCGTACAATGCGCACTGCGATTTCCCCTCGGTTGGCAATCAGCAACTTGCGGAACATGGTGACTCTCCCTGACGGAACGCGGTGATCTTGTTGTTGACGGCTTGCGTCTGACTCTCCTGCAACCCTGAAGGCTTGCGAGGGCAGTCATGTTCTCAGGCTTTCCACGCTACCCAGCGAGAGACCAATAGAAAAGTTGATATTTTTTTGCCAATCTATAAGCAAAACCTTATGACTGGGTGTGTCATGTCGCGTCCAAATCTGCTAAACCGATTAACTTTCAGACAGTTACAGGTATTTCAGGCTGTCCATCGCCAGCAGTCCTACTCGCGTGCGGCTGAGCAACTCGGACTGACACAGCCCGCCGTCAGTGCCCAGATTCGCCAATTGGAGCAGGCGCTCGAGCAATCGCTGTTCAAATATGCCGGCAAGACGCTGCATATCCTGCCGGCGGCGGATGCGCTGGCAAGCTCGGTACAGTCGATCTTCGGGGAAGTCTCGAGCCTGCAGATGGAGCTGTCGGAAATCGCCGGCACCATCCGTGGCGAGCTGAATCTGGCGGCCGTGTCCACGGCCCAGTATGTGGTGCCCCACATTCTGGCGCGCTTTCGTGCCCGCTACCCGGAAGTCTCGGTGCGCCTGCGCGTCTGTAATCGCGGCCAGGCACTGGAACGCCTCGCCGAGCGACGCGATGACCTGGTGATCATGGGCATGGTGCCCGATGACGCCAACCTGGCCTTCATGCCGATCCTGGACAACGAGCTGATCCCCATCGTCTGGCCCGGCCACCCGCTGCTGGACGTCAAGGGCGTCACGCTGGAGGATCTCGCCCAGTACTACATGCTGATGCGCGAGCCCGGCTCCGGCACGCGTACCGCCTTCGAGGAATTCGCCGCCCGCGAGCGCGTCTCGCTGCGCCATACGCTGGAGCTGGGCTCCAACGAGGCCATCAAGCAGGGCGTGATGGCGCATCTGGGCGTGGCGATCCTGCCGCGGCTGGCCGTCCAGCTGGAGCTGGCCTCCGGCCTGCTGGCCTCGCCGTCCCTGCCGGGCTTCCCGCTCAGACGCTCCTGGTGCACGGTCTATCCCAAGGATCGCTACCCCACGCCGGTCACCGAGCTGTTCCTGCGTTTCGTGCGCGAGCTGCTGCCGGAGCTCAACGCACACTTCAGCGCGCCGATGGAGCCGATTCCCGGGCACAGCGTCGCCTGCCTGCCGCTGGCCACGGAGCAATGACGCTCCACCACACGCCCCTGTGCTCATGAACCAAAAAAACCGCCGCGGAGATGATCTCCGCGGCGGTTTTTTTTGGGCCAGTCCGGCTTATTTCACTTCCACACCATGCGCCTGCTTGTCGGCGTGATAGGAAGAGCGCACCAGCGGACCGGAGGCGACATGCGAGAAGCCCATCTCGCGCGCCTTCTGACCGAGCCAGTCGAAGGTATCCGGGTGGACCCAACGATCGATCGGCAGGTGGCTGCGTGACGGCTGCATGTACTGCCCGAGGGTCAGCATGTCGACGCCGTGATTGCGCAGGTCCTGCATGACCTCGAGCACCTGCTCGTCAGTCTCGCCCACCCCCAGCATCAGACCGGATTTGGTCTTCACTTCCGGGCGACGCTCCTTGTAGCCCTTGAGCAGATCCAGCGACCACTGATAGTCGGCGCCCGGACGCACGCGGCGGTACAGGCTCGGCACGGTCTCCAGATTGTGGTTGAAGACATCCGGCGGCGTCTGCTCGAGCACGTCCAGCGCGACCTGCATGCGGCCACGGAAGTCCGGCACCAGCACTTCGATCTCGGTACCTTCACACTTCTCGCGGATCTCGCGGATGCACTCGGCGATGTGGTTGGAGCCACCGTCACGCAGGTCATCACGGTCAACGGAGGTCACGACGACGTAATTCAGGCGCATCTCGGCGATGGCTTCGGCCAGCTCGCGCGGCTCGTCGGCATTCAGCGCATTGGGACGACCGTGGGCCACGTCACAGAACGGGCAGCGACGGGTACAGATATCGCCCATGATCATGAAGGTCGCGGTGCCGCCGCTGAAGCACTCGCCCAGGTTCGGGCAGGAGGCTTCTTCACACACCGTGTGCAGGCCGTGCTTGCGCAGGGTCTGCTTGATGCGGCTCACCTCAGGGGAGGCAGGCATGCGCACGCGCAGCCAGTCCGGCTTCTTCGGCAAGGTCTCGGTGGGAATCACCTTGACCGGAATGCGAGCGACCTTCTCGGCGCCACGCAGCTTCACGCCACGCTCCTTGCGAGCAGGAGCAGCGGAGGGAGCGGGCTTCGGGGTAGCGGTGGTCTCGGTCATCAGTTCTGTCCTGCTGTTCGAGAAATGTCAGCCAGTGCCGCGGGCAGCCCGCTCACCGGAGTCAGGGTCACGTCCCCCAGGCTTGCGCCCAGACAACGCACCAGGCGGTCACGCTCAGCGGCAAGATCCACCGGCTCGCGCGTCAGGTCGCGTAGCTGGGTCATCGCCATGCCGGCATAGCCGCAGGGATTGATGCGCCCGAAAGGCGCAAGGTCCATGTCCAGATTGATCGCCACGCCATGGAAACTGCATCCACGTCGGATGCGCAACCCCAGCGAGGCAATCTTGGCCTCTTCCATCGAGCGGCGCGGATCATCCATGCGCTGCGCCGATTTCTTCACGTAGACCCCCGGGGCATCGGGGCGTGGATACGCCTCGATGCCGTGCTCGGCCAACGCCGCCACCACCGTCTCTTCCAGCGCAGTGACCAGCTGACGAACGCCGATGCCGCCACGCTTGACGTTGAGCAACGGGTAGAGCACCAGCTGGCCGGGGCCGTGATAGGTCACCTGGCCACCCCGGTCGGTCTGCACCACCGGGATGTCACCCGGCATCAGCAGATGTTCCGGCTTGCCAGCCTGTCCCTGGGTAAAGACGGGGGCGTGCTCCACTACCCACAGCTCATCCGGGGCCTCCGGCGAGCGGGTATCGGTGAAGTCACGCATCGCCGACCACACTTCCTCATACGGCAGCACGCCGAGGTGGTGGACGTGAATCGTGTTCATGCATGCGCTCCTGTGCTCATGGCGCAAGCCAGTGAAGTCGCTCGTCTCACGCGAACGTCACAATACCATGTGGATGCGACCGGTGGCCTTGAGGTCACGGTGCAAGGCATCCAGCTGGTCGGTTCCGGTGGCTCGGATCACCACGCGGATGCTGCGATAGTTGCCGTTCTTGCTGTCCTGCCAGGTGATGGCCGTGGCGTCGAAGCCGGGCGCATGCACTTCCAGGACATTGCAGACCACTTCGACGAGATCTTCGGCGGCATTGCCGACGATCTTGAGGGAGAAATCGCAGGGGAATTCGATCTTGGGGGGTGTCTTCTCACCCGCTTTTGGCGTGTTGGCCATGGGAAAGCCCTTCCAGTGATTCTATTTCCGACCATTCTACTCAACAAAGGGCGATCCGTCAGCCGGATCGCCCTTCGTGAAAGACGCATCCCCGGGTTTCAGGGGCGCGTGGCGGGCACCGTCGCATCACCTTGCTCGCTGGCAAGGGCGGACGGCACCAGCCTCAGTTGAACAGGCCGTGGAAGAACAGCATCAGGGCGTCCCACAGACGCTTGAAGAGACCGCCCTGCTCGACTGATTCCAGGGCAACCAGCGGCTCTTCCGCCAGCACCTTGTCCTCGAGCTTGATCTGCAGGGTGCCGTACTGCTCGCCGACCTGCACCGGTGCCTTGATGGTGTCCTTCAGATCAAGACGGGCGGTCAGCTTGTCGGCCTGGCCACTCGGCAGGGTCAGATAGACTTCCTTGGCCATGCCAAGACGCACCTGATCCTTCTCGCCGCCCCAGACACGGGCCTGATTGAGCACGGCACCCTTGTCATAGAGCTTCTTGCTCTCGAAGTAGCGGAAGCCGTAGGTCAGGAGCTTCTGGGATTCCTGGGCACGCGCCTCTTCGGAGCTGGTACCCATCACCACGCTGATCAGACGCGTGTCTTCCTTCTTGGCAGACGCCACCAGGCAGTAACCCGCTTCATCGGTATGACCGGTCTTCAGGCCGTCGACGTCCTTGTCACGCCACAGCAGCTTGTTGCGATTGGGCTGCTTGATGCCATTCCAGGTGAAGTACTTCTGGGAATAGATCTGATAGTGATCCGGATAGTCGCGGATGATGTGGCGCGCCAGAATCGCGAGATCATGTGCCGTGGAGTAGTGCTCCGCGTGCGGCAGACCGGTGGCGTTCATGTAATGGGTATTGTTCATGCCCAGACGCTTGGCGTGCTGGTTCATCAGGTCGGCGAAGGAGCCCTCGCTGCCGCCGATGTGCTCGGCAAGCGCGACGCTGGCGTCATTGCCTGACTGGATGATCACGCCGTGCAGCAGATCATCGACCGAGACACTGGTGCCCTCGCGAATGAACATGCGCGAGCCGCCGGTCTTCCAGGCGTTGACGCTGATACGCACGTTCTCGTCCGGCGTCAGCTTGCCGTCATCGATTTCATTCTCGACCAGATAGGCCGTCATCATCTTGGTCAGACTTGCCGGCGGCAGACGCTTGTCGGCATTGTGCTCGACCAGGATGCGACCGGAATTGGCATCCATCAGAATCCAGGAGGACGCGGCCAGTTGCGGCGCCGCCGGAATCAGGGTGTCGGCCTCGATGGCCCGGGCCGGCGTGGAGGTGACGCTGGTCAGCAGCGCGATACCGCTGGCCGCCATCAGCCCGGCAAGACGGCGCCGCAATGGAAGAAGTCTGGCTTTCAGGGACATGTTGAAATCTCTTTGACACTCATGCGTTAGCCGGGGCACAAGCCCCGGCCATGTTGCACCCTCGTGGGATGCATGATGGATGCGCCAGATCACCACCGCTAGCGCGGTGCCTGTACGCTGAAGGCGCCGGAGAAGCCGGCATCGGCGATCGCGGACTTGAGCGACTCGATACGCACGCTTTCTTCAAGCGGGCCCACCTGCACCTTGTAAAGATTGCCACTGCCCAGCACTCGGACCGGGCGATCAAGCGCCGCGCTGACGCGCTTGCTGATGCGGTCTGCCGTTTGCAGGTCACTGACCGCCGCCACCTGCAGGAAGCTGGCATCAGCGCCACTGGCCGTGGTGTCGGTCGCGCGCGCCGCAGAGGCTACCACGGGCTTGGCGGCAACGCTCGTGCTGGACGTCTTCGCCGCCACGGAATCGCCGGTTGCGCCCATTTCCTCAAGCCCTGCGATGCCCTGCTCGCGACGCACCGCCTGACTGCGGGCCAGCAGGCGCTCGGACTCGGCCGTGCCCTGGGTCGGGCTCGGTCCCGGCCGCCAGGTGCTGGCATCCAGCGTCTCGACGCGCACATGACCGGTACCATGGCCAAGCATGTCGAGACGCCACGCCGCACTGTAGGACAGGTCAATCAGGCGATCATCATGGAAGGGCCCACGATCGTTGACCTTGACGATGACCTGCTTGCCGTTGTCCAGATTGGTGATTCGCGCGTAGGTCGGCAGCGGCAGCGACTTGTGGGCCGCCGTCATGGTGTACATGTCATAGATCTCGCCGCTGGCGGTGGCGTAGCCATGGAACTTCTTGCCATACCAGGAGGCGGTACCTTCCGCCACGTAGCCGCGCGGGTCATCCATCACATGATAGGTCTTGCCCCACACTTCATACTCGCTGCGGTTGCCGCTGCGCGTATAGGGCTCGGGCTTCGGCACGGCGTCCGGCACCGCGGAGACGTCCGGCGCGTCGTCGGGATAGGCGTCCGAATCCATCTCGTAACGCCCATTCTTGCCCGCCTTCTTGCCCGTGCTCGGCGAAGCACCGTCGCTGACCGTGGTGCCACCACTGCTGGCACAACCGGCCAGCAGGGCAAGCGCCAACGTCAACGGCAGCGCGCGTGACCAGCTCATCCGGCACCCCCATCCTCGAGACGGCGCTTGATCGCCTGGGACAGCTCATTCACGGCCATCGCATACAGATGGCTGTGGTTGTAGCGAGTGATGACGTAGAAGTTGTCATAGCCCACGGCGTAGCGATACCCCTGCTTGAGGTCCAGCGCCAGCGGGATGATCTGGGTATTGCCTGCCACGCCACCCGCGACCTCGACCCCTGCCGCCTCAAGTGCCGAGACGCTCATGTAGGGCTTCTTGGTCTTGTTGAAGGTGACGGAAGACGGCGGAGTACCGGGGCCATCGGCTGCGCTGACGACCGGTGCACCGGCCTTCCAGCCGTGACGGGCGAAATAGTTGCCGACACTGCCGATGGCATCGACGGGGTTGTGCCACAGGTCCCGCACGCCATCGCCATCGAAATCGACGGCATAGGCCTGATAGCTGGTAGGGATGAACTGTGGGTAGCCCATCGCACCGGCATAGGATCCCTTGATGGAGAGCGGGTCGATGCCCTGCTCCAACGTCAGCTGCAGGAAGGCGGACAGCTCACCACGGAAGAACTTGCCACGACGCGGATGATCGAAGGCCAGCGTGGAGAGTGAGTCGATCACGCGGTGGGTGCCGGTGTGCTTGC
The DNA here is from genome assembly GCF_029846385.1 of Cobetia sp. 10Alg 146. Taxonomy (NCBI): domain Bacteria; kingdom Pseudomonadati; phylum Pseudomonadota; class Gammaproteobacteria; order Oceanospirillales; family Halomonadaceae; genus Cobetia; species Cobetia sp. 10Alg 146. The sequence continues at coordinate 413,843 of NZ_JARWKT010000002.1, forward strand.
CGAAGAAGGTCTCGACGCCAATGATGGCGGCGATGACTTCCGGCGGCACGCCATATTCGGCCTGGGCGCGATCGAAGGTCTCGCGATGCTCGGCGATGAACTTCACGCCGGCCTCGATGCGAGATTCCTTCATGAAGATGGCGCGGTACTGGTCCCAGCGCAGGTGCCCTTCCGCCGGGCGCGACATGGCATCCAGCACTTTCTGGCTGTAATCGGCCTGATTCATCAGCTCGGTCACGCGAGCGCGATCCAGCCCCTTGGCCACCAGCTCATCCACCAGCTTGGCCGTCTCCGGGTGAGTGGCGGGAGCAAAGCCATCCGGCGCCGCCATGGCCGCCCCTGACATGCCCAGCAACGGCGCGATCATCAGGGCTGCGCCCCAGTGCTTCAGACGCCGCCCACGTGCGTTAATCACCGTCATCGACTCTCTCCTTGCCTGTCTGCGGGCGTCGGCCCGCGAATGTCCTTGCCATCCGGTAGCTGCAAAGGCCGCGTCAACGCGACAGCAGGCGCCGGTGGGTATGAATGCTCATGAGAATACCGAAGCCCGCCAGCAAGGTCACGCTGGAGGTCCCACCATAACTGACCAGCGGCAGCGGAACGCCCACCACCGGGAGAATGCCTGACACCATGCCGATGTTGACGAACACATAGACGAAGAAGGTCAGGATGATGGCTCCCCCTGTCAGGCGCGCGAAGCTGTCCTGACCATGGTTGGCCATCACCAGCCCGCGCAGCACGATCAACACGTAGAGGGCGAGGAAGAAACTCATGCCCAGAAGCCCCAGTTCCTCCCCGATCACCGCGACGATGAAGTCGGTATGCCGCTCAGGCAGAAATTCAAGCTGCGATTGGGTCCCCAGGGTATAGCCCTTGCCCAGCAAGCCTCCGGAGCCGATGGCGGTCTTGGACTGGATGATGTTCCAGCCGGCTCCCAGCGGGTCGGACTCCGGATTCAGGAAGGTCAGCACACGCCGGCGTTGATAGTCATGCATCACCATCCACAGAAGCGGCAGCGCCGAGGCGATCAACGCCCCGAAGAAGGCGATCAGTTTCCAGGAGAGTCCCGCCAGCAGGATGACGAAGACCCCGGCCGCCGCGACCAGCAGCGAGGTTCCCAGATCCGGCTGCCGGGCGATCAGCAGCACCGGCGTGACGATGATCACCCCACAGATGACCAGATCGCGCCAGCGTGGCGGCAGCGGCCGCTGCCCCAGCCAGCAGGCGACCATCATCGGCATCGCCAGCTTCATGAGCTCCGACGGCTGGAAGCGCACGACGCCGGGAATCACCAGCCAGCGCTGGGCCCCCATCCCGACATCCCCCAGTACCTCCACCGCCACCAGCATCAGGAAACCGCCGCCGTAGGCGACAGGTGCCCAGCGGTACAGCGTGCTCGGAGAGAGCTGCGCCAGGCCGATCATGACCCCCAGCGCCAACGCCTGACGTGACGCCTGGCGCAGCGTGAAATCGATATCCTGACCGCTGGCGCTGTAGAGCACGATCAGACCGCACCCCAGCACGATCAGCAGCAGCAGCAGCAGCCAGGGGTCCAGATGGATCCGCTCCCACAGACTGGTGCGACGCCGGCGATTGAGCTCGCCTCCCACGCTGCGCATCGAGCGCTGATAATCAGTCGGCATCATTGACTCCTGCAGGGGTTGCGCTCTGCTCGGACTGCGCCGCCGTCTCTTCCAGGGCCGCCGCCAGCGTCAGGGCGGCATCACGGGCGACAGGATCAATGCGCGGCAACAACCAGTAATCCGTGATGGCACGTGCCATGGGGCCGGCCACCGAGCTTCCGCCCTGACCGTTCTCCACCACCACGGACACGGCGATCTCGGGATTCTCGACCGGCGCGAACGCCGCAAACAGGGCATGGTCGCGCAGACGCTCCGCCAGCTCGTGACCGTTGTACTTCTGGTCCTGCCCCAGGGTGAAGACCTGCGCCGTACCGGACTTGCCGGCCATGCGATACTTGAGCCCGGGACCGACGTACTTGCGCGCCGTGCCCTCGCGGCCATTGACCACGCCCTCAAGCGCGCCGATGACCTCGTCCCACCAGGCCGGATTCTCCACCACCACGTCAGGCTTCTCTTCGCTGCGCGGCAACAGCACCGTCTCATCGCCGATGCGCTTGGCCAGATGAGGCGTCACATGCCGGCCACGATTGGCCAGCACCGCCTCGGCGGAGGCGAGCTGCAGGGGCGTCGTCAACCAGTAGCCCTGGCCGATCCCGATGGAGATGGTCTCGCCGGGATACCAGGGCTTGTCGTAGCGATTGCGCTTCCATTCCTTGGACGGCATCAACCCCGGCAAGGCACCCTGCACGTCCAGCGCGGTCTGCTCACCGAACCCGAACTTGTGCATGTACTCGCTGATGCGATCGATGCCCAGCCGATAGGCGACATTGTAGAAGTAGGTGTCATTGGAGACGGCGATACCGCGCCGCATGTTGACTCGTCCATGCCCCCAGCGCAGCCAGTTGCGATACTTGTGGCTGTCATTGGGCAGCTGGAAATACCCCGGGTCGAAGAAGGTGGTCTGCGGCGTGATGACACCATTGTCCAGCCCCGCCAGCGACATGAAGGGCTTGACCGTCGAGGCAGGCGGATACTGTCCCCGTATCGCCCGATTGAACAGCGGCAGGTCGATGTCGGACTGCAACGCACGGTAACTCTTGACGCTGATGCCGGTGACGAACTCGTTGGAATCAAAGCCCGGCACCGAGGCCATGGCGAGGATCTCGCCGCTCTCCGGCTCGATGGCCACGATCGCCCCACGGCGCCCCTTGAGCAGTCGATAGGCCAGATCCTGCAGGCCACGGTCGATGGTCAGCGTCAAGTCCTTGCCGGGCTGCGGGTCGATACGCGACAGCTCACGCAGCACGCGGCCGCGCGCATTGGTTTCCACCTTGCGCAGCCCGGCCTGACCATGCAGCGCCTCTTCATAGAAGCGCTCGATCCCGGTCTTGCCGATGAAGTGCGTTCCCGAATAGTTGCCCTTGTCGAGGGTCTTGAGCTCCGCCTGATTGATGCGCCCGACATAGCCCAGCGTATGCGAGAGCGGCTTGGCATCCGGGTAGTAACGCAGCAGCTGGGCCTCGACCTCGACACCTGGCAGGCGATAGCGATTGACCGCCAGACGCGCGATCTGCTCCTGGCTCAGCTCACTCATCAACAGGGCTGGCTGATAGGGGCGCTGTCGCTGACGCGAGCGTTCCTTGAAGTCTTCGATTTCATCAGGGGGGAGATCGAGAATCTCGACCAGACGCTCAAGCGTCGTCTCCAGATCACCGGCGCGTTCGCGCACGATGGTCAGGTTGTAATTGGGGCGATTCTCGGCAAGCAGACGACCGTTGCGGTCATAGATCAGGCCGCGCGTCGGCGGCAGGGGTTCGACACGCACACGGTTCTTGTCCGAGCGCGTGGTATAGATATCGTGTTCCACGACCTGAAGAAAGACCAGCCGTGCCAGCAGGCAACCGGCCAGCACCAGCACCAGGCCGGCGGCCACGATACTGCGAAGGCGAAAGATCCGCACTTCCTGTTGGGGATTCTTGATCGTCGCCCGGCGTTGGCGCATGGCGGGTCTCGCAACTCGTGTCTTGTCGCAAGCGGCAGGCGCTTAACGGTGATAAGGATGCCCGACCAGCAGTGTCCAGGCGCGGTAGAGCTGCTCCGCCAATACGATGCGCACCAGCGGGTGCGGCAGGGTCAGCGCGGAGAGCGACCAGCGCTGATCCGCGCGGGCCAGCAGGCGTGGATCGAGCCCGTCAGGACCGCCGATCAGGATGGCCACATCGCGACCGCCCAGGCGCCAGTCATCGGCGTGCTGAGCCAGCTGCTCCGTGCTCCACGACTTACCTAGGACATCAAGGGCGACAACATGTTCATTTCCCTTGAGTTTTTCGAGCATCCGATCACCTTCACTGGCCATGGCACGGGCAATGTCCGCGTTCTTGCCACGGTTTCCGGGCGCCAGTTCGATGAATTCGAGGGAAAAGTCTCTTGGCATGCGCTTGAGATATTCCCGGCTACCCTTCTCCACCCAGTCAGGCATCTTCTGCCCGACCGCCAGTACTCGGATCTTCATGTCCTGTCCCGTGTCGTCAGTGGCCAACGGGCATGCCCGCTGACCCTCTCCTTCCGTCCAACCACCACGGGCCCGCCCTGTCAGCATGCTGCCCGCAACCGGCGCCGGTGGCACCGCCGTGCCGCATCACTCCGCCTCTTGAGGCAGGCAAGAGCGGAATCAGCTGCGCTGTTCGAACTCTTCGCTCGTCTCGCGGGGCAGATCGCTCCACAGGCGCTCGAGGTCATACAGGGCACGGGTTTCGGCCAGCATGACGTGGACGACGACATCGCCCAGATCCAGCAACACCCAGTCGGAACCGTTGTCGCCTTCGCAACCCAGCGGCTTGACGCCGGCTTCTTTCACCGTGACCTGCACATTGTTGGCCAGAGCGGCGATATGACGGCTGGAAGTCCCCGTCGCGATCACCATGACATCGGTGACGCTGGTCAGCTTGGAGACATCGATCTCGCTGATTTCCTGGGCCTTGAGGTCGTCAAGGGCGTCGATCACCAGGTTTTTAAGAGCTTCGGTCTGCATGATTCCTCGGAAGTTTGTTCGGCAGGGGGCGCATTCTACCCGTTGGTGATGCGCTCGCCTATGGGCATCGTCAATCTACGCGTCACGAACCCTCACTCACAGGGCGGGCAGTAAAGCGACCGGGCCTCGATATGGCGGATGACCGTCTCGGGCAGCAGGTAGCGCACGCTATCCCCCAGCGCGAGCCGCTCGCGCACGAAGGTCGCGCTGATCGCCATGCGGGTCGGCAATGACAACCGCAGCAACAGGCCGCCGGGACGCGCCATCAGCTCGGCCACCGTCTGCACTTCCCGCCCCTCGATCAAGGCCTTCAACGCCTCTGGCAGAGGAGCATCATGATCAGGGCGCTCGATCACCACGACATGGGCATCATCGAACAATCGCTCGGCGGCATGCCATTCGCCAAGCTTGAGAAAGGCATCATGGCCGATGGCCATCACCAGCCGCGCCTGAGGGCCATATTCGCCGCGCAGGCTCGCCAGGGTGTCGGCACTGTAGGACGGCCCATCCCGGAAAAGCTCGCGGGCGTCCGCCTTGAGCCCCGGCTCACCGGCAATCGCGGCCTCCAGCATGGCCAGACGCTCCTCACTGCTCACCCCGGGTGCGGCACGATGTGGCGGCTGATGGCAGGGAATCATCAACACATGATCCAGGCCCAGCGCCTCACGCAGTTCGATGGCGCTGCGAAGGTGCCCGTGGTGTACCGGGTCGAAGGTGCCCCCGAGCATCGCCACCCGGGGGACCGGCCCGAGACAGCCCTCGAAGCCGGGCTGTGGCTTCTCGTCAGGCAGAGTGTCGCAGGCCTCCCCACCCGGCTGTGTGGCAGGTTCGCGCTGCGCGGCGTCGCCGTCGACATTCAGCGGGCGCTGGCTATCGTCCAGCGCCCGTGGCGATGCGCTGACCGAGGAAGGATCTGGAGATCTCACTGACGAATCTGCCCATCGCCGAACACGACATACTTGCGTGTGGTGAGCCCTTCCAGCCCCACGGGCCCGCGAGCGTGCAGCTTGTCGGTGGAAATGCCGATCTCGGCACCCAATCCGTATTCGAAGCCATCGGCAAAGCGGGTGGAGGCATTGACCATCACGGAGCTGGAATCCACTTCGGCCATGAACCGGCGCGCCAGCGCATAGTTGTCGGTGATGATGGCTTCGGTATGCCCGGAGCTGTGACGCTCGATATGCGCCATCGCCGCTTCCACGCCCTCGACGACCCGAATCGCCAGAATCGGTGCCAGATACTCGGTATCCCAGTCCTGATCCGTGGCGGCCACGGCCTCGGACAGGATGTCACAGGTGCGTTCACAGCCACGAATCTCGACCTCATGGACCGCCAGACGCTCGGCGATGCGCGGCAGCACCTCGGCCGCGACAGCCGCATCCACCAGCAGGGTCTCCATGGTGTTGCAGGTACCGTAACGGTGTGTCTTGGCGTTCTCGGCGATGCTCACCGCCATGTCGAGATCTGCCGTGGCGTCGATATAGACGTGGCAGATACCGTCGAGATGCTTGATGACCGGCACGCGCGCCTCATTGGTGATGCGCTCGACCAGACTCTTGCCCCCACGCGGGATGATGACATCGACGTACTCGGGCATCGCGATCAGACGGCCCACCGCGGCACGGTCCGTGGTGGCCACCACCTGCACCGCCGTCGCCGGCAGCCCGGCCGCCACCAGCGCCTCGCGGATGATCTCACCCAGCGCACGGTTGCTGGACGCCGCTTCGGAACCACCACGCAGGATGCAGGCATTGCCGGACTTGAGGCACAGGCTGGCGGCTTCGATGGTGACGTTGGGCCGTGATTCGAAGATGATGCCGATCACGCCCAGCGGCACACGCATGTGACCGACCTGGATGCCGCTGGGGCGATATTTCAGGCCATCGATCTCACCGACCGGGTCCGGCAGGGCCGCGACCTGCTCGAGCCCCTCGATCATGGCGTCGATACGCGCCGGCGTGAGGGCGAGGCGGTCGACCATCGCCTCCGACAGGCCATTGTCACGCGCTCGCGTCAGGTCATCGGCATTGGCGGCGGTCAGCGACTCGCGGCGCTCGTCGATCAGTCGTGCCATGATCTGCAGCGCCCGGTTCTTGAGGCCGCTGTCGACACGACGCATCACCACGCTCGCCGCGCGGGCATCGCCGCCCAGACCGTTCATGTAAGCCACGACGTCCGTGGTGTCGTGCTTGCCCAGCTCGCTCATGTGCCTTGTCTCATTCGTAGAAAGATGTAGGAAAGTGCCTTCCGCCCGCTCTGGCGACTGTGGATCAGCCGAGGGAGGGGCGAAGCGAAAGCGCCGGATCACCTCGACACTTCGGAAAATCATGGTTTGGGGTATGCTGGCCCGTATCAGCGCCCGGCAGAGCCGGGACAGGCAGGCGGCATCACGCTCGCACATCCTGTCATGGCATGGCTCAATGCGCTGCGCCCCATCCGACCGGGGAGTCTGGTCGGATTCATGTCATCCACGGGAAAGGTGCCAATATAAGTCACCATGGAGATCAAGTTCAAAGTCCGGGTTAGTCAGTTCATCTGTCTGCTCGGCTCTGTGCTGTTGCTGCTGGAAGCGGCGCGCCAGATCAGCCTCGCCCTGACCATCACCGGACTGCTGCTGGCCATCGGCGGCACCTTGCTGCTGGTGGTCTCCCTGGCGCACGAACTCTTCACGCTGGGCTGGTTCCGGACCACGGCCATGCTCAGCGTGGCGGTGATCATGGCGCTGCTGGTGCTGCTGGCACCCGAGCAGCACATGATGTGGCTATGGGGGTTTGCCGTGCTGCTGCTCTATCCGCGCCCCGCGTGGCTGGCGCCGGCCTGCGCCATCATCGGGCTGATCACCACTTGGCTGGCACTCACGCCGCTGGGCAGTGACTGGCTGAGCCTTGGCATCGGCATCACGGCCACCTTGATGGCGCTGGGCGCCATCGCCGGTCAGCGTCAGCAGGAGGTCTGGCGTCAGCTGGAGCGGCGCGGTCGCCGTGACGCGAATCGTGCCATCTGGTCACAATACCAGCTGCTCCGGGATCTGCCGCGGGAAATTTCCCGGGCAGATCGTGAAGACATCCACATCGAGCTGATCCTGCTGGAGCCAGCCACGCCCACCCGCCTCACGCGTCGCCGTCTGCTGAATACGCTGGACAGCGCGGCGCTGCCCCATGAGACACGCTATCAGCTTGACGACGGCTGCCTGGCGTTGCTGTTGGTGGCACGCAGCGAACACGCTGCCAACCTGCGGCGCCGGCAGCTCATGGAGCATCTCGCCATGCCAGTGCGGGCACGGGTCCAGCCGCTGAACGATACCGAGGCCGACCATCTCGATCTGCAGGCGGCGAGCGCCAACCTCAGCGAGGAGCGCGAGCCGATCACTCACCTGCCCGCGCTCCCCTCCCGAAAGGCGGCACTCGCCGACACCCCCCAGGCGGAGGCTGAAGACTGATGTCATCGTCAACGACGGCCACGCGCGCCAGAGAGCGCCGCCGGCTGGCCAATCGCAAGACCCTGATCATGCTGCTGGCGACCCTGGTGCTGGCCACCTACGCGCTCTGGCGTTATCTGGTCGGGGACTACTCCCACATCCTGACACCGGTGCTGGCCACCTTGCTGATGGGGATCGCGACCGCTCTGCACCTCCTGGATGAAGAGCAGCCGCTTCCCGCCTATCTGGCGCTGATCGGCGGTTACCTGATGCTGGCGCTGGAGGCCCCCAGCGCGCACATCGGAATGTCGCTGTGGCTGGGATTGCCGAGCATCCTGACGCTGCTGCTGCTGCCATTGGCGCCGGCGATGCTCTTGAACGTGGTACTGGCCCCGCTGTGGCTATGGCTGCTGGGTCAGCCGGATGACAACTTCGGCGAGGTACTGCGCTATATCTGCCTGCTGCTGGTCGCCAGCCAGCCCTTCGTGATCAACAACCTGCAGTCAGGTGTCATGCGCATGACCGCCAGCGAGGAAGTCGAGTGCAATGCCTACAATGCGCGCACCGGCCAGCAGCGGCTGACCAGCGAGGCCGCACGCGCCAGTGCGCTGGAGCAGCCGTTGAGCATCCTGGTCATCTACCTGCCGCAGCTGGAGATGCTCGGTGAGCAATTCGGGGAAGACCGCCGCATCGAGTGTCTCTCCTCGGCCTGCGATGTCATGCAGGGCATCTCGCGTCAGGGCGATCTGCTGTGTCGCAGTGACAAGGCCACGTTCTGGCTGATGCTCCCCAATACCGGCGAGGCCGGCGCCCTGATCATGCGTGAACGCCTGACGGCCGCCCTGGCGGCGACGACACAGCCCGAGACCGGCTCGATCATCGCTCACGCTCGTCTCGTCAACTACAAGGCGGGCGACACGGTACAGAAACTCGAACAACGCCTGCTGGCCGCCCAACTCACCCTGATGGACCTCAATGAATGAGCAACACCCTTGCCACACTGACTCACTGGCTGGACCCCACCTCCCTGATGGCCACGCTGAGCGAGCACCCCGTGGCGCTGATTGTCATCATCGGCTTCATCTCCCTGCTCGAATCCCTCGCCATCGTCGGACTGCTGGTCCCCGGCGTGGTCATGCTGACGGCCGGCGCCTCGCTGGCGGGGCACCTTGAGCTTTCCCTGCCACTGGTGCTGCTTTCCGGTGCGCTGGGGGCCGTGATCGGCGATGGCGTGAGCTTCTGGCTCGGCGTCCATCATCGGGATCAGTTACCGCAACGCTGGCCCTTCTCGCGCCACCCCGAATGGATCGAACACGGTCAGCGCTTCTTCCATCGTCACGGCAGCTGGTCGATCGCCTTCGGGCGTTTCGTCGGCCCGGTACGCCCGATCATCCCGCTGGTCGCGGGCATGCTGGACATGCCGGCCTCGCGCTTCTTCATGGTCAATGGTCTCTCGGCACTGGCGTGGTCTCCCGCCTATCTGTTGCCGGGCTACCTGCTGGGCCAGACCTGGCAAGCTCTGTTCACGCTGCCGCCGGGCGCCAACGGCCTGCTGATCGGCCTGGCCAGCGGCCTGATCGCCTGCGCCTTTGCCTTCTCCTTTCTGCGCCGCCAGCTGGGCCGCGAAGGCCGCCTCTATCACTGGCTGGCGCGCCGCATGCGTCGCTCGGCATCCGGCCGTCGCCTGTGGTGGCAGCTGCGCCACCCCGACCCGGAAGGCGAGTTCCCGCTGGCCTCGATGGCACTGCTGGTCTTTGCCGTCATCAGCGTGCCCGCGATGAGTCTGGCGGCACTCGCTCACCCCGGGCCCTGGCAGATCGACGTCGTCGCGGCCTCGCTCGCCGACAGACTCCACACCCTGCTGCCCGAGAACCTTCTGCACCAGGCCAGCCTGTGGCTGTCGCAGCTCGGCGATGGCACGGGGCTAGCGGCACTCGTGGCGCCCTGGCTCGTGTGGCTGGCACTCACGCGCCGCCATGCGATATGGATCCATCTGAGCGCCGCCTGGGTCGGCATCGCCTGCGCCAATACCGTGCTCAAGTATCTGATCCAGCGCCCCCGTCCGGACACTCCCGCCTTCCTCGAGGGCTCGATGTCGTTCCCCAGTGCCCACACGGCCGGTGCCGTCGCGGTATTCGGCCTGGCAGCCGCCTTCATCGCCGAACGGCAACCCTCTCCACGCCGACGCTGGATCTACTGGAGCGCCATCATCGCCTGTAGCGTGATCGGGCTGTCTCGCATCTTCCTCGGCGTGCACTATCTGAGCGATATCCTGGGCGGCGCCTGTCTGGGACTGCTGGCGTGTGCTCTGGTGCGCATCAGCTACCCTGCCTTCGTCCAGCAACCCTGCCCCTCGCCGACCGCCCCCGTGGTGTGGTTGAGCCTGGCGAGTCTGGGTCTGCTGACGGCGCGCCTGCTGTGGCTGCCGCTCTAGACCGTCATTCACGATCGACCCTCAAGGTGATCGCTGCACGTCATCACCGCCACCACCTTCGCCTTCTGCCCAAGAGGATACCCATGCCCGGTCCTGCCGCTCCCCCTGCCAACCAGCCCCAGGCGCTCATGTCGATTCATCTCGGCATCGCGCTGCTCGGCGGCACGGCGCTGTTCTCGAAGGGCCTGCCACTCTCGGCGCTCGACATCACCACCTGGCGCAGCCTGCTGGCCGGCCTGTTCCTTCTGTGGATCGCACGGCTGAAGTGGCAGGTCTCGCTGCGCCTGAGCGGCCGCGACTGGGCGCTGGTGGGCGTGGCCGCGGCGCTGATGGCCGCTCACTGGGTCAGCTACTTCCACGCGATGCAGGTCTCGTCCGTGGCCACCGGCATGCTGGCACTGTTCACCTATCCCATCTTCATCGTGCTGCTGGAACCCTGGGTGGAGGGCACGCGCCTGAAAGCCGGGGATCTGGCGGCAGCGGGGCTGGTGTGCATCGGCGTCTGGCTGCTGGTTCCCGGCGGCGACAGCAGCGCGCAGGGCGATAGCCTGGCGGGAGTGTTGTGGGGCGTGTTCTCGGGCCTGCTGTTCGCGGCGCGCAATCTGCTGGTGCGCTACCGTCTCAGCCACCTCAACCCGGTGCTGTCGATGAGCCTGCAGGCGCTGGGCGTGGTGGTGCTGACATTGCCGTTCGCCTCCGGCGAGATCATGGACGCAAGCCCGGGAACAGGCATCGCCATGCTGGTACTGGCCGTCGTGTTCACGGCCACCCCCCATGCCCTGATGACCTTCGCCCTGGGTGGCCTCAGGGCCAAGACCGTCGGCATGATCGGCTGTCTGCAGCCGGTGTATGGGGTGCTGCTTGCCTGGTTGATTCTCGGCGAGGCCCCCACCTGGATGACACTGGTGGGCGGCAGTTTCATCGTGGCGGCGGCAGCACTGGAGACCCTGCGACGCAATTGACTCGCACACCACCGTTGAGACAGCTGCCGGCGTTGCGCCAGCCGCCCCGATTGTCCCCGTCGTCGCGGTTGCTCCAGCCGGCGAACACACGAAGGCCCGCCATTGGCGGGCCTTCGTGTGTTCGGGGTGTGTCGGTCAACGCCTTGGCATGCCGAGATCAGCCGGTGGCGAGCCAGATGCCCACGCCGACCATCAGGGTCCCCGCGACCCGGTTCATGAGCCGCACGCGCGAACCACGACCGAGCCAGCGCGCCAGTCCACTGCCGCCACCGGCATACAGCATCAGACAGCTGAATTCGAGCGTGAGAATGATGCCCACCAGCGCCACCAGCTGTGGCGTCATCGGCAGGCTCGCGTCCAGAAACGGTGGCAGCAGCGCGATGAAGAACGCCCAGCCCTTGGGATTGGCGATGGCGGTGACGAAGCCCTGTGCCGCCAATGTCCGCCGCGAGGCTCGTGGTGCAGCACTGGCCTCGCCCACGGCCCCCAGCGCCAGGCGCCCTCGCGAGCGCCACATCTGGATGCCGAGCCACACCAGATAGGCGCCCCCGGCCAGCTTGAAGGCCGAGAACACCAGCGGATAGCGCAGCATGATGGTCGCGACCCCGATCACGGCCGAGACCGCCACCAGCCCGACCCCCAGCAGCTCGCCCACCATCATCCACAGGGTGCGGCGCACCCCTTGCGTCATCCCCAGGGTCATGGCCAGCGTCATGCACATGCCCGGTGTCAGCGACACCAGAAAGAAGGTCGGCACGAACACCGACAACAATGACCAATTCAGCATTCCCTGCTCTCCCTGCACAATCCGATGATCAAGATGGCGACACTAGTCACCACTGACATGCCCTTCGCCCCAGCGCGGCATCAGCGCATGCGCGATTCCCAGCTGATTGAGAATGCGCGCGACGATGAAGTCGATCATGTCATCGAGTGTCTGCGGGCGGTGATAGAAGCCGGGGGCGGCGGGCAGGATGACGGCCCCCATGCGCGTCAGGCTCAGCATGTGTTCGAGATGGATCGCCGAGAACGGCGTCTCGCGCGGCACCAGAATCAGCGTGCGACGCTCCTTGAGGGCGACGTCGGCGGCGCGTTCGATCAGATTGTTGCTGGCGCCGGTCGCGATGGACGAGAGCGAGCCGGTGGAACATGGACATACCACCATGGCACTCGGCGCGCCGGAGCCGGACGCCACGGGCGCCATCCAGTCCTCGCGGCCGAAGCAGCGAATCTGACCGGGCCTGGCGGCGTAGCGCTGGGTGAGCACCTCGGTGAGGCGAGCCGGGCGCGCCGGCAGTTCTTCATCGGTCTCGGTGGCGATCACCATGTGGGCGGCCTTGGAGACCATCACCATCACCTCATGACCCGCCGCGACCAGGCATTCGATCAGCCGCAGGCCATACTGGGCACCCGAGGCCCCGGTCAGCGCGACGGTGACCGCTGACTTGAACTCCCCTTCGGGGGCTTTCGCTTGCTGGCTCATGCCTCACCTTCCCGTGCTGCCAGTGCACTCAACAGACGTTCGTGGATACCGCCGAAGCCGCCATTGGACATCACCACCACCCAGTCGCCGGCGCGGGAGTCATTGGCGATCTTGGCGATCAGGGCGTCGAGGTCCTGCTCGACATCGGCTTCAACGCCGAGGGCACGACACTCGCTGACCGTCTCGTCCAGTGACCAGCCCAGTGTCGGGCCCGCGAACCAGCTGACCCGATCCGCTGCGGTGACCGCTGCCGGCAGGCGCGCCTTCATGGTGCCAAGCTTCATGGTGTTGGAACGCGGCTCGATCACCGCCCACAGACGACCGCCCTGCCCTTCGGCTGCCACGCCCGGCGCCAGGCCCTCAAGCGTGGTGGCGATGGCGGTCGGGTGGTGCGCGAAGTCATCGATGACCTTGACGCCGGCCACCTCACCGCGCAGCTCCTGACGGCGCCTGGGCGGCGCGAAGCGCGCGAGCGCCTGCAGCGCCGCCTCGACACTCACGCCGCACTCGACGGCAGCGGCCACCGCGGCACAGGCATTGGCCACGTTGTGGCGTCCGCGCATCGCCCACTGGCACTCGACGAAGCGGTCCGCCTCGCCGGACACGGCGGCCGGCGCCGCCAGCGCGAAGTGGCTGCCATCGGCACTGATCAGACGATAGCGCCAGTCGCCACCGGCATTCTCGATGCCACCTTCATCGCCGAAGCGTGTCACCGGCGTCCAGCAGCCTTGATCCAGCACGCGTTCCAGCGCCTCGGCACCGGCGATGGCGTCGGCCGCGACCACCAGCTTGCCGCCAGCCGGCACGGTACGCACCAGGTGATGGAACTGCCGTTCAATGGCCGCGAGATCCGGGAAGATGTCGGCGTGGTCGAATTCGAGATTGTTGAGCACGGCGATGCGCGGGCGGTAATGCACGAACTTGGAGCGCTTGTCGAAGAAGGCCGTGTCGTACTCATCGGCCTCGACCACGAAGGGTGCCTGCGGATCGCCGATACGCGCGGAATCGCCCAGCTGCGGCGGCACGCCCCCGATCAGATAGCCCGGCGTGAGGCCCGCGCATTCGAGAATCCAGGCGGTCATGGTCGCGGTGGTGGTCTTGCCGTGGGTGCCGGCAATGGCGACCACCGGTCGTCCCGTCAGCACCTCGTCACACAGCCATTGCGGGCCGGAGGTGTAGGCCAGGCCGCGCTCGAGCAGCGCCTCGACTTCAGGATTGCCGCGCGAGACGGCATTGCCGACCACCGTAAGCTCTGGCGCGGGCTCGAGATTGTCGGCGGCATACCCTTCCATCAGGGTGATACCGGCCTCGGCCAGCTGTGTGCTCATGGGCGGATAGACATTGGCATCGCTGCCGGTGACGCGATGGCCGCGCGCACGCGCAAGCAGTGCCAGAGAGCCCATGAAGGTACCGCAAATACCGATGACGTGAAGGTGCATCTGTTTCTCCAATCCGGAAGCCCGAGCAGCCTAGCATGCCCGCCAGGCGGCGAGTAGCACGGGCGTGTCGGGGCAGAACGACAGACACGTGGCATCCGGGCGTCGTGCAGGGGTCATGTCTTTCGGATATGATGCGGCGGGTAAGCGCCAGCCCGTTCAAGACCATGACAAGGAAGCAGAGACGAGAAGCCCATGCCCCAGCACAATGCCTTCTACGCCCAGTCCGGTGGCGTTACCGCCGTCATCAATGCCAGCGCCTGTGGCGTGATCGAAGCCGTGCGTGAACACGGCGACCAGATCGGCAAGCTCTACGCCGGTCACAACGGCATCATCGGCGCCCTGACCGAAGATCTGATCGATGTCAGCCAGGAAAGCGACGAGAACATCGCCGCCTTGCGCCATACTCCGGGCGGTGCCTTCGGCTCCTGCCGTTACAAGCTCAAGAGCATCGAGGATCACCGTACCCAGTACGAGCGTCTGATCGAGGTGTTCAAGGCCCACGATATCCGCTACTTCTTCTACAACGGTGGCGGCGACAGCGCCGATACCTGCCTGAAGGTCTCCCAGCTGGCCGAGACCATGGGCTACCCGATCCAGGCCATCCACGTGCCCAAGACCGTGGACAACGACCTGCCGATCACCGACAACTCGCCGGGCTTCGGCAGCGTGGCCAAGTACATCGCCACCTCCACCCGCGAGGCCGGCCTCGACATCGCCTCCATGTGCGCCACTTCCACCAAGGTGTTCATCCTTGAGGTCATGGGACGTCACGCTGGCTGGATCGCCGCCGCCGGTGCCCTGGCTGGCGAAGATGCCACTCAGCCGCCGCACATCGTGGTCTTCCCGGAAGTCGCCTTCCACCGCAAGGACTTCATGGCGCGTGTCGACCAGTGCGTCAAGGACCACGGCTACTGCGTGGTGGTGGTCTCCGAGGGTGCCCGCTATGAAGACGGCACCTTCCTGGCCGATGCCGGCAACACCGATGCCTTCGGCCACCGTCAGCTGGGCGGCGTGGCGCCGACGCTGGCCGGCATGGTCAAGCAGGATCTCGGCTACAAGTATCACTGGGCCGTGGCCGATTATCTGCAGCGCGCGGCACGCCACATCGCCTCGAAGACCGACGTCGAGCAGGCGTACGCCACGGGTCGTGCTGCCGTGGAAATGGCCCTGGCCGGCAAGAACGCCGTGATGCCGGCGATCCGTCGCCTCGGCGATGGCGCTGACTACGCCTGGGACATCATCGAGGCACCGCTGGAGCAGATCGCCAACCATGAGAAGTTCATGCCGCTGGAGTTCATCAGCGAAGACGGCTTCTACATCACTGACGCCTGCCGCCAGTACCTGTCACCGCTGATCCAGGGCGAGGACTTCCCGCCCTTCGTCAATGGTCTGCCGGCGGTCGCCCGCCTCACGCTGGCCAAGGTCGAGAAGAAGCTCACGCCGTTCTCGATCTGATTGATCGCGCTGCCCATTTCCCGGGCAGCGCTGTGTCAACGCCGTTGCGGCACCCATGAGAAAGCCCCGCACAGATCACTGTGCGGGGCTTTCTCGTTCATGACGCGAGGCTGCTCTCGACAACCGCACGCCACCGACACACGCAGGGCTATTTGAGCAACCAGGACAGCACCAGCAGCAACAGCAGGATGCCGGCGACGCCCTGCCAGAAATTGGCTGGTTCGCGCATGGCCTCGGATGGCGTGATGGCCTTGCCGGGGTCCTGCTGTGGCAGGCGCAGTGCATAGAGCAGCTCCGACAGACGTCGGAAGCGCAAGGTGCGCTGGGGGTCCAGCGCACGCCTCAGGGCATCGTCCAGCATCTGGGGAACCTGCGGATTGCGCATGCGTGCCGGCTGATACTCCAGCAGCTCGAGGTCCGTCTGGGTGCGCAGCTGATCCATCGACTGAGCGTAGGGCTGCATGCCGGTCAGCAGCCAGTAGATCACCGACGCCAGCCCGTACTGATCGCTGCGGCGACTGACCTCGGCCCCCAGCGCATATTCCGGCGCACTGTGCTCGGTCAGCCCGACCTGGCGCACCAGGGGACCGGCACTCTCGTGCCCATCCCCTTCGCGCAGATGACAGGCCCCGAAGTCCACCAGCACCACCTTGCCGTGACGGTCGATCATCACGTTGTCGGGGTGGATCAACTGATGCAGCACTTCACGCCGATTGAGTGCGTGGACCGCCTTGCCCAGCTGGCGGGCGATATCCAGGCGCTGCTCGAGATTGGCCTGGGGATGCTGGCGCGCCCAGTCGGTCAGCGTCTGCGCCTCCAGATGCTCGAGCAGATAGTAGAGGTGATCCCGCGGGCGCGAGGGTTCCACCACCTTGACGACGAAGGGCGAGTTGACGCGATCCACCACCCACTGCTGGAGCAGAAAGTGCTCGAGATAGGCGTTCTTGAGCGAGAGCTCCGGACTCGGCGCCTTCATCACCATCACGCGCCGGCTCTTGAGATCCCGGACCTTGTAGACGCGCACCCGCGCACTGCGTGACATCACCTCCAGCACTTCCAGCCCATCGATGCGATCCCCCGGCTCCAGCTCGCGCGGCACCGGCAGATCCCCATAGATACGCCCCGGCGTGTCCTCGCTGGCACTGGCCAGGCGATCGATACGCACCAGCTGGAAGCAGAACTGATCCGCGGTATAGCCACGTTCGTCGGCACGGTCCGCCGCGGCATGCGCGAGACGCTCGCTAGCGGCGTCCAGATCCGAGACATCGTCACGAATCAGTGACACGAAGTCCGAGGGCAGCAAGGTGCCGCGCACCGCCTGGGTGGTCAGCAGGAAGATGTCGCCCTGCTTGAGCGGCAACTCGATGTAATCGATGTCGAGACTGACATCCATGCCCAGAGCCCGTGAGGGATAGCGATAACCGCCCAGGTCCGTGACATGATCACGCGAGATCTGTTCGAACTCGCCACCACGCAGACGGAACACCACGGTATCGCCGGCATGGAACAGATGCGCCGACTGGCCACGGAAGATGACCGCGGAAATCGAGGTGACGTAACTGCCGCCACGCACGAAGCGACTCTGGCTGTAGCACCAGCTGTTCAGCGCTCGCAGCACACGAGTCGCGGAATACTTGACGCTCCAGTTGTCGGGCGTGGCGAAGTAGTCGGCCAGAAAGCCACGCACGGCCAGATCGCCCGCCTGCTTGGCGATGGCGTTCTTGCTGGTGGTATCCGCGATCAACGCACAGCCGCCCTTGGTCGCCAGCGGGCCACGCTCGACAGGAATTTCCAGCGACATCGAGCTGCGGTGGCGCTTGCGGTCCGGTGCCACGAAGGCCTGACCATAACTGAGTGAAAGCTCTGCATCCGCCAAGGCGGTCTCCTTGCATGTCTGTCCTGCGGTGACGACCCTGCTGGTGCATGCCGGCCACGACAGGCCTCGTCACAGTGTCTGCACGGCACCGCGAGTCGCGCGGCGATCCTTGAACAACGGGCACACCATCGGCCAGAGTGTCGATGGATGGCCTCCACATGGGCTCGCGCGCTGCCAAGTGTTACCCGAGTCAGCCTGCAGTGCCACCACTCGTTGGTGCAACGCAAGGCGATCGAGCGTGGCATAATGGCAAAACGGTCTGCCAGTTCGTATAATTCAGCGGAATTTTGACCCGCAGGCCTTCAACCCGCAAACCCAAGGACTCGACAATGAGTTTCGACAAGATCCCCGCTGGCAAGGAATTGCCGAACGACGTCTACGTAGCGATCGAGATTCCGGCCAATCACGCGCCGATCAAGTACGAGATCGACAAGGACATCGATGCACTCATGGTGGATCGTTTCATGGCCACTCCGATGTTCTACCCGGCCAACTACGGTTACATCCCGAACACCCTGGCTGACGATGGCGATGCCCTCGACGCGCTGGTCGTGACTCCGTATCCGGTCGCGCCGGGCAGCGTCATCCGTGCGCGTCCGGTCGGCGTGCTCAACATGAGCGACGAAGCTGGCGAAGACGCCAAGCTGGTCTGCGTACCGCACCAGAAGCTGACCTCCCTGTACGACGACGTCCAGGAAGTCACTGATCTGCCGGAACTGCTGCGTCAGCAGATCGCGCACTTCTTCGAGAACTACAAGGATCTCGAGAAGGGCAAGTGGGTCAAGATCGATTCCTGGGACGGCGCTGATGCCGCGCGTGCCGCGATCGAGAAGGCAGCAGCTGCCTACCAGAAGGACTGATCCTTCCCGTGACGGTCGCCAACTGACCCTCATTTGCTGACCGCTCATGAAAAAGCCCCCGTCATTGACGGGGGCTTTTCGTTTTCTGGGCTCAGCCCGATCCAGTTCAGGCTGACGAGGCTGGCGGGACATGACCTCAGTCAGGGTCCGCCAGCCTCGCTGTCAGACTTCAGCCCTTCTCGAGCAGGCTGCGCAGGTCACTGATCGCGGAATTGGCGCGTGCGATGTAGTTGGCCATGACCAGCGAGTGATTGGCGAAGAAACCGAAGCCGGAACCGTTGAGGATCACCGGGCTGCCGATATCGGTCTGGGTCGACTCCAGCTCACGGATGATCTGGTCGATGGAGGTCAGGGCATTCTTGTCTTCCAGAACGCCCTGGAAGTCATGACGCACCGCCTTGAGCAGATGGATCAACGCCCAGGAGGTGCCGCGCGCCTGATAGAAGACATCGTCGATCTCGAGCCACGGCGTCTTGATCTCTTCTTCCGTCTGGATGCTCTTGGCCGAGGTCGCGTTCTTGTCACCGGCCAGACTCAGATTGAGCTGAGACTTGCCGACGCTCGCGGACAGTCGCTGTGACAGGGAACCGAGACGATTCTCGACATCCGACAGCCAGGCCACCAGATTGTCGGCGCGCGCATAGAACTGGCCATTGTTCTGGGTGTCATCGCTCAGACGCTTGAGGTAGTCCCCCAGCTGGCGGTTGGCATCGGCATATTCATGCTCGGCTTCCGGCAGCATCCAGGCATTGGCGTCGATGAACAGCAGCGATTCCGCCTTGCCCAGCGCCTTGTCATCACTGGACTGGGACTGTGAACGACTGAATTCCTTGCGCAGCTCGCGCGTCATGTCGCGCACCTGCACCAGTACCCCATATTCCCAGTTGGGCATGTTGTCCAGCCACAGCCCCGGGGGTGCCACGTCATTCTTCAGATAGCCGCCGGGCTTGTGCAGCAGGGTATCGTTGAGTTTCATCAGGGTCGCGACAGTCGCCGTGCCCGTCGGCAGCACCTCGAAGGCCGGTGCCGGCTGCTCGCCATCGACACTGGCAACGGGTGCCGCCAGCCCATGTACGCGGGCCAGTTCGGTGCGCGTGGCCTGGTCGACATTGAATTCGTCCGGCTCGCTGCTCCAGTAGATCCCAAGGCCAACGCAGACCAGCAGGTAAATGACGAACAGCCCGACCAGTGGTTTCCAGATCCAGCCATACTGAGGTGTTTCCAGCACGTCGCGACCCGCGCCACGCTTGCTGCCTTTACCGAATAGGGCCATGCGTTCTTCCTTGTATGAAGCCTTGTAAAAAGCCGTGTGAAAAAAGACGAGTCAGAAGACCGTGAACCGGTGTCGATACCCGCGTTGCCTCCAGCGCCGGTACTCATGACGTACGTCCTATCCTATCATGCGTCCCTGCGTGTGCCAGTCGCGCTCATCGCGACGTCAGAACCGGGGGGAGATCATCGCTACATGGTGGCGCATTCATCCTGGTGCAAGTCGCGACCCGTGATCATCGTGGGCATCATTGCCGGCCCTCTTTCCGTGACGAACACCTCAAGCGAGCTGATCGCGCAGAGGGCACAGGCACTCGCAAGATCGGCTTCTTCTCCCGGCACTGCAAAAGGATGCCTTCGTGCTTCGTCCGTTTCCCGCAAATGACGCGATCTCCCGCCAGATTCGCGCCAGTCTCGCCCTCGCCCGACCGATGCGCCCCGGGGTGCTGCTGGTCATTGTGCTGCTCCTCAGCCTGACCATTTTCGCCCTGCCAGCCCATGCCGGGCTGTTCGGCAGCAGTCCGGCCGCCTCCTCCAGCAGCGAATCGTCTACCGGGCTGTTCACGAGACAGGCATCCAGCAGCGACTTCCTGCCGGTCAACGAGGCCTTTACGCCCCGCGCATGGCGTGAAGGCGACACCCTCTATGTCGGCTTCACCAGTGCCGAGGGCTATTACCTCTATCGCCATCAATTCGACTTCGCGACCTCCCGTGACGACCTCCGGCTCGGTGCCGCGGACCTGCCCCCCGGCGAATTCAAGCAGGACCCCTATCTGGGTGACGTGCACGTCTTCCATGACCCACTGGTCATTCGCCTGCCTCTGACAGCCGCAGACCGTCAGAATGCCCCGGACGAGGCGTCATCGATCAGTGGTCCGGTACCGATATCCATCACTTTCCAGGGGTGTGCCGACGCCGGCCTCTGCTACCCCCCCGAGACCGTCACGCTCGAGGCCGGTGAGCAGAGTGCGCCCGATGCCTTTGCCCACCTGATGCCTGATGCCGCCACCCTGGAGAGCGGCGCTGCCGACGACACTAGCGCACATCGTGCCGGCGAGCCCACCGCTATCCCGGGGACGGATGGCAGCTTTCGAGCATTGTTCACGGATGCCGGCCTCGTCACCTTGCTCGGGCTGTTCTTCCTGGCAGGCCTCGGGCTGACCTTCACGCCCTGCGTGCTGCCGATGATCCCGATTCTCAGCTCGATCATCGTCGGCCAGCGCCCCAGCCGCCCGCGCGCCTTGCTGCTGTCGTCAAGCTACGCCCTGGGCATGGCGCTCACCTACGCCGCGGCCGGCACGCTGATGGGTCTGTTCGGCGCCGGCCTCAACCTGCAGGCCCAACTGCAATCTCCCGTCGTGCTGATTCCCTTTGCCGCCCTGTTCGTGCTATTCGCGCTGGCCATGTTCGGCGCCTTCAATCTGCGCCTGCCCGGCCGCCTGCATTCGCGCCTCGACACGCTGCAGGGGCGCCTGATGAATGCCGGCCCGGGGGGGTTGGCGCTGGCAGGCGCGTTATCGGTACTCGTGGTATCGCCCTGCGTCTCGGCACCTCTGGCCGGTGCGCTGGTCTATCTCTCCGCCAGTGGCGATGCCACCAGCGGCGGGTTGGCGCTGTTCGCGCTCGGGCTCGGCATGGGGGTGCCGCTGGTACTGGTCGGCACCTTCGGCGCCAGTCTCCTGCCCAGGGCCGGCGGCTGGATGGAAGGCATCAAGCAGGCCTTCGGCATTCTGCTGCTGGGCGTGGCGCTGTGGCTGGTAGAGCGCTTGCTGCCGGCCTCGCTGGCGGTGCTGGGCTGGGCGGCATTGGCCATCGGCACCGGGGTGGCGCTCGGCGCGATCAGCTCCTCAAACCACGGCTGGGCCCGCGCCCGTCAGGCACTGGGGCTGCTGGCACTCGGCTGGGGGATGATCAGCCTGCTGGGCGTGGCCGGCGGCGCAAGCGACCCGCTACGCCCATTGGCCCCCTTCACCGGAGGCGGAACTGCCTCGGGACAGGCAACCGAGCAGACGCTGGACTTCACCACCGTCACCGACATGGCTGCCCTCAAGCGCGAGCTGGCACTGGCTGACCGTCGCGGGCAGCCGGTCTTCGTCGATTACTACGCCGACTGGTGCATCTCCTGCAAGGTGATGGAGCGCGAGGTCTTTCCGCGCGTCGCGAGTCAGCTGCGACAGTTTCATCTGATTCGCGCCGATGTCACCCAGACGGATGCCACCACCCGTGAGCTGCTGTCATCGTTCGGCCTCTTCGGACCGCCCAGCCTGCTGTTCTTCGCAGGACAACAGGAAATGACCGAAGCGCGGATTCAGGGAGAGGTCGATGCCGAGCAGCTGGGCGAGCATCTCGACAAGGTGCTGCGTCACCATCGCACTGCCGCGGGTGCATGATCTGGCGGGAGTCAGCCATGCCGGACACCGGCAGATGACGTCGCGATGTTGACAGGATGGCAGCGCGGGAGAGTCGGCGTGGCAATCAGGATAAAAGCGGCAGGAAATCCGGTTCGGTGCCAAACTGGACAGCGTTCGAGAATTTCGGCAGAATCCGCGTCACTGCGACAACAGTCTAGGCTCAATAGGTAAACGTCGCGGATAGTGACGGTATCTTTGCATTTTCACCCAGGGTTAACAGCTCAGCGAGTCACGCACTTGCTTCCGCTGACAAGAGGACTTTCATGGCGCGCATCCTGGTACTCAACGGCCCCAACCTCAATCTGCTGGGCACCCGCGAGCCCGAGGTGTACGGCACGACCACCCTGGAAGATATCCGCTCACGTCTGGAGACACGGGCCAGCCAGGCTGGCCACCAGCTGGACTGGCTGCAATCGAATGCCGAGCATGTGCTGGTAGATCGCGTGCATGCGGCCCGTGAGGATGGCACCGCCATCATCCTGATCAATCCCGCGGCCTTTACCCATACCAGCGTAGCGCTGCGCGATGCCCTGCTGGGGGTCGCACTGCCCTTCATCGAGCTGCACCTGTCCAATACCCATGCCCGCGAGGCGTTCCGCCATCATTCCTATCTTTCCGATGTGGCACGCGGCGTGATCATGGGGTTTGGCGCTCGAAGTTACGACATGGCGCTTGATGCCGCCCTGGCCGATCTTGCCTAGCAGGAACGTCCCGGCGCAGCCTTCAGGCACGGCAGGCCTCATAGCTGCCTGAGACAAGGATTGACCGGCCCATCGGTCGGGACAGCCAATATCGCTGTCACCCGCAACCAGTGACGTCTCGGTTGCACACCCCATTTCCAGCCACCTTTATATCGGGATGAATTTCATGGATATCCGCAAGGTCAAGAAGCTGATCGAGCTGCTCGAAGAGTCCAACATCAGCGAAATCGAGATCCAGGAAGGCGAAGAGTCCGTTCGCATCAGCCGCCATCCGCAGGGCTTCGCCCAGCAGCCGATGATGCAGGCCCCGATGATGATGCAGCAGCAACCGATGCAGCAGCAGGCTGCACCGGCAGCCGGCAGCGTCGAGGCACCGGCAGCCGCCGCTCCGGCAGCGCCGCAGGGCCACACCATCAATTCGCCGATGGTCGGCTCCTTCTATCGCTCTCCGGCACCGGGCTCCAAGGCCTTCATCGAAGTCGGCCAGAGCGTCAAGAAAGGTGATACCGTCTGCATCGTCGAAGCCATGAAGATGATGAACCAGATCGAAGCCGACAAGGATGGTGTGGTGGAAGCCATTCTGATCGAAGACGGCGAGCCGGTTGAATTCGACCAGCCCATGATCGTCATTTCCTGATCCCAACGGACACGTCACCATGCTCGACAAGGTACTGATTGCCAACCGCGGCGAGATTGCACTTCGCATCCTTCGCGCCTGCAAGGAACTGGGCATCAAGACGGTAGCGGTGCACTCCAAGGCCGACCGCGATCTGATGCACGTCCGCCTGGCCGACGAAGCTGTCTGCATCGGCCCGGCCTCCTCTGCCAAATCCTATCTGCACATCCCGGCGCTGATCGCAGCCGCCGAGGTGACGGACGCCGACGCCATCCATCCGGGCTACGGCTTCCTGTCGGAAAACGCCAACTTCGCCGAGCAGGTCGAACGCTCAGGCTTCGCCTTCATCGGCCCGCGCGCTGACACCATCCGCATGATGGGTGACAAGGTCGCGGCCATCGAAGCGATGAAGCTGGCCGGCGTCCCGACCGTACCGGGCTCCGATGGTCCGGTGCCACAGGATGAAGACGAGATGTTCGCCATCGCCGAGCGCATCGGCTACCCGGTGATCATCAAGGCCGCCGCTGGCGGTGGTGGTCGCGGCATGCGCGTGGTGCACTCCAAGGCCAGCCTGCTGTCCTCGGTGAGCATCACCCAGGGTGAAGCCGCCGCGGCCTTCGGCGACGGCACGGTGTACATGGAGAAATTCCTCCAGAACCCGCGTCACGTCGAAGTCCAGGTGCTGGCCGATGGCCAGGGCAACGCCATTCACCTGTATGACCGCGACTGCTCCCTGCAGCGTCGTCACCAGAAGGTGCTGGAAGAAGCGCCGGCACCGCAGCTGGATGAGGAAGCCCGTGCCAAGGTCCTCAAGTCGTGCACCGATGCCTGCATCGAGATCGGCTATCGTGGCGCCGGCACCTTCGAATTCCTGTACGAGAACGGCGGGTTCTACTTCATCGAGATGAACACCCGCGTTCAGGTCGAGCACCCGGTGACCGAGATGGTCACTGGCGTCGACATCGTCAAGGAGCAGCTGCGCATCGCCTCCGGCCTGCCGCTCTCCATCAAGCAGGAAGACGTCAAGCTGCGTGGCCACGCCTTCGAATGCCGCATCAATGCCGAGGACTCGCGCACCTTCATGCCGTCCCCGGGCAAGGTCGAGCTCTATCACGCGCCGGGCGGTCTGGGCGTGCGCATGGACTCGCACCTGTACTCCGGCTACACCGTGCCGCCGCACTACGACTCCCTGATCGGCAAGCTGATCACCTGGGGCGAGAGCCGCGAGATCGCATTGACGCGCATGCGCAATGCCCTCGATGAGCTGCTGGTGGAAGGCATCAAGACCAACACTGACCTGCAGAAGGATCTGGTGCGTGATGCCGGCTTCCAGGAAGGTGGCGTCAACATCCATTATCTGGAGAAGAAGCTGGGCCTGTAATCTGCCCTGCTTGAGACTGGCAGCATCGGTCGACACATGACAGAAGGGTGGCCTCGGCCGCCCTTCTGTCGTTTGCGCAGGGGCCCTTGAGTGCGCTCAGGGTCATGCCGGCATCCGAGCGCCCCTGCCCCCACTGCCGCTTCGTCTATTCTCTTCACTCCCTACCTATTCGACAGGAGCCACCATGTCCTGGCTGCAACTCAAGGCGCGTATCGCCCCCGACCACGCCGAGATTCTCGAGCATCTGCTGATGGAAGAAGGTGCCTGCGCCATCACCCTGCAGGACGCCGAGGATCAGCCACTGTTCGAGCCGGACCTCGGCAGCACGCCGCTGTGGAGCGAGACAGTGCTTACCGGCCTGTGGGATGGCACCGAAGGCATCGAGACCATGCGCGAGCGGGTCAAGGCCGGCTGGGCGGCACTGATTCCCGATGAGCCCTGCCCGGAGATCGAGGTCGAGATTCTCGAGGACCGCGACTGGACACGTGAGTGGATGGACGGCTTCGAGCCGCTCAAGATGGGCCAGCGGCTGTGGATCGTGCCCAGCTGGCATGACGCGCCGGAACAGGACGCCGTCAACCTGATGCTCGACCCGGGTCTGGCCTTCGGCACCGGCACTCACCCGACCACCGCCCTGTGCCTGGAATGGCTCGATGGCCTGGCCGTGGAGGGCAAGCTCGCCCGGCACAGCGTGCTGGACTTCGGCTGCGGCTCCGGCATCCTGGCCATCGCCGCACTCAAGCTCGGCGCGGTGGATGCCATGGGCACCGATATCGATCCCCAGGCCCTGCAGGCCTCCCGCGACAACGCCCAGCGCAACGAGGTCAGCGACAGGCTGACACTGTGCTACCCGGACCGCCTGCCGGACGCGGGCTATCAGATCGTGGTCGCCAACATCCTGGCCGGCCCGCTGGTCGAGCTGGCCCCGCAGATCGCGGGCAGTGTGGCCCCGGGTGGCCTCCTGGCGCTTTCCGGCATTCTCGCGCCCCAGGCGGGAGACGTGCTCGAGGCCTATCGTGAGGCCGGCCTGATCATGGAAGAGCCCACCGAGCGCGATGGCTGGGTGCGCCTCAACGGCCAGCGCCCGCTCGAGGGCTGAGCCACGCAATACCATGAGTGCCGTAGCGCAGGGAATCCACGGCGCAAAGGAAGACCTCCGGAACGCGCCACGGATGAAATAGCCCTTCAAACCCTGCGGCGCTCTAGGTATCATGACGCCCCCGTGATGCCTGCATCGCGCGCCACCCCACTGCATGACACGAGCCCCATGACCGAGACATCCCTTCACGCCGAGCTCCCGCGCATCGGTGTGCACCAGTTGCCCAATCGCGTGATTCTGGCCCCGATGGCCGGCGTCACCGATCGCCCGTTCCGACAGCAATGTCGTGAGCTGGGCGCGGGGCTCGTGGTCTCGGAGATGGTGACCAGTGACAAGCGCCTGTGGAACACCGTCAAGTCGCGCACGCGCATGAATCATGCCGGTGAACCCGGCCCGCGTGCCGTGCAGATCGCCGGGGGCGATGCCGCGATGCTGGCCGAGGCCGCCGCGCTGAATGCCGAGATGGGCGCCGAGATCATCGACATCAACATGGGCTGCCCGGCCAAGAAGGTCTGCAACAAGGCCGCCGGGTCTGCCCTGATGCGCGATGAGCGGCTGGTCGGCGAGATTCTCGAGGCCGTGGTGCGTGCCGTGAAGGTGCCGGTCACGCTGAAGATGCGCACCGGCTGGTGCGAGGAAACACGCAACGCCATCACCATCGCGCGCATGGCCGAGAGTGCCGGCATCCAGGCGCTCTCCGTGCATGGTCGCACCCGTCAGCAGAAATATACCGGTGAGGCCGAATACGACACCATCGCTGCGGTGAAGGCGGCAGTCTCGATTCCGGTCTTCGCCAATGGCGATATCGACAGCGGCGAGAAAGCGCGACATGTGCTTGACTATACGGGCGCCGATGCCGTGATGGTCGGCCGTGCGGCCCAGGGCAACCCCTGGATCTTCCGCGAGATCAATCACTATCTGGCCACTGGCCAGGTAGCTTCCGGCCCGAGCGATGCGGAGCGTGCCCAGGTGATGCGCACCCATCTCGAGGCCCTGTACGAATTCTACGGTGACTACATGGGCGTGCGCATCGCGCGCAAGCATGTGGGCTGGTACCTGGCGACCCGCGAGGATGGCAGTGAGTTGAAGCGCAGCTTCAATCCTCTCGAGGAGCCCGATGAACAGCGCCAGTTCCTGACCCGCCTGTTCGGCGAGCCGGAAGGCATCGCCCGCACCGAGACGCAAGGAAGTCACGCAGCATGACCAGCAGGCACCCTCTATCCCCTGACGACGCAAGCCAGGCCACGCTGATGACGCCCGTTCGGCACCATCAGACCCTGCGCGAAGCCGTCGAGCATTCCATGGCGCGCTACTTCGCCCACCTGGATGGCGAGCAGGTCACCGACCTGCATGCCATGGTGATGGCCGAGGTCGAGGCGCCGCTGCTGGAAGCGGTGATGGCCCACGCCCAGGGCAACCAGACCCGCGCCGCCGATATGCTGGGCCTCAATCGAGGCACGCTGCGCAAGAAGCTCAAGCAATTTGATCTGATCTGACCCCGCCGGGGCATCCTCACAGGTGCCCCGGCGTCTTTTTGTTGATCCACGAGTGGAGCATCATGCAAGCCAAGCCCCAAGCCATCCGTCGCGCCCTCCTGAGCGTTTCCGACAAGACCGGCATCGTCGAATTCGCCCGTGCCCTCGACGCCCGTGGCGTCGCCCTGCTGTCTACCGGCGGCACCTTCCGTCTGCTCAAGGACAACGGCCTGGCCGTGACCGAAGTCTCCGAGCACACCGGCTTCCCGGAAATGATGGATGGCCGGGTCAAGACCCTGCATCCCAAGATCCACGGCGGTATTCTCGGTCGACGCGGTCAGGATGATGCGGTGATGGCCGAGCACGGCATCGACCCCATCGACATGGTCATCGTCAACCTGTATCCGTTCGCCGCCACCGTGGCCAACCCGGATTGCTCGCTGGAAGACGCCATCGAGAACATCGATATCGGCGGCCCGACCATGGTGCGTTCCTGCGCCAAGAACCACGCGCACACCACCATCGTCGTCAACGCGGCCGACTACGACCGCGTGATCGCCGAGATGGATACCAATGACAACGCCGTCAGCGACGAGGCGCGCTTCGACCTGGCCGTGGCAGCCTTCGAGCACACCGCCGCCTACGACGGCGCCATCGCCAACTGGCTGGGTCAGCGGGTCGAGGGTGGCAGTGAAGGTCTGCCGCGTCAGTACAACGTCAGCCTGAGCAAGAAGCAGGACATGCGTTACGGCGAGAACCCGCATCAGCAAGCGGCCTTCTACGTCGAGGACGGTGCCACCGAGGCCAGCGTCGCCACGGCCGTGCAGGTCCAGGGCAAGGCGTTGTCCTACAACAACGTCGCCGATACCGATGCCGCCTTCGAGTGCGTCAAGGCCTTCGACGAGACCGCCTGTGTCATCGTCAAGCACGCCAACCCGTGTGGCGTCGCCATCGGCGAGTCTGCCCTGGCCGCCTACGAGCGCGCCTATCAGACCGACCCGACCAGCGCCTTCGGCGGCATCATCGCCTTCAACGTGCCGCTGGACGCCGAGACCGCGCAGGCCATCGTCTCGCGCCAGTTCGTCGAGGTGATCATCGCCCCGGGAATCAGCGACGAAGCCGCTGCCATCGTCGCCACCAAGGCCAACGTGCGTCTGCTCGACGTCGCGGAGGCCTGGGCGGCCGAGCGTACCGGCGGTCACGACTTCAAGCGCGTCACCGGCGGTCTGCTGGTGCAGGACCGCGATCAGGGCATGGTCGGCCGTGATGAACTCAAGGTCGTCACCGAGCGCGCGCCGAGCGAGCAGGAACTCAACGACCTGACCTTCGCCTGGAAAGTGGCCAAGTTCGTCAAGTCCAACGCCATCGTCTACATCAAGGATGGCCAGACCATCGGTGTGGGCGCCGGTCAGATGAGCCGCGTCTATTCGGCCAAGATCGCCGGCATAAAGGCCGCCGATGAAGGGCTGGAAGTGCCGGGCTCCGTGATGGCCTCCGATGCCTTCTTCCCGTTCCGTGACGGCATCGACGCCGCGGCGGCGGCCGGTATCACGGCCGTCATCCAGCCGGGTGGCTCCATGCGTGATCAGGAAGTCATCGATGCGGCCAACGAAGCCGGCATCGCCATGGTCTTCACCGGCATGCGTCACTTCCGTCACTGATCGACGGCTCTGACACATGATGTGTGAGCCTCTCTGACGCTCACGAAAAAGCCCCCCGCCAGCGAATCGCTGACGGGGGCTTTTCGTATGCCGGGGCATCAACGCCTGCCCCTATTCGACAGGCAGTCTGACCAGGCGCAGGAAGTTGTCACGGGCGACATTGTGCGCCGTCTGTGGCGACAGGGCATCGAGGAATGGCGTGTAACTTGCCAGGATATCGCCCACCGAGCCGAAGCGCCCGACCACGTCACTGCCAAGCACGAAGCGCTGTGGGAAGCGCTCGACCAGCTTGACCCAGCGCGGGCGCGGCTGGCCCTTGTCATCCATCAGATACGGCTCCAGCACTGACCAGGACAGGTCGATATTCAGGTTGGGATAGGTTTCCAGCATGCGCTCGATCTCGCCGTGCAGCCATGTCATGCGCCCCAGGCGACGATTGAGCTCGGCACTGGTACCCGCATGTGCCCAGATGAAGGTCGTGTCCGGATTGTCGCGCACCGCACTCTCGAATTCCTCGAGATACAGCCCCTCATGCCCCTCGCGCTTGCTGGTGACATTGGAATGCACCATCACCGGCAGGCCCTTCTCCGCCGCCAGCGCATAGACCTTTCTCAAGGCGGGATGATTGGCTCGTGGCGTCTCGCCCTCGGTCAGGCGCGTCAGGTCATCATGACGCGTGAAGACCTCGCCGATGCCTTTCCAGAAGCCGGGATAGATCGCCATCAACTGGCGAATCTCATCGGCAGCATTCAGATCAGTGGGGTTGAAGCCGGTGATGAACGGCGAGAAACGCGCCTGGACCGGCTCGGGAGCGCGAGTCAACGCCTCGGCCAGAATGTAATCGGTACCGGAGTACCAGTAGACCGGCCCATCATCACCCATGTAGTAACGCGGCTTCTTGGGCGCGTCCTGCTGCCATTTCTTGGCGACACCGATGCCCGTGATCAGGGCATGATCCACCTGCGCCTCATCCATGGCATCCAGCAAGGCCCCCAGGCCATCGCCCTGCTGGAAGAAGTCGACGAAGTGCAGGTGGGCGTCGCTGTAGTGATAATCGCGTGTCTCATCGGCAGCCACGGGCTCGGCGACAGCCATGCTGCCGGCAAGCCCCAACAGCAACGCCAGCGCCCCCTGGAGGAGAGGACGCTGGCGCAGACAGGACAGGCGAGAGAAACGGACGGGGCGAGAGGCAAGCTTCAGCATGGGTGGCTCCGAGGAAAGATCGCTCGATTCTGCGGTGCCCACCCTTGCCGGCGCAAGTGTCCTCAGCTCGCCAATACCGCACCATTCATGCCGGAGGGGCGGCTTCCCTGCCGTTCAGCTGCCTGCTGACGACGGGCAGTCACACGATTCCAGACCTTCTCGTGGAAGAAGAAGGCGACGGTGTTGACCGCAGGCTCGACGATGGCGACCAGACCGCCGACCACGATGTCACCGGTCAGCAGGTAGGTGACACCGAAGGCGATGGAGAAGTGCATGCTGGCAAAGGTCAATGTCTTGATCATGTTGGCTGCCCTCCGGGCGGTCTGTGCTCAGCGAGACGCTGAACCCCAGCGCGTCGCGTGTCTCTTGGTGGGCAACCTGTTGTTGTTGCCTCGATGTAATGAATGATAGTGAGTCTCATCTGCAACTTGAAATCACTTTGCCCTACCCCGCTGATAAGGGCTGGCTATCAAGCGCTCGGATCACCACGCGCCACAGCCCACAGGATTGGGTAGAATGCGCAGCCGTACCATGCGATTGCATTCCCATCCACTCTGTCTCCTCAAGGTCGCCATGACGCCGCCACTCGACTCTGATGCCCTCCAGACGCTGCTTGAACGCCTGTCCAATGATGCCAGCCGCTGCTTCAACGAGGGCAAGGTCGCGGATTACATCCCGGCCCTGGCGCAGGTGGACCCGGATCAGTTCGGGATTGCCGTCTGTCATGTCGATGGCCGCGTCCAGTATGCCGGGGATGCACACACGCGCTTCTCGATCCAGTCGATCTCCAAGGTCCACGCACTGGTACTGGCGATGCAGCGTCTGGAAAGCGACGAGATCTGGTCACGCGTGGGACGTGAACCCTCTGGCCAGGCGTTCAATTCGATCATGCAGCTGGAGGTCGAGAACGGCATTCCACGCAACCCGTTCATCAATGCCGGGGCACTGCTGATCACGGACCTGCTGGTCTCGCGCATCGTCTCGATCCAGAACACGCTGCGTGAACAGCTCAGACGCCTGTCCGGCAGCCCCGACATCGGCTTCGACGAGAAGGTGGCGCGCTCCGAGATGGACCACAAGGCACGCAATGCCTCGCTCGCCTACCTGATGCAGGCCTATGGCAACGTGCACTCCGATGTGGATGACCTGCTGGACACCTACTTCCACAGCTGTTCGGTATCGATGAACTGCGTGGAGCTGGCCCGCAGCTTCGCCTTCCTGGCCAATCGTGGCGTCAATCCGCTGGATGGCAAGGAAGTGGTCTCGCCCTTGGAGACACGTCAGCTCAATGCGCTATTGCTGACCTGTGGGCTCTATGACGCGGCGGGAGACTTCGCCTGGCGCGTGGGCCTGCCGGGCAAGAGTGGTGTCGGCGGCGGCATCATCGCCATCCTGCCGGGACAGATGAGCATCTGTGTGTGGTCGCCGCGCCTGGACGGCTATGGCAACTCGATTGCCGGCCGGCATGCATTGGAAGGATTGGTGGCGGGAATGGGGCTGTCACCGCTGGGCTGAGGAGTGAGGAGTGAGGGCTGAGAAGGGAGAACTGAGAAGTGCGGGCTGACAATACTGAGCTGGGAACCGGCCATAAAAAAGGGCAAGTCGCGTCCGCCACGCCACTCGCCCTGTCTTCAATCCTTGAAGACTATCACCACAGGTCCCGCTCTTTGACTGTAGCGTAAATAAGCATATCCACAAGTAAGAGAATGCCGACAAAGCACACCTGTCTTTGTCCCTGATCCGCGGTAAAAGACAGCGGCATACCGCTTTGGTCTGACACGCGCAGCGCGATCAATGTCCAAGACACCTCACCTCTACGACCAATGACGCATGGGCCTCTTGACGCGAGATTGCTCCCTCTCGCGCATGCCGCTTTCTCATCAGCAGCGAAAGATCGCTCTCAGCAGCAGCGAAAATTCCATAGGTTGCAGACACGCTTGGCGGCAACAGGCCGGATGACTGAATGACATGAAAAAGCCCGCCCGGTGTCCCGGGCGGGCTTTTTGCAACTGATGTCGTGTCCGGTCATTGCCTTGAGCGCTGGCCATCCATCGACGATGCCACGTTCAAGGATGAAGGGCTCAAGCAGGGATCAACGTCGCAGATCCGATGACGAACGGATCAGCCAAGTGAGAGACACAGATACTTGGTTTCCATGTACTCCTCGAGGCCATACTTGGAGCCCTCACGGCCCAGCCCCGATGCCTTGGTGCCGCCGAAGGGCGCGGCGGCGTTGGAGATCAGTCCGGTGTTGATACCGACCATGCCGTAATCCAGACCTTCCGACACGCGCCAGACACGCTTGAGATCCGTGCTGTAGAAATAGCTGGCCAGCCCGAACTCGGTATCGTTGGCCATCTCGATGGCCTCTTCCTCGCTCTCGAAGGGGAAGATGGCTGCCAGCGGCCCGAAGGTTTCCTCACGGGCCACCTTCATCTCCGGCGTCACCTGCGAGATCAACGTCGGGGTGAAGAAGCTGCCACCCAGCGGATGCGGATGACCGCCCAGCAGCAGCTCGGCCCCCTTGTCGAGAGCATCCTGCACGTGATCCGTGACCTTCTCGACGGCGTCACCATCTATCAGTGGGCCGACCTTGACGCCCTCTTCCATGCCGTTGCCCACGGTCAACTCGGCATTCATCGCCGCTGCCAGCTTCTCGCTGAAGGCATTGACCACGCTTGACTGCACCAGGAAACGGTTGGTGCAGACGCAGGTCTGGCCGGCGTTGCGGAACTTGGCTGCCATCGCGCCTTCCACCGCCGCATCGAGATCGGCGTCTTCGAACACCAGGAAGGGCGCATTGCCGCCAAGCTCGAGCGAGATCTTCTGGATATGCTGTGAGGCATTGGCCATCAGTCCGCGGCCAACTTCGGTGGAGCCGGTGAAGGTGACCTTGCGCACGAGACGCGAATCGGTCATCGCCTTGGCGATATCCCTGGCCGAGCCCGGCACCACGTTGAAGACACCACGCGGCACACCAGCGCGCTCCGCCAGCACCGCCAGCGCCAGCGCCGAGAAGGGAGTCTGACTGGCAGGCTTGACCACGATGGGGCAGCCCGCCGCCAACGCGGCACCCGCCTTGCGGGTGATCATCGATGACGGGAAGTTCCACGGCGTGATCGCCCCCACGACACCCACGGGTTGCTTGAGCACCATGATGCGCTGATCACGCTTGGCTGCCGGAATGGTGTCACCGTAGACTCGCTGTCCTTCCTCGGCGAACCAGCGCAGGAAGCTGGCGGCATACTGGATCTCACCGGCGGATTCGGCGAGTGGCTTGCCCTGCTCCAGGGTCATGATCTGCGCCAGGTCATCCTTGTGCTCCTGCATCAGGGCGTACCACTTCATCAGGATGTCGGCACGTTCCAGCGCGGGGGTTTCCTTCCAGTCAGCGAAGGCATTCTGGGCCGCCTCGATGGCACGCTCGGTTTCCGCATAGCCCAGGCGAGGCACTCGGCCGATGATCTCGCCGGTGGCCGGATTGTCGACCTCTATCTGCTCACCGGAATCCGCGGCGACCCAACCACCATCGATATAGGCAAAGGGGCGAAAGAGACTGGTATCGTTGAGATGTTCCATGAAGACTCCAGAGGCATGCAGGTGGATCGAGGCGGCGTTGAGCGCTAGCCGAGACTATTCAAGACTAGCCTAATAGAACCTAGATGCGGGTTCAGTGCCAGAACCACAACCCTGCCAGCACCAGCCCTGCCATGGCCAGCCCCGTGATCACACGCCCCATGGGCCACTCGCGTCGGCCGGATGGCTGCTTGCCGGCCCCGACAGACGACGGCGGTACCTCACCGAGCTCGCGCTCCGGCGGCATCGACACGACACGCCGCGCCTTCTGCTGCTTGACCCGCGCATTGAACACCTGACTCGCACGCCCGTCACGCGCCTCGAAATCCACCGCCAGTCCCGGCCCCGGGAGACCGCGGCCGCGCCAACCGACAAGATCGAACACGTACTCGGCGCCCCTGTCATCCGTGATGACACCCTCCTGGGTGGCATCATCGAACCGAGTGATCTCTCCGATCATGCTGCCCCTCCTGACATCCCGTCTCTCCTGACTGTCTAGCGTCCGACACTTGCCGTCTGGATATGGTCTTCCCGGCTGTCCGACAGGGTGATGGACACCGAATCGGAGAAGCGCAGCGCATGCGGCTTGTCGATCTCGACCTGAGCCGTCAGCACCTGCTCATGCTGCATCACGATATCCAGCACTTCCCGCGTCATGCGCTCGAGCAATGCGAAACGCCCATCCTCGACATGCGCGATCAGCTGCTTGGTGATGGTGCGATAGTTGAGGGCTTCGCTGATGTGGTTGAACTGAACCGCACGCGCGGCGCGGTAGCGGATCACCACATTGATCACGACATCCTGACGATTCTGGATCTCGTCATCGTTGATCCCGATATAGGTGCGCAGACGCAGGTTCTTGATGCGAATGGTGGCAAGATCATGATCGAGATGTTCATCGTGCAAGGCATGCATCGGCATCGACGGGGACTCCTGAACAAGAGATGTCAGACAAACGACTCACAGACGACGACGCCGCCTCGAGAGGCGGCGTCGTGGCTATCGGATCAGCTGATCAGGGTCAGGAATTCCTGACGGGTCGGCTGATTCTCGCGGAAGGCCCCCAGCATCACGGAGGTCTTCATGCTGGAATTCTGCTTTTCCACGCCACGCATCATCATGCACATGTGGCGCGCCTCGACCACCACCGCCACACCCCGTGCGCCGGTCACCTGCTGGACCGCCTCAGCGATCTGCTTGGTGAGGTTTTCCTGGATCTGCATGCGGCGCGAGTACATGTCGGTGATGCGCGCGAACTTGGACAGCCCCAGCACCTTGCCCGCCGGCAGATAGGCGATATGGCACTTGCCGATGAACGGCAGCATGTGATGCTCGCACATCGAGTAAAGCTCGATATCCTTGACCAGTACCATCTCGTCGGTGTCCGAGGTGAAGACGGCGCCGTTGACGATCTCCTCCAGCGACTGATGATAGCCATGGGTCAGGAACTGCATGGCCTTGGCAGCACGCATGGGCGTGTCCTGCAGGCCCTCGCGCTGCGGATCCTCACCCAATGCAGTGATGATCTGGCGGTAATGGTTGGCAATCTCTTCGGTCATCCGTCTGCCTATGGTATCGGTCAGGGGCGCGCATGAGCGCACGCATAGCAGGGGTAAAGCACATAACTTATACAATATCTTAACGTTGAATTGATCTTGTACAAGTTAGTGTTCAATGTCAGCGCAGATTCTACCTCAGGCCCGCCTCCAACGCAGGCCTGATCACGTCTTTCCCGCAAGGCCGCAACGACGACGCCCTCAACGCAAGGCGTCGAGGGCGTCGGGTCATGGGACTCAAGAATGGCCCACCGGTCTCCGGCGCGGGCGGCTCACGCCAGCCAGCGAGGAGCATCAAGCACGACTCGCTGCTGCTCAAGACTGCGGATGTGGTCATCCCAGTACCCCAGGCTCGCGACATGCGAGAAGGCCTGCGGGAAGGCGGGGTCCGTCCAGCGCCGTACCACCCAGGCACTGTGACGCACCATGCGCAGCGTACGCAGTGTCTCGATCCACTTCAGCTCCCCGCGATTGAAGTCGCAGTGCTGCTCATATCCTTCCAGCACCTCGGACAACTGCATGTGGAGCTCGGGGTCACTCTCTCCCGTCAACAGCATCCACAGATCCTGAATGGCAGGCGCATTGAGACAATCATCGAAATCCACCAGCGCGAAGCTGTCATCCCGCCCCAGCATGTTGCCGATATGGCAGTCACCATGCGCACGCAGCAAGCCACTCTGCGGCCAGCTCTGCTCCGCCACCAGGGGGCGCAACGCCGCGATGACACGCTGATAGCTTTCACTCTGACGCTCACTCAGCCAGTCGGAGGCCAGCACGCTGTCACGACTCTCCTCGAGGATGCGCAGTGGCGTGAGCGTTTCACGCTCCTGGAAGAGGCCTTGACGTCCGACGGCGTGCACGCGACCGATCAGCTCTCCCAGATGGTAGAGGTGCTCGGGAGATTCGAGTTCGGGAGCCCGCCCGACCACATGGGGAAACAGCGCGAAGTCGAAGCCTTCGTGATGATGCAGGGTCTCACCCCTGGCATCCGCCCAGGCGGGCGCACCGGGAACGCCCTCGGCTTCCAGCTCGGCCAGAAAGGCGTGTTCCTCGAGGATCTGGGCGCGGCTCCAGCGATCCGGACGATAGAACTTGGCGACCCAGCGCCGCCGGTCATCATCGGCCAGGTGATAGACCCGATTCTCATAACTGTTGAGCGCGAAGGGCTCGCCGGGCAACCAGAAACCAAGCGACTCGACGGCGGCCACGACACGATCCGGCGCAAGCGCATCAAAGGGATGTGAACGCTTGTCCAGTTCGCCTTCCCGGGATGACGCAGCCTCCCAGGTGTTGCCGTTGGCGCGCTCATCAAGCTCGCGCGAGGTGCCGGATGATTGCGAATCAGCAGGTGTAACAGGATCAATAGGCATGGCAATTCCTCGGGCATGGACCAGCAAACGGCTGCCGGACCTTGCATGCTATGAGATTAGACCCTCACACCGCCAGTCCCGCAGGCCATAGACCAATAGCATCATGGCGAACCAGGCGGCGTACGCGCCAGCACACAGGCGACGACCTCTCGAGCCCCCGCCCGCTGACAGGCCTGCGCCAGGCTGTCGAGGGTCGCGCCACTGGTCATGACATCATCGATCAACAGCACGCTTTCCGGCAGAGGAGCGCTGATGTCATAACGTCCGCGTTGCGCCTTCAGACGTCCGCGCCGCCCCCGCAGACGCTGATCCTCATCGGCCGCATGTCCCGAGCGAATCCGCACCACGTCGCCGCGTTGTCGTTCACGCACCCGCAGACCACGCGTCAGCTCCACCAGCACCTCATGCCCCCGCGTTCGTCGCCGTCGCGAATCCCCCGGCACCAGGATGACCCATGCTTCGGGACGTGCTGCCAGCCACTCCCGGCAGAACGGGGCCAGCTCTCGCGTCATCAATTGGCGCAGCAGGAGCCCGGCACGCCTCTGATGCTGGTCCTTGTAACGCTGGAAGAGACCCGCGATCAGCCCCTCATAGCGCAATGGAGCGTACACGTGCTGATAGGCCGGTGGCGTCCGCAGACACCGTGCACAGGCCACCTGACTCAATGCCTCGGAGGCCACCGGCTCGGCACAGCACGGGCAGGCATGACGATTGCGCACGATCCGCTCTTCACAGGCCTCGCACCAGTCGCCATGGCGTCCCCTCGGGCGCCTGCCATGCTCATGCCCTCGTTGCTGCTGCAGGCAGAAGGCACAGGGGCGTGACACACGCCTCCTGTCAACCAGCAGACCTTCCAGCGTTGACAGCACTCGCGAAAACTCTATCATTTCAGTCAACCCTCATTCATGAATCGCGTTGACTGACCGACAGCCGTCGCTCGCGGGACTGGATGGCGGCGTGCGCCTGACCCGAAGACACTGGCGATCGTCCGGCGCTGACTGCCACCTGACGCGTCTCACTGCCTGCCTCAAGAAGGATCTCACTCCCATGACCGTAGAAGCCCCGAGCGTGACCACGCAAACCTCGCACGACGAACGGACCAACGCAGATGGCGAGGTACGTCACGACTGGCGCGTCGAAGAAATCGAAGCGTTGTTCGCCCTGCCCTTCAATGACCTGCTGTTCCGGGCCCAGCAGATCCACCGCCAGCACTTCGATCCGAATGCCGTCCAGGTCTCGACCCTGCTGTCGATCAAGACCGGCGCCTGCCCGGAGGACTGCAAGTACTGCCCGCAGTCAGGCCACTACAACACTGGCCTGGGCAAGGAAAAGCTGATGGAGATCCAGAAGGTGGTCGAGCAGGCCCGCGCCGCCAAGGATGCCGGTGCCAGCCGGTTCTGCATGGGCGCCGCCTGGAAGAGCCCGCGGGAGCGCGATCTCGAGGTGGTCACCGAGATGGTGCGTCAGGTGAAATCACTGGGACTGGAAACCTGCATGACGCTGGGAATGGTCGATACCGATCAGGCCAGAAAGCTCGCGGATGCCGGCCTCGACTACTACAACCACAATCTGGACACCTCACCGGAGTACTACGGCGAGATCATCACCACGCGCAGCTACAGCGAGCGCCTGGACACCCTGGCCAGCGTGCGCGAAGCCGGCATGAAGGTATGCTCCGGCGGCATTCTCGGCATGGGGGAAACCACCACGGATCGTGCCGGCCTGCTGCGCCAGCTGGCCAATCTGCAACCACAGCCGGAATCGGTGCCGATCAACATGCTGGTCAAGGTGGCGGGCACACCGCTGGAAAATGTCGAGGATCTCGATCCCATCGAGTTCATCCGTGCCATCGCCGTGGCGCGCATCATGATGCCGAAGAGTCACGTGCGCCTGTCCGCCGGTCGCGAGCAGATGGACGATTCCACCCAGGCGCTGGCCTTCCTCGCCGGTGCGAACTCCATCTTCTATGGCGAGCGTCTGCTGACCACCGGCAATCCGCAGGCCAACCGTGACCGCGAGCTGTTCGAGCGCCTTGGCCTGCACCCGGAAACCCGCCAGGAAGTCGCCAGTGACGATGTGCGGGAAGCGGCGCTCAAGGCAGCCATGGAAGAACAGGCGCGCGCCAACGTCGAAGGCAGCCTGTTCTACGATGCCACCCGCGAGACGACGCCCGCCAGCAGTGAAGGCCAGGTGCGTGAACGCAAGCCCTGCGGTCTGGTGGTCTGATCCCACGTGGCCACCGACATGCCCACCCGCTCACACACGCGCTCCAGTGGCGGCGCAAGCTTCGCCCACCTGGACGACCTGCTCGCCAGACGCGAGCAGGTCGGGCGCTATCGCCGGCGCCTGACACTGGATTCGCCACAGGGGCCCCACGTCAGCCTCGCCGGACAGGCAGCAGGTGAAGAGGCACGTCCGCTGCTCAACTTCACCGCCAACGACTACCTGGGGCTGGCCAACCACCCGGCACTGGTCGAGGCCGGCTGTCGCGCGGCGCATGAATTCGGTGTCGGCAGCGGCAGTGCCCATCTGGTCAATGGTCACCAGACGCTTCATCACCGACTGGAAGCCCGTCTGGCCGAATTGACCGGACGCCCGCGTGCGCTGTTGTTCTCCACCGGCTTCATGGCCAATCTCGGCGTGATCGATGCGCTCGCGAGCGCCTCGCGCGAGGCCGGGCGCACTCTCGAGATCTTTCATGACCGTCTCAACCACGCCAGCCTCCTCGATGGCGCGCGGCTGGCATCCTCCGGCAACTCAGCCGTGCGCTCGCGCCGCTTCCATCATCGCGACCTCGAGGATCTCGAGCGCCAGCTGGCACGCTCACAGGCCGACGACAGGCTGGTGATCAGCGATGGCGTGTTCAGCATGGATGGCGACTGTGCCGATATCACGGGCCTGGCTCGGGCATGTGCTCGCCATGGCGCCTGGCTGATGATCGACGATGCGCATGGGGTGGGCGTGCTGGGCGAGCACGGCGAAGGACTGGTCGGACGGAACACTCCGCTGGCCGAAGTGCCGGTATTGGTGGGCACGCTGGGCAAGGCCCTGGGCAGCGCTGGCGCCTTCGTCGCCGGCAGCGAGGCATTGATCGAAAGCCTGATCCAGCTGGCCCGCCCGTATATCTACACCACGGCGCAACCCCCGCACGTCGCTGCCGCCACCCTGGCAGCGCTGGATATCATCGAGCAGGAACCACAGCGACGCGAGCACCTGGCGGCGCGCGTACGACAGTTTCGCGAGGGGTGTGCAGCTCTGCTTGCAGGCAGTGGTCTGGCGCTCGGCCTGCCCCCGGTGACGGCAGGCGCCCCCTCACCCCTCACTGACCCGATGACACCGATCCAGCCACTGATACTCGGTAGCGAAACTCGTGCCCTTGCCTGGAGCGCGGCACTGCGCGAGCGCGGCATTCTGGTATCTGCCATTCGTCCCCCGACGGTCCCAGCCGGCAGTTCACGCCTGCGCTTCACCTTCAGTGCCGCGCACAGCGAGAACGATGTCGAGACTCTGCTGGCCGCCCTCAGGGAGGTGCTGGAATCGAGCACTACCAGACCCACCACGGGGGCCGAGACATGACGCGATTGACACGTCTGGTGCTATTCAACGGCTGGGGTATCGATGCCCGCATCTGGCAACCCTTGAAGACGCGACTGGCCGAGCGACAGCAAGCTGCCGAACGAGAGCGGACTGCCGGACCTGCGACACGCCCGATCGAGATCGTGACGGCAGACTGGCCCCTTGCGGCGCCTGACGATCCCGAAGCAGCTCCTTCGCACCTCGGCGGAGCGGACACGCTGTGGCTGGGCTGGTCATTGGGTGCGCTACGCGCCGAGGCACTCGCGACTGCGCTGCCGATGGACCAACGGCCCGCGGCACTCATCGCGTTGGCCATGGGGCCGGCGTTCATCACGCCGGATCACGCGACTCCCGAGACGACTCTTGCTCATCGCAGGCCCCCGGCGCCCCTTCCGGCACTGCCCAGCATCACGCTCACCACCTTCCAGACAGCCTTTGCCCGCTCTCCGCTCGCCAGCTGGCAGCATTTCCTGCGCTGGCAGGCCAGTGGCGAGCCTGACCCGCGCGACTGCCTACGGCAGTTGCGTGAATTGATCGGCACTCGCCCTGAAAGCTCTGTCGATGCACTCTCGGCAGGGCTCGAGGAGCTGGCCACGCGGCGAATGTCACTGACACGAGCAGGTCAGAATCTCGAATTCTGGCTGGGCCGGGATGATCCATTGCTGGCACCGGGACTTGCCGAGGCACTGCGTGATCACGGCCATCAGGTGGTGGAATATTGCGGCGGACATTGTCTGCCACTGAGTCGCCATGATGACCTGGCCGATGCCCTGCTGACTCGCATGGGCCATGTCGTCGTTGCAAGGGAAGAAGGCTGAGATGCAGATGGTGACCCTGCCCCACGCGTCGTCGCGCCAGCGTATCGCTCAGGCCTTCGATCGCGGCGCGAGCGAATACCTCACCCTGGCACGCGCCCAGCATGTCATGGCCAGCCGATTGTTCGAGACCTTGCCGACAACGCTTCCAGATGCTGCGGTGGTACTGGATCTGGGGTGCGGCCCCGGCCAGTGGACACGTGAGCTGGCGTGCCACTACCCCACCGCACGTTGCCTGGGGCTGGATCTGTCGATGGCCATGCTCAGAGAGGCCTCGAGATCCGCCGACACGCCGCCTCGGCACATGACACCAGGCAACGCGCAACCTCCTATCCACTGGTTGCGCGGCGATGCCGAGCGCCTGCCAGTGGCCGACAACAGTCTGGACCTGGTGTTCTCGAGCCTGGCAGTGCAATGGTGCCCCACCCCCCGCCACTGGCTGGGGGAGCTTGCGCGTGCACTGAAGCCGGGTGGCAGGGCGCACATCAATACGCTCGGACCAGGCACATTGGCAGAGATCCGCCATGCCTGGCAGCGACAGGATGACTCGGTCCGACACTTTCCCTCCCGAGAGCAGCTGATCGACTGGGCACGGCGCACTGGCCTCAAGGTGCATTGCCAGACACATCGTCATGTCTTCCATTATCCTGACGTCTCGGCCGTCATGCGCTCCATCAAGGGAATAGGCGCCCAGACAGCGAGCGGGTATCGCCTGACACGTGCGGATCTGGCCCAGGCGACCGCCCGACACGAGGCGCTTCGCACATCGCAAGGATTGCCTGTAAGCTATCAAGTCATTGAACTTGTCATGGAAAAATCAGTCACAGACTGATAGACATCAACGCGAACACTTTGCAGAAAGATAACGAAATGCCATCAGCGCACTTGAGCAATACCAGCCAGCCTTCCGCCTCCCATGCCATCCCCCACGGCATCGCGGCCTTCGTGACCGGCACCGACACGGAAATCGGCAAGACCTTCATCGCAAGCGCCTTGCTGGCTCGTGCCCGCATGCGGGGCCTGAGCACTCTCGGGCTCAAGCCCGTGGCGTCAGATTGTTTCGAGAGTCACGACGGGCTGGTCAATGCCGATGCCCTGTCGCTGCAGGCACAGTGCGAGCCGCCCGCGGATTACGAGAGCATCAATCCCTGGCGATTCGCTCCGGCCATCGCGCCGCATATCGCCGCACGCCAGGCAGGTGTGAGTCTCGAAGTGGCCAGGATCTCTCGACACATTCGTCACCAACGCGAGACGGCCCCGCGTGACCTGACCTTGATCGAGGGAGCAGGCGGCTGGCGCGTTCCGCTCAATGACGAGGAAGATTTCTCGGATCTGGCCATCGCCTTGGGGCTACCGGTGATCCTGGTGGTAGGCCTGAGACTCGGGTGCATCAATCATGCACGTTTGACCCTGGAAGCCATCGAGCGCGATGGGCTTGAGGTGGCAGGCTATGTCATCAACCATCTGGAAGCCGACATGGAAGTCAGTGAAGACAACATGGCGACGTTGTCGCGCACGCTGAAAGCGCCCTGTCTCGGCGTGGTGCCTTGGGTGCGTGATGATGACCTCACTGACAGCCGCCATGCGGCAGAACGCGCCGCGAGCTATCTGCAATTGCCCTGCGGACTCGAGTCACGCAGCCAACATGGCCACCATGACTGACAAGCCGTCGCTGTGGCCTCCCTCAAGGGATAATTGGCCACAAGCGATTGACTTGAAAGGCATCGCAGGTAAAATGCACGCCAGCTTCTCGCGGAAGTGGTGGAATTGGTAGACACGCCAGATTTAGGTTCTGGTGCCGCAAGGTGTGGGGGTTCGAGTCCCCCCTTCCGCACCATCAGCACATCCTGCTGATGCCCTCTCGAAGCATCCTCTCTGTCTTTACTGATCTATCCCCTGCTCCATCAGTCCGCTGTCCACATGATGCGACTTGCTGTGTGATGCGACCTTTCATGGGATACGACTTTCCATGTGCTTCTCACGCGTATCGCGATCTCTCGTCGTGGCTTGCCGCACGCTGCATTCCCATGGCGTCGGGCTTGTGTACTCCGTCATTTCCCCTTGCCGTTCTCGCTAGCCGTTTCCCCCTGGCTTCTCCCTCTGTCGTCACACTCCAGTCGTTTCCCTGTCGGATTCAGCGCCCCCTTTCAGCGCCCCCTTTCAGCGTCCAACCGCTTGCATCGAGGAAACGACATCCTCTCTGTTCTTGTCTGGCTCAACGAGGCCTCAGCCTGTCCTGCAGCGTCGCCAGCGTCAGGCGCGCATCGTCCAGAAGTGCCTGTTGCTCATGACGATCATGATGCGCCTCACCGGCCGCTGCCAGTTGCAGATTCAGATACTCGACACCGCTGGTGAAGCGATAGAACGCCTTGTGCGAGGCCACGGCACGGAATGCCTCGAGCTGATCTCCGGGTACCTCAAGCGGTCTGCCGGCGATGACCTCGGGCTCAGCCTCGCGAAGTGTCGCAAGCAGTGGCCTCACGGCAGCATTCCACTCGTGACGACGCGGTAGATGGCGTGCGAGCAAGAATCCGACGAAGCCGCCAAGCACTATCCCACCAAGGCCCCACAGCAGTTCACTTGTCATGTTGGTGTCTCGGTGCATCCATCAGTGATCCAGCATCCTGGTAATAAAGCATGAGTCCTTCTGATACTAACGCGCTGGTGCGCAAGGGGTGTAGCGCCTTGACGGAATCCTCCATTCCCGACATCCGTCATGGGACCTTCGTCCTACAAGATCGGCCTGCTGCAGCGAACGATCGCGCCATCAGCGCCAGGCGTTCAGGGACCGGCTCAGCGAGCCTGCCCGCGACTCACTGCGCCCGCCCTCCCCACAGGATCAGCGCACTGCCCAGCAGGCAGACCAGCGAGCCAAGCAGATCCCAGCGACCCGGCACCT
Organism: Cobetia sp. 10Alg 146; assembly: GCF_029846385.1. Lineage (NCBI taxonomy): Bacteria > Pseudomonadati > Pseudomonadota > Gammaproteobacteria > Oceanospirillales > Halomonadaceae > Cobetia > Cobetia sp. 10Alg 146. Next base: position 457,992 of record NZ_JARWKT010000002.1, read on the forward strand.
GTTGCTCCACCAGCCAGAGCCAGAGCAGCGAGGTGACGATATATACCCCACCATAGATGGCAAAGGCTCGCCCCGCCTGATCGACATCCACCAGCGACAGCAACCAGGCAAACGCACCGAGGCTCATCATGCCCGGGATCAACCATAAAGGGCTGCGATCCAGTTTCCACCACGCCCAGAAGGCGAAACAGCCGGCGATTTCCGCCAGTGCCGCCAAGGGATAGATCCATACGATTGCCATGACGATATCCTTGCAGGGAAAGATGACAGCGCCTCATCACCTGTCGTGATCAGACGACTCCCCTGTACGAGAAAAAGCGAATAGGATTGACCTGCGGCTGACAGGAACCTCGGGGCCACCCGGACGCCAACCGCTTCCCACGAAAACAATGCCAGGATTGGCGACGTCTTGCGGCGCAGCATAGCGCGACGCGACGTGATGACAAGGAACCTGCAGATGACTCGGCCACGTCTGATCATCAACCGTCTGGATGCGGATCGCATTCAGCGCCTGATCGATAGCCAGCAGCATGATGACGAGCTGGCAACCCGCCTGGAAAGCCGCCTGATTCAGGCGGAGATCGTGCCACCGGATGACTTCCCGAACAATCACGTCAGCATGCGCAGTCATCTGCGCCTCACCGGCTCTCGCTCTGGCCATCATGAACTGATGCTGCGTTATCCAGACCCCGCAAGCGAGGAATGCATTCCGTTCGCCTTCGGCTCCACCGCGCCTTCCCTCCAGTCGGCCATAGCCCCGCTGTGCATCATGTCCCCCCTGGGGATCGCCCTGCTGGGACTGGCTGTCGGCGAGCAGATCACCCTGCCCTGCGAGGATGGCCTGAGCGACATCATCCGTGTCGATGCCATTCTGCATCAGCCTGAGGCCTGTGGTCAGTTCCACCTCTGAATTCGCCGCCAGCGCTGTCGCCTTCTCGCCCGCGCTGGCGCAACAGACCCCAGACCGGCCAGGCTGACAGCCGCCCTGTACCCTGCCGGCCGACACGATACGCTATGATGAAAGTCAGCAGGGTTGCCGGACCTTGCTGCATCACGCCAATGCTCTCTGACCTCCCCACGCCACCTATCCCGCTGCGCACGCGCCAGCCGGGCACTCATCATGTCTGTCAGGAGATCTTCACATGGGCATCTCATCGCACTCGCACATGGGTCTTGGCGCTCAGGCGCGCCTCAAGGAATCGCTGGCCCACTACTCGGCCAGCCATCGGCACCCCGACAATATTCGTCTGCATCTCATCTGTGTACCGCTCATCTTCACCGCGACACTGATCCTTGTCTGGCGGCTGCTGGGGGGCCAGGGGATGTCCAGCGAACCCGGCGCGGGACTGTGGATGCTGCCCGGCGGCCTGCTGACCCTCGCTGCGCTCGGGTTCTATGCCCGACTCTCGTGGCGCGCATCGCTGGTGATGCTGGTCTGGAGCCTGATCAGTCTTGCCGCGATGTTCGCGATGCTTGGCCTACGCTGGCCAGTGGTCCCGTTGATGGTGGCAATCTTCCTGCTTGCCTGGGTCGGTCAGATCATCGGCCACCGTCTCGAGGGGCGAAAACCCGCATTTCTCGATGACCTGCGCCAGCTTCTCATCGGCCCGCTGTTCGTACTTGTCGAACTGTTTCCCGACCTGCGTGACTGGCTTCTCGCATCCAAATCCTCCTCTGACGACGCCTGAGTCCGCCCTCTGCCGCAAAGGTCTACAATGCAAAGGCCTGAAACGCAAAGGCCTGAAACGCAAAGGCCTGAAACGCAAACGCCCAGCGATCCGGAAGGATCGCTGGGCGTTTGCGTTTCAGAGTGTCACGAATGAGCCGTTGCCCGAATCATCGCATGGCTCGCCGTACCGGCACGGCTCACTGCGCCGGATCGAAATCCTCGAGACGGAAGGCCATCAGCGGTGCAGCACCTGCCGCGATCTGGGCTTCCAGCGCGACGGCGCGCGGCAAGACCCGCTGGACGAAGTAGTTGCCCATGGCCAGCTTGCGACGGTAGAAATCCTCCCCGCTGGCACCCGATGTCGCCAATCCCTGTACCGCGGCGCGCGCCATGCGCAACCACAGATAGCTGTAGACACACAGCCCGGCCAGGTCGAGGAAATCGCAGGCCGCTGCCCCCAATTCCTCGGGATTATCATCCGCGCGGGCCAGCAACTGCTCGGCGACACGCTCCAGGCGCGCCAGTTCCTGCTGGCAGGCCTCGGCGAACGGCCGGGTCCGCTCGTCGTCATCCTGCCCCTCAAGCTCGGCCCTGACCTGCTCGGCAAAGCGTGCCACGTACGCCCCGCGATTGCGGTAGAGCTTGCGTCCGACCAGATCCATCGCCTGGATCCCATTGGTGCCTTCGTAGATCATCGCGATGCGGGCATCACGCACGTACTGCTCGGCACCCCACTCCACGCAATAACCATTACCGCCATAGAGCTGTTGCGCCATGACAGTGGCATCGAAGCCACGATCCGTCAGCAGCGCCTTGGCGATCGGCGTCAGGAATTGCACCAGTGCATCCGCATCAGCCTTCACCGCTTCATCGGCGTGATACTTGACGCGATCCAGCTGCTGACCGACGAAGACGGCAAAGGCCCGTCCGGACTCGTTCCAGACACGGGTTTCCAGCGCCATGCGGCGAACATCAGGGTGAACCAGAATCGGATCAGCCGGCCTGTCTGGTGCCTGTGCGCCCGTCGGTGCGCGGCTCTGCAGACGTTCAGCAGCGAAATCCATCGCACTCTGATAGGCCACTTCCCCCAGTCCCAGCCCTTGCAGGCCGATGGAGAGGCGCTCGTAGTTCATCATGGTGAACATCGCCGCCAGCCCCTGGTGCGGCTCGCCGATCAACACCCCTTCGGCACCATCGAAGTTCATCACGCAGGTCGCGCTGCCCTTGATGCCCATCTTGTGCTCGATGGACCCACAGCTGACCGCATTCGATGCCGCGGGCTGTCCCTCGGCATCGAGCAGTTGCCTGGAGACCAGAAACAGCGAGATGCCGCGGGTGCCGGAAGGCGCATCCGGCAGCTTGGCCAGCACCAGATGCACGATGTTGTCGACCATGTCGTGCTCGCCACCGGTGATCCAGATCTTGGTGCCGGTAATGCGATAACGTGGCAGCCCCAGCAGTGGGTCATCACCCTCGAGGGGCTCGGCACGAGTGCGGATCATGCCCAGGTCCGTCCCGCAGTGAGGCTCGGTCAGACACATGGTGCCCAGCCAGTCACCGGCGTACATGCGCGGCAGAAAGACCCGCTTGACGGATTCAGGGGCATGGCTGTCCATCGCCAGACAGGCCCCGGCATTCAGTGCCGGGTAGAGCGCGAAGCTGGTATTGGTAGCGTAGAGCATTTCCTCGAAGGCCACGGTGAGCATCTTTGGCATGCCCTGACCGCCGTATTCAGGGTTGCCACCCAACCCCATCCAGCCACCCTCGGCGAGCACCCGATAGGCTTCCTTGAAGCCCTTGGGCGTGGTGACACGCCCCTCTTCGAAGCGCGCGCCCTCGGCATCACCACTCAGGTTCAGCGGCAGCAGCTCTGCCTGGGTCACGCGCGCGCCTTCCTCGAGTATCGCCTCGGCCAGTTCCGCATTCACCTCGGAAGTGGCCTCCATGGTCGCCCATTCCTGCTCGGCCGCGAATACCTCGTTGAGCACGAAACGTGCATCCTTGAGCGGTGCCTGATACTTGGCCATGTGACTCTCCTTGCAGGTCTCTTCCGACGACGTCTTGCAACGGCGTGGTTCGTGATGGCGTGCTGTCGGCCGCGAGCCTTCCGTCGTGACACTGCAATACCGTGACACTGCGCCGCTGGAGCGCTGACAGGGTCCGACCCGCGATTCAAACGATTGCTTGAAACAATAGGCGCAATCGCTGTCTGCGTCATCTCGACCTTGGCCCAAGGCGTACCGCGCGACGCTCGCTGCGCGCCACGGGACCTCATGACGCAAGACGCCGCCCCGGCAGGAACCGGGGCGGCGTCTTGAATACTTGATTACTTGAATGCTCGAAGCCTCACCTCTCTCAGGCAGTGTTCACCTGGGCCAGCGGCGTCGGGTGCTTGCCATCTTCCCAGCCAAGGCTGCTGTCGGCCGTCGGCGAGAACCACTTGAGGGAATCATGCAGCCTGACGACATCCCCGACGATGATCAACGTCGGCGGCTTGAGCCCCTGCCCCGCCACCTGTGCCGGCATCTCCGCCAGAGTCGCCACATGCACGCGCTGACGCGCGGTAGTGCCCTGCTCCACCAGCGCGATCGGCGTGCCGGCCGCCAGACCATGGTGGATCAGCTGCTCGCAGATCAGCGCCAGACTGCCCAGCCCCATGTAGAACACCAGGGTCTGGGCGGGGCGTGCCAGCGCCTCCCAGTCAAGGTCACAGCTGCCATCCTTGAGGTGCCCGGTGACGAAACGCACCGACTGGGCATGATCGCGGTGGGTCAGCGGAATCCCGGCGTAGGCGGCGCAACCGGAGGCCGCGGTGATACCTGGTACCACCTCGAAACTGATCCCGGCATCCGCCAGCGTCTCGAGTTCCTCACCACCACGCCCGAAGATGAAGGCATCGCCGCCCTTGAGGCGCACGACACGATGGCCAGCGCGCGCATAGTCCACCAGTGCCTGATTGATGCCTTCCTGGGGCACGCTGTGGTCACTGCGCGCCTTGCCGACATACAGCCGGCGGGCTTCAGGCCTGGCCAGCGCCAGAATCTCGTGACTCACCAGCCGGTCATGGATGATCACGTCGGCCTGCTGCAGATGACGCAATGCCTTGAGGGTCAGAAGCTCCGGGTCGCCGGGGCCGGCGCTGACCAGCGCCACCTGACCATGCGTGCCGGTGAAGCGATCCTCCTCCTTCACCGGCAACACCGCCTCGCCCGCGACCAGCCGGGGCGGAAGACGCACGCTGGAGTCCGCCGGATGACGCGGCGCAAACACCATGACGTGCTGCTCACGCGCGTGGCGCAGGATACCGCGATCCCGGCCCTCGCTACCCGTGACGACCAGCCACAGCTGGCCGGGTGCAGGCACCGGTAACAGCGTATCGGCCACTTCCCAGCCCTCTTGACCGCACAGTCTCTCCAGCGCCGGCATTCGGGCATCGCCGTAGACACACAGATCCGCCCCCAGGCCGGCAAAGCGCTCGGCCAGCGCCAGCGCCTCCTGGCCACCGCCGATCAGGCACAGCTGGAGTCGTGAAGGATCACAAGAGAGATTGAGAAATTCCATGGGCATATCCACAAACGGGGCGAGGCTGGGTAGCAGCCTTCGATGAACGGCATTTTAGAGCATAAGAAACACTCTCTAAAATAACCAATAAGCATAACGACCCCGAAGGCACGTTGTAGCAGAGCCGCAGACGAAAAACCCCCGCTTCCGGCCGGAAGCGGGGGTTCGGGGCGCGAGCGGAGCTGCGCGGCGGGCCTCAGACGTTGAGGGTGTCCACACCGCCCATGTAGCTGCGCAGCGCCTGCGGCACGCTGATGGAACCATCCGCATTCTGATGGTTCTCGAGCACCGCGACCAGACAACGTCCCACCGCCAGGCCGGAGCCATTCAGTGTGTGTACCAGCTGCGGCTTCTTCTGTCCTTCGACACGGGCGCGTGCCTGCATGCGACGTGCCTGGAAGTCTTCGCAGTTGGAGATGGAGGAAATCTCGCGATAGGTATTCTGGCTCGGCAGCCAGACTTCCAGGTCATAGGTCTTGGCCGCCGCGAAGCCCATGTCGCCGGTGCACAGCGTCACGGCACGGTACGGCAGCTCCAGCGCCTGCAGGATGGCCTCGGCATGGCCGCGCATCTCTTCCAGCGCGTCATAGCTCTTGTCCGCCTCGACCACCTGCACCATCTCGACCTTGTCGAACTGGTGCTGGCGAATCATGCCGCGGGTATCGCGACCATAGGCACCCGCCTCGCTGCGGAAGCACGGCGTATGCGCGGTGAACTTGAGCGGCAGATCGCTGGCGTCGAGAATCTCGTCGCGCACCATGTTGGTCAGCGGCACTTCGGCGGTCGGGATCAGGAAGAATTCGCGATCGTCATTGAGCTTGAACAGGTCTTCCTCGAACTTGGGCAGCTGGCTGGTGCCCATCAAGGAATCACGGTTGACGATGTAGGGCACGTAGAACTCTTCGTAACCGTGCTCGAGGGTCTGCTTGTCGAGCATGAACTGCACCAGCGCACGATGCAGGCGTGCGATGGAGCCGTGCATGATGGCAAAGCGTGAACCGGTGATCTTGGCGGCGAGCTCGAAGTTGAGCTGCCCCTTGAGTTCCCCGAGGTCAACGTGATCACGCACCTCGAAATCGAACTCACGCGGGGTGCCCCAGCGATGCAGCTCGACATTGTCATTCTCGTCGGCGCCTTCCGGCACGTCGGCGTTGGGCAGGTTCGGGATGCTGGCGGCCATGGCCTCCGCCTTGCTCTGCAGCTCGGAGAGCTCTTTCTTGGCGGCGTCGAGGCGCTCGCCCAGATCACTGACTTCCGCCAGCAGCGGTGCGATATCTTCACCGCGAGCCTTGGCATTGCCGATGGACTTGGAGCGAGTGTTGCGCTCGTTCTGCAGCGATTCGGTCTCGATCTGCAGATCACGGCGACGCGCTTCCAGGGCGGCGAAGGCCTCGGTATCCAGCTGATAGCCACGACGTGCGAGGCGCTCGGCGGTCGCGTCAAGATCGGCGCGCAGAAGTTTCGGGTCCAGCATGTGGGAAGGCTCTCTCGTCAGTTCACTCAGGCCGCATCGCGGCACGGTAAGGTCATGCGCACTAGTCTACCTCAGCCACGCCCCGCTTCGCAGCCGCCGCAATGCCGAGGCAGCCACCCGGGGGCAGGCCGTCGCTCACAGCAGGGCGCGGGCGAGCTTCATGCCGAGCGCCACCATGCCCAGACAGGCCACCACGCTCACCGCGACGTAGATCAGCCCTGCCAGCATGCGACCGCTGATCATCAGATTGAGCGCTTCGAGGGCGAAGGTGGAAAAGGTGGTGAAGGCGCCGGTGAAGCCGGCCACCATGATCGCCTGCCAGACAGGCGCAAGCTTGAGCTCTTGGGTCACCCAGATGAACAGGAAGCCCATCAGGCAGCTGCCGAGGAGATTGACCCCGAGCGTCCCCCAGGGGAACCCTCGACCCGCCGTTCCCGTGATCCAGCCACTGACCAGATAACGTCCAAGAGCGCCGATGGCGCCGCCCGCTGCTACTGCCAACCAGGTTCCCATGTCTCGCATCTGCCTCATGTCATGAGCCGCCAACGGCTCGTCCAGCTGTCGAAATACAAGACCATGCCTCAGGCACGCAGCCGCACCTGAGGCATGTCATTGACTGCCAGTGTAAGAAAATCGCGGGACGCGGGGAACTCGGGTCACGGGAAAGACGGGTTCAGCAAAGCATGACTCGCCGCCCGTGATGACCGACGGACATGGAATCAGTTCAGCTCGCTTCTCAGCCCATCCAGCACTTGCTGCCACCGATGGTGGGCACCGTCCTTGCCGCCCAGTTGCTCAAGCCCGCGTGCCGTCCAGGTGCCGGGCGTGCCGATGCGCGAGGCAAGCTCGCCCGGCGGGGTATCGGGGTGGGCTTCCATCAGGGCAAGGGCATCACGCATCTGGGTCATCAACAACTGGCGGGCCTGCGGCCCGGTGATGCCGGGGACGGTCTGGAACCAGTCAAGCAGCGCCTGCTGCTGGGCCAGCTGCCAGGCATTCACGCAGACTGCCAGCATGCTGGCCTCGAAGGCGGCCTCTTCCTCGAAGGCAATCACCTGCCGGACTGCCGGACTGAGCAGGTCCCGCGTGAGGGGGTCTTCCGGATAGAGCGTGAGCGCGCTCTGCCCCTCGGACACCGCCAGCCCCGTCATCACGCGCACCACTCTGGCCGGCGCGAACCAGCGCTGCAGGTTGGCGAGTGAGACACCGGCCGCCATCACCATCAGATGATGGTCCTTGCTCAGAGCGCGGCTTTCACGCAGTTCCATGGCCAGCGCTTCCAGCTGCTGCGGTCGGACCCCGACCAGCACGCAGAGGCTGGCTTCGCATACCGCGACGTTGCTGGCGTGGCGGACGGCACCGAAACGCCAGCCCAGACGGTGGCTGCGGACATCATTGCGCGGCGAGAGGTGGAACTCGAGATCATGCCGCGAGCGCCCATCGCGCAGGCAGCCTCGCGCCAGCGCGACCAGAAGAGACTCCGCCAGTTCTCCCACGCCCAGAACCCCCAATCGCGTAGGAGGCTGACGGGATTCGCGATGGCAGGTGGAGGTCGAGGGATAGGATGACGATGCCATGGAACGGCTCCTGCTGAGAGAAAGGAAACGAGCAAACCACAAGGGTGTCGGTCGATGGTGCCTCTGCCGATATCCTGCATCGGTAGCTTCTTCACGGCAGAGGATGCGGCAAGAGGGATTGCCTCGAGAAGCTCCCGCATGAAGGGGCGTGCCACAACGAGACGTGGCGGGAACTTCCCGGCAATCTAGCCCCTTTCAAGCGTAGTCAGTCCTGACTCGGATGACCGGATTATCCTGACAGGACAGCGCAGGATGCCCCTTGAGGCTGGGGCCACGCCTTCAGCTCAGGTAAGCTTAGGCACATCGGCCCACGTGGCCTGCCTGACGCGACTCACTGCCCGAGCGAGATCATGACCGAACGCCTGCTGGATACGCCTGCCCCCGTCGATGCCCTCTACCTGGACTTCCTGGCCGCCCTGCGCGATGCAGGCTTTGCCGGTGACATCAGTCCGGACTACGCCAACCGTACCGTGTTGTCGACTGACAACTCACTGTATCAGGTACTGCCTCAGGCCGTGGTCTATCCACGTCATGCCGAGGACATCCAGTGCATCGCACGGCTGTCCAACGACCCCCGCTTCGCGGCGGTCACCCTGGCGCCACGTGGCGGCGGTACCGGCACCAATGGCCAGTCACTCAATGATGGTGTGCTGGTGGATGTGTCGCGCCACATGAACCGCATTCTCGAGATCGATGCCGAGAAGCGTCGCGTACGGGTCGAGGCCGGGGTGGTGAAGGATCAGCTCAATGCCGCGCTCAAGCCGCATGGTCTGTTCTTCGCCCCGGAACTCTCGACCTCCAATCGTGCCACCATCGGCGGCATGATCAATACCGATGCGTCCGGCCAGGGGAGCTGTGAATACGGCAAGACTCGTGACCACGTGATCACGCTCGACAGCGTGCTGCTGGATGGCACGCGACTGGCGAGCCATGCCATCGACGATGCCGAGCTCGAGGCACTGTGCGCACGTGAGGATCGCGTCGGTGAGATCTACCGCACCGCGCGCGCCATCGCCGATGAGCGTGCCGAGGAAATCGCCGACATCTTCCCACCGCTCAATCGCTGCCTGACCGGCTACGACCTCGCCCACCTGCGCGAGGCCGATGGGCGCTTCAACCTCAACAGTCTGCTGTGCGGCGCCGAGGGCACGCTGGGCTTCGTGGTCGAGGCCGAGTTGAATGCCCTGCCCATCGCGCCCTGCTCGACGCTGATCAACCTGCGCTACGCGAGCTTCATGGACGCGCTGCGCGACGCCAAGACGCTGATGGCGGTCGAGGGCAACCGTCCGACTTCCATCGAGACGGTGGATGACACCGTGCTCAACCTGGCCATGCAGGATTTCGTGTGGGACAGCGTCGAGGAATTCTTCCCGGCCAGTGCCGAGGGCTCCCCGGCCATCGGCGGCATCAACCTGATCGAATTCAATGCCGACAGCGAAGCGGCACTGGACGCCAAGGTGGCCGCCTTCAGCGAGCATCTGGCCAGTGACACCAGCGTCGAGCGCCTCGGCTTCACCGAAGCGCGTGGGCGTGCGCAGATCAGTCGCGTCTATGGCATGCGCAAGCGCTCGGTGGGCTTGCTGGGCAATGTCGAGGGAGAAGCCCGTCCGCTGCCCTTCGTCGAGGACACGGCCGTTCCGCCGGAGCATCTGGCGGACTACATCGCCGAATTCCGCGCCGCTCTCGATGCCCGCGGCCTGCGTTATGGCATGTTCGGGCATGTCGATGCCGGCGTGCTGCACGTACGCCCGGCACTCGACATGAAGGACCCCGCCCAGCAGGCGATGATTCGCGAGATCTCCGACGAGGTCGCCGCCCTCACCCACAAGTACGGTGGCCTGCTGTGGGGCGAACACGGCAAGGGCGTGCGCTCGGAATATGCCCCCCGCTTCTTCGGCAGCCTCTATGGGGCGCTGCAGGACGTGAAGGCGGCCTTCGACCCGCGCAATCAGCTCAACCCGGGCAAGATCACCTCGCCCCGCCTGTCAGTGACGCTGGTCGACGACGCTGGCGCCAGCGAAGGTGAGAGCGAGAGCGACAAGCGTGATCACGCTGACAGCGCCGTCGAAGCCTTCGACCCCCACCTGATGCGCATCGATGACGTGACCATGCGCGGCGATCTCGATCGCCAGATCGATGAACGCGTGTGGCAGGAATACGCCAGCGCCGTCTACTGCAACGGCAACGGTGCCTGCTACAACTACGACCCCAACGACGCCATGTGCCCGTCCTGGAAGGCGACGCGACAGCGCATCCATTCGCCCAAGGGACGCGCCAGCCTGATGCGTGAATGGCTGCGCCTGGAAGGCAATGCCGGACGTGACGTGATCGCCGAGGCGCAGGCCGCCCGGACGCCGGGCCTCAAGGGGGCCGGCCTGTGGCTGGCGCGTCTGCCGACCCGCATCGGCGCTTCGCTGAAGGCGCGTCGTGGTGGACAGACGCAGACTGGCGCTCAGGAGGCCGGCTTCGATCAGCAGGTCTATCAGGCGATGGCCGGCTGTCTGGCGTGCAAGTCCTGCGCGGGCCAGTGTCCGATCAAGGTCAACGTGCCGGACTTCCGCAGCCGCTTCCTCGAGGTCTATCACCATCGCTATCAGCGTCCGCTGCGCGATTACCTGATCGGCAGCCTCGAGTTCGTGCTGCCGTGGGCCGAGCGCGTCACGCCGCTCTACAACGGCCTGCTGTCCAATCGCCTGGTCAGTCGTCTGCTGGAAGGCCCGATCGGCATGGTCGATGCCCCACGCCTGTCGCGCGCCAGTCTGCGCAGACAGCTCAAGAGCTGGGGCGTCTCGGAGGCGACCCCGACCCAGCTCGGCCGCCTGACCGAGTCCCAGAAGGCCAGAAGCGTGATCCTGGTGCAGGACGCCTTCACCAGCCACTTCGAGGCCCAGCTGGTGATGGACATCATCGAGCTGCTGTCACGACTCGACATTCGGGTGTTCGTCGCGCCCTTCGCCCCCAATGGCAAGCCGCTGCAGGTACAGGGCTTCACCGGCGCCTTCCAGCGCACCGCGCGCGCTCAGGCCAAGCGTCTCAAGGCGATCGCCGATTTCGGCGTGCCGCTGGTCGGCATCGACCCGGCGATGACCCTGACCTATCGTCAGGAGTACGTGAAGACCCTCGGCCCGGACGCCGTGCCGGATGTCCTGCTGCTTCAGGAGTGGCTGATCAGCCTGCGCAAGCTGCTGCCGGTGGGCGTCACCAAGACGGTGCTGGGCAAGATGGACCCGGGCCTGACACTCCTGAGCCACTGTACCGAGAGCACCAATGCGCCGGGGTCCGCCAAGGCCTGGCAGCAGGTGTATGCCGCCTTTGGTCTCAGCCTCGAGACACTCTCCACCGGCTGCTGCGGCATGTCCGGCACCTATGGTCACGAAGCGCGCAATCTCGAGACCTCACGTGCCATCTATGAGCTGTCGTGGAAGGCGGTGGTCGAGGACGAGGCCAATCAGGGCAAGCTGGTCGCCAGTGGTTATTCCTGTCGCAGCCAGAGCAAACGCTTCTCCGAACGTCAGCTGCCGCATCCCCTCCAGGCGCTGCTGCCACTGGTGCGTCGCGCGCAGTGACAGCCAGGGGGCCCAGTGGCCGTGCAGGAGGAATGACATGAGGGGAGCGCGATAAGGCAACGCGACGTTGCATACCACGGAATCAATCGCTAGTCTGCGCCCTTCCGGCCAGCCGTGATGTTGGCATCTGGCCGAGACAAGACGATTCGATGAGCGGTGACCGCGTCAGTGGCACCGCTCATTTTCGCTGACTCCAAGGAAGCTTCCCGATGACGGAACCCGCACTGGCCCTGACCCTGATCGGTCTGATGGCTCTCGGCTGTCAATGGCTGGCCTGGCGCATGCGTCTGCCCGCCATCCTGCCGCTGCTGATCGTTGGCATCCTTGCCGGCCCCGTCACGGGCTGGCTCAAGCCGGATGAGCTACTGGGAGACCTGCTGTTCCCGCTGGTCTCGCTGGCAGTGGCGGTGATCCTGTTCGAGGGCAGTCTGACGCTGGACTTCAAGGACCTGCGGGGACACGGGCACATCGTCAGACGACTGGTGACCACCGGGGTGGTGATCACCGGCGTGATCGGTACCGTGGCGGCGCATTATCTGCTCGACATGCGCTGGGAGATGGCCGCCGTGCTCGGGGCCCTGCTGGTGGTGACAGGCCCGACCGTGGTGATGCCATTGCTGCAGACCCTGCGCGCGCGCGGCAACCTGACCCAGATCCTGCGCTGGGAAGGCATCATGATCGACCCGGTGGGCGCGCTGCTGGCGGTACTTGTCTATGAGTACGTCGCACTGGGCATGACCGGCAATGCGGTGTCACATACCCTGGTGCTGTTCGCCCAGACGGTGGGCCTCGGCCTTGGCATGGGCGCGCTGGGCGGCTGGTGCTGGGGGCTGGTGCTGCGCCACTTCTGGCTGCCCCAGAAGCTGCACAACTTCGGCACCCTGATGGTGATGCTGGGGCTCTTCGCCATCTCCAATACCCTGTTCCACGAATCCGGACTCCTGACCGTGACCGTCATGGGGGTATGGCTGGCCAACATGCGCGGCGTGCCTACCCAACAGATCATCGAGTTCAAGGAGACGCTCACCGTCCTGTTGATCTCCGGGCTGTTTCTGCTGCTGGCGGGGCGCCTGACCGTCGAGCAGCTTTCACTGCTGTCCTGGCCGGCGTGGGTCTTCCTGGCCGTGTTGATGTGGGTCGCGCGCCCGCTGACTGTCTGGCTGTGCACCCTGGGCAGCGAATTGACGCTGCGCGAGAAGGCGCTGCTGGCCTGGCTGTCTCCTCGCGGTATCGTCGCGGCCGCCGTGGCCTCGCTTTTCGCGCTCAAGCTCGAATCCCAGGGCATCGAAGGCGCCGAGATGCTGGTCCCGATGACCTTCCTGGTCATCATCGGCACGGTGGTGATCCAGAGCTTGCTGTCACGCCCCATCGTCAAGGTGCTGGGTGTCGGTGAGCCACCGCCCTCGGGCTTCCTGATTCTCGGGGCCAACTCGGTGTCGCGCCTGGTCGCCCGCGAGTTGGTGGATGCCGGCTTCTCGGTACGCCTGACCGATACCAACTGGGACGCGGTACAGGAAGCCCGCATGGCAGGCCTGCCGGTCTATTACGGCAACCCGCTGTCCGAGCATGCCTCACAGCATCTCGAGTTGACGGGCATCGGCCATCTCATGCCCCTGTCGCCCTATCGCGAGCTCAACAGCCTCGCGGCGCTGCATTTCGAGCACATTCTCGGCCACGGCCGGGTCTTCCGGCTCGCCGAGGACAATGGCAAGAATGCCAAGCGCCAGCAGGACCAGGCGCTCGGCCACCTGCCGCTGTTGTTCGATGGCCAGGTCACCTACGCCAAGCTGGCCAGCCTGCTGTCACAGGGGGCGGAGTTCCGACGTGCCCGCATCAGCGAGAACTTCAGTCTCGAGGACTATCGCCGGATTCATGACGACCGCCTGCTGACCCTGTTCTGCATCAGCAGCCAGGGCCGGATTCGCATCGCCAATTCCGCCGTCGCACTGGAACCCAAGGCCGGTGAGACGCTGATCAGCCTGATCTATGCCGACTCGCCTGAGCTGACCCGACCGGCACAATCCAAGGCGGACAAGGCCGAATCGAGCAAGTCATCCCAGGCCGCAGAAGGGGCAGGCTCTGACGCGAGTTCCTCCACCCGCTCCACCGCGAATCCCGGCACCGCCACGGGCTCCGGCCCCCTGCCCGCCAGCCGTCTCCCCGGTGGCCGAGCCTGATGACGGCTTGAATGCATCCCGAAAACGGCATGCGCGCAGACGGCACGGCGCCCGGAGATGATGCCAGCCCCCTGACCACGAGACCCGCTTCCTGCGGGCCTCGTGGCGAATGGTGCATAGCCGCGAAGCGGGATTCACAAAAAATGCCTAAAACGTTAGTGGCAGACTCCGACAGCCGCCCAAAATGCTGGTAGAGTACGCGCCAGTTTTGGCAGCCCTGTCCGGCAGCCAGCGCTATTGCCTTGTCCTCAACGTAACACCTACGCATTCAGGAGCTGCTTGATGCAGATCGTCATGGGCCTGGTGGGCGTCTTAGCCCTCCTGGGGATCGCCTTCCTATTATCTGAAAACCGACGCGCCATCAGCTTGCGCACCGTACTGGGGGCCTTTGCCATCCAGGCATTGCTGGGGGCATTCGTACTCTACGTTCCCGCCGGCAAGAGCATGCTGCTCGGTCTCAGCGAAGGGGTTCAGGCCGTCATGTCCAGCGCCAACGTGGGCATGGACTTCCTGTTCGGTGGCCTGGTCAGCGACAAGATGTTCGAAGTCTTCGGTGGCGGTGGTTTCGTGTTCGCTCTGCGCGTACTGCCGATCATCGTGTTCTTCTCGTCATTGATCGCGGTGCTCTACCACCTGCGCGTGATGAACGTCGTGATCAGTGTGCTGGGTGGTGGGCTTTCGAAGATTCTCGGCACCAGCCGTCCTGAATCGCTGTCCGCCGCGGCCAACATCTTCGTCGGCCAGACCGAAGCACCGCTGGTCGTGCGTCCGTTCATCGCCGGCATGACCCGCTCGGAACTGTTCGCGGTGATGACCGGTGGCCTGGCCTCCGTGGCCGGTTCCGTGCTGGTGGGCTATGCCTCGCTGGGCATTGACCTCAAGTACCTGCTGGCAGCGTCCTTCATGGCAGCCCCGGGTGGCCTGCTGATGGCCAAGATGCTGATCCCGGAGACCGAATCCAAGACCCAGAGTGTCGAGGAAGCCCTGGGCAAGGACATCGATCGCCCGACCAACGTCATCGATGCTGCCGCGTCCGGCGCAGCATCCGGCGTGCAGCTGGCCATCAATGTCGGCGGCATGCTGCTGGCCTTCATCGCCTTGATCGCGCTGGGCAACATCATCATCGGCTGGGTCAGTGGATTGTTCGGCTATCAGGACATCACGCTGCAGCTGCTGCTGGGCTACGCCTTCGCGCCGGTCGCCTGGGTCATCGGCGTGCCGTGGCATGAAGCTATCCAGGCCGGCAGCTTCATCGGTCAGAAGCTGGTGCTCAACGAGTTCGTCGCCTTCGCCGACCTCGCCAGCCATCAGATCAAGCTGTCCGAGCATTCCGAAGCGATCATCATCTTCGCGCTGTGTGGTTTCGCCAACCTGTCCTCCGTGGCCATCCTGATGGGCGGCCTGGGACTGATGGCACCGAACCGCCGCAGTGACATCGCGCAGATGGGCATGAAGGCGATTCTCGCCGGTACGCTCTCCAACCTGATGTCAGCCAGTCTTGCCGGACTGTTCCTGTCGCTGTGACGCTCATCGCAAGCCTCGCATGCGAGTGAGACACGCCGTCAGGTGACCTCTCGACAACGCCCGCCCAGTGCGGGCGTTGTCGTATCCAGCCCGCGTCACGAGCCAGCGAACGCCAGACCGGCAGACGACGGGGCCTGCCGATTGACTCCCTGTCGCCCTCCCCAGACAATAGCTCGGGTAGAAGCCTGGGTGCTCGGGAATCGGGTGAAAGCCCCGTACTGCCCCCGCAACGGTGATCGCAACGCTCATGCCGGTCGAGATGACCAGCCACTGCCTCCGGGACGTCCTCGTGACGACCCTCAAGGGAAGGAGGTGGGAAGGCGCATGAGGGGGTGAGACGTTCCAACAGGACGTCCGCCAGGCGTCAGTCCGGAGACCGGCCCTCGCTTCCACACTGGTTGATGCGGAGGGCCTCACCAGTGGCAAATTCGTCGGGATGTCCTTTTTCAAAGGGGCACGCCGCGACGATGTGCATCCACGCACCCTGTCACGCCTGTCCTCCTCATTGCGTCTGACGCTTGAGGATCATTCATGAATACTTACAAGACCCGTGGTCGCGCGCACGCGCAGGCCAAGTACACCCTCGTGGGCAGTCTGCTGCTGCTGACACCTCCTGCCCTGGCGGCACAGGAGACCACCGCCCCTTCATCGGATAGTCTGGAGACCGTTCAGGTCACCGCCAATCGCATCCCCCAGCTGCAGAATGATGTGCTGGCCAGCACCGACGTCATCACGCGTGACGAGATCGAACGCCTGCAGGCCAGCTCGCTGGTGGACCTTCTGCAATCGCGCAATGGCATCGAAGTCGCGCGCAGCGGTCCGATGGGGAGCCAGACCAGCCTGTTCATGCGCGGCACCGAGTCCGATCACACCTTGATCCTGGTCAACGGCCAGCGCATCGCCAACAGCGCCGATGGCCTGGCGCACTTCGAATTTCTGCCGCTGTCTGCCATCGAACGTGTCGAGATCGTGCGGGGGCCGCGCGCCAGCGTCTACGGCGCCGATGCCATCGGCGGCGTGATCAACCTGATCACGCGTGGCGGCAGCGAAGTCGGCCAGCACGCGGAAGTCACGCTGCGCGCCGGCAGCGACGGCACCTTCCGCCAGAACGCCCAGTTCAGCTCGGTGGAAGATGACACTCGTCTCTCCGCCAATCTCCATCATGATGAAAGCGATGGTTTCTCCGCCCGCGATACCGGCAGTGAAGATGATGGCTACGAGGCCACGGGCGCCGAACTGCGCCTTGGGCACGACTTCGGCCAGCGAGCCACGCTGTCTCTCGGCGTCGCCAAGACCGACACGGACTACGATTACGACGATTGCTACGACAGCAGCTTCAGTGCCTCTGAAGACTGCAGCGGAGAAGGTAGCCAGCTGGTACTGGATGCCAGCCTGCTGACCCACCTGAACCCGAACTGGGACATGACGGTCAGCGTGGCGCGTACGCGCGACGAGTACGAGAACACTGAAGCCGGCAGCGATGCCGGGCGTGTCGCCAGTGCCCGCAACGAGATCGGCCTGCGCCACGACTTCTACACCGACCTCGGCACGCTCAGCCTGGGGGTGGATCACCGCGAGGAAAGTCTGGACGCCGATGGCCCCTACTTCACCGCCGACGGCTATGAAGTGGACAGCCGCTATGCCACGGGGGTCTATGGCAGCTGGCAGCTCCAGCAACAACGCCATCACGTCACCACCAGCCTGCGGTATGACGATGACAATCGTTATGGTCATCAGATGACCGGTGGCTCCAGCTATGCCTATGACCTGACTCAGGCACAGCAGCTCGGCGCCAGCTACTCGAGCGCCTTCAAGGCCCCCAACCTGATCGATCTCTACAGCCCTTACGGCTCAGGCAACCCGGATCTGGATGCCGAGACCTCCACCACGGCCGAACTCTTCTGGCGTCTGCAGGAGCAGCGGTGGCATGTGGGCGTCAATGCCTTCCAGACGGATATCGACAATCTGATCAGCTACGAAGGCACCGACTTCACGCCGATCAATATCGACCGCTCACGCATCCGTGGCATCGAGCTGAGCAGTGGCTGGAAAGGTGACGCGCTCAGCGTGAATCTCGCCATGACCTGGCAGGACCCGGAAGACCGCGAGACAGGAGAGCAGCTGAAACGTCGGGCCAAGCGCTTTGCGCGCCTGGATGCCGATTACGCCCTCGCCGACTGGAGCTTCGGAGCAACGCTGCGTGGCAGTGCCAGCCGCAGCGATACCGATGCCGATACCTACACGGACACTCGCACCGCCGGCTATGGCGTCTTCGACCTGCGCACCAGCTGGCAGGTGATGCAGAACGTCAAGCTGAGCGCCAAGCTGGAGAACGTCTTCGATCGTGATTATCAGCTGGTCAACGGCTACAACACCCAGGGGCGTTACGTCGAAGGCGGCGTGACCTTCTATTTCTGAGCACCTCTTACTGACGACGGGCCACACTCCTCACTGCGCCGCCCCGAGAGCGGCGCAGTGACAATGACTGACGGAGCACACGCATGACGGACCGCAATACCCGCCACAAGACGGCAATGGAAAAGCTCAAGTCACATGTCGACGACAAGGTGGCACAGGCCAATGAGGAGCGCGGCCAGCTGCTGGTCTTCACCGGCAACGGTAAGGGCAAGACGACCGCTGCATGGGGCACCATCACCCGGGCACTCGGCTATGGCTACAAGGTCGGTGTCATCCAGTTCATCAAGGGACTGTGGGAGTGCGGGGAGCGTGAGCGCCTTGCCGAGGATGCCAATCTGGAAGTCCACGCCATGACCACCGGCTTCACCTGGGACACCCAGAATCGTGACGCCGATACCGCGGCCTGTCAGGCGGTGTGGCAGGAAGCGAAGCGCCTGATGCGCGATGAAAGCGTCTATCTGGTCGTGCTTGATGAGCTGACCTATATGGTCAAGTTCGGCTACCTGCCATTGGAAGAGGTGATGACGGCGCTGGAAGGTCGCCCCGAGGAGCAGACCGTCATCATCACCGGACGCAATGCCAACCGCGAGATCGTTGCCTGTGCCGATACCGTCACCGAGATGACCGAGATACGTCACGGCTTCAATCATGGCCTCAAGGCGCGCCGCGGCATCGACTTCTGAGCAGCTCGACCCACGTCACCGCGCTGCGCGCTGCACCGAGATGGCATGGCAGATCTGCGCCATCGCCTCGACGCTGCGCGGCCCCGGACGGCTGACGGGGTCCGGATCCAGTCCGACAAGCGCCACCGAGGCCAGCGGGCCACCCCTGGCTCGCCAGGCTGCCTTCCAACGCTCACGGGGGGCGCCTGCGGCCACCGGATGCAGAATCAGCCGAGGCCCTGCCAGCCACAGCGCTTCACGGCGTATCTGAGGCACCACGGTGGGGGCGTCAGACAACAACGGCTCTCCCCCGCAGCGGCGAATCAATTCATTGACCAGATGCCCTCCTGCCAGAGTCGTCATCGGGCTCTCGCCCAGCTGGAAGAAGACCGGCAAGGGCGCGTCGCCCTCCATGCCATCGCGTGCCTCCAGGTGACTGATGCGCTTCTCGAGACGCGCCACGTAGGCCTCTGCCTCGGGCCGGGTGCCCATCAACACCCCCAGGCGCTCGATATTGGAGAGTACCTGCGCCAATGTCCTGGGCTCGCTGAGGAAGGTCGTCAGCCCCAGCGCCGCCAGGCGCGCCTGCATTTCCGCGGACAGCCCGCTGCCCCACGCCACGATCAGCGCGGGTCTGGCCGCCAGCACCGCCTCCAGATTCGGCCCTTGATAGCTCGCGACACGCGGCAGCGTCTTGACCTGTGGCGGGTAATCACTGCCCTGGCTGACGGCGACCAGATGTGCAAGCCCTCCCGCCGCCGCGACCAGCTCCGCGGCATGGGGCGCCAGGGTGACCACACGATGAGCGGGCCGGGAAAGCGTCACCGTCTCGCCACCATCATCCACGACGGAAAGACTCGCCGCCCAGGCGAGCGACGGCATTGCGGTGAGCAGCAACGCTGACAGTCCCCCGAGGAGCGCGCGTCGCCCCTGAGATAGCGTGACGGTATTGATGGTATCGCTCCTGTATGACCGCGACGTCCCTGACGCCATGAGATGCCTGATCGAGGCACACGATCGCTTCAGCGCGTCTCGTGCGAAGTGCTATCGTGATCCACGCGATGTCGGACGTTCACGCCATCATTCTGTGTCAATATCGACATATGAAAATATCACCATATGACAATATCGCCATGTGCCAAAAAGGAGTTTCCATGCCCCGCATCCTGCCATCCGTAACTGCCGACGCGAGTTCAGGCGTCCAGCATTCCTTCTTGCGGCTAGGGCTGGTGCTGGCACTGAGTGCCGTCAGCGCCGTGAGTACGGCACAGGCTGACCAGACACCTGCACCGGCGCTTGTCCATGTCAGTGCCAGTGCCAGCATCGAAGCCGCGCCGGACAAGGCCAGCATCGAGGCGCGTCTCTGGGAGAAGACACCGGCCAGCAAGGTGGACGACAAGGCACCGGACAGTCAGAAGCAGGGAGAAGCCGCGCGCCAGGCCCGCCAGACACTGGAAGGCCGCATGAGCACGCTGATCCAGGCACTGGAAAGCGCCGGTATCGAGAGTCGCCTGATCAAGGCGGGCAGCCTGACCCTGCGACCGGAGCGCTACTACGAGCGCACTGCCAATGATCAGAACCCGCAGCAATGGCAGCGTACCCATCTCGAGCGCCCGATCAGCATTTCGCTGAAGAATCTGGACCAGGTGCCGGAGGTGATCGACCTGCTGTTGGGAGCGGGGGTGAATCAGTTGGCGGGCGTGCAATATCAGCTCAGTGATCGTGCAGCACTCGAGGACAAGGTACTGCAGCAAGCCCTGACCAAGGCACGCCACAAGGCCGAACTGATGGCCGAGACGCTGGGAGCGACACTGGGTGATGTGCAGTCGATCAATGAATCTTCCCAGAGCCCTCGCCCGCCGATGATGGCCATGCGCGCCGACATGGCAGAAGCCAAGAGTGGTGGCAACGAGTATCGTCCCGGCGAGCTGTCACTGGAAAGTGATGTGCAGGTCAGCTGGGGACTGACATCAGCCGACTGAGCGTCGACACCCCGAACGCCACTCTCAAGACGCCAGCCGCTTGTCCAGAGCCGCTGGCGTCCATGCGTGACATGAAGCTCGGCCTATCTCGAGAGTGACACCCCGCGATTCACACCCCCTCGGGCGCTGACTTACGCCCGGCCACCAAGCTCCGTCTCGATGGCGGCAAGCGCTGCCATGGGATTCTCGGCCTGAGTGACCGGACGCCCGATCACCAGGTGGGTGCTACCAGCCGCCATTGCCTCGCCCGGCGTCATGGTGCGTCGCTGATCACCGGCCTGGGCAAAGCTCGGGCGGATACCGGGCGTCACCTTGAGGAAGTCCGGCCCACACAGCGCCTTGAGACTGGGTGTCTCGCGCGCCGAGCACACCACACCGTGCATGCCGCTTTGCTGGGCAAGGCTCGCCAGACGCTCGACCTGGGCCAGTGGCGTGACATCCAGACCGATACCCGCAAGATCACTCTGCTCCATGCTGGTCAGCACGGTCACGGCAATCAGGCGCGTCTCGAGCTGGCGCGTGGCCAGTGCACTGGCGGCGGCTTCCATCATGCGCGCGCCACCACCGGCGTGCACGTTGGTCATCCAGACACCGTGCTCGGCAGCCGCCAGCACGGCCTGCGCGGTGGTATTGGGAATATCGTGGAACTTGAGATCCAGAAAGACCTCGAAGCCGCGCTGATGCAACGCCTTGAGGATGTCCGGCCCTACTCGCGTGAACAGCTCCTTGCCCACCTTGACGCGGCAGCGCGTCGGATCCAGCTGGTCCGCCATGGCCAGTGCGGCGGCCATATCCGGGTAATCGAGGGCGATGATCAGGGGGGAAGTCGTGGCAGGCATCCGGGCTCCGGGCAATGAGACTAGGCGCGATGACAGGGGGTCATGGGCTCGGGGCAACATTATAGCGCCCACCAACGCACCTGTAAGCTCAGAGAAAGCCGAATCGAATCAGCTCGCTATTCGCGCTAGCACTTTCGCGCGTTGAGCGCTGAAGCGGCCCCAGGGATGAGGAATCGTTTAATTCTTAATGACTACAAAACTCATCCTTCAGCCACAGTGATTCACGTGCTGGGCACAGGGCATCACGGCCCGACCAGACGCCCCGACAATCATCATGAAACAAGGAAAAGCTCATGAAAACTCTGATGGGATCACTCGTCGTCGCAGGCCTGATGGCTTTCACCCCTCTGACGCAGGCTGCCGAGATGAACATCAACACCGCCACCCCTGAGCAACTGACTCAGCTCAAGGGCATCGGTGACAAGAAGGCACAGGCCATCGTCGCCTGGCGCAAGGCCAATGGCCCCTTCACCAGCGTCGATCAGCTGGCTGAGGTCAAGGGCATCAGTGCCAACACGCTCGAACGCATGGAGACCACACTGACGCTCGACAAGACCGGCAACAGCGCCATAACGACGGGTCAGCCGGTCAGCGACAAGGCCGCGCCGAAGGTCAAGACATCCGGTGAGGCGACGCCCAGGGAGATCACCAGCAACCAGAGCTGACCAAGACGGCCGAGGTAAGGTCTCGACTCCCGCCACCCTGCAGGTGGTGAAAATCCACCGGCGAAAGACCAGCCTGGCCAGCGGCAGGGGAGTTCCGACAAAAGCAGCGCCGCAGACTTCCTGCGGCGCTGCTTCATCGTCGGGGTCAACACGACGGTGCCCGAGAAGCACGGCTTACATGAGGCGTTGCTTTCCTGCCACGAAAAAAAGCCGACCCGAAGGCCGGCCAGCGGGGTTTCCCCCTCCCCTGACGGTGAATCGGGCACCTGCATGCCCGATTCTGGCAGTAAAGCCATCCCTGGCTTTCCCCTTCCCCAAGGGGCTTCCTCAAGCGCCTGCCTCTGCCGGCAACCGACGCCCTGCAACTTCTCCCTGACCAGACGGTGGCCTGCGCCGCTTTCCGATACCTCGAAGAGTATCTCCCCGAAGCATGATGCCCCATGCGGCATCCTCGTACGCCGCCCGTCTCGACATGAGCACTCTATCGCGATCATCGGCAGGCGAAGATGACATGCGTCAATTTCGTGAGCCTGGGTGGCATTATGCCGCTGCCTTCATGATCCACGTCAATTCATGAGCGCTTCGCTCCCATGAATCCGTCCCGGAATGACACGCAGCAGACCCGAAACGCAGCAGACCAGACACGAAGAAGGCGCCTTCGATCATCATCGAAAGCGCCTTCCTGATCAGCGACAGGGAGACCCCTGAAGCGACATGCGGCATGCGGCATCAGCGCGACTTCAGCGACGCACCTTCTTGTCTTCCACTTCGGTATGGCTCACCTCAAGCCCCAGCGGATGGCCTGCTGCCAACTCGGCCCGAGTGGCATCGCGCACTTCCAGCACCTCGACATCCCAGCTGAGGGCCTGACCGGCCAGGGGATGATTGGCATCGACCTTGACCTGCTGATCACCGACTTCCAGTACGGTCACCGAGCGCTGCCCTTCGGGAGTTCGCGCCTGGAAGCGCATGCCCGGTGCAAGCTCCCCCGGGCCGAAGGCATCACGCCCGAAGTACTGGACCAGCCCCTCATCCCGCTCACCGAAGCCTTCCGCCGGCGTCAGGTTGACGACCTTGCTGTCGCCGACGCTGCAACCTTCAAGCGCGGATTCCAGAGCGGCAAGTATATTGTCGTGGCCATGCAGATAATCCATCGGTTCCCGATCACGAGAAGTGTCCAGGACGGTGCCATCTGCGGTACGCAGCGTGTAGTGCAGGCTGACCACCTGCTGAACGGTAATCGACATGAAACAACTCCAGAAATGACAAGTGCGGTGAGCTCACGCCCTCCCCGGAGGGCGCAGGCACCGAGACTCAGGATTCGCGACGACGCAGCTGACGACTGGACAGCTCGACGCGCTGCTGCTGATTGATCAGATTGAGCAGCACGATGACGCGCTCATCGCCCTTGGCACTCTCGAAGACACCACTGAGCGAGCTCAGCGGCCCATCGATGATCTCGACCTGCTCGCCGGCACGGAAGTAGAGGTTCTCGGCTGGCTGCTCCTGGCGTTGCTCACCATTGGCGATCAGCGCCTCCACCAGCGAGGTGGGGACCGGCGTCGGGGTCGTGCCGAAGCTGACCAGCTTGAGCACGCCACGTGTCGAGCGAATCGGGCGCCAGTTGTCGTCCACCTGATCCAGACGGATGAACAGGTAGTAGGGGAAAAGGGGCTCTTCCACCCAGCGCAGCTTGCTGCCGCGCTTTCTTTCCACTTCCAGCAGGGGGTGGAAGACGTGAAATCCCTGATTGGTGAGGTTCTCCGCCGCACGGAAGGACTCTCCACCCTTGCACTGGATCAGATACCAGTGCGCCTTGGCAGTGTCTCGGACTTCACTCATGATGACCTCTCATTGCCTACCTGCCCACAGGGGCCCGACGCAAGCCTTTCACCACGCCAGCCAGCTGATGGTCAGCGGCACCTCAGGACAATGCATGGCCCTTGCGCTCAGGCAGTGCGACAATCCCGCCATTGACGATGCATGTGGCGCATGGCCATGGGTCACGCGCGACTCCCGCGCGGATACACTCTCTGCAAGGACAGGCAAGGCTTTGACTTCAAAGGATTTACGCTTACTCGTTGGCCGTCATGGTATCACGTTCCTGATGGGATTCGCCTCAGGCCTGCCGCTGCTGCTCACCGGGAGTGTCCTGCAGGCCTGGATGACGGATGCCGGCGTATCACTGGACGCCGTGGGCCTTCTGGCACTGGTCGGCCTGCCCTATACCCTCAAGTTCCTGTGGGCCCCCTTGCTGGATCGCATCATGCCGCCCGCACTGGGGCGGCGACGCGGCTGGCTGATGATCGCGCAGCTGGCCCTGACCGCGCTGATCGCGCTGCTTGCCCTGCAGGACCCCCACATGTCGCCGCTGACCATGGGGGCCATCGCGCTTTCCGTCAGCTTCTTCAGTGCCACCCAGGACATCGTGATCGATGCCTACCGACGTGAGCATCTGCCGGACAACGAACTGGGGCTGGGCTCCAGCTTCTATGTCTATGGCTATCGCATCGGCATGCTGATGGCCTCGGCCGGTGGCCTGGTGCTGGCGGACATGATCGGTTTCCGCATGACCTACCTGATCATGGCCGCGACCTTGGGAGCCTGCATGCTGGTGACCCTGCTGGCGCCGGAACCCGAGGCACAGGCAGCGCCGCGTGCCCATCACCTGCACGAGATCCTCTGGGACCCCATCCGCCATTTCATGAAACGTGATGGAGCCATCTGGCTGCTGCTGTTCATCCTGCTCTACAAGCTGGGCGATTCCGTGGCGGGCAATCTGACGACGCCTTTCTACAAGGAGATCGGCTTCAGCAACTCACAGATCGGCGCGACCGTGAAGCTGTTCGGCCTGTGGCCATTGCTGGCAGGCACCTTCTTCGGCGGCCTGATGATCATGCGAATCGGCATCTACCGTGCACTGTGGTGGTTCGGCATCCTGCAGATGGTGTCCACAGCCGGCTTCATCTGGCTGCATCACGTCGGTGACTCGCTGGCCTGGCTTGCCGGAGTGGTGGCATTCGAGAACCTGGCGGCCGGCATGGGCAGCGCCGCCTTCATCGCCTTCATGGGCGCACTGACCGACAAGCGTTTCACCGCCGGCCAATATGCCATGCTCTCCTCGATCATGGGCTTGCCACGTGTGGTGATCGCCGCCCCCTCGGGCTATCTGGCCGATGCCGCCGGCTGGGACAGCTTCTTCTGGATCTGCACCCTGGCCGCCATCCCGGGGCTGTTGTTGCTGCTGCGCTTCCGTCATTGGGGAGCCATGCTGGCAACGCCCCACAAGGCGCCAGCGATGTCGGGAGATTGAGAGACGAGTTCCCTGAACGGTCTGGGCCGTCGACAGGCTGAGCCGGAAGAAGAGAAAAGCAGGGAAGGATGAAAGAAAGGAAGATAGGAAGGGTGAAGAAAGGAGAAGGAACCAGACATCTCATCAGTCAGGACTGAGACAATTCCCGTCATGTCGTTGACACCGCGACGATAGGCAAACGATGCTTGTGCGGCATAGTGCATAAAGATAACAAGTCGCACCGCAGGCCCGACATGGCGCCAGCCGGTGACGGCAGGCACAGGGAATTCGCCATGCCCATCACCACCAGAATTGACGAAGGCATCATGATCACGCCGCCGGCTCAGCTGACAGGCGAGGTCGCGCGCTATTTCCGCCAGGAGATGCTCGCGATGATCCCGGACCACACCGGCAAGCTGGCAGTGGATCTGAGTCATGTGACAGCCATCGATGCCGACGGACTTTCCGTGCTGGTCAGCCTGCATGATGCTTTGTCACCGCAGGCTCTGATCGTGGTGGAACCCTCTCCCATCATGCAGACCGAGCTGGAACGCGTGCGCCTGTTCGAACTCTTCGACATCTACTATCAGCGCGACCCGCTATTGGTGCCGGATGCCCACGCGTCAGGGTCTTCTCGCGAGGTAGCCTGATGACGTCTTCCCTGGCACGCCTCACCTCATGGACCCAAGTCTCACGCCGCCTTTCGGGGATTGCCATGCTCGCCGGTCTGATCAGCGGCTGCACACCGCTGATGCTGGACAACACCCCGGCCGAAGAGCACTGGCAACAGGTGACCTACTGGCCACTGGAGCTGCCCACGCCGCAGGCCGATGATCACTTTTCCCATCGGCCTGCAAGCGATGACCAGCGCCTGGCCGCCGGCGATCGAGTGAACGTCAGGGTCGCCGGCAGCGAGCTGTTCGATGGCAGCTACGAGGTGGATCACGATGGGCGTCTGCGCCTGCCCTGGCTCTCGCCGGTCGATGCCTCCAACCAGACCATCGATGCCCTGGCACGTGAGATCACCGAGCGTCTGATACAGGAAGAGCTGATCCGCCCGGGGCTGGCCCATGTCAGCGTTCGTCTCGAGGAATGGGCGCCGTTGGCGGTCGCCGTCTCCGGGGCAGTGTTCTTCCCGGGCGAAGCCGTCGTCAATGCCCGCGAACCGGAAGAGCGCATGGTGCGTCGCGACTTTGCCGGAGGCGATGCCAGCCAGCAACGGCGGCTGTCAGCGGCCTTGACCACGGCTGGCGGCGTGCGGCCGGACGCGGATTTGAGCCACGTCGAACTGATTCGCGACAACCAGACACAGATTCTCGACATGCGCGGCCTGATCGATGGCGAATATGCCGCCAACCCCTGGCTGCGCGAAGGGGATCGCATCCATGTGCCCTCCAGCGGTGCCTTCCAGGCAGCGCTGATGCGCCCGTCCCCCATCACCGCGCCGGGCATCGTCATCTATGCCTCCAACCTGACCACACCGGCCAACAACAACAATGTCAGCAATTACACGGTGCTGCGCTCCCAGGTGCCTTACGGCGTGCGCATGCTGCAGGGGGTGATCAACGCCAACTGTGTCGGTGGTATCCAGGCGACGTCCGGTTCGCGACGCGCCGTGCTGGTCAGCACCAATCCGATGACGCATCAACCGGTCGTGGTGGATCGCGGCATCGACGACCTGCTGGCCAATCCAGCGGACGTGGGCGTCAATCCGTATCTGATGCCGGAAGATGTCGTCGGCTGCTATGACTCAGGTGTCACCAACATCCGGGATATCGCCAGAACGCTGACGGACCTGCTGACGCCGGCCACTCTGCTGTAACGCTTCGCCTGTGCGTTGCCGGAAGGCAACTGATCACTACCACGCGACAAGGATGTGCATGACAGAGTCCCGCTCACCCGACACGCCGCAAGACACGGCGAAGCCCTCACTGGGGCGTCGAATGCTTGGCGTATTGCTGGGCTGGGCAGCTCGTGGCTCCAGCATGCGCCCGCGCACCCGCCGCGCGGCCTATCTGTTGTTGACCACCGCCATCCTGAGTGTCATCTGGGGGCTGACCATCGCCTTCATCGCCGTGGCACCCGTCACCTATACCACCAGCTGGACGATGATCCTGCCGGGTACCGGCTCGGGGCTTTCGGTGAACTTCGAGAGCATCGGCCAGGCCAGCACCAGCGCCAACTCGTCCTATTCCAGTTCCTCGCTGGACCCCAAGGTCAACTACCGCGCCATCGCCGAGAGCCCTGCCGTGCTGGAGCGTGCCGCCAGGACGGTCGACATGCATCCCGACGATTACGCCAAGCCCAAGATCAAGCTGACCGACCAGACCGCCCTGATCGCCTTCCAGACCAGCGCACCGAGCGCCAGGGCCGCGCTTGAACGCGCCAATGCGCACATCGATGCCTTCAATGAGGTGATCGAACAGCTGCGCAACGATGAACAGGCGCGACGCGAAGCCGTCATCCGTCGCTCGCTCGAGACCTACGATCGCACGCTCAAGGACACCCAGCGCAAGCTGCTGGACTTCCAGTCCACGTCAGGCCTGGTCTCCATGGAGCAATTCAAGGAGCTGACACTGAGTGTCGAGGAGTTCAAGGACACCCTCGAGATGCGGGATGGCGAGCTGTCGGCGCTGAACGCCCGCCTCGCCACCCTGTCCAGCCGACTGGGGCTCGATGCCAGTCAGGCGGGGGGCGTGATCGCACTGCAGCGTGATGCTCGCTACCAGGCGCTGCTGACGCAGGCAGCGGAGCAGGCAGCCAGTCTCGATGAAGCGCGCGGCAAATGGGGCGAGCGCAACCCGGAAGTCATCAATCTGGCCGCGGGGCTCGCTTCACTGGAACGCTCGCTGGCCTCACGCATGCGGGAGTTGCTGCCCCGCCAGACCTCGCGCAACCAGAGCGCACTGCGTGCCGCGTCCGGCCATGCCAATCAGGACAGCCTGGTCGGTGAGCTGATCACCCTGGACACCCAGCGGCGCGGCGTGATCAGCGAGCTCGAGACCGGACGCGCCCACCTGGCAGCCCGGCAGCAACGACTGGACAACAGTGTCGCCAAGGCGGCCCAGCTGCAGGACCTGTTGCGCGAGCAACAGGTCGCCACGGCGGTCTACACCACGGCACTGGCCAAGATCGACATCGGCCAGATCGACCCCTTCGCCAGCTACCCGATGCTGCAGATCCTCGACCCGCCGCCACTGCCCGAGAAGGCTGACTCGCTGGGCATCAAGCTGGCCATCGTCGGTGCGCTGGCCGCGAGCGTCTTCAGCATCATCGGCCTGATCCTCCTGTGGATCAGAAAACCCTACCTGCTGCGCTTGCAGCAAAGCGTGTGAGCCGCCGATGTTTTCCCTGAAGGCCGGGCCAGAGGCGGATGTCCGCCCCGAGACCCCGGAAGAGCGCATCATCTGGTTCTCGATCACCGCGACCTACCTGTTCTACCTGATCGGTGGACTCTACGTACTGGCCCCGGTGCTGGCCTGGTCTCTGGTGATGCGCGCCGCCTGGCTGCACCTCAAGGGCCGTCAACGCTTTCCGCGCCTCCCCTGGCCACTGTGGGTATGGATCATCGGCATGCTGGTGATGGAATTCTCGCTGCTGGCCGGCCATCTGATCGAGAGTCTGGGCACCGGCAAGCTGATCAAGTCCTCCATCGGCTGGGCCAAGGGCTGGGCGCTGCTGGCGGTCTTCCCGATCATCGGCTGCTTGGCGATCCGCCCGGCGGTGATCATCCGCGCGGCCATGCACGTCTGCCTGCATACCATGCTGTTGCTGCCGGTGTTCGTCGGCGCCTGGCTGGCAGGGCTGCCCCAGGTGCCCTTCGTCTCGCCACTGCAGGCCATCGGGGGGCCGGGACCGGAATTCTTCGCCGTTTCCCTCTACGAGATCGACCCCGGCAGCGGCATGCCACGCTGGCGACTCTTCACCCCCTGGGCACCGGCGGTGGGCTTCGTCGCCAGCATCTATTTCGCCTGCGCCCTGCTGGAAAAGCACCCGATATGGAAGGCGATCGGCATCGGTGGCAGCGTGCTGATGATCCTGATGTCCGGCTCGCGCATGGCGCTGGTGTCGCTGGTGTTGATCAGCGCCGGGATGTTCCTGCTCAAGCGCCTGCACAAGCCGTGGCTGTGGTTCAGCTTCTCCGGCGCGAGTCTGATCGGCGGCTTTCTCGGCGCGCCGATTCTGGAAGCCATCGACAATTTCATCGCCGCCTTCAAGGGCTCACGGGCGGACTCGACCCGCGTGCGCGCCGCGCTGGGGCGCATCGCGGTGGACCGCTGGCGCAACGAGGCGCCGTGGTTCGGCCACGGCATCGTCGAGCGCGGCCCGCACCTGGTGGAGTACATGCCGATCGGCTCGCACCACAGCTGGTATGGACTGCTGTTCGTCAAGGGCATCTTCGGTCTGTTCGCGCTGTTGATTCCGATGCTGGTCAGCCTGCTGCATCTGCTGCGCTTCGTGGTCGGCCGGCCTGTCGTGCAGCTGGGACTGATCATGGTCGGGCTGCTGTTCGTCTACTCCTTCGGCGAGAACCTGGAGATCCTGGCCTATCTGATCTGGCCGGGGCTGATCCTGATCGGCAAGGCACACCAGCTGGCGAGCCTGCCCGCCAGTGAGGGGCATATCCACAACAGGGGGCCGGTGGATGTGGAGGCATCTCATCCCGAGCCCGATGCCCACCCCGCCAGCGCAGGCAACGGTGATGCAGCGAAATGACCCGATAGTGGAACAGGACTGCGTCAGATCACGCCAATTCATCAGTCCATTGCGCTAGAGTGGCGACACAAGTCATCAATCCGCATGACTGACAAGATCAGATGCCTGCACAGGGCACGACAAGGCAGGGAGCCAGGCGATGGGAGTGATCACGCGACTCAGGACACGCCTGTCAGGTGGCGGAGAAGGCGGCAATGGCCGACTGATCCGCAACCTGGCATGGATGGGCATGTCGCAAGGGGTTCACCGCATCGCCCGACTGGGTGCCACCCTGGTGGCCGCACGCATGATCGCGCCGGAATCCTTCGGTATCGCCGCCATCGTGCTCACCGCACACGAGATCATGCACGCCATCTCCAATGCCGCCGTGGTGCCTGCCCTGGTACAGGCCGGTCGCGACGGGTATGAGCGTCTGTGCCGCGATGCCTACTGGTTCAATTGGGTGGTGTGCCTTGGCCTGATGGTGCTGCAGATGGCACTGGCCCCGCTGCTGGCCTACCTCTATGACGCTCCCGATCTGACCCTGCCGTTGATGGCGCTGGCGCTGATCTTCCCGATGCTGCCCCCCGCCGCCATCAACGCGGCGCGCATTCTGCGCAGCAACCGCCTGCACGTCACGGCCCGCATCGAGATGGGCCAGAGCATCGGCGAGGCACTCGGCGTGATGCTGCTGGCCGCCATGGGAGCCGGGTTCTGGGCCTTGATCCTGCCCAAGCTGATCGTGACGCCCATCTGGACATTGAGCTACCGCTGGTGCGAGTCATGGCGCATCGATGAGCGCCCCTCTACGCTGTGGTCGCGGCCGCTGATGCGCTTCGCGCGCCCGATGATGGGCGTCGAGGTGGTCTCGGTGCTGCGTCAGCAGATGGATTACCTGCTGGTCGGCGCCCTGTTCGCCATGGACGTGCTCGGGGTCTACTTCTTTGCCTTCAATGCCGGACTCGGTATCAGCCTTGGCCTCCTGCGCGCCTACTCCACCGCCATCTTCCCGCAGCTGTGTGGCGACATGACCTCGCGTGAGCGACTGGCGCGCATGCACCACGGCATGCGCCTGTTCGCGCTGGTCGCGGTGCCCGCCATCATCGCCCAGAGCCTGCTGGCGCCCTGGTACGTGCCGATCCTGTTCGGGGAGGCCTGGGTCGAGCGTGGTGCCCTGCCGATCCTGATCCTGATCTGCCTCTCCGCCCTGCCGCGCATCCTGCTCGACAGCTGCGGCCAGCTGCTGCGCGCCCAGGGCATGCCCGGGGCAGACCTCAAGCTGCAGATCTTCATGACGCTGATGCTCGGCGCCGGCATGTTCGCTGGCGTGCCCTTCGGCATCAACGGCGTCGCGGCCGGCATTCTGGTCGGCATCAGCCTGGCCGCCCTGCCCGGCTATCTGTGGACACGCCGGCTGATCCTCACTCAGGACGGCTTGATGACACATACATCGACCCAGCCACCAGACTCGCCAGACACACCTCACGCAGCATCCACCGCATCGCTTTCCCCAGACAGGGACGTCCAGGAGGCCAGACCATGACCCCGACCTTTTCGGTCATCATGCCGATCTACAACGTCGAACGTTTCGTCACGGCCGCCATCGACAGCGTGCTGGCGCAGGAGGATGGCGATCTTGAACTGCTCATCATCGATGACTGCTCCCCCGATGGCAGCCGGGCGATCTGCGAAGCCTATGACGACCCGCGCATCACACTGATCTCTCATCCGGTCAATCGCGGGCTGGCCGGGGCGCGCAATACTGGCGTGCGCGCCGCACAGGGCCGTTATCTGGCCTTCCTCGACTCCGATGACATCTGGGAGCCCGCGAAACTTGCGCGCCACCGCGAGCACTTCGAGGCACGCCCCGAGGTAGGGTTGTCCTTCTCGCGCTCGGCTTTCATCGATGCCGACGGCGCACCGCTGGACTACTACCAGATGCCAAGCCTGACCGACATCACGCCGGGGCTGCTGTTCTGTCGCAACCCGGTGGGCAATGGCTCGGCGCCAGTCATCCGCCGCGAGATTCTCGAGGCCATCGCCTTCGACTGCGAGGTCAAGGGAGGTGGCGTGCTGCCCTGCTACTTCGATGAAAGCCTGCGTCAGAGCGAAGACATCGAGTGCTGGACACGCATCGCCCTCAAGACCGGCACCACGGTGGAAGGCATTCCCGAGCCGCTGACCCGCTACCGCCTCAATGAAGGCGGGCTTTCCGCACAGCTGGAGCGCCAGTACCAGAGCTGGCTGGCGATCGTCGAGCTGACACGCGCCTATGCGCCCGACTTCATCGAACAATGGTATCCCCGCGCCCAGGCCTACCAGCTGCGCTATCTGGCACGCCAGGCGATTCGACTGCGTGACGGCAAGGCCGCCTGGGATTATGTCCGCCGCGCCATCAAGGCCTGGCCAGGCATTTGGAAGGCCGAATTCGGCCGTACCGCGGCCACGGCAGGCGCCGCACTGATGCTGCGCGTGATGCCCGAGCGCCTTTATCTGCGCTGTGAAGGGCTCGCCCAGGGCATCATCGGCAAGGCCCAGAAGAAGAAGATCGACAATGATCCACGCCCCCGGTCCGTCACGCCAGAACGCCAGCAGGACGCTCACGAAGCGGAGTCGCCATGATGAGTCAATCCATCGATCAGACGCTTTTCACCACTGAGCACGTCAGGACACTGCCACACGTCAAGGTGCTGGGCGTGCCCTTCGTCAACACCAGTCTCGAGACCTGTCTGCGCCTGCTCAAGAGCTGGATCAGCGACCCGCAGCCGCGCACGGTCAATTTCGTCAATGCGCACTGCCTGAACGTGGCACAGCATGATCGCTATTACCTGCAGGTACTGCATGACAGCGACCTGCTGCTGCCGGATGGCAGTGGCGTGAAACTGGCCTGCCGCATGCTCGACCAGGAGCTGGAAGCCAACCTCAATGGCACCGACCTGCTGCCGCATCTGTGCGACATGCTGGTCGCGGATGGCAAGCGGCTGTTTTTGCTCGGGGCCGCGCCAGGCGTCGCCGAGCGGATGGCGGAGAAACTCAAGGAGCGCTGGCCAGATCTGGAGATCAGTGGCGTGCACCATGGTTTCATCGGGCCGGAAATCATCGAGGACGTTCTGGCACAGATCAATCAGGGCACTGACCTGCTGCTGGTGGCGATGGGCGTGCCCGCTCAGGAAAAATGGATCGCTGCACACCGAGAGCGCCTCCAGGTGCCAGTGGTGATGGGCGTCGGCGGTCTGTTCGACTTCTATTCCCAACGCATTCCGCGTGCGCCAGGTGTCGTGCGCAAGCTTGGCATGGAGTGGGCCTGGCGTCTGCTGATGGAGCCACGCCGCATGTTCAAGCGCTATGTGCTTGGCAATCCGAGCTTCCTGCTGAGCGTGCGCAAGTATGGCGAGGAGGCCATCCCCGGCCGAGGCCTGTGGATGAAGTCACGCTCCAACTGGCGACATTTTCGATGGCGAGTGAGCAACTGGCTGACCCCACGCGCACGCCGCACGATGGACATCGTCGGCGCCAGCGGTGTGCTGATGGTGCTGTCACCGTTGCTGCTGGGCACTCTGCTGGCCATTCGCCTGGAATCCCCCGGGGCCATCCTGTTCGGACAGGAGCGCATCGGTCGGCATGGCAAGCCTTTCAAGCTGTGGAAGTTCCGCTCGATGTATATCGACGCGGAAGAGCGCCTGCGTGAACTGCAGGCCGCCAACGAGAGTGAGGGCGGTGTGCTGTTCAAGATGAAGCAGGACCCGCGGATCACGCGGGTGGGACGCGTGATCCGCAAGCTGTCCATCGATGAACTGCCGCAACTGTGGAACGTGCTGCGCGGCGAGATGGCGCTGGTGGGGCCGCGCCCCGCGCTCGCCCGCGAGGTGGCGTTGTATGAGGCTCGCGCCCGCATGCGCCTGGATGCCACGCCGGGACTGACCGGCCTGTGGCAGGTGTCCGGACGCTCCGATCTGTCCTTCGAGCAACAGATTCATCTGGATCTCTTCTACCTGCACCGTCAGGGCATCAAGGAGGACATCAAGCTGCTGTTGCGCACGATTCCTGCCGTCCTGACCAGTCGCGGAGCCTATTGATGCGTGATACCCACCTCGCCACGCGCCCTGCAGCGCGTCACTCTCACGATGCATGCCAAGGAGGTCTGCGATGCATATGATCCTGTTGGCAGACCGCCTCGGTCAGGAGATCGCGCCGATTGACCGCCGTTATTCTCCGGCCCTGCTGCCGATCGCCGGCCGCAGCGTGCTGGAACGCAATCTCGATCTGCTGGTCGGGCGCGGCGTGACGCATATCAGTCTGATCATCGCCCGTGACCCCGAATGGTTCCGGGCACGACTCGCCGATGGCTCACGCTGGGGGATCGAGCTCGACATCCTGCCGATGCCCGGGGAGCGCGACCCGCGTGAGCAGCTCAAGCGCCTCGGGGCCATGGCGGCCCTGCCCGCCCCGGTACTGCGCGCCGATGTACTGCTGATGCCGGAGTGGTTCATGCCCGACAGTCTGGACATCAGTGAGCTGGCCATGACGCTTGAGGCACCGCTTTGCCTGCCATCCTCTCTCAAGGACCCGGCCCTTGGCCGACTGCATTGGCGTGATGTGCGCGACAACTCCCGGCTGGGGCCAGCCCTGCTGGGCTCGCTGTCGCATTACCACGCTCTGGTGATGCAGGCTCTGGCGACCGACGACACACGCCTGTCACCCCATGGGGAGCGCGGTGTGCAGCCCGGCGAGCAGGACCTGCACCACGTCTATTATGCCGCCGGCGCGACGCGCCTGGATGAATCGCGCCTCAGCGGAGGCTTTGCCGGTATCACCACCCATGTGGAGCCCGGCGTGCTGCTGCAGGGACGGTGCTGTGTCGAGCAGGGCAGCTATGTGGAAGAAGGCGCCATGCTCGAGGACTGCGTCATCCTGCCCTTCACCCGTGTGCATGGTGGTCAACAGATGACCGCCGGCATCCTGTTTGAAGGGGAGGCACTCGATGAGCGCGCCCCCCACTGGTTCAAGGACCGACGCCAGGCGGGAGCAGCCTCTCAGCGTGGCGTGGCCTATCGCAACCCGGCACGCCCTCAATGGCAGGAACGTCTCTTGGCCGGCTTGATCAGCGTGGCGGTCCGGCCTCTGGGAGCGCGCCACAAGGCGCTCGTGCATCGTCTGCGCCAGGTACAGAACGGTCACATGCGCTTGCTGGGCATACTGCCGGAACATGCCCCGCCCCCGCTGGACCGAGTCGGCGTCAGCAGCGCCGGGGCTCTCCAGCCCCCTGACTGGCGTGCCACACCGGACGCCTTCGCCGCGACGCTGGAGGCTATTCAGGTCGGGCAGACCCCGGGCCTGCGCGCAGCCTTGCGGGAAGCCTGGCGGCTGCGCCAGCAAGGCAAGCAGCAGTGATCGCCCCCCTACACGCATCCCCCTGAGCCCGCCTCACGATACGAGGCGAGGCACAAAAAACCCCGCAGTGCCTAAGCACTGCGGGGTTTTTTCCTTCGGGCCTCGTCATACGGGACCTTGGCACACGAGGCCATGTCATGTGAGCGCTTGCGATCACTCGTCAGGCAGCATGAGCGACCCTTGACACCGGCTCAGCGGTGCTTGGCCAACCAGGCAAGCGCGCCTTCGCTGCGCTTCCACTGATCGCGCATCAGGGTGCGATACTGCCAGGCCTCGCCTCGCGTGCCGGGCTCCGGCGCTTCCACCGCCAGACTCACCGGTCGCGGGTGCTCCGCCACCAGCAGGCTGATCAGATGGGAGTTGGCCTCGCGCACGATCACCAGTGCCTCTTCGGCATCCGCCTGACGTCCCAGACGATAGAGTGCCAGCACATGCCCCATCAGAATGCCCAGCAACGGCATTTCATCCTCGAGGGCACGGCGTGAGATATCGTGCTCCGCCAGGGTGACGGCCTCATCATCGCGGCCTTCGCGCAGCAGCTGATCCAGCACCAGCTCGCGCAGACCGAGACTGTCTTCCTCGTCCAGCTTGAGCAGGCGCTCCGCCAGCTGACGTGAGCGCTCGCGCTCACCGCGCTCCATGCCGATCACCAGTCCCAGGCCACAACGCAGCAACTGGGCGTTGTCACCATCCTCCCAGCGCAGCAGGCCGCCGGCCTGTTCGATCTGGTCGAGCCAGCGCTCGAAACGACGCGCCAACGGCACGAAGAAGGTGTCCGACATCCACGGCAGACTGCCGAAACGACTGGCCAGCGCCAGGATCAATCCCTGACAGACCGCAGGAACATCCAGCCATTCGGGACTGGCACACAGCTGTTGCAGCCACTCGTTGGGGTCCTGGGTCTCCCACGGGTCGACATCCAGCGCCAGCGCTGCCTCTTCCTCGATCCGCGCCGGGAATACCGCTTCCCAGAGTCCCAGTGTCACCGCCTGCTCGGCATTCTGACGAAACAGCAGACTGCCGTCGTCCTGAGTCTCCAGCGCCAGACGCGACGGGTGCTCGATCACCTCGAACAACGCCTGCAGCGAGGCCAGTGAATCCGAGAGTGACTCGTCGGAATTGACCATCTGCTCGGCGAGCGTCGCACGCGGGTTCTCGGCCAGGTCAGCCAGGAACTCCAGCTGCCCCGGTTCGATATCCTTCTGCTTGGAGAGACGCCGCCACCAGAAGCGCGCACGTTCCTGCGCCTCTTCCGGCTGCCCTTCATGCAGCAGCAGCATGGCTTCGATATAGGCCAGCGTCGGCGAGTCCGGCAGGGTCTGCTGCGCGCGGACGAAGGCGGCTCGCGCCGAGCCGAGGTCATCACTGTCCAGATGCAGCAGGCACTGATGCTCCAGTGCCACACCGCGCAGGAAGGCGGGACCACGCTCCAGCACCTCATCCAGCAACAGGGCCTTCTTGCGGGTGAAGCCGCGCTCCTGATAGAGATCCAGCAGCAGCTCGAAGCCAGGCTCGGCCTGCTCCGGAAGGCGCGACCAGTCACTGGTGTCAAACAACGCTTCCATGATCTGCTGGGCACGCCCGCGGCTACCGGCCTCGGCACTGATCAGTCCCGCCTCCAGCAGCGCCTGAGCCGGCGCGAGCCGCGAAGCCAATGCGGCCTTGAGCTGCTCGCCCTTGAACTCGCGCAGCGACAGCATCCACATCAGGTGCTCCGGTATCGGCGGCAACTGGACCTTGTCACAGCACTGCTTGTACTTGCGGCCGGAATCGCACCAGCAGGGCTCGTTGCGACCGGGCGGTGCCAGCGGCTCGCAGGCGAAATCGAGGCGTACCAGCGGCGTCTGGCTCCACAGCACCGGTGCCAGTGCTACCGCCAGCGCCTCATCACCACCGCTGTAATTCACCCCCTCCGAATGCGCCCACTGCATGAAGGCAGGAAAGGATTCATCAGAGCGGATGGCATCAAGTGCCCCACTGGCGTAACTCAAGAGCCGTTCGACCCACTCGGCAAGCATGGCATCTCCCTAGAAAAAACGTTTCACGGCCCCGCGGACATGGCGCCCGACGGGGCCTGCGAAGCAGGAGGCGGAGTCTATCACGATGATGCCTCACGCCTCATCGTTCACTCCCCCAGTCGGGAGACACAGCGATGACCGGCCGCCTTGAGCTGCTCGGACAGGCACGCGATGTGCGCCGGGCCGACCTCGCAGCAGCCGCCGACGATACGCAGTCCCCGCTGCACCCAGCCCAGCGCATGGGCCGCATACTGCTCGGGCCCGAGATCCTCGCGCGCCTTGAGGTCCTTGACGGTACCGCCGGGCTTGAGCGCCGCGATCGACGTGAAGCCGTTGGCATAGGCGCCCGCCGGCAGCGAACTGCCAAGCAGCGTGTCAAGGCTGCCCTGAATGGCCTCCGGCGCACTGCAGTTGATCAGAATGGCATCCACGCCGAGCGCTTCCAGCATGGCGACGGTGTCCGCCAACGGCTCACCGCTGCGCAGGGTCGCATTCAGATCGTCCTTCACGGTCAACGAGACCCACACCGGCAGGCCACTTTCCAGCGCTGCAGTGGCGGCGGCCTGCGCCTCGTCATGCGAGGACAGCGCTTCGCAGAGCAGCACATCGACCAAGGGCGCCTGCAGCGCCACCAGGGTGCGATAACTGGCCAGCGATTCTTCCTGATCCGGTGCGACATCGGGCCGATAGGTCGCGACCAGTGGCGGCAGACAACCGGCCACGCGGATATCCGTCTCGCCACTCAGGGCGATGGCATCCCGCGCCGCCTTGCCAGCGGCCGCATGCACGGCGCCGATGGTCTCGCCGACTCCCGCCAGCGTCAGGCGTTGGGGCGTGGCCGTATAGGTATTGAGCGTGATGACCCGGGAGCCGGCACGAATGAAATCCAGATGCAGATCACGCACCAGCTCGGGCTGATCCAGCATGACCTGGGAGGACCACAGCGGTGTCGGCTCACGACCGCTGCGACGCACCAGCTCCTGCCCCATGC
The DNA here is from genome assembly GCF_029846385.1 of Cobetia sp. 10Alg 146. Lineage (NCBI taxonomy): Bacteria > Pseudomonadati > Pseudomonadota > Gammaproteobacteria > Oceanospirillales > Halomonadaceae > Cobetia > Cobetia sp. 10Alg 146. The sequence goes on from NZ_JARWKT010000002.1 coordinate 496,493, forward strand.
CGCCGTCCAGCAGCACGACATCCCCGGCGCGCCCCCCTTCCCCTACTGGCGCCCCCGTTACTGCGACTTGTTCCACACGACCTCCTGAGCGATTCGATGTCTCTGCAGCATCTGAACTGATGAACTGGCGGCCTACGCCTGGCTGTCAGCCGCGGCGAAATTCTAGCATGGTCAGGCGCGTGACGGCGTGCCGCTCACTGGAGCGAAATGGGTCGCCAGTGCTACTGTTAGCAGCGCCTTTCGCCAGCGATCCCTTGCGCTGCCCCTGCCTGCCCCGCAAGCCCATGCCGCGTCTCGCGGACGTGCCCCATTGATTGAAGGAAGTCTGTCTTGTTGCTGCCGAGTCTCTTTCGTCCCCGCGCCAACCCTGCCAATGATGCACCCCAGGTGCGTCTTGAGCGTGAAGGCCGGGACGAGATTCGCCGCATCACCCAGGCCGTCGAGCGCGTGCCATGGTCAGTGAGCCTGATGCAGATCCTGTGGACGGCCGGCCCGGTGACGCTGATCGGTGCCTGGGGGGGCTATCTGCTCGGGTATGGCAAGGAACCCACCTTCGAGAACTACATCTTCTTCATCTCCTACACCGTCATCACCGGTGTCGCGGGGATCGTGGCCAACATCGCCCACAACCTGACCAGTTCTCGCCGCTATGACCGCACCGAGGCCAAGATCGAGCGCGTCATCGATACCGTGCCTGAGCTGATCCTCGCCACGCGCAACCTGATCGTCGAGAGCCTGGAAGGCGATGCCCGTCGCCGCGAAGCCGCTGCCATGCTGCTGCGCAAGCAGGATCTCGCACCGGAAGGCGTGGAACTGGCGGCGCTGGAGCTGCTGGATGATCGTGACGCCGCCCGCATCATCAGTCAGATCGACGTCTATCGTCGCATCGGTCTGCACGCCCGTATCCGCGACATGAACACCCTGAACCGCGAATGGCTCGAGCCCCAGTTCAATGAGCTGGCGGAGCTGGCGCCCGAGGCCATCGGCCTGCTGCGTGAGCGCTTCGAGGGCCGAGCGCCGGATCTGCACAAGGGCGTGCCTCGTGACGAGAACTTCATCGAGCGTGTGCTGGCCGCCATCGAGCAGGACAACGACCTGCTGATGACGATGCAGGACGTGGAGGAGATGCTGATCCTGGCCTTCGAGTTGATCAGCGGACGCAAGATCCCGCTGCTGACCTTCGAATATCGTGGACGCTGGAAGCTGGCTCGCACGCTGGACAATCTCGAGCACGCCCGTTCCCGCTACCGCATCCGCCAGGCGACGGGGCTTTCACGCCTCAAGGCGCTGACGGTCTATCTGGCGGAGCAGTCCGGCACTCTGGTGGAAGATGCCGCTTCCGGGCTCAGGGCCGAGGTACTGCTGGAGCGCTCCACCCAGGCCATGGACGCGCTCGCCGAGCAGGTGACGCACCTGGCGATCGCCGTCAACGAGGGTGACCGTGAACATCGCAGCGCCCTGCGGACGCGCGCCGACATCCTCACCAACGCCATTCGCCTCTACAAGACGGTCACCAGTGCCTATGAGCAGGTCGGTCGCAGCCACGCCGTCTTCCTCAAGATGTCCAAGCGCTGGGAGAATATCTCCTCGCAGATGTCCGACGATGCCACGCGCCTGCGTGTCGGGCCGGGGCGGCGCGGTCTGCGCATCCAGGAAAAGACCATTGCGCTGGATGACGAGGCCAAGGCGGAGGTCTGCAAGCACCTGGCGGATCACCTCAGCAAGAGCCACATCAAGCGGGTCGACAGCGAGATCGCCTCTCAGGCCCGCGAGACGATCCTGCGCGTCGGCGTCGACAAGGCAAAGGCCATGGCGATCGAGATCGCCCTGGCGCTCGAACCGCACATCCACCTCTCACGCCCGGCCGTCCAGCGCGCCATCAATGGCTCGAATGCCGCCTACTTCGGCCAGCTGGAGCCCAACCAGTCCGCCGCCGCCAAGGCGGCACTCGGCAGTGCCATGGTGCGCGAGATCGACGACGACCTGTCACGTACCGCCGAATCGCTGGCCATCGCGCTGGTGCGTCACTATCGCGTTGAACTGGAACCGCTGGCGATCGACTTCCTGCGCGACACCTTCGGGGCGCGGGAGGCGACGCTCAACATGCTCAGCAACTACCAGCCGGCGGATCACCACCCGATCAGCTACCTCTCCAACCGCCCGCCGCTGATCCAGACCGCCAACCGCGACTGGTATCGTGCGCTCGTCCAGGCACGCCGTGCCCTCGACGACGATTGATCCCCGCGCCGTGCCAGCGGCATACTGTATGGATCACCATGCAACGTGCCACTGACCGCCAGGATGACCGATGCGCCTGATCATCGCCGAAAAGCCCAGCCTCGCCCGCGCCATCGCCGAGGCCCTGCCCGGGCGCAGCAGCAAGCACGACGGCTATATCGATGCCGGAGACACTCGCGTCACCTGGTGTATCGGCCACCTGCTCGAACAGGCGCCGCCGGACGACTATGACGAGCGCTTCAAGCGCTGGTCACTGGATCACCTGCCGATCATTCCAGCACAGTGGAAACTCAAACCACGCAGTCAGGCACGCGGCCAGCTCAAGACCATTCGAGAACAGCTCAAGCTGGCTGACGAGGTGATACATGCCGGCGACCCGGATCGCGAAGGCCAGTTGCTGGTGCAGGAAGTGCTCGAGCACATGCGCTGGCGTGGGCCGGTCAAACGCCTGTTGATCAGCGACATGAACCGCCCCGCCGTCACGCGTGCCCTCGACAAGCTGGATGACAATCAGCGCTGGCAACCCCTGTACGAAGCCGCGCTGGCCCGCCAGCGCGCCGACTGGCTGTATGGCATGAATCTGACACGTGCCTGGACATTGACGGGCCGTCAGGCCGGCCATGATGGCGTGTTGTCGGTGGGGCGCGTGCAGACACCGCTGCTGGGGCTGGTGGTGCGTCGCGACGAGGAGATCGAGGCCTTCGAGCCGCGTGCCTTCTTCCCGTTGTGGATCGAGGCCGGCGTGGCGACCGGCAGCTTCAAGGCCTGGTGGCATGCCCCCAGTTCCCCGTGGCTGCAACGACTCGCGGCCAAGGGCACTCGACTGCCACTGGATGACAAGGGCCGCCTGCTGGACAGCCGCCCCGCCGAGCGCCTCGCCCGCCACCTGGCGACACTGAAGACCCCGGGCGATGGTCACGTCGAGAGCGTCGAGGCCAGCGACAAGTCCCAGCCCTCGCCGCTGCCCTACTCGCTCTCGGCGCTTCAGGTCGATGCCGCTCGCCGCTATCGCCTGCCGGCCCAGAAGGTGCTCGACACCTGCCAGGCCCTCTACGAGCGACATCAGCTGATCACCTACCCGCGCTCCGATTGTCGCTACCTGCCGCGCGAGCATCATGCCGGCATGGCCAATCTGATGATCAGTGCCTGCAGTGGCGATGAAGAGCTTGAGCGTTTCAGTGGCGGCGCGGATTTCAGCCTGCGCTCACGCGCCTTCAATGACGCCAAGGTCAGCGCCCACCATGCCCTGGCACCGACAGGGCGCGAGCCGGACTACGCACGCCTGTCGCGTGACGAAGCCAACCTCTATCGCATGATCACCCGCAACGTGCTGGCCCAGTTCTATCCGGCCTACCGCTATCGTGAGGTCAAGGTCGAGCTGCGTTTCGCCAAGGAGCCCTTCCGCGCCAGTGGCCGCAGCGTCATCGACGAAGGCTGGAAGGTGCTGTTCCAGCGCGCGGCACAGGCATCCGACGACAAGGCCCCGGCAGACGACAAGACCCCGCCTCCTCTGCCCGCCTTGCAGGAAGGCGAGCCGGCCTGCGTGCTCGACTGCGGTATCGAGGAGAAGGAGACCCGCCCGCCGGAGCCCTTCAATGATGCCAGTCTCATACAGGCGATGATGAACATCGCCCGCTACGTGGAAGATGACGCGGTACGCCGGACGTTACGTGATGTGGATGGCCTGGGCACCGAGGCGACACGTGCGGGCATGCTGGAGACACTGATCAATCGCGGCTACCTGGTGCGCGATGGCCAGGCCATGCGCTCCACGCGTATCGGTCGCGCCCTGATCCATGCGCTGCCGGACGCCGTCTCCCGCCCCGAACGTACCGCCCTGTGGGAGCAGCGCCTGAGCATGATTCACGAGCAGGGCGATCCGGCAGCGCCTTTTCTGAGCGAGCTGGTCGATGACCTGCGTGCCCTGCTGGCTGACAGCTCGGCCAGCCGCCTGAGCGCTGCGCTGGCCAGTGTGGGTGGCGCGACACCGCGCAAGAATTCCGGGGCACGCAAGGGCAATGGTGCGCGGCGCAAGAGCGGAACCTCTCGACGCAGCAAGACCGGCACGAGCAAGACCAGTACGAGCAAGACCGGCACAAGCAAGGAAGCCGGCTCCGGCAGCACCCGACGCTCTAGCGGCACTCGCAAGCCGGCCGGCTCCCGCCGCAAATCCCCCAGCCAATGAGCCACTTCGCCTCTGTGCCCGCTCACCCATGATGAGAAATCACGCATGACGACTTCCACGCCGGCTGACGACAATCACACACTCTCGACGGCTTTCGATTCACTTTCCCAGCGTCTTGCCGTTGCAGGCGATTGGCTGTGGATCGTCGGCCCCGGGGCCATCGGTCGATTGCTGGCGGCCACGCTCGCTCACGCCCGCCAGCGCGAAATGGCAACGCAGGGAAGGAGCACATTGCCAAACCTTCTGTTGGTGGGTCGCCGGGCATCCGTCAGCGAGATGGTGACGATCGAGATGACCTCACCAGAAGGCCAATCTGTTAGCTCAGAGATAACTTACACCTCGATTGACCAGCTGACAACCTTGCCATATCCGCCACCTGCCGCAATCTGGCTGGCCACCAAGTCACATGCCATCGAGTCTGCCTGGGCACACGTCGCGCCGCTGATAGACTCACGGACACCAGTTACCTGTTGGCAAAACGGGCTGAGCGCACAACCCTGGTTGGCAGAGCAGCACCCTCAACTGCTGTGCGCCAGTACGACCGAGGGTGCCTGGATTCCGGAATCGACCGCGCTTGCCAAACACACCCTCCCAGAACGCCTGGCCGTGCAACACGCCGGCCATGGCCAGACCTGGCTGGGCACCTGGTCATCGCAGGCCGACCCGACATCCTCCTCCTCTGCCATGGCGGCCGCAGAAAGGCAGGTTGCCTGGCTGCAGGCGGCTGGCCGTGAGTGTCATGTCAGTGCCGACATCGGCACTCGCCTATGGCACAAGCTGGCGATCAATGCCGCCATCAATCCACTCGTGGCACGCTTTCGGATTCGCAATGGACAGCTGCGTGATCGCCCCTTTTTCCTGATGGTGCGCCAGGCCGTCGACGAGATCACTCGAGTGCTGGAAGCCGAGGGTATCGCCCCGCCACCGAATGGCTGGCAGGCCCTGGTCGACCAGGTCATCCGTGCCACGGCGAACAACCGTGCCTCGATGCTTCAGGATGTGCTGGCAGGTCGCACCACGGAAGTGGAGGCCATCCTTGGTCCGTTGCGACACGCAGCTCTCCGTCACGGGCTGTCACTGTCCGATGACCTGCCATTGCTCGAGCAACTCCACACCCACCTGAGCAGTCAACAGCCCTGAGCGGTTAAGCGCTGGATCCCCGACCCCTCCTTAGCCATAACCTCAGACCTGTGACTGCTGGCCCGCCTCGACGTCATTCTCTGGCATTCGGCCAAAAAAAGACCCGCCTCGCGAGAGACGGGTCACAAGCAACAGCCAAGCTGTCGAGAGAGAGCAGTAATGTTCGGTCTTGCGCGTCAGGCCACCGATTGCCGTATGGCAACCCGCTGACCTGGCGAAAATCAGTGGTGGAAACGCTCGGACGCTTCGCGCGCCAGCTCACGAATGCCATCCCAGTCGCCTGCATCGATCAATTTCTGCGGCGCCACCCAGCTACCACCGACACACATCACGTTCTTGAGTGCCAGATAGTCACCGGCATTGTTGAGCGTGATGCCGCCGGTCGGGCAGAAGCGTGCTTCGCTGATCGGGCCACCGAAGGACTTGATGGCATTCACGCCACCCGCGGCCTCGGCCGGGAAGAACTTGAAGCGGCGGTAGCCGTACTGCCAGCCGGTCATCAATTCGGACACGGTCGCGACGCCCGGCAGCATCGGCACGCTGCTGGTCACGCCATACTGATAGAGCGCTTCGGTAGTACCCGGCGTGACGACGAAATCGACGCCCAGCTCTTCCACCTTGCGATACTGTTCCGGCGTGAGCACGGTGCCGGCACCGATGCTGGCATTGGGCAGCGCTTCACGCATGCGGCGAATCGCCTCGAGAGCGCAGTCAGTTCGCAGGGTGACCTCGAGAACGGTCAAGCCGCCTTCATAGAGCGCCTTGCCCAGCGGCACGGCGTCCTCGATGCGCTCGACGGCGATCACCGGCAGCACGGAAGCCTTCTGGCAGATGCTGTCGATCTCGGTCGTGCGCGTCGAGGGAAGTTGTTTTTCGAAGCTCATGGCGTTCTCCTTGCGCCGCAGCGCTGATGTTGTCTAGTACGCCACGGCGCTGATGTGGTTGATAGCGCCGTGGCCGATAGGATCAGGGGGCCCAGTACAGCGCCAGGGGCGCGGACAGGAAGGCGCGGATCGGCAACTCGCTGACGGCTTCGACATCGCCCAGCGCACGTGACAGCACGGCCTGCTTGTCGGTGCCCGTCAGATGCAGCACGGTACGGCGCGTCTGGCGCAAGCGCTCGAGGCTCAGGGTGATGCGCGCCTGCGGGACGCTGGGGGCACGCATCGGCACACAGCAATCACGGCTGGTCAGCGCTTCCTGGAGGCGATCCCCATCCGGGAACAGCGAAGCCGTGTGACCATCGCCCCCCATGCCGAGAATCACCGCGGAGGCCGGCCAGGAGAGTGCCGCGATGCGAGCACTCACTTCCTCGCAACCCGCCTCTGGCTCTGCTTCGGCGCTGGTCAGCGGATGGAAGGTCGCGGCAGCGGCTGCGCCCTTCAACAGATGCTCACGCACGAAACGGGCATTGCTGTCGTCGGCGTCTTCACTCACCCAACGCTCATCCGCGAGGGTGATGTCCACACGCGACCAGTCCAGCGGCTTGTCACGCAATGCGGCGAACAACGGCTTGGGCGTCGAGCCCCCGGAGACCACCAGCAGTGCGCGAGCCTCAGGCGACGCCGCCAGGTCAGCGGTCAGTGCTGCCGCGAGATACTCGGCCAGCGACTCGGCAGTCTGCTGGCGCGGGTCCTGGGTGGCGTTCTGTGTCATGTCGACAGCCATCTCAATACTCCTCATACCAGCTGCGACCATCACGCGTGATCATCGCGATGGAGGAGACCGGCCCCCAGGAGCCCGCCGGGTAACGACGCGGCGTGGCAGCGCGCGATTCCCAGCCATCGATGAGGGTATCGACCCAGCGCCAGGCGTGTTCGATCTCGTCACGACGCACGAACAGATACTGCTGGCCCTTGATGACCTCGAGCAGCAGACGTTCGTAAGCTTCCGGAATCCGGCGCTTGGGGAAGGCGCTATTGAAGTCGAGATCCAGCGGACCCGGACGCAGGCGCATGCCCTTGTCGAGACCGGAGTCCTTGGTCAGCACCTGCAGCGAGATGCCTTCGGAGGGCTGGAGACGAATGATCAGCTTGTTGGCCGCCAGCGAGCGCTGGTCCGGATCGAAGATGTAGTGCGGCTGCTGACGGAAGTGGATCACGATCTGTGACAGCTTCTCGGGCATGCGTTTGCCGGTACGCAGGTAGAACGGCACGCCTGCCCAGCGCCAGTTGGACACTTCGGTCTTGAAAGCCACGAAGGTCTCGGTGGAGGACTCGGTATTGGCGCCCTCTTCTTCCAGATACCCCGGCACGTGCTGACCATCGACGGCACCCGCGATGTACTGACCACGTACCAGATCAGTGTTCAGACGCTCACCGGTGATCGGGCGCAAGGCCTTGAGCACCTTGACCTTTTCATCGCGAATGGCATCGGCGTCCAGATTGGATGGCGGGTCCATCGCGATCAGGCACAGCAGCTGCAGCAGGTGATTCTGCACCATGTCACGCAGCTGACCCGCCTGATCGAAGTAGCCCCAGCGTCCCTCGATACCGACCTTCTCGGCCACGGTGATCTCGACGTGAGAGATGTGGTTCTGGTTCCACTGATTGCCGAACATCGGGTTGGCGAAACGCAGTGCAATCAGGTTCTGAACGGTTTCCTTGCCCAGATAGTGATCGATGCGATAGATCTGCGACTCGTGGAATACCGCGCCGATGGCATCGTTGATGACACCGGAGCTTTCCAGGTCGGAGCCGATCGGCTTCTCGACCACGACACGCGAGTTCTCATCCAGACAACCGGCGGCCTGCAGGTTGTTGCTGATGTCACCATAGATGCGTGACGGCACGGAGAGGTAGATCATCAGCGGGCGCGGCGAAGGCTTGCCCTTGGCGTCAACCCGCCAGTCGGCGATGGCCGAGTAACCTTCCACCGTGCTGAAATCCAGCGCGGCGTAGCTGATACGGGCGAGGAAGCGCTCGATGGCAGCCTTCTCGAAATGCTCCGGCTTGACGCGCTCCTTGAGCGAGGCCTGCACGGTTTCCTTGAAGGATTCGAGGCTGACGTCCTGACGCGCCAGGCCGATCAGGCGAGTTGCCTTGTCGAGCAGACCATCGCGATCAAGGTGATAGAGGGCTGGATACAGCTTGCGCTTGGCGAGGTCGCCCAAGGCGCCGAACAGGGCAATATCCACGCCCGGAATGGTGTCGGAACTCATGCAGCCGATTTCTCCCGTCGAAACTGCCCTGCATGCCTGGCTGGCCGATACGGTGGTGCCCTCCCTGAATCTCCGATGGCGCGACGCGAGGGGCGCAGCACGCAGGATTTCAAGAGGCATGTGGGACACCGGGACGGCTGTGGCGATACATGGCTGGTTATATTAACAACAAATGTAGCGATAACGTCGCGCTCTCTCAAGACAAATCGCCCAACAAGTAGGTAAACTTACCTAAAAGTGGTAGCCAGCGGACGTTTCACTGAGCTTGGAGCATCGTCCGAGGCAAAGGGATGCTTGGCCTGCCAGACGAGTGAGGCTAGGATGCCCAGATTACGTAGTTATTTCACTACACAATGGCAAGGTAATCGGCGAATGGCAGTACACGACCTCATCAACCGCATCCGCGAACGTCTCGACGACCTCAATCGTTCAGAGCGCAAGGTCGCTGACGTCATTCTGACAGATCCGTCGGCCGCCACGGGAATGAGCATCGCGGCACTCGCTCAGGCCTCGCTGGTCAGCGAGCCGACCGTCAACCGTTTCTGTCGCAATTTCGACGCCAAGGGCTTCCCGGACTTCAAGATCAAGCTGGCCCAGAGTCTGGCCGGTGGCACGCCCTATGTCTCGCGCAGCGTCGAGCAGAATGATGACGCCGAATCCTATGGCGACAAGATACTTGGCGCCACGGTTGCCGCTCTCGATGATGCGCGCCGCGCCCTTGATGCCAAGCGCATCGAACGTGCGGTGGATTATCTGAGCCAGGCCAAGCAGATCTGCTTCTTCGGCCTGGGGGCTTCCGGGCCGGTGGCGGCAGATGCCCAGCACAAGTTCTTCCGTTTCAATCTGCCCGTGATGGCCTATGAAGACGTGCTGATGCAGCGCATGGTCGCGGCCGCCTGCCATACCGGTGACGTGATCGTGATCATCTCCTATACCGGCCGCACGCGGGAACTGGTCGATATCGCCAGGCTGGCGCGCGGCAACGGTGCCGCCGTGCTCGGCATCACCGCGCCGGACTCTCCGCTGGCGCGCGAGTGTACCGAGGTGCTGGAAGTCATGGCACCGGAGGACACCGACATCTACATGCCGATGACTTCGCGCATGATCCATCTGGCTCTGATCGATGTGCTGGCGACCGGCGTGACGCTCAGGCGTGGCGTGGACTTCCAGCATCACCTCAAGAAGATCAAGGATAGCCTCAAGGACACCCGTTTTCCGCCGGAATCCTGACGGTTCAAGCAGCGGTGGACTTGCACCGATGCCGCCAAGGCACAACAATACGCGCCATGAACCTGCATGCGGCCGCTGGCTGCATGATCTCCCATGTCGTGAATGCCGAGGAAGCCCTCATGCGCTGGTTGGCCACTGCTGCTCTGACCCTGTTCTCTGCCCTGCCTTTCAGCATCAGTCTGGCGCAAGCCGAGACCTTCAAGTTCACTGCCATTCCCGATGAAGATGAGTCGCGTCTGGTGGAGCGCTTCGACAAGGTCGCCGACTATCTGGAAGAGAAGCTCGGGGTGGATGTCGAGTACGTGCCGGTCAAGTCCTACAGCGCCGCGGTCAGTGCCTTCCGCAATGATCAGATCCAGATGGCATGGTTCGGCGGCCTCACCGGTGTCCAGGCCCGCCAGCTGGTGCCGGGCTCCCAGGCGATCGCCCAGGGTGTGGAAGATGCCGCCTTCCGCAGCTATTTCATCGCACGACGTGATCTCAAGCTGGCCGGCGATGCACAGACGCCGCTGGAGACGCTGCCCGAATCCGTGGAAGGCCACTCCTTCACCTTCGGTGCCAAGACCTCCACTTCCGGGCGCCTGATGCCGGAATACTATCTGCGCGAACAGTTCGATGACGCCCCCGAGAAGGTCTTCTCGCGCGTCGGCTTCTCCGGTGATCACTCACGCACCATCGCGCTGGTTGCCGCCGGCACCTACGACGTGGGCGCCGTGAACTACGCCGTGTGGGAAGCCGCCGTCAAGGATGGCAAGGTCGATCCCGCCAAGGTCCAGGTACTGTGGGAAACTCCGGCCTACCCCGACTATCAGTGGACAGTGCGCGGCGATGCCGACAGCCACTACGGTGCGGACTTCACGCAGCACCTCACTCAGGCGCTGCTGGACATGAAGGATCCGGACCTGCTGGAAAGCTTCCCGCGCTCCGGCTTCATCCCGGCCAGCAATGATGACTACGCCCCGATCAAGACGGTTGGCGAGCAACTCGGTCTGCTGCGCTGAGTCATGACCCAGGCAACACCCTCTCCCCTGCTGCACCTATCACGACACCACCTCGGCCATGGCGCCGAGGTGGTGTTGCGCGATCTGGACGTTCAACTCGAGCATGGCGAGCGCGTCGCTCTGCTTGGCGCCAGCGGTGCGGGCAAGTCCACGCTGCTGGAAGCCTTGCGCAGCGCCCTGCACGAGCAGGGTACTCCTGCAGCCTGGTGCCCTCAGCGTCAAGGACTGGTGCCTCAGCTCTCCGTGTATCACAACATCTTCATGGGCAGGCTGGATCAGCAATCGTCGCTGACCAACCTGCTCAATCTGCTGCGCCCCAGGCCCGCTCATTGGCAGGCAGTCGCCGCCGTATGTGAACCTCTGGGCATCGCCGGCCTGATGGAGCGCTCGGTCGAGGCGTTATCCGGTGGACAGCGTCAGCGGGTGGCCATCGCCAGGGCACTTTATCAGGGACATGATCTGTTTCTCGGGGACGAGCCTGTGGCGAGCGTGGACCCGCATCAGGCCAGCCAGCTGATCCACTGGATTCACTCTCGCCATGCCACCAGCGTGGTAGCGCTTCACCAGAAGGAGTTGGCACTCACTCACTTCACTCGTGTCATCGGTCTGGGCAAGGATGAGAACGGCAACGGCAAGGTACTGCTCGACGCCAATACCGACGACCTGAAGCCGCAGGACCTCGACTGCCTCTACCCTGCCGCCAGCAGTGAGCCACTTGATGTCGACTGATCCCGGCCTCGCGCTCTCCAGACTGCGCAAGCCGCCACGCTGGTGGCAGGCGCGCAGTGAAGGCTCACACCTGCTGCGGCTCGGTATCGGCCTGCTGGCTGCCATGCTGATACTGGCACCCTTCGGTGATCTCTCCATTACCTCACGGGAGCCATGGCAGGAACTTGGCCGCATGCTGAATGGCCTGGTGATGCCGGCCCCCAGTGCACTGGAATCACCAGTGCATGCCTTGATCCTGACGGTGGCGTTCGCCTTATGGGGGACGCTGCTGGGGGCGCTGCTGGGACTGCCCCTTGCGCTGCTCTACTCCCGCTCACGAGCATTGCGCGCTGTCTGCGCCGGCCTGCGGGCCGTGCATGAGCTGTTCTGGGCACTGCTGCTGCTGCAGGTATTCGGCCTGTCCGCCATCACGGCGCTGGCCGCGATCACCATCCCCTACGCGGCAACCTTCGCCAAGGTCTACGCCGAGATACTGGAACAGGTTCCCCAGGCACCGCGCCGCGCTCTGCCTGCCACCACATCACGCCTGATGTGCTTCGTGTATGCAGAACTCCCACTGGCATGGTCGCGATTGGCGAGCTACACCCGTTACCGTTTCGAGTGCGCGCTACGCGCCAGCGTCCTGCTGGGCTTCGTCGGCTTGCCGACGTTGGGCTTCTATCTGGAAAGTGCTTTCCGCGAAGGTCGCTACCATGAAGCCGGCGCCCTGCTGTGGATCTTCTACCTGCTGATCGCGACGCTGCCATGGTGGGGACATCGTCGCCTGCTGCCCCTTCTGGGAGTCGCCAGTCTCTGGTGGCTGGGGCCATGGCCGGACGTGAATCCGACACTGCTGTGGCGCTTCCTCAGCCACGACATCTGGCCAGCGCCGCTGGTCAATGCCAGCGTCGAATCACTGATCTCCGGCCAGCTACTTGCTGATCTGCTGGATTGGGCGAGCCATCTGCCCCACCTGCTGTCCGCGCTGGGCAACACCCTGCTGCTCGGTCTGCTGGGCACCGCAGGCAGCCTGCTGATCGCCATGCTGCTGTGGCCATTGGCCAGCCGACATGTGGGCAATCGCGCCTCCCGACAGGCCACTCAAGGGCTGATGATCTTCCTGCGCACCACCCCTGAGCTGATGCTGGCCTTCATTCTGCTGCTGCTGCTGGGCCCCTCGCTCCTGCCTGCCTGGCTGGCACTGTCCCTGCACAATGGCGCCATCATCGCCTTTCTGTGTGCACGACATGCCAACCAGATCCAGCTGCCGCCCGGCAAGCCCCGCGGACGACTGGAAAGCTGGCTGTATGAGATCAACCCGAGAGTCGCGCCCGGCATGTTCGCACTGCTCTTCTATCGCGCCGAGACCATCATTCGCGAGACGGCGATTCTCGGCATGCTCGGCGTGGCAACGTTGGGCTTCCACATCGATTCGAGCTTCGAGTACCTGATGTTCGACCAGGCCTTTGCATTGCTGCTGCTGACCGCAATACTCAATATCGTCGTAGACAGCGTCGCGCGCCGTCTGCGTCCGACGCATGAAATCGCCGAAGACAGCTGCGTTCGCTGACCTCACTCCTTGCTGACCTGCATTCGATTCATGTGCAAGCAGTCACTTCCCTCACACCCGGCCTGCCGCGAGCTTCCCATGACGACATCCGCTCAGATGAAGACAGATTCTGCCGCACAGGCCAGACGTGAGGCGCAGCGCATCACCCTGATCGGCGCGGCGCTGGATGGGGTGGTGGGCATCGCCAAGTTGATCGTCGGCAAGCTGGTCGGCTCTCAAGCCTTGATCGCCGATGGCATCCATTCACTGTCAGACCTGGTGACGGATGCCTTCGTATTGGTGGCCACTCACTTCGGCCGTCAGGCACCGGATCGCTCGCACCCCTGGGGGCATGAACGCATCGAGACGCTGGGCACGCTGGTGCTTGGCAGCTTGCTCATCGCCGTGGCGGGTGCAATCGGCTGGGAAGGCGTGCTGCGCAGCTGGGAGCTGATATTCGGCACCCTGAGCATTCCGCTGCCAGGGGCTCTGGGCATCGGCGTCGCAGTGATTTCCTTGATCGCCAAGGAAGCCATCTTTCGTGCAACGCTCAAGGTGGCTCGCAAACAGAAGTCCAGACTGCTGGAAGCCAATGCCTGGCACTCACGCAGCGATGCGCTCTCGACCGTCGCCGTGCTGGTGGGCTTGATCGGCACTCAGCTCGGGGCAGGCTGGATGGATGGAATAGCTGCCATCATCGTCGCGGTGATGGTCGGCAAGATCGGCGTATCGCTGGCGTGGGAAGCCTCACGGGAATTGATCGACACCGCTCTGCCACGCGAACAACAACGCGCCATGAGTGAATGCCTGCTGTCATTGCCGGAAGTGCGTGGCGCACATGATCTTCGCAGTCGCACGCTCGCCGGTCGTATCGTGCTGGAAGTCCACCTGCTGGTCGCGCCACGCATCAGCGTCTCGGAAGGTCATGCCATCGGCCATCACGCCGTGGCACGCCTCAAGTCAGAATTCCCCCAGCTCAGCGATGTGCTCTATCACATCGACCCCGAAGACGATTCACATATCGGCCAGGCGGATACGACACATCCCACACCCATGCAGCCACTGCCGCTGCGCAGCGAGATCATCACTGCACTTGATGCCTGCTGGCAGTCACACCCTGTATGGCAAGAACGCAGCGGGCTGATGCTTCACTATGTCAATCATGTCACCACACCCCCTTCTGCTCCCTCGAGTGCTCCGCATGTCGATGTCCAATTGGAGGTTGCCGATCAGGCATTCACTTCGCTCAGCGAATGTAACCTGGCACCTGCCTCACGCAACACGACAGTCGACGAACTGCAACGCCTGGCAAAGGACATCCGCTGGCTGGGCACGGTAAGACTCAGCATCATTTCGCGTGCCCAAGAGGCCGAAACGTGAGTTACACTTTGCGATACACAGCAGTCTGCCCAGCGGTGCAGTGCCTCAACGAATCCACTGGTGACGATGATGTTCGTCACCTTGCCCATCTTCAGTGATCACACAAACACCCAAGGAGCACGTCATGAGCAACGCATCCGGCGAAATGCATAAGACACGTATCATCAGTGAGCTGAAAGGCTTCATTCGCAAGCTGCTGCAAGACCCGAAGATTCTCGAGCAGTCACTGGTGGTGGCGCGAGCGCGCCTCAAGGAAGGGGCAGAACAAGGAAAGAATGAGCAAGCAGTGCTGGCTATCATCGCCAACGAGATTTCTGATACCACCAGCATCCATATCCCGGAAGACCCAGCAGAGCACTCCGATGCCGACAAGCTGTTCTTGGAGCTGCTAAAGGATGTAGTAGAAGAGGAAGAAGCGCTTTATTGAAGGTTTCACAACACAATAAAACCGCCCCTAGGGGCGGTTTTATTGATTATTATTCTGTCTGCGCGGTACTACCAGTGGTACGACAATTCTGAGGGAGATACTGCTCAGCGACAGAAGAATCAGTACAGTCCCAGACTATTGAACCAGCACTTTCATCGTCAGGTGTCAGTACTACAGTATTAGCACCTTCTTCAGTCAGAACCGCATTTGCATCATTACCCATTGTTGCTGTGATTACACCATTCAGAACTGCTACGCCACTAACATAAGAACCTGTAACGGAAGTAGCTGCTGGGATACCATTTGTACCACTATCGATCCCAGCAAGGTCGCCTGTATTAGCATATATCTCTGCAACTGAAGTTTTCAGACCACTAGCAAGATTAATAGCTTCAGTTACTTGGGAGCGAGCTACATAATCTTGATAACGCGGAATTGCGATGGCCGCCAGAATACCGATAATCGCGACAACGATCATCAGCTCGATCAATGTAAAACCTGCCTGTTGCTTGCGTGTCATGGTGTGACTCCCTTGCCTTTGCGTAGTGAGATCAGGTCGTACGTCCTGAAACCCCGGTTACTGTCCCTGAACATCAAACTGTTACTTAGGGTGACATGCCGTGTCGAGCGTTGCGACTCTGTATCAGCATTCCACCATTGTTAGCATAACATTTTGATATCACGGGGTATCGACCGGACGGGACGATTGATACCACAGCCACAGTTCAGGTGCCATTGCCATGTCGCAAGTCGCTTTCAAGGCGGCGCTGACGGCTGCTTGTGAGTTACAATAGATTACACTCGGTCACATTGCAAGCAACACCATGAAATTCTTTCTGCCCATCAAACCAACGCAGCTCAACGCTCACTGCAACTGCCTGACTACATCAGACTTCCCCTCCTTGATGGCAGTCTGATGACAAGACGGCGTTCAAGGCCCTGCTTTGATCTCTCCTTTTTACTCTCCCTCTTTTGCCCTGCAAGTCAGCCTCTCAAGACACGCCATCAGTGGATCTTCTCCTGGCCACCGCTCGAACATCGCCGAGTCCGACTGAGGCACTGACGGCTGCCTCCAAGCCTCTAGCTCGGGAGTGGGCTGGTAAAGTGAGGGTGCCGGCATTTCTGCCAAGTGCCAATCAGGCTACACTGGAGACAACATCAGCACTCTCGCAACTCACCACCATGGCGAGAGCGTGCAACGGTATTGGGGGCTGTCAGGTATCGCGGCGCTCATCGACACTAGCCGCAAGACAGACTTTCAGATTCGCCACAGGACTTTTCTATGCCCCAGAGTGATCAGACATTGAAGGGATTTGCCGCTCGCCTGGTGGAATCAGGCTTGCTGGAGCCTCAGGCTGCCTTGCTGGCTGAGCAGGAGGCCAATGAAGCTGGCGAGAGTCTGCTGCTGCATGTCATCACTCATGGCTTGGCTTCGGCACGTGAGGCCACCTTGGTGGCAGCATGGGAATACGGGCTGCCCTATGTAGATCTCGATGCAATACGTATCGATTCACTCCCGAGCATTGATGAGCTGCCAGAGAAGGTACTGCGAAAGCTGGGCGTACTGCCGCTCTATCGACGCGAACATCGTTTGACCGTCGGCGTGCCCTCGCCATCGACACTGACTCACCTTGATGAATTGCAGTTTGCCACCGGCCTGTCGATTGAAAGCGTACTGGTCGCAGCCGATCAACTCGCACCTGCGCTAGAGCAATATCTGGAAGCCGGCGAAGAAAGCGCCATGGACATGCTGAGCGAAGATGGCGAGGCTCTGGATGGACTCGAATTCGAAGGCGAAGAAGACAACAACCATGATATGGCCATCACGGCCAATAGTGATGATGCGCCAGTCGTGCGATTCGTTCACAAGGTACTGTTGGATGCCATCAAACGTGGCGCCTCGGACATTCACTTTGAACCTTATGAATCCACGTACCGGATTCGCTTTCGTATCGATGGCATGCTGGTCGAGAATACTCGTCCGCCCTTCAACATGCGCAACCGTATCTCGGCGCGCTTGAAGGTGATGTCGCGCATGGATATCTCCGAGCGACGTCTGCCTCAGGATGGCGCCATCAAACTGCGACTTTCCAAGTCACGCTCCATCGATTTTCGTGTCAACACCTTGCCAACCGTTTACGGGGAGAAGTTGGTACTGCGTATTCTTGACCCCAGCTCGGCCAAGATGGGGATCGAGGCGCTAGGCTTCGAGCCCGAACAGCGTGCCATGTTCGAGAAGACACTCGGCGAGCCTCAGGGCATGATTCTGGTCACCGGCCCTACCGGTAGCGGCAAGACCGTCACCCTGTATACCGGCTTGAACATCCTCAACACGCCTGAGCGCAATATCTCGACCGCGGAAGACCCGGTCGAGCTCAAGGTAGAGGGTGTCAATCAGGTCAACGTATTGCCCAAGATAGGGCTCGATTTCGCTTCGGCACTGCGCGCCTTCCTGCGCCAGGATCCCGACGTGGTGATGGTCGGGGAGATTCGGGACAAGGAAACCGCCGAAATTGCCGTCAAGGCCGCGCAGACAGGCCACCTGGTGCTCTCGACCCTGCATACCAATTCTGCCCCTGAAACGTTGACGCGCCTCAGCAACATGGGGATCGCGCCCTTCAACATCGCAAGCTCGGTTTCCTTGATCATCGCGCAACGTCTGGCGCGGCGTCTGTGCCCCCACTGTCGTCAACCTGCCGAGATCCCCCAGGAAGCCATGGCCTCGATGGGCTTCAGCGCAGAAAATGGCTTCAGTGCGGAAGATTTGGAAAACGCCACCATCTATCGTCCGACGGGTTGCAGCCAATGCACGCTAGGGTACAAGGGACGCGTCGGCATCTATGAAGTGATGCCCATCTCTGATGAGATGAGCCGCTTGATCATGCGGGAAGGGACCGCGATAGAACTGGCAGACCAGGCGCGCAAGGAAGGGTTATCGGATCTGCGCCGCAGCGGTTTGCGCAAGGTCATGGCGGGCATGACCTCGCTGGAAGAAGTCAACCGTATCACCAAGGATTGATGACAACACGCTGGAGCGTTGACAGCGCCGATGTGAACAATCTTCACCAGCGCTGACTTTTGCTCAGTCATCAGGCACATTGAACATGGATTACCTCCCACCGCGATGAGCAGGTCACTCATGCACTGACTGCCAGCAGTGTAAATCGCGGCATAGGGAGGGAGCAGCCACTGGCCTGCTCACGTGTAACATGAGTCTCGCGAGTCAAGACAGGGACTCTCATTCATCAGGGAATGACAACCGACATGGCGACGATCAGAACTGCCAAGAAAGACAAGAAGAAGGCGGGCATAGAAACCTGGCAATGGACGGGCAAGAATTCGCGTGGTGAAAAGGTCAAGGGCGAGTTGATGTCCGCCAATGTCGACCAGGTGAAGAATACGCTGGTCGGCCAGGGTATCATCGTCAAGCGTTTGCGCAAGAAATCCGCCCTGTTTGGTGGCAGCAAGAAAGTCAGCGGCAAGGATGTCACCATGTTTGCCCGCCAGATGGCAACGATGATTCGCGCCGGTGTCCCCGTTCTGCAAGCCTTCGGTATCGTCGCTGAAAGCATGAAAAGCCCGGGCATGCGACACCTGGTGGAAGATCTGATGAATCAGGTCGGTGCGGGCGCCAGCTTCTCGGAAGCACTACGCAAGCACCCGCAACATTTTGACAATCTCTTCTCCAACCTGGTCGCCGCAGGTGAGCAGGCCGGTGCCCTCGACAAGATGCTGGACCGCGTCGCGACCTACAAGGAGAAGATCGATTCCCTCAAGGCTCGCGTGAAAAAAGCGCTCTACTACCCCATCGCCGTCATTGGTGTGGGTATCGGGGTAACGGCGATTCTGTTGATCAAGGTCGTTCCCCAATTCGAGAGCCTGTTCCAGGGCTTTGGTGCTGAACTACCCGCTTTTACTCAGCTGACCATCACTTTGTCGGAATACGCCCAGAATTATTGGTACATCGCTTTGGGCGCCGTGATTCTGGCAGGCATACTTGTCGCTCAAGGCATGAAGCGCTCCGACAAGTTCGCCTATGCCATGCATCGCTTCATGCTCAAGATACCGGTGCTGGGTGATATTCTCGACAAGTCATCCGTGGCACGTTATTCACGCACTCTCGCCACCACCTTTCAGGCTGGCGTGCCGCTGGTAGAATCACTGGATACTGCTGCAGGCGCTTCCGGCAACAAGGTCTATGAACGCGCCATCGCCCAGATCAAGGAGGATGTCTCCACGGGTCAGCAGCTCAACTTTGCCATGCGCAATACTCAGCTGTTTCCCACGCTGGCGGTGCAGATGGTGGCCATCGGAGAAGAAGCCGGCTCTCTGGATGCCATGCTCAACAAGGTGGCCGACTTCTATGAAGAGGACGTCGACAACAAGGTCGATGCCCTGACCTCGCTACTGGAACCCCTGATCATCGTGGTGCTGGGCACTCTGGTTGGCGGTCTGGTGGTGTCGATGTATCTGCCGATCTTCGAACTCGGCAACGCTATCTGATACTTCACGGTCAGATGCTTCATCATGACAGGCGGCCGCGACACCCGATGGGGCGCGGCCGCCTCATTTCCAGTCCAGCTTTTCTGACAAGGATGTTCCGTGGATTCTCTCGCCTCCCTCTCCCCCGCTCTTCAGGCCTGCCTCGCGGGGATTTTCGGCCTGTTGATCGGCAGTTTTCTGAATGTAGTGATCACACGCCTGCCGGTGATGATGATGCGTCAGTGGCGTGCAGAAGCACGTGAAGCGCTGGAACTGGAGCCGGAAGCGTCGCCACGCTTCAATCTGTTGGTGCCTGCCTCACGCTGCCCTGGCTGCGACACCCCAATCAAATGGCATGACAATCTCCCTGTCATCGGCTGGCTGAAACGCCGCGGCCGCTGCGCGAGCTGCAATACCCGTATCAGTGCACAGTATCCACTGGTGGAGCTCGCCGGTGGCGCGCTCGGCGCTTCCATCGCGTTGATCTACGGCCTGGAAGCACAGAGCCTGTGGATCTTCGGCGCCTGTCTGACACTGCTGGTGTTGTCAGTGATCGATTTCCGCACCCAGCTGTTGCCTGATGCCATCACGCTACCGTTGCTGTGGGCCGGTCTCGCCTACCAACTGCTTTTCCAGCCATTGATGCTGCCCAGTGCCGTGATTGGTGCCATGGCCGGCTATCTGGTGCTGTGGAGCTTCTACTGGCTGTTCAAGCTGGTGACTGGCAAGGAAGGCATGGGCTATGGCGATTTCAAGCTGTTGGCGGCACTGGGCGCCTGGCTGGGCTGGCAGTGGTTGCCACTGCTGTTGATCCTCTCTGCGGGACTCGGCGCAGTACTCGGCATCCTGTTGCAACTCCTGGTACCGCGCCTGCGGGGAGCCCCCATGCCATTCGGCCCTTATCTGGCCGTGGCAGGCTGGATCGCACTGCTGTTCGGCACCCCGCTGATGAGCCTCTACCTCAGCGTGATAGGTGCCTGATGACGACTGCGTTCAATCAAGGCCCCATCATCGGGGTGACGGGCGGTATCGGAAGCGGAAAATCCAGTGTGGCACGGATGTTCGGAGAGCTCGGCATCCAGTGGGTGGACGCCGATGATGTCGCGCGCGAGATCGTGCGTCCCGGCGAAACCGCACTGACCGAGATCATCGCCCACTTCGGCGAGTCGATCGTCACGGTGCAGGGCGAGCTTGATCGCGCCGCGCTGCGCGAGCGGATCTTTGCTTCCCCCGAGGAGCGTCAATGGCTGGAGCGCTGCACCCATCCGCGTATCCGGGAGCGCATCGTGCAACACCTGGCGGCCATGACCAGCCCCTATCGCCTGCTGGTCTCTCCCCTGCTGTTCGAGTCCGGCCAGGACAGCCTCGTCTCACGCACCCTGGTGGTGGATGTCAGCCAGGATGTTCAGCTGGCGCGTACGCTGAGCCGCGATGGTGTCAGCGAAGCGCAGGTACGCGCCATCCTCGCGGCCCAGCTGCCGCGCGAGACACGACTGGCCAAGGCCGACGATGTCATCGACAATAACGGCAATCAGGCGAGCTTGCGTGAGCAGGTCGCGGCCATGGATGTCCGCTATCGCTCGCTGGCCGCCTCCAATGCATCATTTCAGGAGCTTCCCGATGTCTGACTCCGCGTCCTCACAGCCCCACAAGGCGCCCTTGTCCGTTGCCTGCCCGCAATGTCGAACCCCCGTGCCATGGAGCGCCGCCAGCGAATATCGTCCCTTCTGCAGCAAGCGCTGCCAACTGCTGGACCTCGGCGCCTGGGCTGATGAGTCCCACAGCATCGCCGGCGAGCCCGCCATGGATGAGACCAGCATCGATGAGATGGTGGCGCGCATGGAGCGCGACATGAATCAGCAGTAGCGCTCGAGAGAGCCCTGCTGGTTCAGACTGGCTCAAGCTCGACGCTCAAGATGCTCGCCAAAAAAAGACCCTCGAGGCTGGCCTCGAGGGTCTTTTTCGTTCAGGCAACTGCCATCAACGCGCGATCATCACTTCCAGAAGTCACGGATCGATGCGATACCCTGGGCGCCGACGGCGCGCGCATGGTCACTGTCGTAGCGCGACATGCCCCCAAGGGCATAGACCGGCATGCAGGCCTGCTCGACCAGCTCCTGGAAGTCATGCCACCCCAGTGGCGCACGCTCAGGATGGGAAGGCGTGACACGCAGCGGTGAAAGGCTGACGAAATCACAGGTCACCCGTCCCGCCTGATCCAGCTGCGCCTGGTCATGCGTCGAGGCGGACAACCACTTGTTGGCTGCGATCGGACGCTCGCCCTTCTCTGCCAGCTCCGCCAGACGCACGCTGGTCAGGTGGATACCGTCCGCATCGACCTTGTCGAGCATGGAAGGCTCCGCATTGAGCAACAGACGCGCACCACGTGCATGACAGATCGCCAGCGCCTTCTCGGCCCGGGCAATGTACGCCGCCTCATCGAGTTCCTTGGCACGCAGCTGTACCAGGCGCACGCCATCTTCATCCAATGCACGGATCAAGCGTGTCTCGAAGATTCCCTCATCAGCCTCTTCCGGCGTGATCAGATACTCGCGTGGCAGCGAGACCGCGCGCAGAATCGGCAGATTCGCAGCCGGGAAGGCATATTTGTAAAGGTCCTCGATCTCGACCCAACGCACTGCCTGCCCTTCGCGGCCAAAGGGCTCGCCATTGAACTGACGCGTTTCCCACACATCCAGCAGGATATGCTTGTCCGGGTATTCGTGATGAATGCGGATCAGCGGCTGAGCACGCGTGATCTCGACCCCCAGCTCTTCGCACAGCTCACGCTTGAGCGCTTCCAGACCGGTTTCGTAGGGCGCCAGCTTGCCACCCGGAAACTCCCATAAGCCGCCCTGATCCACCGTCGAGGGACGGCGTGCAATCAGGACCTGGCCCTGTTCGTTTAAGATGGCGGCAGCCGCCACGTGAACCCTTCGCTTCGGCATGATGCCTGTACCTTTGACTCGCGTTGTACATCCGACTCCACCCTGATGAGGCGAAGCCTGCGGGAGATGTTGCATTACCGTTTCAGCGTAAGCCTCTGCCCTCAGGCATCAGCTACGATAATCGGCATTGATCGAGACGTAATCGTGGGACAGATCCGATGTCCAGATACGCGCCTTCTGCTGGCCACGCCCCAGGCGGATACCGATCACCAGCTCTTCCTCGGCCATGGCAGCACTGCCGGCAGCCTCGGTATAGCTGGCGGCTCGTCCGCCCTGCTCGACGATGCTCACGCCGTTGAGCGTGATCGCAACGCCGTCAACCTCAAGATTCTCCAACGGCGCCCGTCCGACGGCCGCCAGAATTCGTCCCCAGTTGGCATCACTGGCGTAGAGAGCCGTCTTGACCAGTGGCGAGTGAGCCACGGTGAAGCCGACCGCACGCGCCTCTTCCACGGAGCGCGCTTCCTCCACCTCGAGGGTGACGAACTTGGTCGCCCCTTCACCATCACGGATGATGGCCTGCGCCAGCTCGAGCATGACGTCGGCCAGCGCAGCCTCGAAGGCGACCAGATCCTCACCCTCGACCCGAGCGGCCCTGGCCGTGACAGCCAGCATGCACGCATCATTGGTCGAGGTATCGGAATCCACCGTGATGCTGTTGAAGCTTCTGACCACGACCCGGCGCAGCATCTCATCCAGCGCAGACTGATCGATGGCGAGATCCGCGTCAGTGGCCACGAAGCCCAGCATGGTCGCCATGTTGGGGCAGATCATGCCAGAGCCCTTGGAAATCCCGGCAATGGTGACACACTCGCCATTGGCCAGCGTCACGCTACGCCAGCTGCCCTTGGGCCGGGTATCGGTGGTCATGATGCCGTGTGCCGCGTCGGACCAATTCCCCTTGCCCAATGCCGCGAAGGCCGTCGGCAGTGCGCCGGTCAGACGATCCATCGGCAAGGGCTCACCGATCACGCCGGTTGAGAACGGCAGAACGGCCTGTGCATCACAACCCGCGACATCGGCCAGGAACTCACAGGTAGCAAGCGCGTCTGTCATGCCCTGCTCACCTGTCCCCGCGTTGGCGTTGCCGGTGTTGATCACCAGATAGCGCGGCCCATCGATCTCGGCCTTGAGATGTCGACGCGCGACATGCACCGGTGCCGCACAGAAGGCATTGCGCGTGAAGGCTCCCGCGAGACGCGATCCTGCATCGAGCGCCATGATCACCAGATCACGTCGCCCCGGCTTCTTGATACCGGCTTCAGCAACCCCGATCTGCAGGCCGGAAATTTCCGGCATGTCTGCGGGGAAAGTGGAAGGCCCTACCGCCATCGTTCACGTCTCCAGTCGCGTTGTCCTGTCACTACACGGCATCGCGGGACAGACGGTGCTGCTCCGCGATGCATTCGATACTCAGTACTGAAAAGCTATGCTCAACGCTGAAAATCTCAGCTCAGCTTGCCATGGCACTGCTTGTACTTCTTGCCGGAACCGCAGGGGCACGGATCATTGCGGCCAACCTTGGGGACATCACGGCGCATCGGCTCATTGTCGCCCTGCGCCTGCGGTGTCGCGCCGTACTGCGCCTCGACGATCTCCTCGGCAGCCTGAACGCTCTCATCGCTGACGGTGTCATCTTCCACGCGACGCGTCTCGGCACTGGCCTGCTCGCGCTCGAGATTGGCACGCCGCTCCTCTTCCAGCGTGTCGACCTCTTCCTGACGACGTACCTGGACGTGACTCAGAATGCGCACCACGTCAGCCTTGATGTTGACCAGCAATGACTGGAACTGTTCGAACGCCTCGCGCTTGTATTCCTGCTTGGGATTCTTCTGAGCGTAGCCACGCAGGTGGATACCGCGCCGCAGGTTGTCCATCGCCTGCAGATGCTCTTTCCAACGCGTATCGAGCACCTGCAGCATGACCTGCTTCTCGAAGCGGCGCATCAGCTCGGGACCGACAGCCTCTACCTTGCCGGCATAGAGTTCCTCGTGTGCCGTCTGCAGTCGTTCGCGCAGAGTCTCTTCATGGAAGTGCTCATCCTCTTCCGCCCATTGCACGAGCGGCAGGTCGAGGTTGAAGTCCGTCTTGAGGTCATTCTCGAGCCCCGGAAGATCCCACTGCTCCGGCAGGCTCTGCGGCGGCACGCGCATGGAAATGGCGTCGTCCAGCACTTCACGGCGAATGCCGGCGATGTTCTCGGCGATCTCGTCGGCTTCCAGAATGTCGTTGCGCTGCTCGTAGATCACGCTGCGCTGATCGTTGGCGACATCATCGTACTCAAGCAGCTGCTTGCGCACGTCGAAGTTGCGACCCTCGACCTTCTTCTGCGCGCGCTCGACGGCATTGGAGACCATCTTGTGCTCGATCGCTTCGCCCTTCTCGAGCCCCAGCGCGCCCATGAGGCGCTGAACGCGATCGGAGCCGAACAGGCGCATCAGGCTGTCTTCCAGCGACAGGAAGAAGCGCGTGGAGCCCGGGTCACCCTGGCGACCGGCACGACCGCGCAGCTGGTTGTCGATACGACGCGATTCGTGACGCTCGGAGCCGATCACGTGCAGACCGCCCGCCGCCAGCACGGCTTCGTGACGCTCCTGCCAGCCATGCTTGATCTCGTTGATCTGCTCTTCGGTCGGCGCTTCCAGCTCGGCAAGCTCAGCTTCCCAGTTGCCGCCCAGCATGATGTCGGTACCACGACCGGCCATGTTGGTCGCGATGGTCACCGCGCCCGGACGACCCGCCTGGGCGATGATGGCAGCCTCACTGACGTGTTGCTTGGCATTCAGGACGTGATGCTTCACGCCAGCCTTGTTCATCATCTGGGACAGCAGTTCGGAGGTCTCGACTGACGCCGTACCGACCAGCACCGGACGGCCTTCGGCGACCTTCTCGCGGGCATCCTCGATGATGGCGTTGAACTTCTCTTCCGCGGTCAGATAGACCAGATCATTCATGTCCTTGCGCGCGATGGGCTTGTTGGTGGGGATCACCATCACGTCGAGGTTGTAAATTTGACGGAATTCGAAGGCCTCGGTATCGGCGGTACCGGTCATGCCGGCCAGCTTCTCGTAGAGACGGAAGTAGTTCTGGAAGGTGGTCGAGGCCAGCGTCTGGCTTTCCTTCTGGATCGCCACGCCTTCCTTGGCCTCGACGGCCTGATGCAGGCCCTCGGACCAACGACGACCTACCATGGTGCGGCCGGTATGCTCGTCGACGATCACCACCTCGCCGTTGTGGACGATGTAGTCGACGTCCCGCACGAACAGATTCTGGGCACGCAGCGCGGAGTGCACATGATGCAGCAGACTCAGGTTCTGGGCGGCGTAAAGAGAGTCTTCCTCGCCGAGCAATTCCTGGGCACGCAGCAGTGACTCGACCTTCTGATGGCCCTGCTCGGTCAGCTCGACCTGCTTCTGCTTCTCATCGAGAGTGAAATCGCCACTCTCCGGGTCTTCTTCGTCGGTGCATTGCACGAGCTCACGCGCCATGCGATCGATGATCTTGTAGAGGTCGGTATTCTCCTCCACCGGACCGGAAATGATCAGCGGCGTGCGCGCCTCATCGATCAGGATGGAGTCGACCTCATCGATGATGGCGTAGTGCAGCTTGCGCTGGACCTTGTCTTCCAGCGCGAATGCCATGTTGTCGCGCAGGTAATCGAAACCGTATTCATTGTTGGTGCCGTAGGTGATGTCGGCCTGGTAGGCGGCACGCTTGTCCTCGTTGTTCTGGCCGGAGAAGATGACGCCCACGCTCAGCCCGAGGAATTCATACAGCGGACGCATCCAGTTGGCATCACGCGTGGCCAGGTAATCATTGACCGTCACCACGTGAACGCCTTCACCAGCCAGGGCATTCAGGTAAACGGCGAGTGTCCCCACCAGCGTCTTGCCTTCGCCTGTCTTCATCTCGGCGATGCGCCCTTCATGCAGCGCGATGCCGCCTACCATCTGGGTATCGAAGTGACGCATGCCCATGATGCGCTTGCTGGCCTCACGCACGGTGGCGAAGGCCTCCGGCAACAGCTTGTCGAGGTTCTCGCCTTGCGCAAGGCGCTCACGGAATTCAGCCGTCTTGCCCGTCAGCGCCTCATCCGACAGTGATTCGAGACTTTCCTCGAGGGCATTGACGGCATTGACCCGCTTGCGCAGTCGCTTCACCTCACGGTCGTTCTTGGAGCCCACTACCTTGGTCAGAAATTTACCCAGCATCATCTATCCCTGTCCGTGCCCGGTGGGCACGCCTTCTAGAATCTTGAGATATACGCGTGCGCTTCACGCGCCAGAAGCATCCCGCAGATGGCAACTGGCAAACGGCACACGCGAAAAGGAAACGACATCACCATCACCGGCGCCGAGGGCCAGGTGACGGACAGATTCTCTCAGGACACCAGAGGTGGTGCGCGCGGGGACATGGCATTCGCCAATCCGCGCAGCAGTACGCGAGCACAGGAGACAAAGCGTCGTTGACGCGAAAGATTGGGACTTCTCTGAGCACCGGGACGGATGAGTCGGCGCAGTGAACGCAGGCTCTGACGGCGGCTCTCGGCGCGAATCACGCCCGGCGCCAGCAATTGGATGCTGGCCAGGGTCAGATTGACGCGCTCGACCTGCGCGGCGCTCAAGCCAGCGGGGAACAGACAGCTGATCAGCAGGCCGGCCAGCAGCCAGCGCGGTGCCGTGCGCACCGACCAGCGACGCGCGCTGCCGCTACCGGAAGCCGGCAACGGTCTCGAGCGTGCTATGGCGTCGTCATGGCTCATGCTGTTGCCGGACTCCTGCTCATGATAGATTGCCGGAAACCACTGAACCGGCATGCAAGCCCATGAGTATAAAGGCTAAGCGTTTCCGCGCCCAGCCCGCGGCGCGCCTCTTGAACGGCAAGGGCCAGCTTGGCAACGTCATGCGCCAGGCGCGAATGCTGGAGCAGGCCCAGTGGCATCTGCGTGAGGCCCTGCCCAAGGACATGCAGGAGCAGGTCTTCGTCGGGGGCTATCACGAAGGAACCCTGACCCTGATCACCAATCGTGCCTCCTGGCTGACCTGGCTACGTTATGAGCAGCGCAGGCTGATCAGCGTCCTGCGCGAGATCCCCGAGCTTGCCGCACTCACGCGCCTCAACTTCAAGGTCCGCCCCGTTCGTCCTGTCTTCGTACCGGCTCAACAGCCCAGGCATCTCCCTGCTGCGGCAGCGGAGCATCTGTTGGACTGTGCCTCCCACACCCGGGATGAACACCTGCGCCGCTCGCTTGAGCGTCTGGCAGCACATGCTGATGATCTGCAGGACACCCCGTCTGGCGACGATTGATGGTTGCGCGACATCCCTCTCTCTTGCGGGCGACCGTCGCGCCGGCGCTATTTCATGAAGACAAACAAGCGCGCCGCCCATGAGGGCGGCGCGCTTGTGATCGTTTCCATGCTTCGGCTGGCAAGGACCGAAGTCTGACATCAGGCTGGACGGGCTAGGTCACAGTCAACTTTCTTCAGGTAGTGCTTGTCACCATCTCGTGATCAGACGGCAAGTGCCGGTGAGGCGTAGGAAATCGGCATCGCTTCGGCATTGTCGAAGGTCACGATCTCGTAGCTGTCTGCATTCTCGAGCAGGGCACGGCACAGCAGGTTGTTCAGGCCGTGGCCTGACTTGTAGCCACGGAATTCCCCGATCAGGCTGTGGCCCAGCTGATACAGGTCGCCGATGGCATCCAGCACCTTGTGCTTGACGAACTCATCGTCATAACGCAGACCTTCGTCGTTGAGGATGCGGTAATCATCCACCACGATGGCGTTGTCGAGGCTGCCGCCCAGCGCGAGGTTCTGGGAGCGCAGGAATTCAAGATCACGCATGAAACCGAAAGTACGAGCGCGAGACACTTCCTTGACGAAGGAGGTCGTGGAGAAGTCGACCGTGGTGGTCTGCTTCTGCTGCTCGAACACCGGGTGATCGAAGTCGATGGTGAAGGACACCTTGAAGCCGTTGTGCGGCAGGAAGGTCGCGACCTTGTCGCCATCACGCACTTCGATCTCGCGCTTGATGCGGATGAACTTCTTGAGCGCGGACTGCTCCTGGATACCAGCGGACTGGATAAGGAAGACGAACGGACCGGCGCTGCCGTCCATGATCGGCACTTCCTGCGCGGAGAGCTCGACGAAGCAGTTGTCGATCCCGAGACCGGCGAAGGCGGACATCAGGTGCTCGACGGTCATCACCTTGTCCTGACCGTTGGAAACGGCAGTACACATGGTGGTGTCACGCACCCCCGTGGCATCGGCACGGATGTGTGCATGCGGCTCGAGGTCGGTACGCACGAAGACGATTCCCGTGTTGACCGGAGCCGGGCGCAGGGTCAGATAGACCTTGTCACCGGAGTGCAGACCAACGCCTGTTGCGCGGATCGTATTCTGAAGCGTTTTTTGTCGAATCATAGGAGATAGCCAGTCAGCCTGAATTTGGAAACAGTGTTCATGATAACAGCAAAGCAGGTATTCAACAAATTGTCACCTACCGCTGATAGGGAAATTCAACATTGCCACGGGGGCACCATTCAACCCTTCAAGACGCTGACTGGAGCCATGTTGACTATGAACGCGCAAACCCAAAACAGTTCTCACTCTCAGCGACATCAATCGATAATCGATGTGCAAGAACTGCCAGAATCCTCCCTCTCTTACGCAGGCAACCGCCGTGGCGGATGCATGCCTTTCCTCTTCAGCCTGCCTGTCATGCCATCCATCTGAATCGCCTGCAATGCCTTTTCGCGCCTCCCAGAACGACTTCACCCACCCGGGTCGCCCCGGGTGGGTGAAGAAAGGCAAAGCGCCTCTATCTGACCGCGCTGTCACCAGAAGATGTCATGGACACCCTGTCGACGTGCGCTTACCTCTCAATCCGCCTGACGGCGCAGGAAGGCCGGAATGTCGAGATAGTCATCCATGTCGCGATTCTTGCGCGGTTCTGGCTTCTTGGCTGCGGCCTGCTGCTGCTCTTCCTTGGCCTGACGGGTGACCGTCGGCGTCTGAAGGCTGCGATAATCAGCCGGCTTCTCCACCGTGCGCTTGGCCGGTGCGGTTTCACGCGCAGCCGGCTTCTCGACACGGCCATCGAGACCCGCCGCCACGACGGTGACACGCAGCTCGTCGCTCATGTCCATGTCGATGGAGGTACCCACCACGATGGTCGCGTCCGGAGAAGCGAACTCCTGCACGGTGGCACCGACATCGTTGAACTCACCGATGGAGAGGTCCGGGCCTGCCGTGATGTTGACCAGGATGCCGCGCGCGCCGTGAAGATCGATATCCTCAAGCAGCGGGCTGCGAATGGCCTTCTCGGCCGCCTCGCGAGCGCGGTTCTCACCGACGGCATCACCGGTTCCCATCATGGCCATGCCCATCTCGGACATGACGGTGCGCACGTCGGCAAAGTCGACGTTGATGATGCCCGGGCTGGTGATCAGCTCAGCGATGCCCTGGACAGCGCCCAGCAGTACATCGTTGGCCGCACTGAAGGCACTCAGCAGGCTGGCGCTCTTGCCGAGGACCGAGAGCAGCTTCTCGTTGGGGATGGTGATCAGGGAATCGACATGCTCGGACAGCTCCTTCATGCCCTGCTCGGCCGCCTTCTGACGACGCGGCCCCTCGAACGGGAAGGGACGCGTCACGACCGCGACCGTCAGGATGCCCAGTTCCTTGGCTACCTGTGCCACGACAGGAGCGCCCCCGGTACCGGTACCACCCCCCATGCCTGCGGTGATGAAGACCATGTCGGCGCCTTGCAGCAGCTCGACGATACGCTCGCGATCTTCCATCGCCGCCTGACGACCCACTTCCGGGTTGGCGCCAGCGCCGAGACCCTTGGTGATCTCGCTGCCGAGCTGAAGGACTGTCTTGGCGGCCACGCGCTTGAGCGCTTGAGCATCGGTATTGGCGCAGATGAATTCGACGCCTTCGATATTGCTCTCGACCATGTGATTGACGGCGTTACCACCGCCGCCACCAACACCGATCACCTTGATGACCGCGCTGCTGGAGGGTGCGTTATCTACCAGTTCGAACATATGCCCTGTCTCCTGGATCACAGTCTTTCTGTAATCCCTGTCAGAAATTTCCCTTGAACCAGCCCTTGATCCGCTCCAGCGTGGAGGTGTCGTGCTCATGGCCGTGAACGCGTCGTGCGGCAGATTCCTCCCTGCGCACCGCGACCGCAGTCGAGGATGGCGTATGCCGCTCCTGTTTCATCCCGTAATGTAGCAAACCCACACCCGTGGAATAAATCGGATTACGGACCACATCTGCCAGTCCACGCACATTCTGCGGGCAGGCAATGCGAACCGGCATGTGGAAGATCTCCTCCGCCAGTTCCACCACACCTTCCATGCGTGATGTACCGCCCGTCAGTACCACACCCGCTGCCACGAGATCTTCATAACCACTGCGACGCAGCTCATCGCGGACCAGGGTGAAGAGTTCCTCATACCTGGGCTCGACCACTTCCGCCAACGCCTGGCGGGACAGATCACGGGCCGGTCGATCACCGACACTGGGCACCTTGATCGTCTCGTCGCTGGACGCCAGCTGTGTCAGAGCACAGGCATACTTGACCTTTATTTCTTCAGCGTACTGGGTCGGCGTACGGAGTGCCATCGCGATATCATTCGTTACCTGATCTCCCGCGATGGGAATCACGGCCGTATGACGAATGGCTCCTTCGGTGAACACCGCGATGTCAGTCGTCCCGCCACCGATATCCACCATGCAGACTCCCAGCT
Organism: Cobetia sp. 10Alg 146; assembly: GCF_029846385.1. Classification (NCBI taxonomy): domain Bacteria; kingdom Pseudomonadati; phylum Pseudomonadota; class Gammaproteobacteria; order Oceanospirillales; family Halomonadaceae; genus Cobetia; species Cobetia sp. 10Alg 146. Next base: position 527,702 of record NZ_JARWKT010000002.1, read on the forward strand.
CGCGCTCATCCTCGGTCAATACCGCATGACTCGAGGCGAGCTGTTCGAGAATGATATCGTCGACTTCAAGACCACAACGACGAACGCATTTCTCGATATTCTGTACGGCATTCAACGCCGCCGTGACCAGATGCACCCGCGCTTCAAGGCGCACACCGGACATCCCGAGCGGTTCACGAATACCTTCCTGACGATCGATGGCATATTCCTGCGGCAGCACATGTAGAATCCGCTGCCCCTCGGAGATTGCCCGTGCACGCGCCGAATCGATGACTCGTTCGATATCGGACGGTGTCACTTCACGATCCTTGATCGCGACCACACCATCGGAGTTCATCGAGCTGATATGACTGCCGGCAATCCCCACGTATACCGAGTGGATATCGCAGCCCGCCATCAATTCAGCTTCCTCCACCGCGCGCTGGATCGATTGCACGGTCGACTCGATATTGATGACGACACCCTTCTTCATGCCGCGTGAAGGATGTGAACCGATACCCGCAATTTCGATGCCACCATCGTCGGTCGGTTGCCCCACGATCGCGACCACCTTGGAGGTTCCGATGTCCAGCCCGACCACCATATCCTGTGATTTGGAATGTCCTGCCATAGGTCGGGCCAGCTCCTTGATTCTGGTTCGTCATGAAAAAAATAGCGCGATCGGCGGCGGCAAGAATGCCAGAAACCACCCAGTCAGGTTAACGCTCCGTTTAACCCGAAGATGAATTTGCCTTCATAGTATAGAAGTCACCACTAACGGCACACCAGCCTGAAAATACCAGGAGGCGCAAATCCCCGCTAGAATAGGCGGGATTGTCCCGAAATGAAACTGGAGATAACTCCATTTCACTAATATCAGCGCCTCAAGACCTTCGTTCTGAAGTGTCGCCGATTCTCCCTCAACCGTTGCTTTCTTCCAGTGCTGTCGTCTCGCCATGCCACGCCACGGCTACGCCGTTGGGATAGCGGAGGTCAATGTAGCGAATCTGCGACGCCTGACCACCCAATTGACGCTGCCAGGCTGCCATGAAGCGAGCCAGACGGGCCTCCCTGTCATTGCGACCCAGCATGACCCAGACGCTGTCATTGACCTGAAAACGCCAGGCGCCACGTGGCTCGAGACGCAACTGGGAGACATTGAGCCCCAGACCGCCCAACTGGCTTTGCAGCGCGTCCAGCTCGGCCAGCACCTCGGAACCGCTACCCTTGGGGCCTGCCAGATTCGGCAGATTTCCCAGCTGGGTGACAGGGGCTGCCTTGAAGGCCTCGCCTCTCACGTTGATCAACTCACCGTCATTCCAGTAGGCCACCGGCTGCTGCTCGAACAGCTCGAATTCGAGTGTATCCGGCCAGCGACGCGAAATGCTCACCTCACTCAGCCAGTCGATCGCCAGAGCGCGACGCCGAACTTCCCCCAGCGGGACAGAGAGCCAGCTTTGTCCGCGAATCAACGGCGCGATATGGCGCTGGAGATAGGCGGCGCTCACGTGTTCGAAGTCACCCTTGATGGTGACTCGCTCGATGGGGCGGTCCAGCCAGGTCCACAATGCCTGGCCACCCGCCACCATCAGTGCCGCTCCCAGCACCAGGCCGAACAGTGCACCTGCAGAGCTACGCGCCGCCATGGGTCAGTGTTCGCTCTGTGGGCAGGCGGACGCGGCGACGTCATGACGCTCGGTCAGCGTCGTGTCGAGAATCCGCAGTACCAGCGCCGTGAAATCCAGCCCCACATGCGCGGCTGCCTGTGGCACAAGGCTGTGATCGGTCATGCCCGGCGAGGTGTTGACTTCCAGCAGCCAGAAGGCGCCGTCCGCATCTTCCATCACATCGACACGCCCCCAGCCCTCGCAGCCCAGCACGTTGAATGCCTTGAGCGAGAGAGTCGCCAGTTCGGCTTCGCGCGCAGCCTCCAGACCGCAGGGCAGCAGGTAGCGAGTGGTATCGGTCAGGTACTTGGCATCGTAATCGTAGAAACCGCTGTCCGCTTCGATGCGAATGGCCGGCAACACCTCGCCGTCCAGCACCGAGACCGTATATTCCGGCCCCTTGATGAACTGCTCGGCCATGACGACACCATCGAAACGACAGGCATCCTGCCAGGCGGCCTTGAGAGCGCCAGCCTCCTCGACGATATGGATGCCCAGCGTCGAGCCTTCGTGCACCGGCTTGACCACTACCGGCGTACCGAGCGTCTCAAGCACATTCTGCCAGTCAGTGTCCGCCGCCAGCCGACAGGAGCGTGGCGTCGGCAAGCCTTCGACATCCCATAGCTTCTTGGTGCGCAGCTTGTCCATCCCCAGCGCGGAGGCCAGCACGCCACTCCCCGTATAGGGGATGCCCAGAAGCTCAAGCGCCCCCTGCAGAGTGCCGTCCTCGCCACCACGTCCATGCATGGCGATGAAGACGCGGTCTGCGCGCAGCGCCTCCAGACCGGCCAGGCCATGGGCCATGTCGTACCCCTGCACATCGAGGCCGGCCCCTTCCAGGGCCGCAAGCACCGCCGCACCACTCTTCAGCGATACCTCACGCTCGGCACTCACGCCACCGAACAGCACCACGACGCGACCATAGCGTGTCGCCATTTCCGGCTTCACCGCGGTCATAGCGCCACCTCGGAAAGCTTGAGATCCGCACCGGCCAGTGACAGGGCGATGCCACCGACATCACCCGCCCCCTGGGTGATCAGAATATCGCCCGGGCGCAGCACATTGTTGAGCAGACTCGGCAACGCACGCTTGTGCTCGACGAACAGCGGATCCACCTGCCCACGCTGACGGATCGAGCCGGCCAGAGAGCGGCCGTCAGCCCCCGGAATCATCGCCTCTCCTGCGCTGTAGACATCCAGCAGCAGCAGGGTATCGACCTCGGACAGCACTCGCACGAAATCCTCGTAGAGATCATGGGTGCGCGAGTAACGGTGAGGCTGGTAGGCCATCACCAACCGACGCTCCGGCCAGCCGGCACGCACGGCACGGATCACCATTTCCACTTCTCGCGGGTGATGGCCATAGTCATCGACCAGCATCACGCTCTGCTCGCCATTGGGTGCCGCGAATTCACCATGCACCTGGAAGCGACGACCCACACCGGCGAAGCTGGCCAGCGCACGCGCTATCGCGTCATCGCTCACGCCGACATCGGTGGCGATCGCGATGGCCGCCAGAGCGTTGAGCGCGTTGTGCTCACCCGGCATGGCCAGCGTGATCTCCAGTGGCGCATGCCCCTCCGGACGCAGCGCAGTGAAGCTCAGCTGACCGCCGCCCTGGCGGAAGTCGCTGATGCGATAATCGGCATCCTCGCTGAAGCCATAGGTCACGAACTGGCGCTGCACGCGCGGCAGCAGCTCGCGGACATTGGCGTCATCGAGACACAGCACCGCCAGGCCGTAGAACGGCAGGTTGTGCAGGAACTCGATGAAGGTGTCCTTGAGGCGATTGAAGTCACCCTCATAGGTCGCCATGTGGTCGGCATCGATGTTGGTGACCACCGAGATCAGCGGCTGCAGGTGCAGGAAGGAGGCGTCGGACTCATCCGCCTCGGCCACGAGGTATTCCCCTTCCCCCAGGCGTGCATTCGTGCCGGCGCTGGTCAACTTGCCACCGATGACGAAGGTCGGGTCCATGCCGCCCTCCGCGAGCAGCGTGGCCGTCAGGCTGGTCGTGGTGGTCTTGCCATGCGTGCCGGCAATCGCGATCCCCTGACGGAATCGCATCAGCTCCGCCAGCATCTCGGCACGACGTACCACCGGCACCCGATGGTCACGCGCCCAGGCCACTTCCGGGTTGCTGGTATCCACTGCCGTCGAGACCACCACCACATCGCTGCCTTCCGCGTTGACAGCCGCATGACCGATCGCCACGCGCACACCACAATCCCGCAGGTGCGCCGTCACGGTGGACTCCTTGAGGTCACTGCCGCTGACCTCATACCCCATGTTGCTCAGTACTTCAGCGATACCACACATACCCACGCCGCCGATGCCGACGAAGTGGATGCGACGGATGCGGCGCATGCCGACACCACGATCAGAATTCCTAGCGTTCAAGGCGAGTCTCCATGCAGCCTGCCAGCATGGTCGCTACCGCGTCGAGTTCCGCACTTTCGCGGGCGCGAGCGGCCATGCCAGTGAGTATCTTGGGATCCAGCAATTCCCCCAGCGTCTCGGCGAGACGCTGGGCATTCAGCGTATTCTGGGGAATCAGACGCGCCGCGTCGGCCGTGACCATCACCGCCGCATTGACGGTCTGGTGATCATCCACGGCATGCGGAAACGGCACGAAGATGGCGGGTCGTCCGGCGGCGGCAAGCTCAGCGACCGTCAAGGCACCCGAGCGACACACCACCAGATCCGCCCAGGCATAGGCTTCGGCCATGTCGGTGATGAACTCGCTGACCTCGGCCGTGACACTGGCGGCCTGATAGGCGGCAACGGTCGCCTCCTGCTTGTCACGCCCGGCCTGATGGCGCACCAGGGGGCGCGAGGACGCCGGCAACAGTGCCAGCGCCGGCGCCAGCTGCTCGTTGAGTGCCTGGGCGCCCAACGAGCCCCCCATCACCAGCAGGTGAAGCGGTCGCGCGCGCATGGCCTGCTCCCGGGAAGCGCCCTTGGTGTCTGCCGTCTGACCGACGGCGGCGATCTCGTCGCGCACCGGATTGCCCACCACCTGCGCAGCGATGGCGGCAGGGAAGGCGCCGGGAAAGGCGGCGTAGACCCGCGTTGCCATCCGGGCCAACACCTTGTTGGTCAGTCCGGCGATGGCATTCTGCTCATGGATCACCAGCGGAATGCCCTCCAGGCGTGCCGCCAGTCCGCCAGGACCGCTGGCAAAGCCTCCCAGCCCGACGACCAGCACCGGCTTGAGTTCACGGATGATGCGTCGCGCCTGCAGAACGGCGCGGGTCAGGCGAAACGGGATCGCCGCATAGCCGGCAAGCCCCTTGCCACGCAGCCCAGCCACTTCCACTCGATGCAGCGGATACCCCGCCTCCGGAACCAGTCGGTTCTCGATGCCACGCGGACTGCCCAGCCAGTGGATTTCATGTCCCTGGCTGGCGAGAGCACGCGCCAGCGACAACGCCGGTATCACATGCCCCCCCGTCCCTCCTGCCATCATCAGCACGATGCCGGCAGAGGGCGTGTCAGCAGGGGCGTCAGAGGTCTCGGGGCGCGAGGCATCAGCCGCAGGCACTGCAGAAGAAGATGACGTCATGCCTTGGCTCCTTGCGTGGTCTCGGGCGACTTGCCGGTCTTGCGCCGCGCGGGACTCTTGCCGCGCGTCAGCAGACGAACTTCCGTATCGATTCGCATCAGAATGGCGATCTGTATGCAGCTGACGATCAAGCTGGAGCCCCCATAGCTCATCAGCGGCAGCGTCAGCCCCTTCGTCGGCAGCAATCCACTGGCGACCCCGATGTTGATGAAGGCCTGGGCCCCCAGCACGAGGGCGATACCGTAGCCGAGGTAGGCGCTGAACGGCAAGCCGGCAAGCTCGGCACGTCGGGCGATCTTGAAGGCCCGATAGATCAGGAGCGCGAACAGCCCGACGACCGCCGTGGCACCGATCAATCCCAGTTCCTCGGCCAGTACCGCGAACACGAAATCGGTATGCGCTTCGGGCAGATAGAAGAGTTTCTGCACGCTGTTGCCCAGCCCCATGCCGCTCAGGTGTCCTCGCCCGAAGGCGATCAGGGCCTGGGTCAGCTGATAGCCGCTGTCGTACATGTTCGCCCACGGGTCGGTATAGGTGGTCAGGCGCTCCCAGCGATAGGGTTCGGCGATCGCCAGCGACCAACCGCCGCCGATGGCCGCTGCCAGCAGGACGATGAAGCCCCACCAGGCGACCCCCGCCAGCAGCAGCATGCCCATCACCGCACCGCCCATCACCACGATGGACCCGAAGTCAGGCTCCAGTGCCAGCAAGAGAATCATCAGCATCAAGGGCATGCAGGGCAGTACGAGACCATTGACGACACTGGCGCGCACCTTGTCGAGACGCCGATCCAGATACCCCGCCAGCCACATCATCAGGCACAACTTGGCGACCTCGGAGGCCTGCACCCCGCCGATCACCGGCAAGGGAATCCAGCGCTTGGCGCCGTTGATCTCACGCCCGACCACCAGCACGACCACCAGCAACACGAACCCCAGCATCAGCATCGCGAAACTGCGTTGCTGCCAGGCCGACATCGGTATGCGCAGCGTGCAATAGGCCGCCACCAGTCCGATCAGAATGAAGATGCCGTGACGCATGCTGTAGTAGAAGGCGTTGCCGTCAAAGCGCTCGCTGGAGATCTCGCTGGAAGCCGAGGTGACCATCACCCAGCCGATACACAGAATCGCCAATGCCGCGAAGACCAGCCAGCCATCCACTGGCTGCTGCTCGGTACTCATCGCCTGACGCACTCGACTGGCCTTGTCACCCATCCGCTTCGCCCTCGTTGCCCGCGTCCATCACATGCTCCGACACCCAGTCACGAAACGCATCGCCGCGCACCATGTAATTGGGGAACTGATCGAGACTGGCGCAGGCAGGTGACAGCAGCACGCAATCTCCCGGCCGAGCGACTCGCTGAGCATGCGCCATGCCTTCCGCCAGCGTCGCGACCCGGCTGACGCGAAGGCTATCCTCCAGCGCCAGCGACAGGCGTTCTGCATCCTGTCCGAAAAGCACCGCCTCACGCGCAAAGCGTGCCAGCGGCGCGGCCAACGGCGTGAAGTCCGCGCCCTTGCCCTGCCCACCGGCCAGCAGAATCAGCTTGCCATCGAGTGTCGGACCGAGACCGGCGATCGCCGCCAGCGTCGCGCCGACGTTGGTGCCTTTGGAATCGTTGATCCAGCGCACGCCTGCCACGTCAGCGATCAGCTCGCCCCGGTGCGGCAGCCCCGCGAAGTGCTCGAGTTCGGCCACCATGGCCTCCTGCGCGAGACCGATCGCCGTGCCCATCGCCAGCGCCGCCAGCGCGTTGGCCTGATTGTGACGCCCGGCCAGACGCACCTGCGCGGCAGGCATCACGCCATGCAGGCCTTCGGATGCCACGTGACACAGCATGAGCGTGCCGTCCTGCTCTGCCAGACGCCATTCAGCCCCTTCACTCAACTCCTCGCTGTCATCACCAGAGTCGCCCTCATCCAGGCGTACGCTGAAGCTTGCGCGCGCCACTGCATCCTCCTCGGCCGGCCAGCACCAGGCATCGTCGGCATTGATGACCGCCAGGCCCGCCCCGCGGAAGATGGCACGCTTGGCGGCCTGATAGCCGCGCATGCCGTCATGGCGATCGAGATGGTCTTCGGAGAGATTCAGGAAGCAGGCGACATCTGCCTTGAGCTCGGGCGTGGTCTCGAGCTGAAAGGAAGACAGTTCCAGCACATACAGTTCGGCATCGGGCTGCTCGCGCAGCAGCGTCAGCGCGGCGGTGCCCAGATTGCCACCGACCGCCACGTCACGGCCTGCCCGCTCGGCCATCCTCGCCACCAGCGTGGTGACGGTGGACTTGGCGTTCGAACCGGTGATGGCGATCAGCGTCGGCCGCCTGCCCTGCGCATCCCGGGCCTGGCGTTCATCGAGTGCCCGCACGAACAGCGCGATCTCGCCGACCAGGCGCTCGCGTACCGGGTCAAATACGGCCTGACGCGGGTCGATGCCCGGACTGAGCACCACCTCACCAAAGCGTGACAGATCCAGCGCTTCCAGCGGCCCGAGATGGACCTCGGCCTGCGGTGCATGCTCGCGCAGATTCTCGAGCCCCGGCGGTGCACTGCGGGTATCGGCGACGGCAAAATCGATGCCACGATCACTCAGATGGCGAGCGATCGCCTGTCCGGAGACACCAAGACCGACCACCAGGGTCGGTCCTTCGGCAGGCACCGGCGGGGCCGGTGCGTGGGAGGTGACAGAGAGGGTCATCGCGAAAGCGTCCTCAGCGAACCTTGAGTGTGGCCAGGCCAAGCAGCACCAGCACGACGGTGATGATCCAGAAGCGCACGATGACGCGCGGCTCCGGCCAGCCCTTGAGTTCGAAGTGGTGATGCAGCGGCGCCATGCGGAAGATGCGTCGTCCGGTCAGCTTGTAGGAGCCGACCTGCAGGATGACCGAGACGGTCTCCATCACGAAGACGCCCCCCATGATGAACAGCACGATTTCCTGACGCACGATGACCGCGACCACGCCCAGTGCCGCACCGAGAGCCAAGGCGCCCACATCGCCCATGAAGACCTGGGCGGGATAGGTGTTGAACCACAGAAAGCCCAGGCCGGCGCCCGCGATGGTGGCACAGAACACCGCCAGCTCGCCGGAACCGGCGATGAACGGAATGTGCAGATACTCCGCGAACTTCAGGTTGCCCGAGGCGTAGGCGAAGATCGCAAGCCCCATGGCCACCAGCACGGTCGGCATGATCGCCAGCCCATCGAGGCCATCGGTCAGATTGACGGCATTGGAGCTGCCGACGATCACGAAATAGGTCAGCACCATGTAGAACATGCCCAGCGGGACGACGACATCCTTGAAGAACGGCACCAGCAGTGCTGTCTCGGCAGGCGTGGAAGCCGTCAGGTACAGCACCACGGCCGCCCCGATGCCCACCACCGACTGCCAGAAATACTTCCAGCGCGCCGGCAGGCCACGGGGGTTCTTCTCCACCACCTTGCGGTAGTCATCCACCCAGCCAACCGCACCGAAGCCCAATGTGACCGCCAGCACCACCCAGACGTACAGATTGGTCAGGTCGCCCCACAGCAGGGTCGAGACGGCCATCGACAGCAGGATCATCACGCCGCCCATGGTCGGCGTACCGGCCTTGGACAGGTGGGACTGAGGGCCATCATCACGCACGGCCTGGCCGATCTGGCCATCCACCAGCTTGCGGATGACCCAGGGGCCGAGCCACAGGCACAGCAACAAGGCCGTCAGCGTGGCCAGCACCACACGCAGGGTCAGATAATTGAAAACCGTAAAGGCGCCATTGAATTGGGCCAGAAACTCAGCAAGCAGCAGCAGCATGACTCACATTCACCTTGATGCGTCGACCTTGAGCGCGGCAACGACATGTTCCATGCCTGCGCTACGAGACCCCTTGACCAGAACACTGGCCCCGGTGGGTAGATGGGTACGGGCGTAAGCTTCAAGCTCCGCCCGCTCCTTGAAATGCATGCCACCTGCGCCGAAGGCCTCGGCAGTCGCTCTGGCCTTTTCACCACAGGTGGCAACGAAATCGATACCGAGCTTGCGGGCGTAGGCGCCCACCTCGGCGTGCAGCCGCTCGGCGTCCTCGCCCAGCTCGCCCATGGCGCCCATCAGGCACCAGCGCGGAGCAGGAAGACTCGCCAACAGCTCCAGCGCGGCCAGCATGGCCCCGGGGTTGGCGTTGTAGCTGTCATCGAGCAGACGAGCCCCATTGTGCCCTTCCACGACCCCCAGGCGACCCGGAACGCTCTCGGCGCTCTCGAGTCCCTCGATGACCAGCTGGCTGTCCACGCCCAGCGCCAGACAGGCAGCGGCTGCCGCCAACGCATTGGCGACATTGTGCCGTCCCAGCAGGGCAAGCTGGACCCGCCCCAGCGAGTGGCCGTCAAACGTCAGTTCGAAAGCATAACGCCCGAGCTCATCCGCGCCTAGCTTGCGTGCCTGCAGGCGTGCCGAACTCTCCGCCAGGTCCGCGACGCTGAAGTCGATGATATCCACTGCCTGCCCCGTCACTGCCAGCGCCTGCCAGAGCGTGAAATAGACATCATCACGATTGAGTACCGCCACCGGACGGCGCCCCCCCAGCGGACTGAGTCCGGCAAGAATCTCGCCCTTGGCCTGGGCTATCTGCCCCATGCCACCGAATTCCCCGACGTGAGCACCGGTGACATTGGTGATGACCGCCACCTGTGGCCGTGCCAGCGCGGTGGTCCAGGCGATCTCACCGAGATGATTGGCGCCCAGCTCGACGACGCCATGCTGATGCGCATCGTTCAGGCGCAGCAGCGTCATCGGCAGACCATAGTCATTGTTGAGGTTGCCCTGTGTGGCAAGGCTCTCGGCGTCGAAGCGCGCGGCATCACGCACCAGGATGGCATGCACCAGTCCCTTGACGCTGGTCTTGCCGCTGTTGCCGGTCACGGCGATCAACGGCCGCCCCCAGGCTCGCCGACGTGCCGCCGCCAGCAGACCGAAGGCGAGCCGCGTGTCAGGCACCACGATCTGCGGCAACGGGTCATCCACCGGATGCTCGACCAGCGCCGCGATCGCGCCATTGTCACGAGCCTGAGCCAGGAAGTCATGGGCATCGAAACGCTCGCCCTTCAGCGCCACGAAAAGCGGCGACCGCTGGCTGGACAGCTTGCGGGTATCCGTCTCGATGGCCCCCAATGACCGGCCGACCAGCGCCGAAGGCAGCCGAGCCGAGAGCAGCTGAGCCACCTCATCGAAGCACTCCAGCCCAGGAGACTGCACTGACGCACTCATGCGTCGCTCTCCAGACCTTCCTGAGTGGAGAGCGCGCGACGCTCGAGCGCCGCCACCGCATGTGCGACATCCGAGAACGGCAGACGCTCGCCCGCCACTTCCTGGTAATCCTCGTGGCCCTTGCCGGCGATGAGAATCACGTCATGTTCGCCTGCATCACGGATGACCTGGGCAATGGCCTCGGCGCGCCCGGCGATTTCCCGGGCGCGCTCCCGGGCCTGGATGCCATCCATCATCTGCTGACGAATGACAGCGGCCTCTTCACTGCGCGGATTGTCATCAGTAATGACGACGCGATCGGCGCCCTGCTCGGCGGCCGTCGCCATCAGCGGGCGCTTGCCGGTATCGCGATCACCGCCACAGCCGAGCACGCACCACAGGCGCGCATCATCACGCGCCGGCAGATGGGCACGCAGTGCCGTCAGCGCGGTCTCGACCGCCTCCGGGGTGTGGGCATAGTCCACCACCACCACGGGCGCGCCCTCGCGGGTCAGGCGCTGCATGCGTCCCGGCACCGGCGTCAGACGCGGTGCCGCCGCGAACAGGTCCGCCAGCGAATGGCCGAGACCATGCAGGATCAGCATCGCCAGCAAGGCATTGTCGAGGTTGAAGCGCCCCATCAGGTTGAGGCCGAGCTCACGCTCACCGTCAGGCGTCGCGATCACGGCTACCTGCCCCAGCGGCTCGGGGAAGACGTCCAGCACGCGCAGGGTGGCCACCTCGTCACGCCCCATCGCCAACACGCGCACACCGCGCTGCATGCCGGCCAGCATCAGACGCGCCAGCGCATCATCGGCATTGAGCACCGCAAGCTTGAGCTCCGGTCGCTTGAAGAGCTTGGCCTTGGCCGCGGCATATGCCGCCATGCTGCCGTGGTAATCCAGATGATCACGCGACAGATTGGTATAGCCCGCCACCGTGAAGCGGCAGCCGTTGACACGGTCCTGGTCCAGCGCATGGGAAGAGACTTCCATCGCGACCAGTTCCGCACCGGCCATGCTCAGGCCCTTGAGCGCCGCCTGGACGGCGAGTGCATCCGGCGTGGTGCGCTCACCGGCGACCAGCGCGCCAGGGCAGCCGATCCCCAGCGTGCCGATCATGCCGGAGGGGATGCCGAGCGCTTCGGCAAACTCGGCAATGTAATGGGTCACGGAGGACTTGCCGTTGGTGCCGGTCACGCCGACCAGCGTCAGTGACTCCGGCACGCCAAAGGCCTGTCGTCCCAGCTCGCCGAGCTGCGCGCCGAGCCCCTCGAGCCAGACGACACGCTCGTCTGCGTGAGACTCAGGCGGGGCTTCCCCCTCGGAAGACTGCTGTGCCACTACCAGCGCCGCGCCCTTCTCGAGGGCGGAGGCAATGTAATCGCGACCATCGCTGCCGATACCGGGTACCGCGATGAACAGCGACCCCGGCGTCACGTGGCGACTGTCGATCGTCAGATGCCAGTCGTCTTGCGCCATCACGAGTGCGGTCAGGCGACTATCGCTGAACACGCCGGGCCACAGCGCCATGAGCGCGCCAAGCAGCTCGCTGGCTGTCGCCAGTGGCCGTGCCAGAAATTCGCCCAGCGGCTCTGCCGAGGCCTGCTCGGCCAGATCTTGCGATGAAGTCATGCTGGAAGACCTTCCTTGTTGCTGAAGCTGGGACGTATTCGCTACACGAAAGAAATGGATGTCACGCGCCGTCTCCGGCATGCATGGCGGCAGATGTCACCGCTCACTCGCCGACGGCGCTGTCAGGTGGCACATCCAGAAGACGCAGCGCCTTGCCGACCACGCGACCGAACACCGGCGCCGCGACTAGGCCCCCGTAGTATTCCTCGCCCTTGGGATTCTCGATCATCACCACGGTCACGATGCGCGGGTCGGACACCGGCGCAATGCCGGCGAACAAGGAGCGATAGGCCGTCTTCTGATAGCCACCGGAGGTCACCTTACGCACCGTACCCGTCTTGCCCGCGATACGGTAGCCCTCGACCACGGCACGCTTGGCGGGTCCATTGGGCTGGACGATCTTCTCCATCATCCCGAGCAGGGCATGGGAATTCTCGGGCGAGATGATCTGATCCCCCACCGGCGGGGTATTCACCTTGAGCAGCGACGGCGCCAGCCGGCGACCATCATTGGCCAGCGCGGTATAGGCGCTGGCCAGCTGCAAGGCCGAGACACTGATCCCGTACCCGTAGGACATGGAGGCCCGCTTGCTGCGCGACCAGTTGGTCGGGGCCGGCAGAACGCCCGTCGTCTCGCCTGGGAAGCCGGTACCCGGCGCCTGCCCCAGACCCAGCTCATAATAGCGATTCCATACCGCGTCATCCTCGAGGCTCAGCGCCATGCGGCTCATGCCGATGTTGGAGGAGTGATAGAGAATGCCGGCCATGTCGAGCTTGCCGTAATTGCGGAAATCGCGAATCGTGAAGCGGTCGACCCGCATGTAACCCGGCGTGGTGTCGATCACCGAGTCCGGCTGATACTTGCCGGAGGCCAGACCTGCACTCATCGCCAGAGGCTTCATGACCGAGCCCGGCTCGAAGGCATCGGTGATCGCACGGTTGCGCAGACCGGCAGGGTCAAGCCCCGCACGATTGTTGGGGTTGTAGGACTTCTGATTGACCATCGCCAGCACTTCCCCCGTGCGAGCGTCCATCATCACCAGGGTGCCACCGTCGGCACGGTGCTCGGCCACGGCGGCCTTCAGCTCACGGTAGGCCATGTACTGAAGACGCAGGTCGATGGAGAGGGTCAAATCACCACCAGGCTTGGCTTCGCTGATCAGGTGCAGGTCACGCACCAGGCGCCCCTTGCGGTCCTTGAGCACGCGACGCTTGCCCGGCGTACCGGAGAGGTAGGAATTGTAGGCAAGCTCAAGCCCCTCCTGGCCCTTGTCATCGACATTGGTCACGCCGACCAGCTGCGCGGAGACCTCGCCCGAGGGGTAGTAACGCTTGTATTCCTGCTTGTGGTGGACACCCGGAACATCCAGGTCGATGGCGGGTTGTGCCTGAGGAGGGGTCATCTGACGCTTGATGTACATGAAGCCCTTGCCGGCATCACGATATTGGCGCACACGGCGGATCAGGTCGTCAGGCTGCTGGCCGAGCGCGCGTGCCAGCAGTGACAGGCGCACCGGATCATCCGGCACCAGACGCGGGTCCGCCCACAGCGTGATGACCGGCGTCGAGATGGCCAGCGGCTCGCCACTGCGATCGGTGATCATGCCACGGTGCGCGTTGATGCTGTCGACGCGCAGGGTGCGCGCATCCCCTTGATCCTGAAGGAACTGCTGATCGAAGAGCTGCAGATAGCCGATACGCCCCACCAGGGCCAGGAGCCCTGCGAACACGATACCCAGCATGATGCGATAGCGGGCGGACCCCATGGGCCCACGCGCACTCTTGCGCGCCCCGGCGGCGGCAGAACCAGCCGTCTTGCCGCGACTGGCCGCGCCGGGTGGCGCAGTGCGTGCGCCGCGGGAGCGAGAGGCCTTGGGGTCCGAGGAAGGAGGTCGACGTGTGGCCATCAGCGAATGACCTCGACATCATGGACATCCGGTACGCGCATCTCGAGACGCTCGGTACTGATGCTCTCGATACGCGCAGGGGCGGACCAGGCACTTTCCTCAAGCAGCAGACGCCCCCAGCGAGCACGCGCATCATCACGCGCCGCCTCGAGCTTCTGGAGTTGCGCGTATTGGCCGCGCGAGAGATGGGAGCTAACGACGACAGCAGCGGCGGATCCCAGCAGGCAGATCATCAGCACCACGAAGCACAGATGACGCCAACGCATCTGGAACCTGATCGGCCAGTTCCCTCTCCAGCTGCCCTGCTGCTTGCGTCCCGCCATGCTGACTCCCTTATCACTCTGAACGCGGTGATCTGCACCACGATTTATCCCTGCGGGACGACCCGTCAATCCATGCATGTCAGGCATACAACACCCGATGGCTGACGGCTTGTCCTGTTCATCGCCGCAACATGCCGGCCACTCATCACTCGTGATGACCAGCGGTACCATCAGGCGACGACCGGCGCATTATGTCAGCTTGTGGCGTTGGTCGTTAAGCGTTGCGAGGCACCGACACACATGTCGCACAACGCTACGTCCCCTTGCGAGCGCGCCTGCCAAAAGGCAGGCGCTGGGATGACCACGATACACGCCACGAACCGGGCGTTATTTCAGCTTCTCGGCGATGCGCATCACGGCGCTGCGTGAGCGTACGTTCGCCTGCACCTCGCTTTCGGAGGCCTTCTGAGCCTTGCCGACCAGCTTGAGGCGCTTGTTGAGCTGATCTTCGCGAATGGGCATGCCACGCGGCGCCTGATCGCCACGCGCCTTGTCGCGCATGAAGCGTTTGACGATACGGTCTTCCAGCGAATGGAAGCTGATCACCACCAGCCTTCCCCCCGGTTTCAGGGCTTCCAGGCCAGCATCCAGGGCGCGGGTCAACTCATCCAGCTCGCCGTTGACATGGATGCGGATCGCCTGGAAGACACGCGTCGCCGGGTGCTTGTGCTTCTCCCAGTTGGGATGCGCGTCCTTGATCAGGCTGGCGAAGTCACCGGTCCGCGTGATGGGACGCTCGGCGCGACGCTCGACCACCGCACGTGCAAGACGCTTGGCATAGCGCTCCTCACCGTAGGTCTTGAAGACCCACGCCATGTCCTCGGCACTGGCACGTGACAACCACTCAGCGGCACTCTCGCCACTGGTGGGGTCCATGCGCATATCCAGCGGACCATCATTCATGAAGCTGAAGCCACGCTCGGCATCATCCAGCTGCGGCGAGGACACGCCGATATCCAGCAGAATGCCATCGAGCTGACCATGCACGCCTTCCCGCTCGGCATATTCGCCCAGGCGGGCAAATTCACCGGCGTGAATGGAAAAACGAGAATCCTCGATGGTGGCGGCTTCCGCCAATGCCTGGGGGTCGCGATCACAGGCGATCAGACGTCCACCGTCATCGAGACGCGACAGGATCAGGCGTGAGTGACCGCCGCGCCCGAAAGTACCGTCGAAATAGACACCGGAGACGTCCTGAATCAGCCCATCCACCGCGCCATCGAGCATGACACTGACATGCGCGAAGCGATCCGCAGCTTCGGATTCGGCGGCTGACATGGCAGCGGCTGATTCGGGAACGGAGGGAGCGCTGGGCTTGGACATGACGAAATTCGGGACCTTGGCACGCGTTGCGGGCAGTAAAGGCGGACGCCAGTCGTCTGGCGGTAGACCGCAGGAAAGCAGAGACATTCGCATGATTATCGATGGCACAATCGACAACCGGCGCCGGTCACGACTTCATGTCCGCCGCCATTGCAAATGGCCAGCCACGGAGCACGGAGCGGACGGCGCCGGTCATGCGGTGTCACATGTCAGCCCTGAACTGCGCGTTTCGCATCACAGGGCTGACATCTTCAATATTAGGCGGGAGACGGCCGATAAGCCGGGTCTTGTCGTGGACAGTCATTCATCTAGGCCCTGAATCACTTCAGGGCTCAAGCAACCAACCCGCCCCCACTGCGGGCAGCAGCATAGGGGGCCTATTTGGTCTTGCTCCAGGTGGGGTTTACCTCGCCGCGAACTGTTACCAGACGCGCGGTGCGCTCTTACCGCACCCTTTCACCCTTACCGGCCAGCCGAAGCTGACGTAGGCGGTCTTCTCTCTGCTGCACTTGCCGTCGGCTCACGCCGCCCAGACGTTATCTGGCACCTTGCCCTATGGAGCCCGGACTTTCCTCCCCCAGCTCACGCTGGCGGCGACTGTCTGGCCATCTCCCAAGCGCGCAAGACTATCAGTGTCACATCGTTTCCACAAGCTGGCGCTGCAGTGCACCTGGCCCGGAGGAACGCCGAAAAGCCAGATACGCCAAGCACTTGGAAAACACCTCTCGCTTACGCTTCTCGTGGTTCCGCCGCATCCTTCAGGGCTTGTGCCTTGGCATACCAGGCCTTCTTGCGCCCGCCGACCAGACGAGTGGCGATCGCCGCCATCTGCTTGACGCCGACCCCCTCTTCCCACAGCACCTTGAGAAGCTCATCACCCTCGACGCTGGCAGCCTCGTCGCCCTCACGTGCCGGAGCCCCTTCGATCATGACCACGAATTCACCGCGCGTCTGATCGCCATCCGCCTCCATCATCGCCAGCAGCTCAGCAGCCGTCCCGTCCAGGAAGGTCTCGAAGGTCTTGGTCAGCTCACGTGCCAACACGACTCGGCGCGCCCCGAGAACGTCGTGGATATCCTTCAACAACGCCTGGATACGGTGAGGCGACTCATAAAGCACATGCGTCGCGCCATCCTCACGCAGTGCCGTGAGGCGCGCCTGACGTGGTCCACCCTTGTGAGCGAGAAACCCCTCGAAAGTGAAGCGATCCGTCGGCAGGCCAGCAGCGCTAAGCGCGGTAATCAACGCGCAGGGGCCGGGAAGCGGGACTACCTTGAATCCGCGCTCCCGCAGCGCCCGCACCACGATGAAGCCGGGATCAGAGATCAGCGGCGTCCCGGCGTCGGAGACCAGCGCGACACGCCGCCCCGCCTCCAGGGCCTGGCACAGCTGATCGACCCGCCCGCGCTCATTGTGGTCATGCAGTGACATCATGGGGACTTCCAGCCCCAGATGGCGCAGCAGACGGGCACTGTGGCGGGTGTCCTCAGCCGCGATCAGATCCACTTCGCCCAGCACCCGCGCGGCACGTGGGCTGAGGTCATCGAGGTTACCAATCGGCGTGGCGACCACGTACAATACGCCTTCAGAAGACTCAGACATTCAATGCTTCGACTCGTTGAACTCAGTGGTAGATATGGACGTCAGAGACAGCCGAGTGGCCTAACCACATGCGGCAGACATGCCCGCACGAGCAGCCACTCCGAGACCCGTCTCATTCGTCATTGCAGTATTCATCCGTCATTACAGCAGCGGCGACGCGGGCCACGGCCTCCTCGCCCATCAGCCAAGGGACCGTCGTACATGGGCCAGACATGGAATCGTGCGCCTGACAACGTGCTGCGCACTGCGTCAACCATTCGGCACAAGAGCTTGCGCCTCCCGCGCACCAGCCTGCGCGGACTGGCCGGCATGGCCATCGCGGCACTGCTGCTGGCCGGGTGTGCCGGGCAGTCCTCCCGTCCCAGCGGACCGGGGGCGGACGCGCTGCTGGCTCAAGCGGAGCAACAACAGGGCCAACAGGCCGCCGGCACCCGACTGCAGGCCGCCGATATCCTAGCACGCAGCGGCGACAACGCGCAGGCGATCACCATCACCTCGGACATCGACCCCGCGAGTCTGGAACCCCAGCAACGCGTGCAATGGGCCCTGTTGCTGTCGCGCATCGCCCTCGAGCAACAGGATGGCTGGAACACGATACTCGCCACGTCCGTGCTGGAAGACGACATCACGATGTCCAGCGACGATCAGCGCACGCTGCGCAAGCGTCGCGGACTGGCGCTCGGCATGGTCGGCGAACCTCTGGCCAGTGCCCAGACGCTGATTGCCCTGCAGGCGGACACTGATGACCTCAGCATCAATGACACCCTGTGGGAACAGCTCACGCGCCTGTCTCCCAGCCAGCTCGGCGAGCTGGCCAGCGCCAACGCCATTGCCAGCGGCTGGACGGACCTGCTGCGTCTGCAGCGGCGCTTCGGCGGCAACATCGACCAGATGTTTTCCGCCATCAACGACTGGGCGGATGCCAATCCGCAGCATCCGGCCGCACGCCAGATGCCGCAGGGCATCCTCGATCTGCGCGAGCTCTCCGGCCAGGAAGTTCGCAAGATCGCGGTCTTCCTTCCGCAGTCCGGCCCACTCAAGCGTATCGCGCAGGCAATTCGTGAAGGCATCGAGGCACGCCATCGCAGCGCCATCGACAATGCCGAAGCCACGCCGCAGCTGAGCTTCTTCGATACCTCAAGCGCCGATCTCAAGACATTGTATGCCCGCGCGACCATGGAGGGAGCTCAGGTCGTGCTAGGCCCGCTGGACAAGCAGCTGGTCAGCCAGCTCGAGACCCAGAACAGCCTGCCGCTGCCGACCCTGGCCCTCAATTACGGCACCCATGAGCGCAATCAGGCCGACAACCTCTTCCAGTACGGCCTGTCCGCCGAAGACGAAGCTCGCCAGGTCGCCCTGCGCGCCTCACTTGACGGCCATCGTGGTGCCGCGGCCATGATTCCCGACAATGCCTGGGGTCAGCGCGTCTACAGCGCCTTCCGTGATCGCTTCGAGCAGGAAGGTGGCGACATCGTTTCCATCGAGCGCTACAACCCCAAGGGCCCGGTCAGTGAAGCGGTCAAGGATCTGCTTTCCGTCTCCAGCCAAGATCAGGCGCGCATGAAATCCGCCAAGAAATCCGGCAGCAAGTATGGCCGCGCCCACTCCGGCAACATCGACATGATCTTCCTGCTGGCGCTGCCAAGCTACGCTCGTCAGGTGCCGCCGATGCTGGACTTCTACTACGCGGGCAACCTGCCGATCTACGGCACCTCACACCTTTATGAAGGCTCCCCCCAGCCCGCTCAGGATGGCGACCTCAATGGCGTCAATTTCGTCGACATCCCCTGGGAAGTGCCGCAGGCCTCCTCCGGCGGCAAGGCCACTCTGCCGGAAGCCGATACCTATCGCGCCCTGTCGGATGCCTCTCCGCGCATGCTCAAGCTCAATGCCATGGGCGTCGATGCCTATCGCCTGGCACAGCGCGTTCCGCTGATGCTGGCCGGTGCCGGCGGGGAACTCTTCGGAGCGACCGGCAGTCTATTCCCGCGTCATGATGGACGCATCGAACGCACGCTGCCGTGGGCGGAGTTCAGAGGCGGCGTACCACGCCCGCCGCTGAAAGGCGCCAGCAGCCGCACCGTCGAAGCCTATACGCCCTGACATGGCGCGCCCTGGAACGGCCGGGCAGGAGCCACCACAGCGTCGCGCGAGAGCGCGCGGCGCCGTGATCGAAGCCGAGGTCGAGAAATGGCTGTCAGCCAGAGGTCTCGTGCCTGTCACGCGCAATTCGCATGCCAAGGGCGGCGAGATCGACTTGATCATGCGTGATGGTGACACCCTGGTGTTCATCGAAGTGCGTTACCGCGCCAGCTCCCGGTTCGGCAGCGCACTGGAAAGCGTGACCGCCACCAAGCAACGCCGGCTGATCAAGGCCGCGCGTTTTTATCTGGCCCATCACGGGCTATCATGTTCCTGCCGCTTCGACGTGGTCGGCGTGGAGGGTCCTCCCCCTCTCGCCATTCACTGGATACGCCACGCATTCGAAGCGTTCTGAAGCCAACGACCAAGAGCCATCATGGATTTCCAATCTCGTATTCTCGGCCACTTCAACGCCAGCATCGACACCAAGACATACGCCAGTGAAGTGCTGCCGCCCTTCATCGAAGCGGCGAGTCAGATGATGGTCCAGAGCCTGGTCAATGACGGCAAGATTCTGGCCTGCGGCAACGGCGGCAGCGCCGGTGACAGCCAGCACTTCTCGTCAGAGCTGCTCAATCGCTTCGAGCGTGAACGCCCGAGCCTGCCGGCCATCGCCCTGACCACCGACACCTCGACGTTGACGTCCATCGCCAACGATTACAGCTACAACGAGGTGTTCTCCAAGCAGATTCGCGCCCTGGGCCAGCCCGGCGACATCCTGCTGGCCATTTCCACCAGCGGCAACTCCGCCAACGTGGTACAGGCCATCCAGGCGGCCCATGACCGCGACATGCGCGTGGTGGCACTGACCGGTCGTGACGGTGGCGACATGGCTTCCCTGCTGGGCAGCGAAGATTGCGAGATCCGCGTACCGGCGACCTCCACCGCGCGCATTCAAGAAGTCCATCTGCTGGCCATTCATTGCCTGTGTGATCTGATCGATCACCAGCTGTTCGGCAGCAACGAATAACGCCTTGCGACACACGGCGCTCACCAGGAGATTACGGCATGACGCCAAAGTACCTGCTTTCCCTCATGGCCACCGCCGGCTTTCTATCCCTTGCGGGCTGTACCACCGTGGCCGACCTGACTCACAGTGGTCCCATTGACGAGGACTACGGTGATCGCACTCTGGGCGCTCAAGTGGAAGACGAGAGCATCGAGACCAAGATCGAAGTCAATCTCGGCAAGATCGATGCGCGCTTCAATGACGCCCATGTCAACGTGAATGCCTACAACGGCATGGTCCTGCTGACCGGGCAAGTGCCCAGCGATGAGCTCAAGCAACGCGCCGCGGAAGTCGCCAAGGATGTCCGTCGCGTACGCCAGGTACACAACGCCCTGGAAGTCAGCGCCAATGCGCCTACCAGCCAGCGCGTCCAGGACACCTGGCTGACCACCCGCGTCAAGGCGACTCTCGCGGCCGATGCCAACATCGATTCCGGGCGCATCATGGTGCTGACCGAGAATGCCAGCGTCTACCTGATGGGCATCGTGACCCGTTCGGAGGCCGACCAGATCGTCAGCAAGGTCTCGGAAGTCGGTGGCATCCAGCGTATCGCCAAGGTCTTCGAGTATCTTGATTGACGTAGACCGCACTCCCTGACGTATGGGTGAAAACGACGACGCCCCACAGACCTGGCCTGTGGGGCGTCGTCGTTATCAGCCCAAGAGGACTAAAGAGGAGTGTCCGCTTACTTGATGACTCGCAGCGACGGACGCCCCTTGCGGGGAGGCTTCGGCTGATCATCGCCGCCTTCCTCATCGGAGGAGGAGATGCTGCCGCCCTCCTGCTCCTCGGCACTCGCGACCTCATCGGCCGCCGCATCACCCCGTGACGCCTCCTCACCCTGCTCATCATCAGCAGCGCTGCTGGCACCACCGACACTGGCCAGAGTCGGACGTGAAGGCGCCTGAGCCTCCTCACCGGAGGTCGCCTCATCCGAGGCTGCCTCACCGAAGGCCAGGTCATCCGCACCCGGCATGACAGGCTCATGCCCGAACACCATGCCAACGCCATTCTCGCGAGAGTACAGCGCCACCAGCGCCGGCGTCGGCACGCTGACGTGCATCGGCTGACCACCGAAACGGGCATTGAAGCTGACACCCTCATTGGCGATGAGCAGATCACGCACGGCACCCGGCGCGATGTTCAGCACGATCTGGCCATTCTGCACGTGTTGACGCGGCACCTGAACGCCATCCTGCTCGGCATCCACCACGATGTACGGCGTATTGTCGTTATCCAGCAGCCACTCGTAGAGCGCACGTGCCAGATAAGGGCGACTGGAAAGCATGAGAGAACCTCTTGAACTGCAATGGATGTCACGATGACCGACGTCCTGAGACGCCGAGCTACAGCTTGCGGGCACTGACACCACGTGACGGTCGAGACACCTGACCTCGGCCCCTCCCCGCCTCATGATCCGAGCCCGGAACCCACCCCGGGGTGGGTTCCAGCGACTCAAGCACCCCTTTCGGGATTGCTCAAGCGAATCAGATACGCATCTCGCGCTCTGCCTCGGAGAGAGACGCCTTGAAGGCATCACGATCGAACAGACGCTCCATGTAGTTCAGCAGCGGCTTGACCTGCTTCTCCGGCAGCTCGATGTTCAATGTCGGCAGACGCCACAGAATCGGGGCGATGCACGTGTCGACCAGAGAGAACTCGTCGCTCATGAAGAACGGCATGTCATCGAAGATCGGCGCGATTCCGATCAGGCTCTCGCGCAATTCCTTGCGCGCCTTGTCGGCTTCCTTCTTGGTGCCGTTCTGGATGGTTTCCATCATCGGCACCCACTCGCGCTCGATGCGGTGCATCCACAGACGGCTCTGGGCGCGCGCCACCGGATACACCGGCAACAGCGGCGGATGCGGGAAGCGCTCGTCCAGGTACTCCATCATCACCTTGGACTCGTAGAGGACCAGGTCACGGTCCAGCAACGTCGGCACACTGTTGTACGGGTTCAGATCAGCCAGCTCGGCCGGACGGTTGTCATCATCTACATCAATGACATCGACTGCTACACCCTTCTCGGCCAGCACGATCCGTACACGGTGGCTGAAGTGGTCGTCACCACCGGAGTAGAAGGTCATCGATGAACGCTTGGCCACAACACCCATGAAACTGTCCTCGCATCTGTTCGAGCCATGCCCGCGTCAGCTTTTGGCCTGACGAACGGGAATAAGTTTCCTCTGGGCGCCTCATCAACTGCGTGACGCGCCCAGAGGGTCAACCTTGCGTCACCCGCAAGCGACGCAAGCGGGCGCACGACCGATCAGCCGTGCGCCCGTCACTGCCTGCACGCCATTATCAATGAGCGCCACTCCGGGAGCCATCAATGAATGTCGCGCCAGTATTCCTTCTTGAGAAGATATGCCAGCAGAGTAAAGATCAGGATGAATATTAACACCTTGGGGGCCATGCTCTCAGCCTTGAGTCGCGATGGTTCGCCCACATAGGCCAGAAAGTTGGTCAGATCCCACACGGCCTGGTCGAATTCCTCTGCTGTCATGCTGCCCGGCGAGGTGATCTCCAGCACGTCGCAGGAGTCATAGTGCCCCGTTGCCGGGTTCAGCTCCGCGCCCGGAGGCACCAGGTCGCTCTGGGCGCAGACCTTTTCCTGAACGCCCTGCAATGTCTCCAGCACATTGGGCATCGCCACCAGCGGATAGACAGCATTGTTGACACCCCAGGGGCGCTCGGGATCGCGATAGAAGCTCTTCAGGTAGGAGTAGATCCAGTCCGTCCCGCGCAGACGCGCCTCGAGAGACAGATCCGGTGGCGGCGTACCGAACCAGCTCGCGGCGTCCTCAGCCTTCATCCCGATGCGCATGGTGTCATTGATCTTGAGTTCTGGCGAGAAAATCAGATATCGCTCGACCAGATCCTCGGGCATCTCCAGGTCCTCTGCGGCACGCGAATAGCGCTGATACTG
The DNA here is from genome assembly GCF_029846385.1 of Cobetia sp. 10Alg 146. Lineage (NCBI taxonomy): Bacteria > Pseudomonadati > Pseudomonadota > Gammaproteobacteria > Oceanospirillales > Halomonadaceae > Cobetia > Cobetia sp. 10Alg 146. Next base: position 550,998 of record NZ_JARWKT010000002.1, read on the forward strand.
CAGGCTGTGACAGCCGAGGCAATAATTGGTGTAGAGCTGCATGCCGCGCTGCAACGAGGGCTTGTCATGCAGATCCGGCTGCATCGACTCACGCACTGCCTCGCCCCCTGCCGCGCTGACAGCTCCCGCCCCCAGCAGGCCGGCCACCACCACGCCTGCAGCCAGTACATGCTTCAGCCAGTCCCTTGACCCACCCTTTTGCCCGCTCATCGGCCTGTCACCCTGTCCGGCACCGCTCGCGTCTTCTCGAATCGCGTATACAGCGGCATCAGTATGAAGAAGGCGAAGTACGCCACCGTCGCGATCTGCGCGATGATCGTGCGCTCGAACGTCGGCGGCATCACGCCAAGCACCCCCAAGGTCACGAAGCTGACCACGAACACGAGTATCGCGATACGCGATAGCCAGCCCTTGTAACGGATGGAGCGCACAGGAGAACGATCAAGCCATGGCAACACGAACAGGATGGCGATCGCCAACCCCATCACCACCACGCCCCAGAACTTGGCATCGACCCCGAACAAGGGATAGTTCACGGCCCGCAACATCGCGTAGAACGGCGTGAAATACCAGACAGGGGCAATATGCTCAGGTGTCTTCAACGAGTTGGCCGGTTCGAAATTGGGCGTCTCGAGGAAGTAGCCGCCCCCTTCCGGGAAGTAGAAGATCACGGCACAGAACACGAACAGGAACACACCGACACCCACCAGATCCTTCACCGTGTAGTAGGGATGGAACGGAATGCCATCCAACGGCTGGCCCGCCTCATCCTTCCTGTCCTTGATCTCGATGCCATCCGGATTGTTCGACCCCACCTCATGCAGCGCCACCAGATGCAGCACCACCAGCCCGACGATGACCAGTGGCAAGGCGATGACATGCAGGGCAAAGAAGCGATTCAAGGTAATGCCGGACACCAGGTAGTCGCCACGGATCATCTGCGCCAGATCCGCTCCGATGACCGGGATCGCCGTGAACAGCGAGATGATCACCTGCGCCCCCCAGTAGGACATCTGCCCCCAGGGCAGCAGATACCCCATGAAGGCCTCGGCCATCAACGCCAGATAGATGCACATGCCGAAGATCCACACCAGCTCACGCGGCGCTCGGTAGGAGCCGTAGATCAGCCCCCGGAACATGTGCAGATAGATGACGACGAAGAATGCGGACGCCCCCGTGGAATGCATGTAACGGATCAGCCAGCCATATTCCACATCGCGCATGATGTATTCGATCGAGGCGAAGGCCCCTTCGGCGGTCGGGGTATAGCTCATGGTCAACCAGATACCGGTAATGATCTGATTGACCAGCACCAGCAGCGCCAGCGAGCCGAAGAAATAGAAGAAATTGAAGTTTCTGGGCGCGTAGTAGCCTGTCAGATGGTCCTGCAGCATCTGGGTGGCCGGAAAGCGATCATCGATCCAGCGCATGATGCCTCGCGACGCCTTGGCACGTTCTGGATTCCCCATCACACAGCCTCCTCATCGACGCCGATCACCAGCACCTGCTCGCTTTCATAATGATGCGGCGGCACCTCGAGATTCGAGGGCGCCGGCACTCCGGTGAACACGCGACCCGCGAGGTCGAATTTCGAGCCATGACAGGCACACAGATAGCCACCCGGCCAGTCAGCGCCAAGATCCGCGGCACCCATCTCGGGTCGATAACCCGGCGAGCAGCCCAGATGGGTGCAGATTCCCACCAGTACCACGTACTCAGGCTTGATGGAGCGCAGGACAGCATCCACATAGGCTGGCTGCTGGGGACGGCGTGATTCGGGGTCCTGCAACTCGGCGTGCGGGATGGCCCGGATGTCATCAATCATCTCGGGGGTGCGACGCACCACCCATACCGGCTTGCCGCGCCACTCGATGGTCATCTGCTGACCCGGTGCCAGGCGCGAGATATCCGCCGTGACAGGTGCACCTGCCGCTCTTGCCCGTGCGCTCGGCTGCCAGGAAGCCAGAAAGGGCGTCGCGATGCCAACGGCGCCTATCGCCCCCACGACACTGGTCGCACTGACGAGGAAGCGGCGCCGCCCTCGATTCACACCTCGATTAGCCATATTGTTATTGTCTCCCGAACACCACCGCATGCTGCCAGACCATTCCCTTGCCGGGCACTTGACGCTTGACTGTATTAAAGGGCAAGAACCCACCGCTCACAACTCAAGAAAATCACTTTACCAGAAGCGGCTTTCTTCAATTGCGCTCGCACCATGCGCTTGACGCCCCTATCAAGATCGCAAAAAAAACGCCCAGTACCCTTTCGGGTACTGGACGTTCTTGTGGTCGACGCCTGTTCTCTTAACGCTTGGAGAACTGCGGACGACGACGGGCCTTGCGCAGGCCGACTTTCTTACGCTCGACTTCACGAGCATCACGAGTGACGTAGCCGGCGGCACGCAGTGCCGGACGGAAGTCCTCGTTGTAAGCCATCAGGGCACGAGTGATGCCGTGACGGATGGCGCCAGCTTGAGCGGAACCACCACCACCGGCGACAGTGACGTAGACGTCGAACTGTTCGGTAGTTTCGGTCAGCTCGAGCGGCTGGCGAACAACCATGCGACCTGTCACACGACCGAAGTAGTCGTTCAGGTCACGCTGGTTGACGGTGATTTTGCCGGTGCCCGGCTTCAGGAAGACGCGCGCGGTAGAAGTCTTGCGGCGCCCGGTACCGTAGTGCTGCTGTGTCATGGCGATGCTTCCCTCAGATGTTCAGTTCTTGCGGCTGCTGCGCAGCGTGCGGATGCTCGGCGCCAGCATAGACTTTCAGCTTGGACTGCATGGCACGACCCAGCGGGCCCTTCGGCAGCATGCCCTTCACCGCCAGCTCGATCACGCGCTCAGGCTTGTGCTCGATCATCTGGTTGAAGTTCATGGAGCGCAGGCCGCCCGGGTAACCGGTGTGACGGTAGTAGGTCTTGGCTTCTGCCTTGCGACCAGTCACAGCGACTTTCTCGGCGTTGATGACGACGATGTAGTCGCCAGTGTCAACGTGCGGAGTGTACTCGGCTTTATGCTTGCCGCGCAGGCGACGAGCAATTTCGGTAGCCATACGGCCCAGCGTCTTGCCGGCTGCGTCGACGACGAACCAGTCACGCTGGACGGACTGCGGCTTGGCAGTAAACGTCTTCATGGATGAATCACCTATAGTCGGGTCTTGCACTTGAGTGCGCGACCAATCCCTATTTTTCTTGGTTGTCCGACGCCTGGCAGTCAGTGGCAGGCCGCTTGCGCGGTCACCGCCGACTCGACTCCAGACTGCCCACGCCCATCAAGGGTGATTGACCCAGGACGACTCGTGGACCGGACAACAATTCGAGCGAGCGCGCATTGTACATGCCAGACGCCCGCACCACAAAGGCTATTTCGTCTTCCGACATCGCCTCATGGCTTGTGAGGCAGCGCCAGGTATTCACGCGACTGCATTTCCTGCAGGCGTGACAGGGTGCGCTCGAATTCGAAGTCGAGGTTGCCGCCGGTGTAGAGCTGCTCGACCGGTGTCTCGGCACTCATCAGCAGCTTGACGCCACGGTCATAGAACTCATCGACCATATTGATGAAGCGGCGCACCTGATCATCGCTGTCACGCCCCATCTGCGGCACCTCCGACACCAGCACGGTGTGGAACTCGCGCGCAAGCTCGATGTAGTCATTCTGGCTGCGCGGGCCATCGCACAGCTCATCGAAATGGAACCACACCACATCCTCGTGGCGACGCAAGGCATGCAGCACGCGGTGATTGATGCTCAAGCCTTCATCGGCATGACCTTCGGCTCCGGCAATGGAGCGGAACTCACGCGCCAGTCTGGCACCGCTCTCGTCACCCAGCGGACTGTGGAACAGCTCGGCATGCTCCAGAGCGCGCAGGCGATAATCGATACCCGAATCCACATTGACCACGGTGCAATGGCGCTTGACCAGGTCGATAGCCGGCAGGAAGCGCGCACGCTGCAGGCCATCCTTGTAGAGATCATCCGGCACGATGTTCGAGGTCGCGACCAGTACCACGCCCTGCTTGAACAGCTCCTCGAACAGGGTGGCGAGAATCATGGCATCGGTGATGTCCTTGACGAAGAATTCGTCAAAGCAGATCACGCGCGCTTCCACGGCAAACTTGGCCGCCACCAGCGTCAGCGGGTTCTTCTCGCCCTTGTAATGGCCAAGCTCGTTGTGGACGCGCTGCATGAAGCGGTGGAAGTGCGTCCGCATCTTGTCCGCGAAGGGCAGGCTCTCGTAGAAGGTATCGACGAGATAGGTCTTGCCGCGCCCCACGCCACCCCAGAAATACAGCCCCATGATGTCCGGGGTCCTGTCGACGGCGGCCGGCCGCGACGGCTTGCCGAACAATCGACGCACCTTGGAGCCAAGCCCGCCATTGCCCGTGACATCTTCGACCTTGTCAGGCGTCTGGCGCGGAGTACGCACCAGATCATCATATAGGCGCTGCAGGTGACGAACGGCATCTTCCTGGGCGGCATCGTAGGCAAAGTCATCACGCTTGAGGTCTGCCTGGTACTTCTCGAGGGGCGTAGGTGCTGGCATGGAGAAACCCGGTGCAGGCCAGATTCAGCACTGGGCTGCATCTGGCGCGAAGTGAAACGAGGTCACGCCTGCGCCAGCATGGCTGACAATCAGGCAAGAACGAAATTGCGCGGCATTATACGCCCTGAGTGCAACTTTACCCACCACACCCGACGGGAAGTCCTGCTTCCCAGGCCCTTCAGTGCCATGACGCGCCTCGATGGCGAATGGCGCCCTTGCTTCGGGGCGACCAAGGTCTCTCTCATGACGAATTGACGTGACGCGCCAACCCATCGATATAATGGAGTGCGTACGCTTTTGAAATACAGGCACTCTTTGCCTCATGGCCAGCGTCGCTGGACACACTGCAAGAGTCTGGACATTGGCAGCACATCATCGTGATGGCCTGCCCCGGCGGTGAAGATCACCGCAGTCGTGACACAAGGAGAGCGACGTGAACGAGAGCAATATTGACTGGATCCTGGCCATCGCCTGTTTTCTGGCTGGCATCGGTATCGGCGCCTTGTGCTACCACCTCCTGAATGCCAACGTGGCCCGCAATCAGAAGACCCGCCAGAAGCTGGCGGAGCGTGAGCTGGAACTGACCCAGTTCCGTGACGCCCTGAATGATCATTTCTCCAAGGCCAGTGATCTGACGGATCAGATCCAACGTGCCGGCAACGAGCTGCGCCAGCACCTGGCCAGCGGTGCCTCTTCACTGTGCGATGACAGCCAGCTCAAGCGCCGCCTGCTGGATACTGACACCACGCTTGAAGAAGACATGGGCGAGAAGGTCGACCTGCCACGTGACTATGCCGACAATCGCGGCACGCTGTCAGAGGATTTCGGTCTCAAGCCACAACCCGCGGAAGGCGAAGCGCAGAGCGCCAACCCGCCGCGCATCTGAGCAACCTCCTTCTGCCGTGAGTTCCCTCACGGCCATTGGACACGACAACGGCCACCTTCCAGGGGTGGCCGTTGTCGTTGGCAAGGATCGCTCAGGCCGTCACAGGGCGACCATGAGCTGACTCAAGCAGGGTTGTCGATATCCACGAAGCGATGCTCGACGCCATGCTCGGCCGCCAGCCACTCGCCCAGCGCCCGAACCCCATCGCGCTCGGTCGCATGATGCCCTGCCGCCAGGTAGGTCACCCCCTCTTCGCGCGCACTGTGCGTGGTCCGCTCCGAGATCTCACCGGAGAGGAAGGCATCGACTCCCGCCTCGATGGCCAGACCGATATAGTCCTGCGCCCCTCCCGTGCACCAGGCAATGCGCTTGATCGGCCGATCATGCCCGGCGATCACGAGCACCTCTCGCCCCAGACGGCGACTGAACTCGGCCCCCAACGCGGCACTGTCCAGCTCACCGCCTGCCGCAAGCTCATCTGCGAGACGCCCGACATGCACCAGTCCACGCCCGGGGACGCCATCCAGGCATCCTTCACTGACCAACCCCAGGCGCTCGGCCAGCTGGGCATTGTTGCCCAGCGTCGGATGGGCATCCAGCGGCAGGTGATACGCCGCCAGATTGATGTCGTTCGCCAGCAGTGTCTTGAGGCGACGGCGCTTCATGCCCGTGATCCGAGCGGGTTCGTTCTTCCAGAAATAGCCGTGATGCACCAGCACCATATCCGCCTGCCATGCCACGGCTTCATCCAGCAGCGCCTGATTGGCGGTAACGCCCGTCAGCACTCTGCGGACCTCGCGCCGCCCCTCGACCTGAAGTCCATTGACGGTGTAATCCTTGAAGGCCTGCGCCTCCAGACAGCCATCCAGCGCCTCGACCAGCACGTCACGATCAGCCATTGAGCCTCCAGCAGTCAGATTCATCGAGTGTTACACTGGCTGCCATTGTAACGGCGCAGCCTCACCATGTAAGCGCATGGCAGCTTCGCCGGGTACCGAGACATGGGTGACACGTCTTGAGCACGTCATCAATCTTCCTCTTCACCCTCCGCCTGCCAGCAGCAACCCTGCGGATGGCGACCGCCCCACGGCGGTTGCCCTCAGGAAAGCTGACGGCCCGGCAGGACCACGGATCATTCACCAGGACTCCTGATGCCTCAGACGCGACGCCCCCTTCGCAGTTCATTGCTCCCCCTTCTCTGGCCAGTGGTCACCGGGGTATTGCTTGCCATCGTGGTGCTGGATCGCTTCCCTGAACTTGGACATTCCGAGCCGGCGCCCGAGATTGGCCAACAGGGCGGCCAACAGGGCGGCGCGATCGTCTCTCGAGATCAGCAGGTGCTGCCATCTCCCGCCTTGACCCTCTCCGCCGAGCAGCGCGAGGAATCCGCCAATCCGGTACTGCGCGAGGCGCCACCACTGCAGCGCAACAGCGGGCCGGCCAGCTACCAGACCGCCGTGGACGCCGCCGCCCCCGCTGTCGTCAACATCTACTCCTCGCGCAAGATCGAGGACGACAGCAAGCACCCGCTGATGTCCGACCCCTTCTTCAACCAGTTCTATGGAGAAAATGCCTTGCGCAGCCAGCGCATGCTGTCGAGCCTGGGCTCCGGCGTCATTCTCTCGAGCGACGGCTATATCCTGACCAACAACCATGTCATTCAGGGCGCGGATCAGATACAGGTCGCCCTGCGTGATGGCCGCGAGACACTGGCCAAGGTGGTCGGGGTCGACCCCGAATCCGATCTCGCGGCGCTGAAGATCGATCTTGAAGATCTGCCGACGGTGGCGATCGCCGACTCGACCCAGGTCCACGTCGGGGATGTCTCGCTGGCCATCGGCAACCCCTTCGGAGTCGGTCAGACCGTCACCATGGGCATCATCTCGGCCACCGGACGCAACCATCTTGGCCTGAATGCCTACGAGGACTTCATACAGACCGATGCCGCGATCAATCCCGGCAACTCCGGTGGAGCGTTGATCAATACCGATGGCTCACTGGTCGGCATCAATACTGCCATCTACTCCCGCTCCGGTGGCTCGCAGGGCATCGGTTTCGCCATCCCCGCCAACCTGGCACGTGACATCCTCGAATCACTGGTCGATCACGGCCGGGTGATTCGCGGCTGGCTGGGCCTGGAAGTGCAGGAGCTGACGCCGTCGCTGGCGCACTCCTTCGGCTTGAGCGCTCCGCAAGGCGTGGTGGTCGCCGCCGTGCTGCGTGATGGCCCCGCGGCGCAGGCCGGCCTGCGTCCCGGTGACATCCTGACGGCAGTCGCCGGCAAGCGCCTGATCGATGCACGCCTTGCCATGGCCGACATCGCCGCGGTCAAGCCGGGCGACACCCTGCAACTCAATCTGTTGCGGGATGGCAAGCCCATGGAGGTCAGCGTCAAGGTCGGTGAGCGGCCGATTCCCGACAGCACGCCCTCTCCTGCCGCCGCAGCTCCGGGCGTCTCATCCCCCGGCTGACAATGGTCGCCGGACTGGCAAACGTCTTTCACGCACGAACGCACGAACGCACGAACGCAAGAACCAGAGCCAGAACCAGAAAAGCCCGCCACGGAAACCGTGGCGGGCTTTTTCATGCTCATGAACTACACCATGCTCATGAACTTCACCATGCTCACTCGATGATGCGATTCTCGGCACTACGGGCGTGAGCGGTCAGCGACTCACCCCGCGCCAGCACCGATGCGGTACGCCCGAGGATGGAGGCACCTTCGGCCGAGCACTGGATCAACGAGGAGCGCTTCTGGAAGTCATAGACCCCCAGCGGCGAGGAGAAGCGCGCGGTACCGGACGTCGGCAGCACGTGATTCGGGCCGGCACAGTAATCGCCCAGTGCCTCGGAGGTGTGGGAGCCCATGAAGATGGCGCCCGCATGGCGGACACCTTCGACCCACGCTTCCGGATCCGCCACCGACAGCTCCAGGTGCTCCGGCGCGATACGGTTGGTCAGTTCCAGCGCCTGCTCCGGCCCGCTGACGCGAATCAGGGCGCCACGCTCGCGCAGCGAGGTCTTGATGATCTCGGCACGTTCCATGGTCGGCGCGAGACGTTCGATTGATGCCTCGACCGCAGCGAGGTGCTCATCATCCCAACTGATCAGGATCGCCTGGGCATCCTCGTCATGCTCGGCCTGCGAGAACAGGTCCATCGCCAGCCAGTCCGGATCGGTCACGCCATCGCTGACCACCAGAATCTCGGACGGTCCGGCGATCATGTCGATGCCGACCTGACCGAACACCGCCCGCTTGGCAGTGGCCACATAGATGTTGCCGGGACCGACGATCTTGTCGACGCGCGGCACCGTCTCGGTGCCATAGGCCAGTGCCGCGACGGCCTGGGCGCCGCCGATGGTGAAGACCCGATCGATACCCGCCAGGTGAGCCGCGGCCAGCACCAGTTCATTGACCACGCCATCGGGGGTCGGCACGACCATGATGATCTCGCGCACACCGGCGACATGCGCGGGGATCGCATTCATCAGCACGGAAGAGGGATAGGCGGCCTTGCCTCCCGGGACATAGATGCCAGCGCGATCCAGCGGCGTGACCTTCTGCCCCAGCAAGCTGCCATGCTCATCCTTGAAGGACCAGCTTTCCGGCTTCTGATGCTCGTGATAGACGCGCACACGCTCCGCCGCGACCGCCAGTGCCTCGCGCTGATCCGCCGGCAGATCGGCGTAGGCCTTTGCCAGACGTTCGGCGTCGATCACCAGCTCCGACATGCTGGAGACACTCAGACGGTCGAAGCGATTGGAAAACTCCACCAGCGCGGCATCGCCTTCCTGCTTGACGCGCGAAAGGATGTCGGTGACACGATGCTGTACCTCGGCATCGGACACCCCCTCCCAGGCCAGCAATGCATCCAGGCGGGCAGTGAAATCGGTATCGCGGCTATCGAGCCGGTTGATCAGGGTATCCATGCGAACCTCTTGTCATGTCATTGGCAGTGAGGGCTGAGCCGGACGGGCGCTGCTGCCAGATCGTCTCTGCGATCTTGAGTGATGTCGTTGCTGACGAGTCCCGCCGCGTGACACGAGGCCGGGACCTGGTCATTCATGCGTCGCGACGTGCTTCCACCGCCTGACGCAGGCGGTCGATCAACGGCTTGAGGCGATCATGCTTCATGGTCATGGCGGCCTTGTTGACCACCAGACGCGTGCTGATGTCGGTGATCAGCTCACGCGGCTCCATGCCATTGGCACGCAGGGTATTGCCGGTATCGACGATATCGACGATCTCATCGGCCAGATTCATCAACGGGGCCAGCTCCATCGCGCCATACAGCTTGATGACTTCAGCCTGGATGCCCTGTTCCGCGTAGTAGCGACGCGCGACATCGACGAACTTGGTGGCGACGCGACGTCGCGCGCCCTGCTGCTGCTGACCGACGACCCCGGCCGTCATCAGACGGCAGGCCGCGATCTCCAGATCCAGAGGCTCATAGAGACCTTCGGCGCCATGCTCGAGCAGCACGTCCTTGCCGGCGATGCCCAGATCAGCCGCTCCCAGCTGCACATAGGTCGGCACATCGGTGGCGCGAATGATGACCAGCTTGACGTCAGGCAGATTGGTATCGAAGAGCAGCTTGCGGCTCTTGTCCAGATCTTCCAGCGGTTCGATCCCGGCATCCGCCAGCAGCGGCAGGGTTTCCTTGAGGATACGCCCCTTGGAAAGGGCGACGACCAGTTGCTTGCTCATGGGGTATTCGCCCGTGCTTGTGCGTAAGAATTCAGCAGACGCTGCCGACCTGCGATGGCCGGCAGCGCATGGAGGCAGGACTCGGCTCAACCGGCGGAGCGGCGGATGATCACGCCCAGCCCGGAGAGCTTCTCCTCGATGCATTCATAACCACGATCGATGTGGTAGATGCGATCCACCATGGTTTCGCCATCGGCGACGATGGCCGCGATCACCAGCGAGGCCGAGGCACGCAGGTCCGTGGCCATCACCGGGGCGCCCGACAGGCGCTCGGTACCGGTCACCACCGCCGTGTTGCCTTCCAGGGCGATGTGCGCGCCCATGCGGTTGAGCTCCTGCACGTGCATGAAGCGGTTCTCGAAGATGGTCTCGATCACGGTACCGGTGCCTTCGGCCACGGCATTCAGCGCCACGAACTGGGCCTGCATGTCCGTAGGGAATGCCGGATACGGCGCCGTGCGGATATTGACCGCCTTCGGACGCTTGCCCTGCATGTCCAGCTCGATCCAGTCATCCCCCGTGGTGATGGTGGCACCGGCTTCTTCCAGCTTGGCAAGCACCGCATCGAGGGTATCGGCGCGCGTACGGGTGACGCGCACCTTGCCACGCGAGGCCGCTGCCGCGACCAGGAAGGTACCGGTCTCGATGCGATCAGGCATCACGGAGTATTCGCAACCGTGCAGTCTCTCGACCCCTTCGATGACGATGGTATCGGTGCCGTGGCCGGTGATCCTGGCGCCCATGGCGATCAGGCATTCGGCCAGATCGACGACTTCCGGCTCGCGTGCCGCGTTCTCCAGCACGGTGCGCCCATCGGCCAACGTCGCGGCCATCAGCAGATTCTCGGTACCCGTGACGGTCACCACGTCAAAGACGATGCGAGCGCCCTTGAGGCGGCCACCCGGCGCCTTGGCACGGATGTAGCCGTTCTCGACCGAGATCTCCGCGCCCATGGCTTCCAGGCCGCGGATGTGCAGATCCACCGGGCGCGAGCCGATGGCGCAACCGCCCGGCAACGAGACTTCGGCACTGCCGAAGTGAGCCAGTAGCGGGCCCAGCACCAGGATCGAGGCGCGCATCTTCTTGACCAGCTCGTAGGGCGCATGACAGTGCTCGACCTTGGAGCCGTCCAGCTGCACGGTCATGTTGTCGCCCATCACCGGCTCGACTCCCATGCGCCCGAGCAATTCCAGGCTGGTGGTGATGTCTTGCAGGTGCGGCAGATTGCTGATGGTCACGGGACCTTCGGACAGCAGTGTCGCTGCCAGGATGGGCAGGGCCGAATTCTTGGCACCACTGGCCCAGACTTCCCCGTTGACCGGCCCGTTGCCGGTGATAATCAGCTTGTCCATGAAATGTTCCGATCAGCTCTGGGCGTTGCCGACGGCAGCATCGTACTGCGCCGGGGTATAGGTACGAATGCTGATGGCGTGAAGCGCGCCAGAGCGAATCTCGTCATTGAGTGCGGCGTAGACCAACTGCTGGGCCTTGACGCGACTGAGGTCAGCGAAGACCTCGCCCACGGCGACGACCTGGAAGTTGCATCCTTCACCCTGGATATGAAAATCGACGTTCTCGATTCGAGCCTCGAGCAGGGCCTTGACATCATTCGGTTGCATGACGGGCGATGACTCCTTCGCGGTACATGTCCGGGCCAGGCACATTACGCTGCGCTTCGACCTGGGAGATATGACCGCACATGGTAATCAAAAGCGCGCGGGAACGCGATTGGCGGCAGCCTCCTGCCTCCCACGTTCCCGCGCGCAGTGGTGGTGATCGAGCGGCTGGGCAGCCTGGCCGGAGCACGATCAGACAGCATCGACCTCAGGGCGAGGCGCCGAATCCGACGCCTGACCCGTGGCCTCCAGTCCCGGCAACAGGACATCGAGGCCAGAGACGGAGGCCAGACGCTTGAGCGCAGGCGATAGACGCAGATGCGTGACATGCCCCGAATGGCGCGCCAGATGACGCTGCCACTCCAGCAGGACACTCAACGTGGCGGTGCTTGCGCCACCGACGCCACAGAGATCGATCTCGATGCCCTCTGCATGCTGCCCGAGCCACTTGCAGCCCACTTCAGCGAGCTCGGAGGCGTGATCGAAATCCGGCTGACCGCTCAGCGTCAGGCAGCCATCGCCGGCGCTCAGGGTCACGTCATCATCATCGAAGAGTGTTTTCATGGTCATATCGCCAGTGGTCAGGCTCAGCTGTCGCTGTCGCCCGCGCTCTCCCCGCTGTCCTTTTCCAGGTCGACATCCGGCTGCCAGCCCTTGATGACGGCATCGATATCACGGCCATTGTCACGCATGGCCTGGTCGAACTGATTGCGGAAGGTCAGGCCCAGATTGACGCCATTGACGATCACGTTGACCACTTTCCACTCGTCATTGCGCAGACGCATGGAATAGGCCACCGGGTACACCTTGCCCTTGGTGTCGATCACGTCCATGTAGACGGTGTCCTGATCTTCATAACGACGCTCGCCTTCACTGTCCTTCACTTCGAGCTTGGCGTAGTCAAAGCTCACCAGGCCCTTCGCGTAGGTACCGATCAGGGTGTCATGGAAGACCTTGGAGAATTCGGTACGCTGCTCAGGAGAGGCACCCTTGAAGTACTTGCCCATCACGCTTGCCGCGATGTAGCGGTAATCCACGACCGGCTCGAGGGAGTTGTCGACCAGCGCTTCCAGCTCGTCGACGTGATCCTTGTAATAGCTTTCGCGGCTATCGATCTTGGTGGTCAGGCCTTCGACGGTATCACGCAGCAGCACGTCCGGCTCCTGGGAAGCGGCAGAGGCCAGCGGGCTCATCGCCATCATGGCAGACAGGCTCAATACGCTCAGTGGACGAATCAGCTGCTTGAGGATATGGGTCATCGGATTTGCTCCTTGAAAATGTGCATCGCGCCAACGGCGAGTCAGGCCTGCGTCAGCTCTTCGAGAAATTGGAGACGAACTGCTGAATCAACTCTTCCAGTACCAGTGCCGACTGGGTATCCCGGATGGTGTCGCCATCCTCCAGCGTTTCCGGATCCCCCCCGGTGGTCAGGCCGACATATTGCTCGCCCAGCAGACCGGAGGTCAGGATGGCAGCCGTGGTGTCCTTGCTCAACTTGCCCTTGAGGCTGCTGTCCAGCTTCATCGTGACACGGGCGTCAAACCACTTGGGATCCAGCTCGATCTTCTCGACACTGCCGATCGCCACGCCCGCCATGGTCACCTTGGACCGCGGCTTGAGGCTTCCTATCCCTGAAAAGTTGGCATTGAGCACGAAGGTGTCATCCGCCTGCTGGAAGGTGACGCCACTGACGCGCAGCCCGAGGAACACCATGCCCAGAAAACCGGCAAGTACGAACAGGCCCACGCCGAACTCGACCATGCGGGTACGTTTCATCCAATATCTCCAAACATGACGGCTGTGAGGACGAAATCGAGTCCCAGCACCGCCAGCGATGAATAAACCACAGTACGTGTGGTCGCGCGTGAAATGCCTTCCGAGGTCGGGATCAGGTCATAGCCCTGGAAGACAGCGATCCAGCTCACCACCAGCCCGAAGACCAGTGACTTGACGACGCCGTTCATGACATCCCCGACGAAGTCGACATTCGATTGCATGCTGCTCCAGTAGGCCCCTTCGTAGATGCCGAGCCAATCGACACCCACGAGCTTGCCACCCAGAATCCCCACGACGCTGAAGCCGATGGTCAACAGCGGCAGGGACACGAAACCGGCCCACAGCCGCGGAGCGACGATCCGCTTGAGGGGATCCACGCCGATCATTTCCATGCTGGTGAGCTGCTCGGTCGCCTTCATCAGGCCGATCTCGGCCGTCAGGGCAGAGCCGGCGCGCCCGGCGAACAGCAGCGCCGCCACGACCGGGGCCAGCTCGCGCAGCAGCGACAGCGACACCATCTGGCCAAGCGCCTCCTCAGCACCGAACCCGACCAGAATGGTATAGCCCTGCAGGGCCAGCACCATGCCGATGAACAACCCCGACACCAGCACGATCGCCAGTGACAGCACGCCGACGAAGTGCATCTGACGCACCCAGAGGGAGAACCCCTCACGGGATGGCAGGCCGACGCCCGCCTGCGCCAGCAGCATGCCGGCGCGTCCGATGGCAGAGATCACCTCGATGGTGCTGCGCCCCAGCGAGGTGATGGCCCCCAGCGGGCCACGATTCAGACCGCTCATGCTGATTGCCCTCTCTGTGAAGTGCCACTGGCCGCTTCTCTGCCATCGAGAATGTCGCCGGCGAAATCCGGCGCGGGATAGTGGAACGGCACCGGTCCATCCGGCTTGCCGTGGATGAACTGGGCCACGCGCGGGTCCGCCTCGGCGTTCAGGGCTTGTGGCGTACCCTGCGCCATGACCTTGCCATCGGCGATCACATAGACGTAATCGGCGATGGTCAGCGTCTCCTTGATATCGTGGGAGACCACCACCGCCGTCATGCCCAGCGCATCGTTGAGGCGACGGATCAGATTGACCAGTACGCCCATCGAGATGGGGTCCTGACCGGCGAAGGGCTCGTCGTACATGATCAGGTCCGGATCCAGTGCGATGGCGCGTGCCAGCGCGACACGCCGCGTCATGCCACCGGAGAGCTCGGCGGGCATCAGTTCACGCGCCCCACGCAGCCCGACGGACTCGAGCTTGATCAGCACGATGTCGCGGATCATCGCCTCGGGGAGATTGGTATGGACTCGCAACGGGAAGGCCACGTTCTCGAACACGCTGAGATCCGAGAACAGCGCACCACTCTGGAACAGCATGCCCATGCGACGACGCATGCGGAACAGCTCGCGCCTCGACAGGGCATGCACATGGTGACCGGCGATATCCACACGCCCGGCGGACGGGGTCAACTGCCCCCCGATCAGCTTGAGCAGCGTCGTCTTGCCGGTACCGGAGGGCCCCATGATGGCGGTGATCTTGCCACGCGGAATCTTCAGGTCTATCCCGGAGAAGATCTCGCGCTCTCCACGGGTGAAGCGCAGGCCTTCGACACGAATCAATGCGTCGTCGAGGTCGATGTCAGCGGAGCCACGGCGAGAGGATGGCGATGCATCAGCGCCGGCCGCAGCGGTCGCTGTAGCAGCCTGACCGGGTAATTCAGTCATAGAAGCATCCGCTGTGAGGGAGTCACGACACTGGCCATGGGCAATCCGTCGCCTGGCACTGTGCCGCGAGTCCGAATCTTGGAGTTCATGGATCACGTCATTCGGGAATCAAGTTAGTTAGCGAACATCGTATCCGAACCCGCCCCCTCACTACCAGTCCGTTGCAGGGTCCATCGCATCCCGCAGATGCGATCCCTTGCCTTGCAATGCCTTGGGGGGATGCGTTTAATGGCGCGGTCACTGGCGACAAGCCGCTGCCCTGCCTCCTGCCCCGAGAGTTCCGATGCTATATCCCATCCTCGCTGTCATCCTTGGCCTGATAGGTCTTGTCTGGAGCGCCGATCGCTTCGTCGAAGGCGCCGCCGCTACCGCATGGCGAGCTGGCATGAGCAAGCTGCTCATCGGGATGACCATCGTCTCCATCGGCACTTCGGCGCCGGAGATCGTGGTCTCGATCATGGCCTCGCTTGACGGCACCCCCGACATCGCCACCGGCAATGCTCTGGGGTCCAACATCGCCAACATCGGTCTGGTGCTGGGCGTCACGGCGCTCATCGCTCCCATCCCGGTGCATTTCGGCCTGGTGCGCCGTGAACTGCCGCTGCTGCTGGCCGCGACGGCACTGGGGGGCTACGCCCTCTCCAACAGCGGGCTCGAGCGTCTGGATGGCATCCTGCTGCTGGCACTGCTGGTGTTCACGCTTGTCTGGCTGTTCAAGGTCGACTCGCCGAGTGACGCCGAGAGTCAGGATGACGTCCCCGAGATGAGCGCCGGACGCGCCATCTTCTGGCTGCTCTTCGGTCTGGCGGTGTTGATCGCCAGCTCACGCGCGCTGGTCTGGGGCGCCACCGATATCGCCCAGGCACTCGGCGTCCCCGAACTGATCATCGGGCTGACCGTCATCGCCATCGGCACCAGCCTGCCGGAGCTCGCGGCCAGCGTGGCCAGCGCACTCAAGCGCCATCACGACATCGCCATCGGCAACGTCATCGGCTCCAACCTCTTCAACATCCTGGCCGTCCTGCCGGTACCGGGCCTGCTGGCACCGGGGCCGGTGGATGGCAGCGCCATCAGTCGCGACTACCCGGTGATGCTCGGTCTGACCCTGATGCTGGCCGCCCTGCTCATCTGGCAGCGTCGCGGCCGCATCGGCCGTGGTCCGGGGCTGGTGCTGCTGGCCTGCTACCTCGGCTACACGGCCTGGCTTGCCATCAGCCTGACTCGCTGACGCCTGTGGGCGGACAGGCCGGAACGATCAGGCCATCCGCCCCGTGTCAGCATCACGCCCGAGCCGTTGCAGCGCGTGAGTGACGCCTCTCTCACGTACCTTGAGTCCTGGCCACACACAGGCAACAATCTGAACATGACCAAGTCCTCCAGAATCCAGCCCGCCACCTCCGACATGTCTTCCACTGCCGATGATTCGCCCTCCAGCGGCCGCGATCACGCCGCCATGCAGGCGGATTTCCGCGCCAGCGCCCGACGCACCTTCGCGATCGAGGGCGCCGCCATCGCGGCACTGGAGCACCAGCTGGATGCAGAGTTCGATCGTGCCTGCCAGCTGATGATGGCGACCAAGGGTCGGGTGATCGTCACCGGCATGGGGAAATCCGGCCATATCGCCAGCAAGATCGCGGCGACTCTGGCCAGCACCGGCACGCCGGCGTTCTTCGTGCATCCCGGCGAAGCCAGCCATGGGGATCTCGGCATGATCACCTCGTCGGACACGGTGCTGGCACTGTCCAATTCCGGTGAAACCGCCGAAGTCACCGCCCTGCTGCCACTGCTCAAGCGCATGGGGACGCCGCTGGTCTCGATGACCGGCAAGCCCGGCTCGACGCTCGCGCGTGATGCAGACGCACACCTGGACACCAGCGTCGCCCAGGAGGCCTGTCCGCTGAACCTGGCACCGACGGCCTCCACGACCGCCGCACTGGTGATGGGGGATGCGCTGGCCGTGGCACTGCTGGAAGCCCGCGGCTTCACCGCCGAGGAGTTCGCACTCTCTCATCCCGGTGGCAGTCTGGGGCGGCGACTGCTGCTGCGCGTCCAGGACGTCATGCATCAAGGCGATGCCCTGCCACGCGTGGCGCTGGGCAGCCCGCTGCGCGATGCGCTGCTCGAGATCACCCGCCAGGGCATGGGGTTCACCTGCGTGATCGACGAGGACGAGCATCTGGTCGGCGTCTATACCGATGGGGATCTGCGCCGCACCCTGGACCAGCACGGCGATCTGCGTGCGCTCAAGGTCGATGACGTCATGACGCGCGGTGGCAAGACCATCCGTTCCAGCATGCTGGCCGCCGAGGCGGTGCGCATCATGGAAGAAAACCGCATCAGCGTTCTGGTAGTCTGTGACGAGGATGAGCACCCGATCGGCGCCATCCACATGCACGGCCTGCTGGCCAGCGGCGTGATCTGAACTCCCCCGCGGGATTGCTGTCTCTGCACGACAGTCCCGTGAGTCTGGCGAGGGCAGCACGCAGCCGTTGGCGGTCGTCGCCTACAGGAATGCGTCACGCATGCACGGAATGCGAGGAGAAAGACCATGAATGACATCACTTCCCTGGCGGAGGACTACCCCCAGGACATCATCGACCGCTCACGTCGCGTGCGCCTGCTGGCGCTGGATGTGGACGGCGTGCTGACGGACAACCGGCTGCACTACGATGCCAATGGCGTGGAAACCAAGAGCTTCCATGTCCAGGATGGCCACGGCCTCAAGCTGATCCTGCGCAGCGGTATCCGGGTCGCCTTGATCACGGGTCGCAGCTCGCCGATGGTGGAACGTCGCGCCAAGGAGCTGGGTATCCAGGACGTCATTCAGGGCCGCGAGGACAAGCTGGTCGCGCTGACCAACCTGTGTCGCGAGCACGATATCGCGCTGGATGACGTGGCCTACTGCGGAGATGACCTGCCGGATCGCGAAGCCATCCGTCGCGTCGGTCTGGGGGTCAGCGTTCCCAACGCCATGCCCTATGTGATGAGTGAAGCCAATTGGGTGACCACGCGTCAGGGCGGTGATGGTGCCGTGCGCGAGATCTGTGATCTGCTGCTCAAGGCACAGGGCCACTGGGCCTCGGTGCTGGATACCTATCTGCAGGAGTCGCGCGCCTGATGCCACGTCTGCCCCGTCCCTCTCCGCGCCTGTGGCTGATGCTGCTGCTCCTGCTGGTCGGCGGCGTCATGGCCCTGATCGAGCAGCGCAACAGTCTGGAGTCGACAGTGGATGTCGACGCCAGCAGTGATGAGCCGGATTACTATCTCGAGGGGGCTGACATGACGCGCTTCGATGCGCGGGGAGTGTCGATCCAGTCGATGACCTCCCCGCACATCGAACACACGCCAGGCGATGACGTGACGCGTGCGCAGGCACCGAAGATCCGGACCAACGACAGCGAAGACCGTCGCTGGTACGCCACGGGTGACAGTGGCGTGTTGAGCGCCGGCGGCGACACCTTCACTCTCGAAGGCAATGCCCGACTGCGCCAGCCTTCGGATGCCTGGACACTGGACACCGACGTGCTGCATTACAGTCGTGAGCAGAACCGTGCCTGGAGTGACGTGCCGGTGGTGATCACCCAGAATGGTCAACGCGTCGAGAGTGACCGCTTCAGCGCTGACCTCTCTCAGGATTCCGCCCAGCTGGAAGGCCGCGTCCGCAGCACCCTGCAACCCGGCAAGGGCAAGAGCGATGCCGCTCGGGAAGCCGAGACTCTCGACACCGGCAATGACACCACCCGTGACGATGATGGCCGCGTCTCCAGCACCTTCGATGCCGCGCCGGCCCAGGATCAGTGAGCGCGCCCCTGCATGCGCCGAATCCTCTCTCCCCGATTTCCGCTTCACGATGGCCTGAGTGATCGTGAAGCCTTACCAGTTCTGCCAAGGAGCACTCCATGACTTCAACGACTCTCACGCCCTTGACGGTCTGGCGCCAGACACTCAGACCCGGTGTCATGGCCCTTGGCCTGGCACTTGGCATGACGACGCTTTCCCCGACCGCACTGGCGCTGGACAGCGATGCCAACCAGCCGATCAACATTGCCGCCGACTCACTGTCACTGGATGACAAGGCCGGCACGGCCACCTATACCGGTCGCGTGGAAATGCGCCAGGGCAGCATGAAGCTGGATGCCGCGCGCGTGGACATCAGTCGCGCCGACAGCGGCGAGATTTCCCTGGTCAAGGCCACCGGCCAGCGCGCCTACATGGAGCAGAAACCCGATACCGACGAGCGACTGGTCAAGGGCTGGGCGAATACCATTCGCTACCACGCGCTGGAGCGTCGGGTGGAACTGGTCGGCGATGCCCGTCTGGAGAAAGGCGACGACACCTTCGAAGGTGGCTACGTGGAATACTTCCTGGACAAGCGCCAGGTCAATGCCAGCAATGGCAGCGATGCCTCATCCTCCGAGGGGTCACGCGTCCACATGACCCTGACGCCACGTGGCGCCAATGCCAGCAAGGATCAATGAGCATGACTGCTGCCAGCCCACGTACTCTCAGCGCTCGTCATCTGGCCAAGGCCTACAAGGGTCGCAAGGTCGTCAAGGACATCTCGCTGGAAATCCGCCAGGGTGACATCGTAGGCCTGCTGGGCCCCAACGGGGCCGGCAAGACGACCTCGTTCTACATGATCGTCGGCCTCGTGCGCTCGGATGCCGGTAGCGTGACCATCGATGACCACGACCTGTCCGGCGCCGCCATGCATCAGCGGGCTCGCGCCGGCATCGGCTATCTGCCCCAGGAAGCCTCGATCTTCCGCAAGCTCTCGGTATCCGACAACATCATGGCGATCCTCGAGACGCGCAAGGACCTGGATCGCAACGGACGCAAGGCACGCCTGGAGGAGCTGCTCAACGAGTTCAGCATCACGCATATTCGTGACAGTGCCGGCATGAGCCTTTCCGGCGGGGAGCGCCGCCGCGTGGAGATCGCTCGCGCACTGGCCACCGAGCCAGACTTCGTGCTGCTCGATGAGCCGTTTGCCGGCGTGGACCCCATCTCGGTGGGCGAGATCAAGAGCATCGTGCGCCAGCTGCGTGACCGCGGCATCGGGGTGCTGATCACCGATCACAACGTGCGCGAGACACTCGACATCTGCGATACCGCCTACATCGTGGGCGATGGCCAGATCATCGCGCATGGCGACGCCGACACCATCCTCGCCAACCAGCAGGTGCGTGATGTCTACCTGGGCCATGAGTTCAAGCTCTAGCCCGAGAGTGCCGTCAGCCTGGTAAGAGCCGTCAGCCTGGTAAGAGCCGTCAGCCTGACGAGAGCCGTCCGACCTCTTCTGCTCTCACCAGCACCCTCCAGCACCCGCCACTTCCTGCTTCACTGTCGGGGCCTCGTTCCCCGCCCCCTCACGCAAGCGCCTCGACAGGCGCTTGCGTGATCTCCCCGTGAACCCTCCTGCTCTGCCACACCTCACTCGAATGCATGACGTCCATACCACCTTGGTGGCAACATGGCATGCAAGTTGCTTGAATATTCTCGACTGCCCCTTGTCAGTGCCCCGACCCACGGTATAGCGTAGATGCACGTTCCTTTGCCGTGAATGACAGACCCCATGAAACCCACCTTGCAGCTTCGACTCGGCACTTCCCTGACCATGACCCCGCAACTTCAGCAAGCGATCCAGCTGCTGCAGTTGTCGACGCTGGACCTGCGTCAGGAGATACAGCAGGCGCTTGAGTCAAACCCCATGCTGGAGCTTGACGAGGAATACGAGTCGCTGGATGTCGCGGAGACACAGGACAAGAGCGAGATCTCCACCTCCGAGACCAACAGCGAGATTCCTGAAGAATACCCTCTCGACAGTGACTGGTCGGACCTCTACCAGGATCACGCAGGCAGCCTGACCAGTTCCGGCAGCGGAAGCTCGAGCGAGGACGGGCCGGACTTCGATCGCAACACCAGTGTCGAAAGCCTGCAGGACCATCTGCGCTGGCAGCTGGCGATGACGGACCTCGATGCGCGTGAACGGCAGATGGCGGAGAGTCTGATCGATGCGGTGGATGGGGCCGGCTACCTGAGCATGAGCCTGGACGAACTGGTCGATGGCCTGCGAGGTCAGGGACTGCCCGGCCTCAAGGCGTCGGAACTCGAGCAGGTCCTGCTGCGCCTTCAGCAGTTCGATCCCACCGGTGTGTTCGCTCGAGACCTGCGCGAATGTCTGCTGCTTCAGCTGGCCCTGCTGCCGGACGATCTGCCGCTGCTGGCCCAGGCCCGCCGTCTGGTGCGGCAATTCCTCGAGGCACTGGGCAATGACGATCGCAAGCTGCTCAAGCGTCGCCTGAGCCTGGATGATGATGAGCTGGATCACGTCATTCGTCTGGTACGGGCGCTCGACCCGCGCCCGGCGTCCGCCTGGGGCGAGCCTGCCAGTGATTACGTCATCCCGGACCTGCTGGTCCGTCATACGCGTCACGGCTGGCAGGTCGAACTCAACCCGGAAGCGCTGCCCAAGCTGCGTATCCAGCCGGAATATGCCGCCCTCATCAAGCGGGCCGACAAGTCCGCGGACAACACCTTCCTCAAGGACAATCTTCAGGAAGCCCGCTGGCTGATGAAGAGCCTGTCCTCACGCAATGACACCCTGCTCAAGGTGGGCCGCGAGATCATGGCGCGCCAGATCGACTTCCTCGAGCAGGGGGAAGAAGGCATGAAGCCGCTGATCCTTGCCAACATCGCGGAAGTGGTCGAGATGCACGAATCCACCATCTCGCGGGTGACCACCCAGAAATATATCCACACCCCGAGAGGCGTGTTCGAACTCAAGTTCTTCTTCTCGAGTCAGGTGGGTGGCAGCGGCAACGGTGACGCGCACTCCAGCACCGCGATCCGTGCGCGCATTCGCAAGCTGATCTCGGAAGAACCGGCGCGCAAGCCATTGTCCGACTCACGCCTGGTGGATCTGCTGGCCAGTGATGGCATCGAGGTAGCGCGCCGGACGGTCGCCAAGTATCGCGAGGCCATGGGCATCCCCTCCTCCAGCGAGCGCAAGCGCTTGGCGTGAGTCTCGACAACGGATACCCGCAGGCCAGCGGGCTCCACACGTCGGAGCGCTGAAGCTCGCCCCCTTGCACCTGCCATCCTGGCATCATCTGCCAATCGGTCGTCTGAATACCGGTTGGCAATGCCTGTCCTTGCGACTGCGTGAGTGACTTCACGCCCCAATTGCCTATTTTTCCAGCCACTTTTCTCCAGAGTGCTTTCTTTTTCCCTCACATCCCACGGACAGATAGCCAGGGGTCGCCACCGACTCCTGCCACACGAACGTCGACGTAAATGCTGACATTGGCCACAAACGGCCGGTTTCTCGAGCCCCATTCCGTCCGTGATGCGAGGCGATGCTCATGAAGAACCTGCTGATATCCCTCGCTGGGTTGAAGACAAGCCTTGCCCCACGATGCAGCGCAGCGTTGATCTTTGTTCAAAGCTTGGGCATTGTCGGGGTAGACGCTCGGTACACCGGCACCGCCGCTCTCGCCAGCAGATGATCGCCACGAGACCATGGCCGGAGTCAGAAAGTGGCCGCGCGTTCAATCAGGGTTTGCTCGCAGTCAAAAAGGGTTACAATTCAAAGGCAACCCGCTGGATAAAGGAGCGTGTCCATGCAAGTGAATATCACCGGGCATCATGTGGAACTCACCGATCCTCTCCGCGATTATGTCAACGAGAAGCTCGCTCGCCTCGAACGGCATTACGACAACATCACCAATGTTCAGGTGACACTGTCGATCGAGAAGGAACGCCAACAGGCTGCCTGCACCCTGCACGCCGCTGGCGCCGACCTCCATGCCCTGGCAGAAGACCCCAACATGTACGCTGCCATCGACGCGCTCGCCGACAAGCTGGACCGCCAGCTGGTCAAACACAAGGAAAAGTCCCAGGCTCGCTCTCAGGGCACCGGGACCCGTTGACCTTCTGCCATGACACTTGATCAGATCCTTCCCCCCGAGCGCACGCTCTACGGCGTCCCCGGGGGGAGCAAGAAGCGGGTGCTGGAATTCTTCAGCACCTTCATTGCTCAGAACATTCCCAGCCTGGACAGCCAAGAAGTCTTCTCGCGCCTGATCGGGCGCGAGAGACTGGGTTCGACGGGCATCGGCCACGGCGTGGCCGTGCCACATGCACGCAGTCCACACTGCAAGACCCCCATCGCGGCGTTCATGAAGCTCGGTGACCCCATCGACTTTGACGCCATCGATGGCGAACCCATCGATCTGCTGTTCGTGCTGCTGGTCCCCGAGGAGGCAGATGACACCCATCTCACTCTGCTCGGCCAGGTGGCGGAACTGCTCAACTCGCCCACCAACCGGGCAGCATTGCGCCAGGCAGACAGTCAGCGAGCATTGTTCGATGCCCTGACCTCGGCCATCGCCGAATTGCCGGCGCGCTGAACCTGCAAGCCCGGACTCGCTCCGGGCTTGTCGCTGACTGGCCTCAGGCACCCTCCGCTTTCACCTCATGCTGACCTCGCCCTGGGAGAGCACTCCATGAAGATCGTGATCATCAGTGGTCGCTCCGGTTCCGGCAAATCGATTGCCCTCCAGGCGCTGGAAGACATTGGCTACTATGCCATCGACAATCTGCCCGGCATGCTGCTGGCACCATTGGTCGAGCAGCTGGAAAAGGACAGCCCCACCCGCCGGCGCATCGCGGTCTCCATTGACGCGCGCAACCTCCCCGATGCCCTGAGTCGCTTCCCCGAACTGCTCGACAGCGTTCGTCAGAGCGGCATGGATGTGCAGGTCGTCTACCTGACCACGGACTCCCGTGTCCTGCTCGAACGCTATTCCGCGACCCGCCGCCGTCATCCGCTGACCCGCGACAATGACCGCACGCTGGCCGAGGCCATCGAGATCGAGCAGCAGACACTGGCCCCGATTCGTCAGAAGGCGGATCTGGTCATCGACTCGACCAACCTCAGCGTGCATGACCTGCGCTCGCGCATCACCGAACAGGTCGCACAGCATAGCTCTCGTCATCTGACACTCACCTTCGAGTCCTTCGGCTTCAAGCATGGCGTGCCGACCGATGCCGACATGGTGTTCGATGCCCGCTGCCTGCCCAACCCCTACTGGGACATCAATCTGCGCAGCGATACCGGTCGTGATGACAGCGTGGCGGAATTCCTGCAGCGCTACCCGGACGTCAAGGCAATGCAGGATGACATCGCCGGCTGGCTGGAACGCTGGCTGCCCGCCTATCAGGCCAGCAATCGCAGCTACCTGACCGTTTCGGTGGGCTGTACCGGCGGCCAGCATCGCAGCGTCTATCTCTGCGAGCAGCTGGCCGAACATTTCGCCAAGCAGCTTCCGGAAGTGCGTCTACGCCACCGGGAGCTGGGGATCCATACGGCCCTAGCGATCAGCGATACCCGTCAGGAGTCACACGATGCCCAGTCGTGAACTGGTTCTGACCAACAAGCGCGGGCTGCATGCTCGCGCTGCCACCAAGCTGGTCAACTGCTGTGCGCCCTTCGAGGCCACGGTCATGGTCAGTCACGGTGAGCGACGCGCCAACGCGGCCAACGTCATGGCGCTGCTGATGCTGGCAGCCCCGTGTGGCACGGCGCTGATCATCGATGTCGAGGGCGAACAGGCAGATGAGGCCCTGTCTGCGATCGAGTCCCTGTTCGAGGCGCGCTTCGAAGAGGAAGAATGACGCCGCCGCACCCCGTCTGACATCCCCCGCCCGCCGGCTTTCTGCCACTTTTTCCGCGCTGATTGCCCTATCGATAAGAAACAGTGTTTTCTTTTGTCGACGCGCCCCCCTGCGCCAATGGTAGAATCAACGCTGTCCTTCATGTCGACAGGGGAAGCCGACAGATGAGCAAGACGTCACGCAAACTCAAGCCAAGACTTGATCGCCTGTCACAGGCACTGGAAAGTGGCGAGCTGGATCAGGCAAGGCGCATGCTGAATCGCGGCCTGGCACCGGTGGACGTGGCCCACTTGCTGGAATCCTCCCCCCCCAAGGAGCGCAACCTGCTCTGGGAGCTGGTCGACGCCGAACTTCAGGGCGATGTGCTCCAATACCTTGGCGAGGATATCCAGAGCGACTTCCTCAAGGACATGGATGCCGAGGACGTCCTGGCCGCCACCGAGAATCTGGAACCGGATGATGTCGCCGACATCCTCCAGCGGCTTCCGAATGCCGTGATTCTCGAAGTCCTCGACTCCATGGAGGCGCAGGAACGCCAGCGGGTCGAGACGGTGCTGTCCTATCCCGAGGACACTGCCGGCGGCTTGATGAACACGGACACCATCACCATCCGTCCGGACATCACCCTGGATGTCGTGTTGCGTTACATCCGCCGTCACGAGCGACTTCCCGATTCCACCGACACCCTGCTGGTCGTCTCGCGCCGCGATGAATTCATCGGCGCCCTGCCCATCAACCGCCTGCTGGTCTCTGACCCCGGTGTCACGGTGCGCGAGGTGATGGATACCGACAGCGTGGTGATTCCGGCATTGATGCCGGAGAGCGAGGTCGCCTCGCTGTTCGAGAAGCATGACCTGATCTCGGCGCCTGTCGTCGGCGGTGATGGCAATCTGCTCGGGCGCATCACCATCGATGACGTGGTCGACGTCATCCGCGGCGATGCCGAGCACCAGGTCATGTCGATGGCGGGGATGGACGAGGATGAAGATACCTTCTCCCCGGTGATGCGCACCTCCTGGCGTCGCGCCATCTGGCTTGGCATCAACCTGCTGACCGCCTTCATGGCGTCCGCCGTGATCGGGATGTTCGAGGGCACCATCCAGAAGATCACCGCGCTGGCGGTCCTGATGCCCATCGTCGCCAGCATGGGCGGCATTGCCGGCTCACAGGCACTGACGGTACTGATTCGCGGCATCGCACTGGGACACGTCAAGAGTGGCAACGTGCGCTGGCTTCTCAAGCGCGAAATCATCGTCGCGGGGCTCAATGGCCTGCTGTGGGCGGTGGTGGTCGCCGGGATCGCCATCGTCTGGTTCGGTGATGTCCAGCTGGGGGCCATCATCGGTGCCGCCATCATGATCAATCTGTTGATCGCGGCCGTGACCGGGACATTGCTGCCGATACTGCTCAAGAAGCTCAATATCGACCCGGCCCTCTCCGGCAGCGTGATCCTGACCACCGTGACCGACGTGATCGGCTTCATGGCCTTCCTGGGCCTGGCGACCTGGCTCTATCTGTAATACGCCTGATGGATTCCAGTGACTGCTCCAGAAAACAACACGGCCGCTCCCAAGGGAGCGGCCGTGTTGTTTTCTGGACTCTCGCGCAGAGACAGAAGCGTCAGCGATCAGCCTTCCACCTCATCGTCTTCACCTTCGGACATGCCGGCAACGGTCATGCCATCGATCAGCCAGCTGCCAGAGTGGATGCTGCCCCGGGTATCGACATCATCACCGACCGCCAGCAGATTGGCGGCCATGTCACGCAGATTGCCGGCGATCGTGAACTCCTCGACCGCGTGCTGGATCTCGCCATTCTCGACCCAGAAGCCCGAAGCGCCACGCGAGTAGTCACCGGTCACGCCGTTGACGCCCTGACCCATCAGCTCGGTCACCAGCACGCCGGTGCCCATCTGCTTGAGCATCTCGTCACGTGAGGTCAGCGGCGCGGTGATGCGCACGTTGCGCGCACCGCCCGCGTTGCCGGTGGTCTGCATGCCCAGACGACGAGCACTGTAGGCGCTCAGCATGTAACTCTGCACCTTGCCGTCGGCAAAGTAGACATTGTCACGCGTGGCGACACCGTCGTTGTCGAAGGCGGCACTCGACATGCCACCCACCTCACGCGGCTTCTCGCCGAGGGTGAACCAGTCAGGGAACAGCGGCTGACCCAGGCTGTCGCACAGGAAGCTGGACTCACGATACAGCGAACCACCCGCGATGGCGGACAGATAGTGCCCTACCAGGCCTGCCGACATCTGCGGGTCGAACATGACCGGCATGCGCCCCGTCGCCACCTTGCGCGCGTTGAGGCGTGCCAGCGTGCGGCGTGCAGCCTCACGCCCCACATCCTCCGGGGAGCGCAGGTCGGCCGGGTTGCGCACGCTGGTGTAGTCATAATCACGCTGCATGCCCTGTTCATCCCTGGCGATCAACATGCAGGACATCGAGTGTCGGCTGCCGCACTGACTGGCCAGGAAACCGTGGCTGTTGCCGTAGACCTGCACACCTTCCCCACTGGAGAAGCTGGCACCTTCGGATTGCGCGATGCCTTCCACTTCCAGTCCGGCACGCTCACACGCCAGCGCCAGATCCGTCGCGTCATCGACGCTGATCGCCCAGGGGTGATGCGCCTGAAGGTCCGGGAAATCGGTGGCCATCAGTTCGGCCGGCGCCAATCCGGCAAAGCTGTCCTCGCCGGTGTAATGAGCGATGGAGACCGCTTTCTCGACCGCGGCACGAATCGAGTCGCTACCGGCGTCGGAAGAGGTCGCGCTGCCCTTGCGATTGCCCAGATACACGGTCACGCCGATCCCCTGGTCACGCGACAGCTCGACGGTTTCGACTTCTCCGTCACGCACCGAGATGCTGACGCCCTGATCGACGCTGGCGCCCACCTCACAGGCATCGGCTCCCAGACTGCGGGCCAGCTCGAGCGCTTCGCTGACGCGGCGCTCCAGCAGTTGTTGCTGAGCAACGGCATCAAAGGCCTGGCTCATGTTGTTCTCCTTCTGAGGAGACGGGGCGCTGGCAGTGCTATACTGCCGCAAATTTCCCCGACTCGTTGGAATTGGCATGCGTAAAGAAAGACCTGAGGAGCTCGTCGAGCGTCCCAGCAAATCCCAGATGAAGCGTGAAATGATCGAGCTTCAGGCCCTCGGCAAGAAGATCATCGACATGCCGGCCGGTCAGCGCGCCAAGTTCCCGCTCTCCGATGACATGCTGGCCGCCATCGATGAGTGCGGACGCATTCGCAGTCATGAAGGCCTGCGCCGTCACATGCAGTACGTCGGCAAGCTGATGCGCAAGGAAGACCTCGAGGCCATCAACGCCGTCTTCCAGAGCATGGAGCAGCAGAGCATCCGTCGGGATGCCTCCTTCCAGCGCCTGGAGCGCTGGCGCGATCGCCTGATCGAGGACGACGAAGCCTTCGTGATCTTCGTCGAGGACTACCCGGAGGTGGACCGCCAGGCACTGCGTCAGCTGATCCGCAATTCACGCGCCGAGCGTGATGCCGGCAAGCAGCCCAACAGCGCCAAGAAGCTCTTCAGGCTGCTGCGTGCCGAGCTCGATCTGTAATTCTGACACCTCACGCTTCATCGACGCCGCCGCGGCCCTGCCACGGCGGCGTCGTCATATCGCTTCTCTGCTGATCAAGCGCACCGGTTCATGACTGGGTGCCACCGACCGTCAGCTCATCGAGCTTCAGCGTCGGCTGGCCGACCCCGACCGGCACCGACTGACCGTCCTTGCCACAGACCCCGACCCCGGTATCCAGCTCGAGATCATTGCCGATCATCGAGACGCGACCCATGGCTTCCGGGCCGTTGCCGATCAAGGTCGCGCCCTTGACCGGTGTGGTCACTTTGCCGTCCTCGATCAGATAGGCTTCGCTTGCGGAGAACACGAAGCGCCCGGAGGTGATGTCCACCTGGCCACCGCCGAAGCTGACCGCATAGAGGCCGCGCTTGACGCTCTTGATGATCTCCTGCGGGTCACGATCGCCACCCAGCATGTAGGTGTTGGTCATGCGGGGCATCGGCAGGTGCGCAAAGGACTCGCGACGCGCATTGCCCGTCGGCGCCATGCCCATCAGGCGGGCATTCAGCTTGTCCTGCATGTAACCGGTGAGGATGCCATCCTCGATCAGCGGCGTGTACTGACCCGGCGTGCCTTCATCGTCCACCGACAGCGAGCCACGGCGGTCCGCCAGCGTCGCATCGTCGACCACGGTGACGCCGCGCGCCGCGACCTGTTCGCCCATGCGCCCCGCGAAGGCGGAGCTGCCCTTGCGGTTGAAATCCCCTTCCAGACCATGACCGACCGCTTCGTGCAGCAGCACGCCCGGCCAGCCATTGCCCAGCACCACCGGCATCTGCCCGGCGGGCGCATCGACGGCCTCGAGATTGACCAGTGCCTGACGCACGGCTTCCCGCGCGTAGCGCTCGGCGACGTTGTCGTCACGCAGACGGGTCAGCGGGAAGCGTCCGCCGCCACCGGCACTGCCACGCTCACGACGGCCATTGCGCACCGCGATCACGCTGATGTTGAAGCGCACCAGCGGACGCAGGTCCGCGGCCAGGGTGCCATCACTGGCACGCACCATCACCACCTCGTAAAGCGCCGACAGCGAGGCCGAGACCTGACTGATGGAAGGGTCAAGGCCGCGGGCGATGCGGTCCGCTTCCTTGAGCAACGCGACCTTGTCCTCGGCACTCAGGCCATTGAGCGGGTCGATGCCGGAATAGAAGGACGGTGCCTCGGTGATGATCGAACGGGCGACCGTGCCATTGCTGCCACTGCGTGAGATGCCGGCGGCAGTGCGACCGGTGTCGGCAAGCGCGGCGGCATCGATCTGATTGGAATAGGCGAAGCCTGTCTTCTCTCCCGCCAGTGAGCGCACGCCGACGCCACCATCGATGTTATAGCTGGCGTCCTTGACGACACCATCTTCCAGCACCCAGCTCTCCTGCCAGATACGCTGGAAGTAGAGGTCGGCATAGTCGGTACCCGGACCCATGGCATGTGCCAGGCCGGCATCCAGATCATCCAGGCTGAGTCCGCCCGGGGTCAGCAACAGGGCCGCGGCATCGTCGAGCACGCGACCGGAACTCGCATTTTGCGTCATTCGGCACTTTCCAGAGTAATGTTCGGGTCGCCCCAGGGGCCTGATACCCGATAGTGAATTTGCGTCACCTTGTCGATGAAGCGACCGAAGATCTTGTCGGCCACGAACAGCGCACCGCCCACGGCGGGGGCGCCTGCCAGCACGGCGGCCAACGGCAGGTTCTGACTGACCGGCACCGTGATGGCCATGTGTTGATCAAGGGTACCGCGAAGCAGGTCAACCTGCCCGTTGAGCGTCACGGTGGTGGACGGCGCCTCGATACGCAAGGGGCCATCGCTTTCCAGACGCCCCGCAAAGAGAGTCGCGGCACCCCGCACCTTGTCGAAGGCCGTGCCCTTGTCGGTCACATCCGAGAAATCCAGCGACAGACGACGCAGCAGATTGTCGACGTTGACCAACCCCAATAGCCGCGCGGACGCCGAGCCGAGATTCAGGAAACGTCCGTCGTCCAGCTTGACCTCGAGCCGCCCGTTGGAGCGCGACAGCGCAAAGTCCTGCGGCGCCCCTGGCCAGGCCAGCTTGGCCTCGGCGCGTGCGCGCTCGGCCTCGATGCCGCGTGGCTGGGACAACCGCTCCAGCAGCCCGCCCAGATCGCTGCCATCCGCGGAAAGACGAGCGCGCGTCAGACTGTTGGCACCGGCATCTTCCCAGGTGATGTTGCCCTGGGCCGTCATGTCGCCCACGGTAATGGCGAGGGGGGACACCACCAGCCGCTGTTGATCCGACTGCCACTCTGCACTGATGGGCCCCAGCTGCTGCTCGCGCCAGATGAGACGTGCCAGGCGCAGGCTGCCTGCCGGCAGCTCGGCCAGCGCCGCTGGGTAGGGAGTCGGCTCGACCCCGGTGGCCACGGCCTCGGTGAAGTTGCTTGGCGCAGGCTCGGGGGTTTCCCGGGTCTGTGGCGGCCACAGCGCGTCGAGATCAAGATGATCGAGATCCAGAATCAACGGCCGCGCGGCTCCGGACTGCCAGACGAGCTCCCCACTGGCGAGCCTGCCCTCCAGAGTGGCCGCCAGCCCCAGCGCTTGCTGTTGAGAGCTCTGACGAGGCGCTGCCTCAAGCGTCATCGGGCCGGTACACCGATCCTGGATCATCAGACAATCGGTGGCAACGCGCAGCCGCGACAGCTTGCTGAGTGCATCGCCACCGCTGCCACTGGCTCCATCATCGCCACTCGCGCCGGATAGCGCCCCGCCCCATGATGACCAGAGCTCAGGTGCCAGCGTCGGCGTCCGCCAGGCGATATCCCACCCCGTACGGGACGGCCATTGCGGGTCGCTCGGCCAACGTTCCAGCCACAGCTGGCCGGTCATCGGCACCTTGCTGCCATCATCACGCGTATTGCCGCCTTGCCAGCGAGCGCGGGCACGATTGGCGAGCACGACATCGCCACCGCCCTCGGCGAGCCCGACCTCCACCGACAACGCCGCGGCTTCGTCACGCGCCTTGCCGAAGGGGGCCGGCAGATTGATGGCCGCGCCCTTGAGATCACTCGACAGCTGCAGGCTGGCTCCCTCCTCGGGCAGCATCAGACGCGCCTGATAATCGAACGTGCCGCCCAGCGCACGCGGGCTATCTCCCTGATTCAGTGCGGCACGGCTATCCTGCGCCGCATCACCGAGCAGCGTCTCGGGAGTCCCCAGCCAGCTCAGCACCGGTGCCAGCGGCGCCTGGCCACTGAAGGTCACCGCCCCCTTGCTGGCCGAATCCGCCTGACCGATATTGAGTGCCGCCTTGACCGCGCCACCGAACAGCTGCCCTGACAGGTCGCCGGTCAATTGCTCGCGCTGTCCTTCAGGACGCGTGGGGTCATGCACGAATGCCAGCGGGCCGCGAATGCCGGCGATCTCGATGCCCGGCCCGGGGAAGGCCAGGCTTGCCGCCTGCTTCTCACCGACCTTACCCGTCACCTCCACCCGCGCCTGCTCGGCATCTTCAAGCGGTACGCGAATCTTCATGGCCGCCGCCACGGAGCCCTTGCCCTGCCACTCGGCCAAAAGCTCCGCGGTGTCCTCGAGCGGTGCATGCGAGAGCAGATCGAACAGCGCCTCGACACTGCCCGTGACATCCCCCTGGATATCCAGGGTGTCATCGTGCATGTCGACCTTGGCCTGATCCACCGACAGACGCTGCGCGCTACCCAGCGCGACCGGCCGTGAGTACGCCGACTCGACGCTGGCCGTGAGATCATTGTCATGCAGCTCGAGATTGCCCTTCACGCCGTCAAGCGCGGGCCAGCCCTCGACATAGCCGAGCCGCCCGTTCTCGATGGCAAGCTCGAGATCCATCGCGTCCCCGGGGCCGTAGCCATTCTCGCCATTGTCCTCATCCCAGACCTGCTCCAGATGCAGAGAACCCTCTGGCACGACACCTGCCACATCACGCGTCAGCCATTCACGCAGGGAGGGGTCCAGTACCTTGAGCGGCAACCAGTCCGCCAGCGGGATGCTGCGAGCATCCACATCCTGCATGTCCAGATCCAGCTGGAAGCGGTCCGCATCATCCGTGGGAATCTGCAACCCGAAGCGTCCCGTCACCCTGGCGCCATGACGCGAGATATCCAGATCACGCCCGCTGATCTGGCTGCCGGCATCATCCACCTGCCAGTCCACCACCCCCTGCGCGGACTCCAGTGACCAGCTGTCACCGAAGACTTCCGGGAAATGGAATCGCATGCCGGGGGCTCCCTGGAAGGTGACACTGCCCTGCATGCCCCCTTCATCACGACTCCGCGCCGTGACCCACGCCGCCAGCGGCCCGAGCCCCGGAGCGCCCTCCCAGGGTTCCACCTCGGTATCCGTCAGGCCAAGCGCCAGCGTCATGCTCAGCGGGGCTTCAAGGCCGATATTGGCCAGTGACAGGGACAGTCCGGTGGCGGTGCCACGCGGATCGAGTGACTCAAGTATCTCGCCCAGCTCGCCCAGCTCCAGCACATTGCGCCAGCGCGCCACCCGCGCCAGATCGAAGCGACCGGTCACAAGCGAGACACTGCCATCGGCGAGATCCCCCGACAGGGAGATACGCTCAGGGAGGCTGGCAAGCGCGGCCTGCAATCGAGCAGGCGGCTCCTGTGAAGCGGAATCTGAATCCGATGGAGCATCCGAGCGCTGGGCCGCCTGTGCCTCACCGTCACTCACGACGGCGTCATCGAGCTGCGAAGCCCCCACCGAGAGCTGATTGAGCCACGCCTGCCAGCGATCCCCGCCCGACAGATCCCGCAGCCACTGCCCCCGCGCATGGATGTCCTTGAGGGCCAGCATGGCGCCATCGTGATCCAGCGTCAGACGATTGAGATCGAGACGCAGGCGAGCATCTTCCAGCCGTGCCTCTCGCCAGCGCGCCCACAGCGTGGCGTTGCCATCAGCGTCACGCAGCATCAGGCTGTCGCGCTCACCGATCAGGCGCCCGACACTGGCCAGTGCACCGGCATCCAGCTCCACCTGCAGCTGCGCGGAATAATCGGCGAGCCCCGCGTCGCCGGGCAGTACTTCCAGCACGGCACTCACGCCGGCCTGGGGCGACTCCCCTACGCGCAGCTGCCCCTCCAGATGAGCGCGTTCACCATCACCGGCCAGCAACAATTCGGCCGCGTTCAGATTGAGCGTATCGTTGCGTCCATGCAGCACGAGACGCACATCCTCGAGCCTCACGCGCTGACGCGCCAGCAGTGCCAGGCCCTGCTCGAGCTGTTCCAGGCTCATCTGCCCCTTGGGCTCGAGGGCTTCAGGCGGGCGCGGCGGCCCCGGCCAGCCCCAGCTGCCATCGTCATGCTGATAGAGGTGAACGATGACGCCAGTGGCGGTCGCACGGTCAAACACGGGCGCCAGATGGCGCAGGGAGGACAGCACATCAAGCCGCGATTCGAGATGCTCCACGCTCAACAGCGGGGCCGCCTCCATCTCGTCGGGCCGAAAGAGGTTCAGACCGGAGAGCTTGATGGCCGGGTCGAGATAGTCCATTCGCCCGTCAAGCGATGACATCCCGACATTGGAATGGGTCTGGGTAGCGATGAAGTCGCTGATCGCGTCACGGCGAGATTCCAGCGTCGTCAGCCACCAGCGCAGGCCACCGATCACGATCGCCAGCACCGCCAGCAGCACCGCCAGCGCCATCAAGAGCCTTCGACCCCAGCGCCGCCGCCGTGAAGGCGAAGGGACGGGAGACGAGGCTTGATGAGAGGACGGAGCATCACCGGCCGTGGCGGCCGACTCCGTCGGTCCATCCCCCGCTGTCAGCCTGTCTGACTCAGCGGGCGGCACTTGCGGCTCATCCGAGGAAGAGGTCACACGCGGATCTCCGAGCAAACATGATGACACGCTACCTCACGCCTATGCAGGAGGGAGGCACCCGACCTCGAGGGCCATGCATCGCCCTGCTGTGTCAGCAGGGGGAACGAGTGTATCAATGCACCGATGGCGAGACTCCACCGGCGGGAACACAGATGGCGGGCACCTTACATGAGAACGATGTCATATTGCTCCTGAGTATAATGCGCCTCGACCTGGAAACGGATGGTCTTGCCGATGAAACTCTCGAGGTCCGCCACCGAGGCCGACTCTTCATCCAGCAGACGGTCCACCACATTCTGGGAGGCCAGCACCATGTAGGTATCCGGACTGTAGGCACGCTCTTCGCGCATGATCTCACGGAAGATCTCGTAGCAGACCGTCTCCGGCGTCTTGAGGGTGCCGCGCCCCTGGCAGGTCGGACAGGCTTCGCACAGCACCTGCTCCAGACTCTCGCGGGTGCGCTTGCGGGTCAGCTGCACCAGCCCCAGTTCGGTCACGCCGGTCATCTTGTTCTTGGCGTGGTCCCGCTCCAGCGACTTCTCGAGCACTCTGAGCACCTGACGCTGATGCTCGGCCTCTTCCATGTCGATGAAGTCGATGATGATGATGCCACCCAGATTGCGCAGACGCAGCTGGCGGGCTATCGCCGTGGCCGCCTCGAGATTGGTCTTGAAGATGGTCTCTTCAAGATTGCGATGCCCGACGAAGCCACCGGTATTGACGTCGATGGTGGTCATCGCCTCGGTCTGGTCGATCACCAGATAGCCGCCGCTCTTGAGCTGGACCTTGCGCCCCATCGCCTTGTGAAGCTCATCCTCGACGCTGAACAGATCGAAGATCGGCCGCTCGCCGGGGTAATATTCGATGCGCCCTTCCATGTCCGGCATGAATTCGCTGGAGAACTCCTTCAAGCGCAGATAGTTCTCGCGGGAATCGATGCGCACACGCTCGATCTCGTCTCGCATCACGTCACGCAGGGTACGCATGAACAGTGGCAGATCGTCATAGATCACGCTGGGCACGGCGGCAGTCAGACGCCGCTCGCTGACCTTGCGCCACAGCCGCAGCAGGAAATGCATGTCCTGCTTGAGCTCGGCCTCGCTGATGCCCTCGGCGGCCGTGCGCAGGATGAAGCCCCCCGGAGCGTCCGGATCAAGCTCGGTCAGGCAGCGCTCGGTCATCTCCTTGAGCCGCTCACGCTCGACATCGCTCTCGATACGCTGCGACACCCCGGTGTGGGGGGAGTCGGGCATGTAAACCAGATAGCGGGACGGTACCGACAGATGTGTGGTCAGACGCGCGCCCTTGGTGCCGATGGGGTCCTTGGTGACCTGCACCACCAGCGGCTGACCTTCGCTGAGCAGCTCGCGGATCGACAGCTGCTCATCATGCGGGGTATGCGCGGGCATCACCTCCTGCGCATGGATGAAGGCGGCACGTTCGAGACCGATGTCCACGAATGCCGCTTGCATGCCGGGCAACACGCGCACCACCTTGCCGCGATAGATATTGCCGACGATACCGCGCCGACCGCTGCGTTCGATGAACGCTTCCTGCAGAACACCGTTCTCGACGACCGCAACGCGGGTCTCCATCGGTGTCAGGTTGATCAATACCTCGCCACTCATAGCGCAAGTCCTTGTAAAGTCGTTGCTTGCGATTATGACATAGCAAGGCAGCCCCCGGCTGTGGTCTATCGACTAACGATGTCACCGGCGGCTGATTTTCCACAATCCCCTCGGCGGCCCCCTACCCGCCCGCCCACCGTCACGACTGCCAGCAGGCAATGCCCCTGGCCATGAGCAAGCGGGACGTCTCGTGCAATGGCAGCCCGACCACCGCGCTGTAACTGCCTTCAAGATGGCTGACGAAGATGGCGCCCAGCCCCTGGATCGCGTAGCCGCCGGCCTTGTCCGCGGGTTCTCCCGTGGCCCAGTACCGCGCGGCCTCCTCACGATGGATGGCGCGAAATGTCACGCGGCTCTCGACCAGCTCGCTCTCGCAGCACAGGGATGGTGACGGCTCGTTCGAGGCGGACGCCTGCTGACGATGGCAGAGCGTCACCGCGCTCAGGACCTGATGACGACGACCGGAAAGCGCCATCAGCATCTCGCGGGCATCCGCTTCATCGCGAGGCTTGCCCAGAATCCGGCCATCCAGCGCCAGGGCGGTATCGGCTCCGAGCACCACCGCCTCAGCCTCCCCCTTGTCCAATCGCCTGAATCCGGCCTGTGCCTTCTCACGCGCCATGCGCATGACGTAGTGCTCCGGCGACTCATCGGGACGAGGTGTTTCATCGATGTCGACCGGGGCCACCTCACACTTGACACCGATACTGGCCAGCAGCTCACGCCGACGCGGCGAGCCGGACGCCAGGACGAGACGTGGCGAACGTCCGGGAATCTCGGGCGCTGCGGGGGTTGCGACAATGGACGACGACGCTGACATGTCTCCCTCCTGGGCGGGTTTCTTGATCATGAGACAGCAGAAAGCCGCCCGAAGGGGCGGCTCTCAAGCGTACGACATGCCACAGGCTCACGCCGTCAGTCGACGACGCAGCATCTGCAGCAGGGTGTAGAGCCAGGGCCACAGTGCACCACCGATCACCGCCGACAGCAGGAAGGACAGACTCACTGGCCCGGCACCGAAGATGCTGCGCAACCACTGGTCCACCAGCTGCGCGATGCCCAGCACCACGATCACCAGCAAGGCCTGCTGCAGCAGTGAGTAGGCGCGGATGCGCTGGTAGAGCAACACGCCCATGAAGGCGGTCAGCGAGAGCACCAGCGCATTGTGCCCCAGCGGTGCCCCCTGCAGGACATCCAGCGCCAGGCCGAACAGGAAGCCATGGAAGACACCGACACTCTGCGGCGAGACGATGCACCAGTAGACCAGCATCAGGCCGAGCCACTGTGGACGCCAGATCAACCACACATCCGGCAATGGCATGACCTGAAGACACAGGGCCAGCAGCAACGAGAACCAGCACAGCAAGGTGGTCTGGGGACGAAAGGCCATCAGTTGTTCTCCCCTGGCGCATTGGCGCTCTGCTGCGCCTCGGCATCCGCCGCGTCCTCGTCACCCGCGTCCGAAGCGGGCGCGGCGAGGTTGTCCTTGGGCAGCTCGTCAAGACTGTCATCCACGTAGAGGCTCTCCACGTCGACGGCGGGTGGCATCTGGATCAGGAAGTTGCGCGAACGCTCAAGCTGGGCAATGGGTTCGGCACTGACGCGAGCGAAGGGCTTGCCGGGGTCATGATAAACCTCGGTGACACGTGCCACCGGCAGGCCACGCGGAAAGCGCAGTGCGAGCCCGGAGGTCACCAGCAGGTCCCCGACACGGATATCCGCGGTATCCGGCACGTGCAGCACATCCACCTGATCGATCTTGCCGCTGCCCTGGGCAATGAAGCGCAGGCCATTGCGATTGACCTCCACCGGCACGGCATGACTGGCATCACTGATCATCAGCACGCGACTGTTGTAGGCCGACGTGGAGATGACCTGACCGACCAGCCCGTAGGCATCCAGTACCGGCAGGCCGATGCGCACGCCGTCCTGCTCACCGCGATCCACCACCATGCGGTGGGAGAACGGATCAGCATCAAGCGTCAGCAACTGGGACGTGATGTAGGGGATATCGCTGCGCTGACCGGCATTGAGCAATTCGCGCAGACGGGAATTCTCGGCAGACAAACTCGCCATGCGTTGCACACGGCTGGACAGATTGAGCAGCTGCTCACGCAGTGCCCGGTTTTCATCGGCGAGCTTCTGCTGGTCGGCAAACACCAGTGCGCCCCAGCTGAGGCCCTCTGTAGGCAGACTGACCACCCATTGCACAGGGGAAACCAGTGTCGCCATGCTGGCACGCACGTCGACCATCCAGCTGAAGCGATCTTCGGCAAACATCAGCGCGAAGGACAGCACCGCACACAACAGCATGCGATAGCCGGGCACGGGGCCACGCGTGAACAGGGGTTTGATAGCACTTCCTCCGACAGGCCGGGACCAGCCGTACAGCACACAGCATGCCCGGCCCCGGACGAGGTCAATCGCTCGACAGCAGCTCGAAGGTGTGCTGATCGATCATTTCCAGCGCCTTGCCACCGCCACGCGCCACGCAGGTCAGCGGGTCTTCGGCGATGATCACCGGCAGGCCCGTCTCTTCCGCGATCAACTTGTCGATGTCACGCAGCAGCGCACCACCGCCGGTCAGCACCAGACCGCGCTCGGCGATGTCGGATGCCAGCTCCGGTGGAGACTGCTCGAGCGCGCTCTTGACCACCGAGACGATGGCCGCCAGCGGCTCCTGCAGCGCATCGAGAATCTCGTGGGAGTTGAGCGTGAAGGAGCGTGGAATGCCTTCGGCCAGATTGCGACCGCGCACGTCGATCTCGCGCAGCTCGCCGCCCGGGTAGGCACAGCCGATCTCTTCCTTGATGCGCTCGGCCGTCGCTTCGCCGATCAGGCTGCCGTAATGGCGACGCACGTAGGAGGTGATGGCTTCGTCGAAACGGTCGCCGCCGATGCGTACCGACTCGGAGTAGACCACGCCGTTGAGCGAGATGATGGCGATCTCGGTAGTACCACCACCGATGTCGACCACCATGGAGCCCATGGCTTCCTCGACGGGAAGACCAGCACCGATCGCGGCCGCCATGGGCTCCTCGATCAGGTAGACCTCACGCGCACCGGCCCCTTCGGCCGATTCCTTGATGGCGCGGCGTTCGACCTGGGTCGACATGCACGGCACGCACACCAGAACGCGAGGACTGGGCGTCAGGAAGGTGCTCTGATGCACCTTGCGGATGAAATGCTGGAGCATCTGTTCGGTGACGGTGAAGTCGGCGATGACGCCGTCCTTCATCGGGCGGATGGCCGTGATATTGCCGGGGGTACGCCCCAGCATGCGCTTGGCATCGGCACCGACAGCCGCGACGCTACGGGCATTCCCGGATTGGCGAATGGCAACGACGGAGGGCTCGTCGAGCACGATACCGCGACCGCGCACATAAATGAGCGTGTTGGCGGTACCCAGATCGATCGACAGATCGCTCGAGAACAGCCCACGTAAACGTTTAAACATGGAAGTTGATCACCTAGTCCAGACCGGAACCCTGTGCAGACGCGAACGGTACCATTGCCACCCCATGGCGGCAAGCTGACACGCCTGCCAGCGCGCCGCAGATGTGGTACATTTCACGCCGAATCACACTGTGACAGCGCAACGGGCGAGCAGTTGCCTCACCGCTGGCCAACGCCAGGTCACCGAGCAGACTGCACTCGCCGTTACCTCAAGCCTCACGAAGCCAAGACAGGGAAACTTCCATGGCCCTTGAACATTCAGATGTGCTGCGTGCCGCTCACCTCGCACGCCTGGGTCTTGCCTCGCAGGATGCCGAAGCCTATGTCGCGGATCTTGATCGGATTCTCGCCATGGTCGACCAGCTGCAACAGGTCGACACCGACGGCGTCGCTCCCCTGGCGCACCCGCTGGAAGCCACGCAACGCCTGCGTGCCGACGAAGTCACCGAGTCAAATCAGCGCGAGCGTTTTCAGCAGGTGGCTCCGGCCACAGAACAGGGGCTGTATCTGGTACCGCGCGTCGTCGAGTGATCACGCCTGGCCGATCCCTCACGTGAGGTGAGAGACCGCCAGACCTGATACCACGCCACGCGGCACGTCCCGTCCGCCCCCGGAATTTCCGCGTGCGATGCCCTTTGCATCGTGTGCACAGATGGAATCGAACATGTCATCGTCCATTGCACTACATGACAAGACGCTCAGTGAGCTGGCGCAAGGCCTCGAGGCCGGCGAGTACACCAGTCGCGAGCTGACGGAAGCCTTCCTGGCCCGTATCGAACGCCTCGACGGCGAGCTCAACAGCTACATCACCCTGTGCCGTGAAGAGGCGCTGCGCGAGGCCGATGCCGCGGACGCCAGGCGTGCCGCCGGCAATGCCGCACCGCTGACCGGCGTGCCGATGGCCATCAAGGACATCTTCTGCACAGAGGGTGTGCGCACCAGCTGCGGCTCGAAGATGCTCGACAACTTCATCTCCCCCTACGACGCCACCGTGATCGAGAAGCTCAAGGCGGAAGGCGTGGTGATGCTGGGCAAGACCAACCTCGATGAGTTCGCGATGGGCTCCTCGAACGAGAACAGTTACTACGGTCCGGTCAAGAACCCGTGGGACCTGTCCGCCGTCCCGGGTGGCAGCTCCGGCGGCAGCGCCGCTGCCGTCGCCGCAGGCCTCGCCCCGGCGGCACTGGGCACCGATACCGGTGGCTCCATCCGCCAGCCGGCTGCCTTCTGTGGCATCACCGGCCTCAAGCCGACCTACGGCCGCGTCTCCCGCTACGGCATGATCGCCTACGCCTCCAGTCTCGATCAGGGTGGCCCGATGGCACGCTCCGCCGAGGACTGCGCGCGCCTGATGAACGTGATCG
The DNA here is from genome assembly GCF_029846385.1 of Cobetia sp. 10Alg 146. NCBI lineage: Bacteria > Pseudomonadati > Pseudomonadota > Gammaproteobacteria > Oceanospirillales > Halomonadaceae > Cobetia > Cobetia sp. 10Alg 146. Next base: position 591,802 of record NZ_JARWKT010000002.1, read on the forward strand.
CCGGCGCCGACCCGCGTGACTCCACCAGCGTGGTACGTGGCGTGCCGGACTACGTCGAAGGCCTGGACTATGACCTCAAGGGCCTGAAGATCGGCCTGCCGAAGGAATACTTCGGCGACGGCCTGTCAGCGGAGGTCGAAGCCTCCGTGCGTGCCGCGATCAAGGTCTTCGAGGATGCCGGTGCCAGCGTGCAGGAAATCTCCCTGCCGCATACCCACCTGGCCATCCCGACCTACTACGTGATCGCACCGGCCGAGGCCTCCTCCAACCTGTCGCGTTACGACGGCGTGCGTTTCGGCCACCGCTGCGCGGACCCGCAGGACCTGGAAGACCTCTACAAGCGCACTCGCGAGGAAGGCTTCGGCGACGAAGTGAAGCGCCGCATCCTGATCGGCACGCACACCCTGTCCGAAGGCTTCTTCGATGCCTACTACATCAAGGCCCAGAAGGTGCGTCGCCTGATCCGTCAGGACTTCCTCGATGCCTTCGACCAGGTCGATGTGCTGATGGGGCCGGCGGCACCGACCCCGGCGTTCGATCTCGGCGCGCACAAGGACCCGCTGTCCATGTACCTGCAGGATCTCTACACCATCGCCATCAACCTGGCGGGCATTCCGGGCATCAGCGTGCCGGCCGGTCTGGCTGGCAAGCGCCCGGTGGGTCTGCAGATTCTCGGCCCGCACTTCGGTGAGCAGACCCTGCTGGGCGTCGCGCACCAGTTCCAGCAAATCACCGACTGGCACCGCCAGCGCCCGGAATTCGGACAGGAGCAAGCCTGATGCAATGGGAAGTCGTAATCGGGCTTGAGGTTCACGCTCAGCTCGCCACCCAGTCAAAGATCTTCTCCGGCTCGTCCACCACCTACGGTGCCGAGCCCAACACCCAGGCCAGCGCCGTCGATCTCGGCCTGCCGGGCACCCTGCCGGTGCTCAACGAGCAGGCCGTGGCCATGGCCGTGCGCTTCGGCCTCGCCGTCAATGCCGCCGTGGCCGGCCGTTCGGTGTTCGAGCGCAAGAACTACTTCTACCCGGATCTGCCCAAGGGCTACCAGACCAGCCAGATGGATCAGCCCATCGTCGGGCCGGGTGAACTCGAGATCCTGCTCGAGGATGGCACGCGCAAGTCGATCCGCATCCACCATGCCCATCTCGAGGAAGACGCCGGCAAGTCACTGCACGAAGACTTCCAGGGCATGACCGGCATCGACCTGAACCGTGCCGGCACACCGCTGCTGGAAATCGTCTCCGAGCCGGACATGCGCTCCGCCAAGGAAGCGGTGGCCTACGTCAAGGCGATCCACGCCATCGTGACGTATCTCGGCATCTCCGATGGCAACATGGCCGAAGGTTCCCTGCGTTGCGACGTCAACGTCTCGGTGCGCCCCAAGGGGCAGGAAGCCTTCGGCACCCGCGCGGAGATCAAGAACGTCAACTCCTTCCGCTTCATCGAGCGCGCCATCCACTTCGAGGTGGAGCGTCAGATCGAGCTGATCGAGGACGGCGGCAAGGTCGTGCAGGAAACCCGCCTGTATGATCCGGATGCCGACGAGACGCGCAGCATGCGCACCAAGGAAGAAGCCAACGACTACCGCTACTTCCCGTGCCCGGACCTGCTGCCGGTGGAAGTCGACGACGCCTACATCGAACACCTGCGCCAGACTCTGCCGGAGCTGCCGGCCGAGAAGCGCGCACGCTTCGAAGGCGAACTGGGGCTGTCCGCCTATGATGCCAGCGTGCTGTCCGCCAGCCGTGAGATGGCCGACTTCTTCGAGGAAGTGAAGGATGTCTGCGGCGACGCCAAGCAAGCCGCCAACTGGGTGCAGGGCGAACTGGCCGGGCGTCTCAACAAGGAAAATCTCGACATCACCGTGAGCCCGGTCTCGGCAGCCCAGCTGGGGGGCCTGATCAAGCGTATCGTCGATGAGACCATCAACGGCAAGGCCGCCAAGCAGGTGTTCGCCGCGCTGTGGGATGGCGAAGGCGAGAGCGCCGACGAGATCATCGAGTCACGTGGCCTCAAGCAGGTCACGGACACCGGTGCCATCGAGGCAGTGGTCGACCAGGTGATCGCCGACAATCCGGCTCAGGTGACCCAGTATCAGGAAGCCGAACCGGACAAGCGTGGCAAGATGATCGGCTTCTTCGTCGGTCAGGTGATGAAGGCCTCACGCGGCACCGCCAACCCGCAACAGGTCAACAAGGTGCTCAAGGAAAAGCTGGACAGCCTCAGCTGATCCTGCGCCTCTGAGTCATCCTGTCGCTGCATGCAACGGCCAGTCACGGACATCCCGAGGCTGGCCGTTGTCGCTCCAGGACTCAAGGCATTTCCAGTCAATCGTCGCTTCGCGAAGGAAGTTCTGATGGCAGATGATGTCGGTGCGCGCCTGCGGGCGCTGCGTACGCTGCGGGGCATCTCGCAACGCGAGCTGGCCAAGCGCTGTGGGGTGACCCATTCCAGCCTGTCACTGATCGAACAGGGCAAGGTCAGCCCCTCGGTCAGCTCACTGTCCAAGATTCTCGCCGCCATTCCCATGAGCATCGGTGATTTCTTTACCATGGAACTCGAGAACACCGCCAAGGTGTTCTATGGCGAAGAGGAGCTGACGAACGTGGGCAGCGGGGAGGTGGTCTTCAAGCTGGTCGGGGCCAAGCGTCAGGATCGCAATCTGTCGTTCATGATCGAGACCTATCCGCCCGTCAGTGACACCGGCCGCGAGATGATCACCCATCAGGGAGAGGAAGCCGGTGTGGTCATCGAAGGCGAGATCGAGATCACCATCGGCAGCGACACTCGGGTATTGAAAGCCGGTGAAGCCTACTACTTCGATACCAATGTGCCGCATCGCTTTCGCAACATCGGCGAAGTCGAGTGCCGTCTGGTCAGCTGTGCGACGCCGGCGCGCATGTTCTAGACCTTGCGGCAAACACTTGCGGCAGATGACAACAGAAAAGAGGCCACGCGATCGCGTGGCCTCTTTTCGTGCTGCACGGTGTTTCCGCCAACGCGTGACAGCCCGGTTCGGCCCGGTTTCAGTTCAGCCCAGCCCAGTTCAGCCCAGCCCAGTTCAGCCCAGCCCAGCCCAGCCCAGTTCAGCCTAGCTCAGCCCAGCGCGATCCAGACACTCTTGAGCTGGGTATATTCCGCCAGCGAGTGATGCGACTTGTCGCGCCCGTTGCCGGACTGCTTCACGCCGCCGAAGGGCATGCTCTGATCGCCCCCCGCCCAGTTGTTGACGAAGACCTGGCCGGATTCGAGACGATGGGTCATGCGCATGATGCGGCCGATGTCCTGGCTCCAGAGCCCCGCCGCCAGTCCGAAATCACTGTCATTGGCCAGCGCCAGCGCCTCCTCTTCGGTCTCGAAACCGAAGACCGACAGCACCGGCCCGAAGATTTCCTCACGGCCGATCACCATCTCGGGCGTGACGCCATCGAAGACCACCGGACGGATGAACAGCCCCGGCCCGGCAACGTCTTCGCCGCCGGCACGCAGCACCGCCCCCTCCTCGATCCCCTTGCGGATGTAGCCCATCACGCGCTCATGCTGGGTGCTGTCGACCATCGCCCCCATGAAGCTTGTCGGGTCCAGTGGGTCGCCCGGCTGCATGCGCTCGGCAGCCGCCACCACCTTGGCGACGAAGGCGTCGCGGATCGAGTTTTCCACCAGCAGGCGAGAACCGGCGATGCAGACCTCGCCCTGGTTGTAGAAGATGGCGGCAGCGGCACTCTCCGCCACGCGATCCAGATCCGCGCAATCGGCGAACACGATGTTGGGGCTCTTGCCACCGCACTCCAGGAAGACACGCTTCAGGTTCGACTGTCCGGCATACTGCATCAGCTGCTTGCCGACGGTGGTGGAACCGGTGAAGGCCAGACACTCGACGTCCATCGACAGGGCCAGCGCACGCCCGACGGTATGCCCGAAGCCCGGCAACACCTGGAAGACGCCACTCGGGAGACCTGCCTCACGTGCGAGTGCCGCCAGACGCAGCGCTGACAGTGGTGACTTCTCCGACGGCTTGAGGATGACACTGTTGCCCGCGGCCAGCGCCGGCGCGACCTTCCAGGCCGTCATCATCAGCGGGAAGTTCCACGGCACGATGGAGGCCACCACCCCCAGCGGCTCGCGCAGCACCAGCCCCAGCACCTGCTCGCCGGTCGGCGCGACCTCGCCGTACAGCTTGTCGATGGACTCGGCCTGATGGCGGATCGAGCCGATCGCTCCCGCCACATCATCCAGCGCGCTGGTGATCGGCTTGCCCATGTCGAGGGTATCCAGCAGCGCCAGCTCATCCTGGTGTCTCTCCATCAGGTCCGCCAGCCTGAGCAGCACGCCCTTGCGCTCGACAGGCGCCATGCGCGACCAGCCCCCCCTCTTGAAGGCGGCGCGCGCATGCCGGACGGCGATCTCGGCATCGGCGCCGTCACAGCTGGCCACCTTCGCCAATCGTTCCCCAGTGGCCGGATTGAGGCACTCGAAGGTCTCGCCGCTGACCGCCGGCACGAAGTCATCATTGATGAAGGCATTGCCTTGCAGTTGCGGCGTCAGACGGGCGGCGAGCGCCTGCCAATCGGTCAATGTCCGGGGACGGCTCATGATCAGGATTCCGAAGTCAGGTAAGAGGGGGCAGGTCACACGAGAACGCAGGAGAGGCAGCCAGCGCCGTGTCATCCTGCAGCGTCTGCAGGCGCGCGGGACGCGGCTTCGTCGTCATCTTCACGACGGCTGACGAGGTGTCTCCTGAACGGATGATGCTTGCCTGGACCTGTCCCGACAGGCCGCGGCAAATCCTTCCAGAATCGCCTGATACAGCGGATGCTGACGTGGCTTCCATTCGGGATGCCATTGCACCGCCAGCGTGAAGGCTCCCGCTGCGATGATCGAGATCGCCTCCACCAGACCATCCGGAGCGACCGCTTCGACACGCAGCCCTTCGCCCAGCCGCGCGATCCCCTGCTGATGCACGGAATTGACCCGCGCCTCAGGCGCGGCGTACAACTCGGCCAGCCGTCCGCCCGGCAGGATGCTGATGCCGTGGGAGGGGGCGAACTGCACGTCGAGATCGCCCTCGGGCTCACGATGATCCCTCAAGCCGGGCACGTTCTGCACCGCCTGATGCAAACTGCCACCGAAGGCGACGTTCAGCTCCTGAAAGCCGCGACAGATACCCAGCAACGGCAGTTGCAACTCGAGCGCCAGCGGTACCCAGGCCATGGCTGACGCATCTCGTGCCGTGTCTTCATAGGTATTCTCCGGCGCGATGGCCTCGCCATACCGCGCCGGATGCACGTTGGAATAGCTGCCCGTCAGCAGCAACCCATCCAGTCGCGCCAGCAGTGCTCTGGCCGAGTCAGCCATGACGTCTTCCCATACCGGGATCACCAGTGGCTCCAGTCCGAATTCGCGCAGGGCACTGACGTACTTGTCAGTCACCATGTGCGCCGGATGGCCTTCAATCGTGCGACGGCAGGCGATCACACCCACCAGAGGGCGAGACGTCATGGGTTCTCCTTCAGGGGCCGCTCATGCACCCCGGTCATTTGGTATGTTTTATTCAACATCGATTGAACTGACATCCTTGCCAATCAGGCACGAAGGCAATCTCAAGCAAGGAGAAACCACGGGACAGAGATCGAAAGAAAGCGCCTCAGCTGATGATACTGCCTCGAGGGTGCAGCGGGTAAGCGCTGTGAATTATTTGACAACACGGGATGGCGTGGCGATATATGATGTGCCACCACCCGCTCACAGGACCCCCCATGAACAGCCTTCACGTCGATGAGGCCAGAGAGTTTCTGGACCGCCATCCGGAAATCGAGAGCATCGACCTGCTGATCAGTGATATCAGCGGCATCCAGCGCGGCAAGCGTATCCCGCGCGAGAATCTGGAAAAGGCCTACGAGCAGGGCATCAACCTGCCAGGCTCCGTCTTCGCGATCGATATCGCCGGCAACACCATCGAAGAGACCGGTCTGGGCCTGGAGACCGGGGATGGGGATCAGGTCTGCCGCCCGATCCCCGGCACCTTGATGCCAGCCCCCTGGCTGCGCGGCGGCAAGCAAGGCCAACTGTTGATGAACATGCGCGATGACAGGGACGGCCCCTTCTTCGCGGACCCCCGCAATCAGCTGCAGAAACAGGTCGATATTCTGGCCGGGATGGGGCTGACCGCCGTCGTCGCGCTGGAACTGGAGTTCTATCTCGTGGATCGTGAGCGCGATGACCTGGGCATGGTGCAGCCGCCCTGCTCTCCGCTCACGGGTGAGCGCGCCACGGAAAGCCAGCTCTACTCCATCGGAGAGCTGGATGAATATGCCGACTTTCTGGAAGAGATCCAGGATGCCGTACGCATCCAACAGCTGCCGCTGGATACCGCGCTCAAGGAGTGCGCCCCGGGTCAGTTCGAGATCAACCTGATTCATCTCGACGACGTCATGAAGGCCTGTGACAGCGCCGTCCTGCTCAAACGCCTGATCAAGGGTGTCGCCCTGCGTCATGGCTTCGACGCGACCTTCATGGCCAAGCCGTACGGTGATGAAGCCGGCAATGGCATGCATGCGCACCTGAGCCTGGTGGACCGCGATGGACACAATGTCTTCGCAGACCCCGGCGAAAATCCTCTGGGCACCGAGACCCTGCGTCACGCCATCGGCGGCCTGCTGGAACTCATGCCCGCCTCCATGGCGCTGTTTGCCCCCAACCTGAATTCCTACCGCCGTTTCCAGCAGGGCCTGTACGTACCGATGGCGCCCACCTGGGGATTCGACAACCGCTCGGTCGCCATCCGCATTCCCTCCGGCCCCAATGAGGCGCGTCGGCTGGAGCATCGGGTCGCCGGGGCTGACGTCAATCCCTACCTGCTGCTGGCGACGCTGCTGGCCTCCATCATCCATGGCATCACCCATCGGATCTCCCCGGGTGAGCCGGTGACCGGCAATGCCTATGATCAGTTCGAGCCCAGCCTGACCAACAGCTGGCCCGAGGCCCTGACGCTGCTGGAGGAAAGCGCTCCCCTCACGGCCGCTTTCAGCGAGCGCTTCCTGAATGTCTTCATTGCCGGTCGCCGGGCGGAGCGCGAGGCCGCGATGCAGATCATCAGCCGTCTGGAATACGACTGGTACCTGCGCAGCATCTGAGGCGCCTCACCCCGGACACGCTTGCGCAGTGGGAATTACGGCCGGAGCGCGCTTGCCGGCCCTGCCTTCCACTTCGAGTGCGTCAGAGGCCGAGCCTGTCGCGTGTCTGGTAGTACCAGGCTCCCACGGCAGACAGCGGCACTCGCAACAGTCGTCCCCCGGGGAACGGCAGATGCGGCAGGTTCGCGAAGGCATCGAAGCGACCCTCACGCCCCCTCATCACCTCGCTGATCAGTCGTCCGGCGAGGTGACTGCAGGTCACGCCATGCCCGGAATACCCCTGGGCGTAATAGACATTGTCATTGAGCACGCCGAACTGCGGCAGTCGATTGAGCGTCATCAGGAAGGTTCCGCTCCAGGCGTAGTCGATCCTGACACTGGCCAGCTGCGGGAAGACCTTGAGCAGCTTGGGCCGAATCAGGGACTCGATATCGGCGGGGTCTTCACCGCCGTAGTTGACACCGCCCCCGAAGAGAAGACGGTTGTCGCGAGTCAGGCGGTAGTAATCCAGCAGATAGTTGCAGTCCTCCACCGCCATGCCATTGGGCAGCAGCCCGCGCGCCACGTCATCCGCCAACGGCTCGGTGGCGATGATCTGCGTGCCGCAGGGCATCGACTTGCCCTCGAGCTCCGGCAGCACGCCGTGAAGATAGGCATTGCCCGCCATCACCACACGCTCGGCCCGGATGGCGCCAGCGGCCGTCCTGAGCACGACCGGACTGCCATGCTCGAGACTCACCAACGGGCTATGTTGGAAGATCACCCCGCCGAGGGACTCGAAGGCCGCGGCCTCGCCCAGCACCAGATTGAGCGGGTGGAGATGGCCGCCGGAGTGGTCGACCAGGGCGCCCGTATACCCTTCGGCGCTCACTTCACGCTGATAGGCATCCCCTTCCAGCAATTCGAGACTGGTATTGCCATAGCGCTCCCAGAGGGCCTTGTGCTCCTTGAGTCCCTTGAGCTGACGCGCGTTGCAGGCGGCAAAGAGGTTGCCGTCGCGCAGATCGCAGTCGATGGCATAGTCAGCGATGCGGTCCCGAATGATGCGATTGCCCTCAAAGGCCATGTCGCCCAATGCCTGCGCCGTCCGTGCGCCGAAGCGCGCCTCGATCACGTCCATGTCGCGACTGTAACTGTTGACGATCTGCCCGCCATTGCGACCCGAGGCCCCATACCCCACGCAGGCGGCCTCCAGCACCATCACCTTGAGCCCCTGCTCGGCCAGGTGCAGTGCCGCCGAGATTCCCGTGAAGCCAGCGCCGACCACGCAGACATCGCAGCTGACCTCACCGGACAACGGCGGGCGCTCGGGGGCGGCATTGGCGGAAGCGGCATACCAGGAGGCGGCAGGCTCCAGGGGGGTAGTGGCACTCATGACAGCATCCTTGTGGTAGACCAGATCAACCTGCGAACAAGACATCTTGCAGATACACACCATGAGCGCCGGACTGACGCGTCATGCCCCTCACTGACGACGACCCTTCTTCCGCCCGCCTCTTCCCCTGAACCTCGGGAGGCCACGACGGATGTCGTGGCCTCCCGGTATCCGTTGGCGTACCGCAGGGGGTCTAGACACGCAGCAGCAGGTGCTCACGCTCCCAGGAGCTGATGACCTGGAAGTATTCCCCATGCTCGGCACGCTTGACGGCCAGATAACTCTTCACGAAGCGCTCGCCGAGGATGTTGGCCAACGGCGTACAGGCATGCAGAGCATCGAGTGCCGGGCCGATATCGTCCGGCAGGGTATTGCCGCCCTCCCAGGCCGAGCCGACCACCGGAGGGCGCGGCTCGATCCGCTCCATCATTCCCAGATAACCACACGCCAGCGAAGCCGCCATCACCAGATAGGGATTGGCATCGGCGCCCGCCAGACGATTCTCGACCCGCGTACCTGCCGCGTCCGACACCGGCACCCGCAGGCCCACGGTGCGGTTGTCCAGGCCCCACTCGACATTGATGGGTGCGGAGCCGCTGGTGTCATTGCGCATCAGACGCCGATAGGAATTGACGTTGGGGGCGAAGAACGGCATCGCGGCGGGCAGATAGGTCTGCAGGCCCCCGATGAAGTGACGGAACAGCGTGCTCGGCTGACCCGACGCATCGGCAAACAGGTTATTGCCTGACTCGACATCCACCAGGCTCTGGTGAATATGCATCGAACTGCCCGGCTGATAGGCCATCGGCTTGGCCATGAAGGTCCCGTACATGCCATGTCGCAGCGCCGTCTCCCGCAGGGTGCGCTTGAACATCACCACCTGGTCGGCGAGAGAAAGAGCATCCCCATGCTCGAAATTGACCTCCATCTGCCCCGCTCCCTCTTCATGGATCAGGGTGTCGAGATCCAGCCCCATCGCCTCGCAGTAGTCATACATCTCCTCGAACAGCGGATCGAATTCATTGACCGCATCGATGGAGAAGGACTGACGGCTGCTCTCCTGCCGACCGCTGCGGCCGATGGGCGGTTCCAGCGGATAATCGGAGTCGGTGTTGGTCTTGACCAGATAGAACTCGGCCTCCGGCGCCACCACCGGCTGCCAGCCCTGTTCGGCATACAATGCCAGTATCCGTTTGAGCACATAGCGTGGCGACAGCTCAACCGGCTCACCATTCAGGTAATAGCAATCGTGGATGACCTGTGCGGTGGGATCTTCCGCCCACGGCACCAGATAGAGCGCGTTCACGTCCGGAATCAGCTGCATGTCCTGTTCGGCCGGATTCCAGAAGCGGCTGTCTTCATCATCCGGATAGCCTCCCGTGACGGTCTGGATGAACAGCGAATCCGGCAGGCGTGGCCGCCCGCCATTGAGGTACTTGCGCGCAGGCATGATCTTGCCCTTGAGAATGCCGGTCAGATCCGTGACCAGACATTCCACCTCGGTGATACCGTGAGCGGCGAACCATTCCTGCAGGATCGCGTCATCATCTTCATGACCCGGCTGCTCGTGACCCACGTGATTGACACTCATAACACCTTCCTTGAACACTGCAGGCAGCGCCTGCGGTCAATGACGAGATGCCCGCGATCGACGAGACGCCGACTCAACGGGCCTGCACTTCCGACCATAACTGCTGGAAGATCTGCAACTGCTCACCGGAGAGACTCGGCGAGAAATGCAGACGCGCCATGTCATCCTCAGAGGGCTGGATCGGTGGCTGGGTCAGCACCTCATCCAGATACGGCCTGGCGGCGGCATTGGGGCTGGCGTAGTAGTTGTAGTTGGACAACTGCGCACCGACCTTGGCGTCCAGAAGGAAGTTGATGAAGGCGTGTGCCAGCTCAGGGTGCGGCGCCTTGGCGGGAATCATCATCGAATCGACCCACTTCTCGGCACCTTCATCCGGAATCATGTACTTGATATCGGCGAAGGACTCCGGATTCTCGTCCAGATAGAACAGATAGTCGCCGTTGTAGGACAGCGCACCATGCGTGACCTTGCGTGCCAGCTGTTGCAGGGCCGGCGTGCCATCGGAGAAGCCGCTGAAGTTGTCGCGATGCTTGGTCTCGATCAGCAATCTGGCCGCCTCACGCCAGGCATCCATGCCGGTACAGTCATAGCCATGACCAAGATAGGCACAGGCCGCCCCCATGCTGACCTGGCCATCGCCCATCAGGCTGAACGGATATGAGGCATTGACGGCAGGATCAAACAGCAGTGACCAGCTCTTGGGGGCATCCTTGAACGTGCTGGCGTTGTAGACCAGCCCGGTGACTCCCCACTGATACGGGACGGTGTAATTGGCTCCCGGGTCAAAGCTCGGGTCCTTGAACTGCGCATCGACATTGGCCAGGTTGGGCACTTTCGCCTTGTCGATCTTCTGGACCAGGCCGGTGTTGATCAGGCGCGGCACGTAGTAATTGGACGGCACGATGATGTCGTATTGGGACACCCCGCCGGCATTCAGCTTGGCCAGCATTTCCGGCAGGGAGTTGTAATAATTCTCGACCACCTCGACATCGAAGGCCTCTTCAAAGGCGGTGATGATCTCCGGGTCCATGTACTGGGTCCAGTTGAAGAGATACAGCTTCTTGTCTTCAGCCTGGGCGGCGCCTGCCAGCAGCAGACTGCCGATGGCGACCGCGAGACGCAGCGTGTGAGTTGTCATTGTGATGCTCCGTTCAGTCGATGAGAGAGGTGGTGAATGCCCGCCCCCGATACTGGCATGTCTGCCTGGTCAGGGGCGGGGTACGACGAGTGACCCTCCAGCGAAATCATGAAGCGCTGCGCCGGCGTGCCAGCGCAAGACTCACGATCGCCGCCAGGGCGACCACCGCCATCATCAGGGTGGCGATGGCATTGATCTCCGGTGTCACGCCCTTGCGTATCGCGCTCCAGATGTAGATCGGCAAGGTGGCGCTCTCCGGACCTGACGTGAAGAAGCTGATCACGAAGTCATCCAGCGACAGCGTGAAGGACAGCAGGAAGCCCGAGATCAACGCCGGCTTCAGGGTCGGCAACATGAAGAACTGCACGCGCTGGCGCGGCGTGGCATAGAGGTCCTTGGCCGCCTCGAACAATGTCGGATCCAGACCGACGAAGCGTGAATAGACGATCAGCGCCACGAAGGGAATCTGGAAGGTGACATGCGCGATGATCATGGTGCCCAGCCCCGGTGACAGCAGCCCCGTCAGCGCGTGGAGCTTGACGAAGAAGGTCATTTCCGAGATCCCGAACACGATGTCCGGCAACACGATGGGCAGATAGATCAACACGATCAGCCACCCCAGCTTGCGGTGACGATGGCGATACATGCCATAGCCGATCAGCGTGCCGATCATCAGCGCCAGCAGTGACGAGACCACCGCCAGCCACAGCGAATTGCCCAGCGCCGAGAGGATCGCGTCATTGCCCAGCAGGCGCCGATACCAGCGCAGTGACACGCCGGTGAAGCTGGCGGCACTGTTGGAGGCATTGAAGGAGAACAGCATCACCACGATCAGCGGCAGATACAGAAAACCGAGCGTCAGCCACCAGAAGCCCCGCAATCCCTTGTGAAGTCCGCCGCGCGTCATATCACCACCTCTTCACCGCCACCCAGGCGCTTGCCGATGCGACGCATGGCATAGAGTCCGATGAAGGTCGCGATCAACATCAGGATCGCCCCCGCCGCCCCCAGTGGCCAGTTGGCACTGCCGGAGAACTGATTGGCGACCAGATTGCCCAGCATCATGCCCTTGCCACCGCCGAGCAGTTCCGGAATCACGTACATGCCGAACGCCGGGATCGCCACCAGCACCACCCCCGCCAGCAGCCCCGGCAACGTCTGGGGGAATACCGCATGCCAGAAAGCCTTGAGCGGCGAGGCGTAGAGATCCTGCGCCGCTTCCACCAGCGAGAGATTGAGCTTCTCGAAAGCGGCATACAGCGGCAGCACCATGAAGGGCAGGAAGTTGTAGACCAGCCCCAGCGTGACCGCGAAATTGGACGGATAGAGCCCCATGTTGGGCGCGATCATGCCCATGGCCTCGGCCAGCTCCGCCATCGGCGTGCCCGGCGCCAGCAGGTTCATCCAGCCAAAGGTGCGGATGACCTGATTGGTCCAGGACGGCACGACTACCGCCAGCAGCATGATCGGCCGCCAGCGCTGGTCTGCCTGCGATATGTGATAGGCGATCGGATACGCCACCAGCACCACCAGCACGGTGGAAAGCACGGTCTGCCACAGCGATCGCCCCAGCGTCATGAGGTTGCCCGGGCTCCAGCCGAGAAAGCCCTGACCCGCCAGCTGCGTAAACGAGGTCAGCGACAAGGGCATCTCCGGCAAGCCATAGGGGCCATTGCTCATGAAGGCCACGCTCATCAGATAGAGACTGGGCAGCACCAGGAAGATGATGATCCACAGCGCGCCGGGGGCGACCGTCAACAGCAGGTGGCGTGACTCGGCCACCACCGCGCGACTGCGTGCCGTGGGCAAGCTCCCGTGATAGGCCATCGTCATGCCTCCAGCGTGATCAGGTCTTGCGCGGCCACCACCACATCGACGTGGTCTCCCACGTCCGGCAACTGGCCGCCCCGATTGTTGACCACCACCTGCAAGGTGACACCCGCCACCTCCACGCGATATTCGGCATGGCTACCGCGGTACAGTCGCTCCTGTACTCGGCCCGGCAGATGATTTTCCAGCACGTCGTAGCGTTCGAATTCGCTGGCGGGACGCCGGCGCAGAACCAGCGTCTCGGGGCGCAGCAGCAGCAACCCGCCGCTGCCCGGTGCCTGCGCCGTCAGCATGCCCAGCGGCGTGGTCAGCCGGACGGCGTCATCGCGGCTGTCATCGCGAGCCGTGATCTCGAACAGATTGGCATGCCCCATGAAACGCGCCACGAAGGCATTGACCGGGCATTCATAGATCTCGCGCGGCGTCCCCACCTGCTGGATGCTGCCGCTGTCGAGCACCGCGATGCGGTCCGACATCACCATCGCTTCCTGCTGATCATGGGTGACGAACACGAAGGTCATGCCAAGGCGCTTCTGCAGACGCAGCAGCTCGATCTGGATCTGACTGCGCAGCCCGGCATCCAGCGCCGACAGCGGTTCATCCAGCAGCAGCACATCCGGCTCGCAGACCAGCGCCCGCGCCAGCGCCAGCGCGATACGTTGGCGCTGACCACCTGAGAGCTGGTCGACCCGGCGATCGACCAGACTCCCCAGCTTGATGAACTCGGCCATCTCGGCGACCTTTGCCTCGCGCTCGCCACTCGGCATGCCCTGCATGCGCAGACCGAAGGCGAGGTTGTCACGCACGCTGAGATGCGGGAACAACGCATAGGACTGGAAGACCGTATTGACGCTGCGCTGATGCGGCGGCACGTCGGTGACATCGCGCCCGCCGATCACCACCTGCCCCGCATCCAATGCCTCCAGCCCCGCCAGAATGCGCAGAAGCGTCGTCTTGCCACACCCGGAAGGCCCCAATAGCGTGAAGAACTCGCCGGGCTGAATGGCGAGATCCACACCATCAAGCGCCGCCACCTCGTTGCCGAAGCGCTTGTGCAGCCCCTTGAGCTGAATGGATGACGCGGCACGGCACTGGAACCGGGGCTGGCCAGCCTCCGACGACTCTCTCGTGTCTCGCTCAGGCGCCATACCCTCGTTGCTGTCCACTGCGCTCATCGCGCCTCCCTTGCGATTACTCACCAGTCGTGTCCCGCTCATGGGCTGTCGGGATGATCAACGATGTCAAATGTGCAGCACCTTCATCATGGCTTCGGCCTAGAGCCGATCACGCAGCGTGTAGAAGCTGGTCGCCAGGACCAGCAGAGGAGTTCGCAACCAGTGTCCACCCGGGAAGGCGCGGTGGGGCATGGCGGCAAAGACATCGAAACGTTCCGCCTGGCCGGCAATCGTCTCGGCGATCAATTTGCCCGCCAGCCCTGCAAGCGACATGCCATGTCCCGAGTACCCCTGGGCGTAATAGACATTCGGGACAAGACGCCCGAAGTCCGGTGCCCGATTCATGGTGATGGCCACGTCACCGCCCCAGCGGTAATCGATCCCCACCCCGTCAAGCGCCGGAAACAGACGGCGAATCTTGCCGTCCATGCGCGTCTTGAGGTGGCGCGGCTCTCGTCCGGTATAGCTCACCTCCCCCCCGTAGAGCAGGCGCCTGTCAGCAGAGAGACGGTAGTAATCGAGCACGAAGTTGGCATCGGAAAGGGCATCATTGCCCGGCAACACCTGCGCGACCTGTGCTTCGCTGAGCGGTTCGGTGGCCACGATATAATTGGCGACGCGCATGATGCGCTCATCCAGCCGCGGGACCAGGCCATCGAGATAGGCGTTGGTCGCCACCACCACGAACTCGGCACTCACGCTGCCCTGCGCGGTATGCACACGCGCACGCCCTGCCTGCCCACCGGAGCCATTGGCGACGATGCCACTGCCACTTCGGCCATGCTCGAGCTTGAGCACAGGACTCTGTTCACAGATCGTGACCC
Source organism: Cobetia sp. 10Alg 146 (assembly GCF_029846385.1). Classification (NCBI taxonomy): domain Bacteria; kingdom Pseudomonadati; phylum Pseudomonadota; class Gammaproteobacteria; order Oceanospirillales; family Halomonadaceae; genus Cobetia; species Cobetia sp. 10Alg 146. Next base: position 606,871 of record NZ_JARWKT010000002.1, read on the forward strand.
CTGCCCGCTGAGCAGCACGCGCAAGGCCGAGGGTGTAATTCAGCGGATGCAGATGGCCACCCTCTCCATCATGCAGCGCCCCGGGATAGGCATCGGTGACGACTCGCGCTCGCAGGGCATCCCCCTGCAACCACTGCAATGCATGGTAGTCATGATCGCGTGCCATGCGCGCCTGAAATTCCTGCAATTCGCGCACATGTCGCGGCTTGACGGCAGCATGCAGATAGCCGCGGGTATAATCACAGGGGATCCGGTGCTTCTCGATCAGTGCGGTGGTGAGACGAACCGACTCGCGACTCATCTCCCAGATGGCATGCGCCTGCTCACGGCCGAGAGCCTTCTCGACCGTGGCGATGTCGGTGCCAAGTCCCGGCAGGATCTGACCGCCACTGCGTCCCGAAGCCCCGAAGCCGATGCCGCGCGCCTCCAGCAGGATGACCGAATAGCCACGCTCAGCGAGATGCAGAGCCGCTGAGCAGCCGGTGATACCGCCGCCGATCACGCAGACATCAGCGCGCCGTTCCCCGGCCACCGGTGGACAGGGTGCAAGCGTCACACGCTGACTGGCCCGGTAGTAGGAGCGGATGTCATCACGCCCACGCTGCGCTTCCTGGCGGTCTCGCCGCGGCTCGTCTGTCGCGCCTGATCTGCAACCGACCATGCCCCTCCTTACCCGCCACTGTTGAGTTTATTCACCGACCCGGGGAATATTTGCGTTATTTACCACACGTCAACGGCAAATACTGCATATTGATTGCCCCGCGAGGTATAAATTTTCAACACGTACCGCCTTACCCCCCTTTGACGCCCCACAATGGCGCACGCCCCTGAGGTCATCAGCGTCAGGCTTTTGAGATCAGAAAAGCAAAAGCCCCGCAGCCTGAGAGGCTGCGGGGCTTGGTGACAGACCCTCCACGCATTGGCGAAAAGGGTGCTCGGGGAGTGCTCCACTCATGTCATGTCGAGCGACGACATACCGGACAGGCGGGGTCACGCTTGAGCCCCATGCGTCGCCACTCACCGGTCAGGCCATCGAAGGTGGCGAGCCCTCGATGCACATGCCCGGCACCACTGATCAGCTTGAGCGCTTCCAGCGCCTGGAAGGCCCCGATGATGCCGACCAACGGCGCGATGACCCCGCTCTCGGCACAGGTCAGCTCTTCATCGCCCTGCTCTTCCGGCGAATACAGGCAGCCGTAACACGGCGCATCTGCCTCACGGCGATCAAACACCGCCAGCTGACCGGAGAAACGAATCGCGGCACCTGACACCAGCGGCGTGCCTGCCGCCACGCAGGCGGCGTTGATCGGGAAGCGCGAACTGAAACGGTCAGTACAATCGAGCACCACGTCCGCGGCGGCGACCTGCTCGGCCAGCGCCTCGCCCTGAAGACGTTCGGACAGGGCGATCACCTCGGTGTCGGGATTGATCGCCGACACCGAGCTGGCGAGCGAGCGCGCCTTGGGCTGGTCGATGTCCGCCTCTCCGTGGGCGATCTGACGTTGCAGATTGGAGAGCTCGACATGGTCATCATCGGCCAGCACCAGCGTGCCGACACCGGCTGCCGCCAGATAGAGCGCCGCCGGGCACCCCAGGCCGCCAGCCCCGATCACCAGCACCCGCGCGGCCAGCAATCGTTGCTGACCCGCGATATCGACCTGAGGGAGCAATATCTGACGCGAATAGCGCAGCAGTTGCGAATCTTGCATGGAAGGTGAGCCGTCTGTCTGTGAATGAAGTGAGTGCTTTGGCCGGCCGCCGGGACTGAGCTCTAAACCCTGAGCCCTGCCGCTGGCATCAGGGGCTCGTCACTTGGCGTCGAGATCCTCGATGTCCGGCACATGCAGCGAGAACTGCTCCTTGACCTCTTCCATCACCACATAGCTCTTGGATTCCTTGACCCCGGGCAGCGTCAGCACCACATCCCCGAGCAACTGCCGATAGGCGGACATTTCCGGAATCCGGCACTTGAGGATGTAATCGAACTGCCCCGAGACCAGATGACACTCCTGGATCTGCGGCAGCTTGGAGACGGCACGGCGGAATTCATCGAAGACGGAGGGTGACTGGGTCTCGAGGCTGATCTCGACGAAGACCAGCAGGTTGGCCTTGAGCGCCTTGGGGTCCAGCACGGCCTTGTAGCCGCGGATGATGCCGGCACGCTCGAGGCGTTTGACTCGCTCCAGACAGGGAGTGGTGGAGAGTCCCACCTCGGAGGCGAGGTCGACATAGGAAATGCGCGCATTTTCTTGCAGGCAGCGCAGGATCTTGAGGTCAATGCGGTCCAGAGAACGTGATTTCGCTTTCATTATAATAGTTTTCCCAGCAGGGTGACTTGCAGCAGGATCATCCTTACTCCTGTCTTTCGTGCAGTCAGGCAACCCGAGAACGCGGGGGTAATCAGGCGACCTTTCCAGTCATGCATCGCTTATTACTACCATACCCGCCCGACAGGAGATACGCCCGCACAGGCAGGCCTGCGACGAGGATTCCACGCAGGCTCCACTGAAAGCAGGGGTTTCCTCTGGCAAGTCCGGGCCGGCCTGCATTCCCGCCCGCCGGGGAGGCGTCAGCCAATGCGCCCCAGCGTGATGCGCTCTCGCCCACCGAGGTCTTCCAGCGTTTCCACTTCCAGAAAACCACCGGCGCGCAGCGCCTCGCGCACTTCCTTGCCCTGGGCCAGGCCATGCTCGAGCATGAGATGACCGCCCGCGGCCAGATGGCGGGGCGCAGCCTCGATCAGATGCAGGAAGTCTGCCAGCCCCTGCTGGCGCGCCACCAGTGCCGAGCGCGGCTCGAAACGCACGTCACCCAGTGCCAGGTGCGGGTCATCATCGGCCAGGTAAGGCGGATTGGCGGTCACCAGCGCAAAGCCGGTCTCGGGAACGGCGGAGAACCAGTCACTGCGCCGGAATTCGACGTTGGGAATCGCGAGATGCTCGGCATTGTCACGCGCAAGCTGCACGGCCTCCTCGATGAGGTCCACCCCCAGCACCTGCCACTGCGGACGATGACGAGCGAAGGCCAGCGCGATGGCGCCGGTGCCGGTGCCGAGATCCAGCAGCGTGCCTTCGGGCGCCTCGGCCAGCTCCAGCGCGCACTCCACCATCACTTCGGTATCCGGGCGCGGAATCAAGGTGGCAGGAGAGCAGCGCAGCATCAGGCCATAGAACTCACGGCGGCCAAGCAGGTGGGCGACGGGGTGTCCTTCGGCTCGGCGTGCCAGCAGCGCCTCGAAGCGTGCCACGCCCTCGGCGCCTGCTTCCGTCTCGAGATCGCGATCCCCCCAGGTATAGAACCAGGTGCGATCGCGCCCCATCACCTCTCCCAGCAGCAGCTCGGCATCCAGACGCGGAGACTCGCTGCCCGACTCACTCAGACGGGCAGCCGCGGCTGCCAACGTGACATCGATTCTCACCTCATTGCTCCTGCAGTGCCGTCAGCTGGTCTGCCTGATATTCGACGACCAGCGGCTCGATCACCTCGTCCAGCTGACCGGCGATCACTTCATTGAGCTTGTAGAGCGTCAGATTGATGCGGTGATCGGTCAGACGCCCCTGGGGGAAGTTGTAGGTGCGGATGCGCTCGGAGCGATCACCGGAGCCCACCAGCTTGCGACGGGCATCGGAAGTCGCCTGTGCCTGGCTGTCCACCGCGGCCTGCTTGAGTCGCGCTGCCAGCAACGACATGGCGCGCGCACGGTTCTTGTGCTGACTGCGCTCGTCCTGGCACTCCACGACCACACCGGTGGGCAGGTGGGTGATGCGAATCGCCGAATCGGTGGTGTTGACGTGCTGCCCCCCGGCCCCGGAACTGCGGTAGGTATCCACTCGCAGGTCGGCCGGATTGATGTCGATGTCCCCGACCTCATCGGCCTCAGGCATCACCGCCACGGTACAGGCGGACGTATGGATGCGGCCCTGGGATTCCGTGGCAGGCACGCGCTGCACGCGGTGCGCACCGGATTCGAACTTGAGGCGCGAGTAGACCCCCTCGCCCTTGACGCGGGCGATGACTTCCTTGAAACCACCATGCTCACCGTGGCTTGCGCTGACGGTCTCGACCTTCCAGCCCTTGAGCTCGGCGTAGCGGGAATACATCTTGAACAGGTCCCCCGCGAACAGCGCCGCCTCGTCACCGCCGGTGCCGGCACGCACTTCGAGGAAGACGTTGGCCCCATCATCCGGGTCCCGCGGGATCAACAGCTGGGTAATCTCTGCCTCCAGCACGTCAAGCGCTGCATCGCTCTCGCGGACTTCCTCACGTGCCATCTCGCGCATCTCGGCGTCGCTGTCATCGCACATGCCGAGGGCGGCCTCGCGATCTTCCTTCAAGGCGCGATGGCGCTGCCATGCCTCGATCAATGGCTCAAGCTCGGCATACTCCCGCGACAGGTCACGGAAGCGGGCCTGATCCCCGATCACTTCAGGCTCCGACAGCAAGGCGGAGATCTCCTCGAAGCGGTCATGGAAGGTGTCGAGCTTGGTGATGAGGCTGTCTTTCATGAAGGGTCCTGTGATGAATCAACCGGCGCGAGCAGCAGCTCCTGCGCCGTCTGAAGAATATCCTGTCGATCGTCGCCTGACGCCTGACGCAGCGCCAGGGTCGGGTGATGCATGAAGCGGTTGGCCAACTGACGGGCCAGTTGCGCCACGACTTCCTGCGGGTCACGGCCCTGATCAAGCTCGGCCAGCGCCTGTGCCTCGCACTCTGCACGCAGTTGCTCGCCGTGGCTACGATAACGCTTGATGACTTCTCCGCCACTGCGCACACGCTTGCGGTGCTGCCAGGCACTGACACCCTGCCGGATCAGCTCTTCGGCCTGGGCAGCCGCCAGCTGGCGATGACGACGGTTCTCCTCGATGACTTCCTGCAGATCATCCACGGTATAAAGGAAGACATCATCGAGATCCCCGACCTGCGGCTCGATATCGCGCGGCACGGCGATATCGACCATGAAGACCGGCTTGTAACGGCGTTTCTTGAGCGCACGCTCCACCATGCCCTTGCCGAGGATCGGCAGCTGAGCGGCGGTGGAGGCTATCACGATATCGGCATTCTCGAGGGCATGCGGAATGCCTTCCAAGCCGATGGCGGTCCCGCCCAGCTCATCGGCCAGCGACTGGGCGCGCGACACGGTACGGTTGGCGATGCACAGGTTGGCGATGCCCGCTTCCTTGAGGTGGCGCGCCACCAGCTCGATGGTGTCTCCCGCCCCGATGAGCAGCGCATTGGCTCGCGAGAAGTCATCGAAGATATGACTCGCCATGCTGACCGCGGCATAGGCCACCGAGACGGGGTTCTCACCGATTCCCGTCTCGGTACGCACCTGCTTGGCGACCTGGAAGATATGCTGGAAGAGCTGCTCCAGTTCCCCCCCGAGACCGACGGTACCGCGGGCGAACTGATAGGCATCCTTGAGCTGACCGAGAATCTGCGGCTCGCCCAGCACCATGGAGTCCAGGCCGACCGCCACGCGAATCAGGTGGCGGACCGCCTCCTCACCGAGATGTTGATAGCTGCAGCGCTCAAGCTCTTCAGCCGGCAGGCCATGGTATCGGCTCAACCATGCGAGAACCGAGCGCGCACCGTCCTCGGTCACACAGTAGAGTTCCGTGCGATTGCAGGTCGAGAGCACCGCCGCCTCGGAAACTTCCGGCAGACGCTTCAGCTCGGCCAGCGCAGCCTCGAGCTGTGTCGGCGTGAAGGCAACGCGCTCGCGGACATCGACGGCGGCGGTGCGATGATTGATGCCAAGGGCAAGAAGGGTCATGGAGTCAGTCAGTCGTCAGGGTCTGGCCGGCAGGGCTCGCATCGAGGACAGGCGGCTGTCGCTTGGAAAACCTCCGCAATGAAGGGGCCGGCACCTGGCCACCTGCTTGCAGATCTCGTTTGTCAAAGCGGCTGAAATCGTAAAATTAGCGTGCTCATTCTATCACAGCGCCTACATCACGCGAGCCTGCAGGGCGCGGCCAGCGATGAGGAATTTCCATGGGCTTGGCAGTCTGATGCTATCACCTCCCGTCCGCCATGTTGATTCAGGAAAACGCCGAGCGGACAGGCGCTGCCCTTGCCTCCATGACAGGCACCGTCGATGCTATCCCCGTCCGCCTTCAGCCGTTATGCTGGAGCGATCAATATCCCCAGGGTGTGCTGCTGAGGCCGAGCGCAGGTCGGGCCGGAATTTCCAGCAGGCACACGCTGCCAGGCCACCTTTTACGGGTTTCATGACGGCGTGGGCGCGACTCCGGCCGGAACGTGCCGACTGGCCGAGATCCTTCCACCGCTGACTGCGAGGTTGCATGCACGTATCGACTGCCGCTGAACACTCCCCTCGCGGGGCAGCCCACGCGAGTCCTTCCGAGCGCCTGACGGGCACGGCACGGCTGGCCGACAGCCGCTGGACACGCTGCCTGCTGGCCAGTGTGCTGCTGGGTCTGGCCGGCTGCCAGTCGCCGGCCACGCAGGCTCCCTTCGCCTCTCAGCCGGACCCGCTGGATACCGCCCCACCCATCACCAGTGGCCTGGATGCCAACAGCCTCAATCAGCTGCTGGGCGCGGAGCTTGCCGGCCAGCGTGGCGACTACCCCAGCGCCGCCGATGGGTATCTGGCCGCCAGCCGCCGCTTCGATGATCCGGAACTGGCCCGGCGCGCCGTGCTGGCCGCTCGCTACGCCGACAATCCTGCCCTGCTGGAGCGTGCCGCCCAGCGCTGGCAACAACTGGATGATTCCGCGACCGAGCCGGGCATCATCCGCGCCCGCCTGGCCGTGGAGCGCGGCGACTGGATGACGGCGCTCGAGCAGCGTCTCGCGGTAGAGACCGCCGGCGGTACCGGCAACGTGACCACCTTGGCGGAGCAGTCCATCGATGCCGGCGCGGATCTGGAATCACTGCTGTCACGGCTGCTGGAGCATGTCGCGCAATATCCCGCGCAACCGGGCCCGCGAATTGCCGCCGCGCTCTATGAAGCGGCGCTTGGAAATGAGTCCGACGCTCGCAGGCGCCTGATGGCGATGGAAGGCGAGTTCCCCGAACTGGCCGAAGTGTGGCTGGCTCGCAGCGAGATAGAGCGCGACGCAGGCCGCCTGAGCGCCTCACGTCAGGCGGCCGAGCGTGGCCTGGCCATCGCCCCGAATGACAGTCGCTTGATCCTGAGCGCCGCCCAGACCGAACTTGCCGGTGGTGACATCGAGGCCGCGCGCCTGCGCATTGATGACCTTGTCAGCCGCCATGCCAACGCACCGCGCCTGCGTCTGGCACTGGCCAGCCTCTATCTGGACGCCGACTCTCCCGAGGACGCTCGTCGTCTGCTGCTGCCGTTGCTTGATGACACGCCGGTCCCGGATGCCGCCTATGCCCTGCTCGGGCTGGCGGCAGAGGCCAGCGGCGAGATCGACAACGCCATCCTCTATTACCGACAGGTACCGGATGGGGAGCGCTACGTCTCAAGTCGCGCGCGCGCCGCGCAGCTGCTGGTGGAGCATGATCGCAGCGAGGAGGCACGCCAGTTCCTTGCCGTCGAGCGCCTGCGTCATCCGCGTCACGCCATGACATTGCTCAGCTTCGAGATCGACCTGCTGGATGCCCAGGAACACTACGCCGCCGCCGACGAGCTGCTCGACGGCAGCATCAAGGCTCGCCAGAAGACACTCACCAGGGCACGCAGCGAAGGTGACGGCGAAAGCGCTGCCGTGACGGAGAACGAACTGGCCAGCCTGCTGTTCCTGCGCGGCATTCGTCGTCTCGATGACGGGCGTCTCGAGGAGATGGAGCAGGACCTGCGTCAGGTCATTGCACTGGAGCCCGAGAATGCCAGCGCCTACAACGCTCTGGGCTACACCCTGCTGGTAGAGGATGCGGACCGCCGCGCCGAAGCGCTCGAACTGGTTCAGCGCGCCCATGCGCTGAAGCCGAACGACCCTGCCATCCTCGACAGCCTCGGCTGGGGGTATTTCCTCACCGGGGATGCCGCCCAGGCATTGCCCCCGCTGGAAGCGGCCTGGGCCCAGCAACAGGATGCCGAGATAGGCGCACACCTCATCGAGGTGCTGTGGTCACTCGAGCAGCAGGATGAAGCACGCAGCCTGGCCATCGAGCTCAGTGAGCGTTTCGAGGAGGCCAGCGAGCTGGAAGCCCTGTTCCAGCGCATCCCGGCTCTGCGACCGGTCGTGGATGCGCCCTGACAGGACAGCCCGGCACTTTCTGTCCATCGGCGAGTCCATTATCCTGACTCGCCGATGGCGCCATCGGTTGCCCATCGACTCTCATTCCGCCATCCGGAAGGCTTTCGCGTCATGACCTCCTCTTCTTTCCCCCTATCATCATTCTCCTCTCCCCGGACACGCCACCTTTCCCTCGCCATGTTGCGCCGTCTGGTGGGGCCAGTCCTGCTGGCCATGACATTGGGCCTGAGCGGCTGTGCCAGTCAGATGGCCAGCGACAACGCCGGTGACCTGACCCGCAATGAAGGTGACTGGCAGCAGCAGAGCGACAGGATCGATTCGCTCACGCACTGGCAACTGGCAGGCAAGGTCGGCATTCGCACGCCGGAGGAAGGTCACAGCGCCAATCTTGACTGGCAGCAGGAGGGCGATGACTACCACATGCTGATCACCGGCCCACTGGGTGCTGGCCGCACGACCCTGGTGCGTGATGCCGAGGGCGTGCGCCTCTCCTCGTCCGACGGCGACTTCCAGGCACCGGACGCCGAAAGCCTGATGCTCTCGCAGCTGGGCTGGTCCTTGCCGCTGGGGGCCCTGGATGACTGGGTCCGCGGAGTGGCAGCCAAGGGCGAGCACGACCTGAAGAGTGACACCCTCGGCTTCCCCGATACCCTTTATCAGGATGGCTGGGAGGTGGACTATCAGGATTGGACCCGCGCCGAAGGACTGTGGCTGCCGCGCAAGATGAAACTCTACTACGGCGATCTGACCGCCACCCTGATCGTCAACCAGTGGCAGGCACTCTAAGCGTGCCCCCGACGCTCTCTTCTTTCTCCACGGCCAGCATTCCGGCCAGCTCATCCATGACGGACACGATGACCGCGACACTTTCTCTGCCGGCACCGGCCAAGCTCAACCGCATGCTGCATATCACCGGTCAGCGCGCCGATGGCTATCATGAACTGCAGACACTGTTCCAGTTTCTGGATCACGGTGACCGACTGGACTTCACGCTGCGTGATGACGCTGCCATTCACCTCGCCCCGGCCATCGAAGGCGTGCCCGCGGAGTCCAACCTGATCATGCGTGCCGCTCGCCTGCTGAGAGAAGCGGCCGTCGCACGCGGCCAGGTCGCGAGCTCGAATGACTTGCCCGGTGTCGATATCCGGCTGAAGAAGGTGCTGCCGATGGGCGGTGGCCTGGGCGGTGGCAGCAGTGATGCGGCCACCACGCTGCTGGCGCTGGACCACCTCTGGAAACTTGAGCTCGACCTGGACACCCTGGCCGAGCTCGGACTGGCTCTGGGGGCCGATGTACCGGTCTTCGTTCGCGGCTTTTCGGCCTGGGCCGAAGGCATCGGTGAGCGACTGGAACCTGCCCCGCTGGACACCCCGTGGTTCGTGGTGATCCACCCGGGCATCGAGGTCGCGACCCCCGCCGTGTTTGGCCACCCGCAATTGACACGTTCCAGTCCCGCGATTAGTATGGCGCGCGCACTGCAGGGGGGCCGCAACGACTGCGAAGTCGTGGTGCGCACTTTGTACCCGGCAGTCGCCGACGCCCTGGACTGGCTGGACCAGTTCGGCACCGCCAGACTGACGGGCACCGGCGCCTGTGTGTTCTGTGCGTTCGATGACGCACGACAGGCCAGCAAGGTGCTGGGCCGACTCGACTCCGAGCGCCCGACGTGGCACGCCTTCATGGCACGTGGTTGCAATCTCTCCCCTCTTCATGCCGCTCTGGCTTCGGCCTGAGCACAGCAACTGGTTGAAGTGAACGTTGCTGGGGTATCGCCAAGTGGTAAGGCACCGGTTTCTGGTACCGACATTCCCAGGTTCGAATCCTGGTACCCCAGCCAATCCTGGCCGTTCCCGGTCAACCCGGAATTCTCCACTCCCGAGATCCCACAAGACTCCAAAGGTGGCTGCGCGTGTCAAAACTGATGGTATTCGCGGGGAATGCCAATCCCGCTCTCGCCCGCAAGGTAGCTGAAGCCCTCGATACCCGCCTGGGCCACGCAACCGTCGGTCAGTTCAGCGATGGCGAGATTGCGGTAGAAATCAACGAAAACGTCCGCGGCAAGGACGTCTTCATCATGCAGTCCACCTGCGCACCGACCAACGACAACCTGATGGAGCTGATCCTGATGGTGGATGCGTTGCGTCGTGCGTCAGCGGCGCGCATCACGGCGGTCGTGCCGTACTTCGGCTACGCCCGTCAGGACCGCCGCGTGCGCTCTGCTCGCGTGCCGATCTCGGCGAAGGTGGTCGCGGACATGATGGTCAAGGCTGGCGTGAATCGCGTCATGACCATGGACCTGCATGCCGACCAGATCCAGGGCTTCTTCGATGTGCCGGTGGACAACGTCTACGGCTCACCGATCCTGCTCGATGACATCGAACGTCAGAACTATGACAACCTGATCGTCGTCTCCCCGGATGTGGGCGGCGTGGTACGTGCCCGTGCCATCGCCAAGCAGCTCAACTGCGAGCTGGCCATCATCGACAAGCGTCGTCCCCAGGCCAACCAGGCCCAGGTGATGAACATCATCGGTGATATCAAGGACCGCACCTGCGTGCTGGTCGATGACATGATCGACACCGCCGGCACCCTGTGCAAGGCGGGCGAGGCACTCAAGGATCATGGCGCCAACCGCGTCGTGGCCTATGCGTCCCACGCGATCCTGTCCGGCCCGGCGGTCGACAACATCACCAACTCCGTCCTCGACGAAGTGGTGGTGGCCGACACCATCCCGCTGTCCGACACCGCACGTCGTTCCGGCAAGATCCGCCAGCTGACAGTCGCTGGCCTGATCGCCGAGGCGATCCGTCGCGTCAGCAATGAAGAATCCGTCAGCGCCATGTTCCACTGAGTCCTGTCGGCGGGCCCTGCTCGCCGCTGCTCGGGGAAGAGGCACTGACACCGGCAGATGATCCGTCATCTGCCGACAAGCGGCCGGCCCGGAAATCTCCGGGCCGGCCTCATGGATCCGGTAGCGCTCTGGTCGCGGGGGCTGCCGGATTCTCATTAGACCCTTGAGGTATCTGCAAAATGAAACTGTTCAAACTGAATGCTGAAGTTCGTGAAGACCTGGGGAAAGGTGCGAGCCGCCGCCTGCGTCGTACGAACGACTTCGTGCCGGGAATCGTCTACGGCGCCGACAAGGCCCCGACTCCGGTCATGGTCGACAAGCCGAGCCTGTACAAGGCGGTTGACGATGAGGCGTTCTACTCCTCCATCATCACCCTGAATGTTGCTGGCAAGGCCGAGAAAGTCGTCATCCGTGACCTGCAGCGTCACCCGTTCAAGCCGCTGCTGACTCACATCGACTTCCTGCGCATCGACCCGACCCACAAACTGACCATGAACGTGCCGCTGCACATCACTGGTCAGGAAGCCTGTGTCGGCGTCAAGGATCAGGACGGCGTCCTGCACATCCTGGCAACTGACGTCGAAATCAGCTGCCTGCCGGAAGCCCTGCCGGAATACCTGGAGCTGGACGTGTCCAAGCTGGAAGTTGGCCACACCCTGCACCTGTCCGACATCGCTCTGCCGGAAGGCGCCGAGTCCGTTGCCCTGTCTCACGGTGCCGATCACGACACCGCTGTGGTCAACGTCACTCGTCCGAACATCTCTGCTGACGCAGAAGATACTGCTGAAGGCGAAGAAGCCGCTGCAGAATAACGCAGCCTTCTGATCAGGGAGCCAGACACGCATGTCACGAGTGAAAGCGATCATCGGCCTCGGTAATCCGGGGAGCGAATACGAAGACACCCGTCACAACGCCGGCGTCTGGCTCCTTGACGCTCTTGCGCGCCACGGTCACACCACGTTGCGTCCGGAACGCAAGTTCCATGGCCAGTACGCGAAGATCGTCTTCGCCGGTCAGGATCTGCATCTGCTGTTCCCATCGACGTTCATGAATCGCAGCGGTCAGGCCGTGGCCGCATTGTGCAACTTCTACAAGCTCGCCCCGGATGAACTGCTCGTCGCCCACGACGAACTGGACATCGACCCCGGCACCGCCCGCTACAAGCAGGGTGGCGGCCACGGGGGGCACAACGGGCTTCGCGACATCATCAGCGCACTGGGCAACGACAAGTCGTTCCATCGTGCCCGTATCGGCATCGGCCACCCCGGCAATGCCAAGCTGGTGACCAACTTCGTGCTCGGGCGTCCCGGCAAGGCTGAACGCCTGGCCATCGATGACGCCATCGACGAAGTGGTCATGACCCTCCCGGATGCCCTCAGCGGCGAATGGGCACGGGCCATGAATCGCCTGCACTCCTTCAAGCACTGAACCTCTGCATCACCCGGCATCACTCCTCTCCGAATTTCGGTGATTCGCTCAGCGCATCACCTCGCTTGTGCGCGCGCGTCTCGCCAAGCGATCAGCAGCAAAAGGCATCATTTGTCGCGCGACATGCGCCCAATGGATGACCTCGGCGGCATGAGGCCTTACACTTCCCGCCTGACTTCACACCGTGCCTGTCCCCTCGTCTCCTCGCATGGCCCGTGCCCTCGCACTCCGGGCCTGCCGGTCGAGACGGTCATCAGTGCCACGCCCCATTCGACACGTCACACCAGGATCTAGCGCCATGGGTTTCAATTGCGGCATCGTCGGCCTGCCGAACGTCGGCAAGTCCACTCTCTTCAATGCACTGACCAAGTCGGGCATTGACGCCGAGAACTTCCCCTTCTGCACCATCGAGCCGAACACCGGTATCGTGCCGATGCCTGACCCTCGCCTGAATGCGCTGGCCGAGATCGTCAAGCCGGAGAAGGTGATTCCGACCACCATGGAATTCGTCGACATCGCAGGTCTGGTCGCCGGCGCCTCCAAGGGCGAAGGCCTGGGCAACAAGTTCCTGGCCAACATCCGCGAGACCGATGCCATTGCCCACGTGGTGCGCTGCTTCGAGGATGACAACGTCATCCACGTCGCCAATCACGTTGACCCGGCCGCCGATATCGAGACCATCAACATCGAGCTGGCCCTGGCCGACCTCGACAGCGTCGAGCGCAGCATCCAGCGCCTGGCCCGTGTCGCCAAGGGCGGCGACAAGGAAGCCATCGCCACCAAGGCGGTGCTGGAGCGTATCCAGCCGCACCTGGCCGAAGGCCAGCCGCTGCGCAGCTTCGGTCTCAGCGATGACGACCTCAAGATCCTGCGTGGCTTCGGCTTCCTGACCCTCAAGCCGACCATGTACATCGCCAACGTCAGCGAGGAAGGCTTCGAGAACAACCCCTACCTCGACATCGTGCGTGGCATCGCCGCCAATGAAGGTGCCAGCGTGGTGCCGGTGTGCAACAAGATCGAAGCCGAGATCGCCGAGCTGGAGGAAGAGGAGCGCGAGATGTTCCTCGACGAGCTGGGCATGGAAGAGCCGGGCCTGGATCGCGTGATCCGCGCCGGTTATGAACTGCTGGGCCTGCAGACCTACTTCACCGCTGGCGTGAAGGAAGTGCGTGCCTGGACCGTCAAGATCGGCGCTACCGCTCCGGAAGGCGCTGGCGTCATCCACACCGACTTCCAGAAGGGCTTCATCCGCGCCGAAGTCATCTCCTATGACGACTTCATCGCCTACAAGGGCGAGCAAGGCGCCAAGGATGCCGGCAAGTGGCGCCTGGAAGGCAAGGACTACATCCTCAAGGATGGCGACGTGGTGCACTACCGCTTCAATGTCTGAGGCCTCGGGCGCAGTCAGTACCTGGTGAGCCAGCCTGAAAGCGCCTGATGCTGCAGGGAACGCCCCTGATCTCCCACGAGGTCAGGGGCGTTCTGCATCATGGGTCATGCCCCATCATCAAGAGCACAGCCCTGCAGCCATTGTGCCGCCAGCGTCGCCAACTGGTCCGCCAGTGACTGCGCCAGACGCCCCCTCCCCGCCTCTCGACGCCACACGGCACTCAGCATCAGCTCGCCGGCCTGGGGCAATGTCCGCGCGTCCAGGCCACGCTCCCGACAGGCGGTATGCGCCGTCAAGGCATCGACCACGGCCAGCCCCTCCCCTGCCTGCACCAGTGCCGCTGCCAGCGGATAGGTCTGTACGCGCGTCACGATGCGAGGAGATGACGGTGCTTTCGAGTTACCTGATTCAGACGGTGACGGCATCTCGCTCGCCAGCAGGCCATCGAGACGTCGCGCCAGCGGATCATGCGCCCCCAGCGCGATCAGACGCTGACCGGCAAGCTCCGCCACCGTCATCGGTGCCTGCTGACACTCCTGTGCCCAGTGCCCTGCGGGCGCCAATACCTTCAGGGGCATGCGGGCCAGTGCGCGAGTCATCAGTGCCGGATGCGTCGGCGCACTCAAGGTGAAGGCGATATCGACTTCATGCAGCAGCAGGGCATCGATGATCTCGCGGGTGTGCTGGGTGGCCAGCTCGCAATTGACTCGAGCATGTCGCCGGCGCCATTGCCCCAGCGCCTGCGGCAACAGCTGCTGGGCGATCGCCGGCGTCGCCACCACCTTGAGAGACTGCGCCTCACCTGAACGCAAGCCTTCTACCAGCCGCTTGACGTCATCCAGCTGCCCCAGCATCCCCTGGCTTGCCGCCTCCAGCTTGCGCGCCTCCTCCGTGGGCACCAGCTGTCCGGCGCTACGGGTGAACAGCGCGATCCCCCACTGCCGCTCCACCTGCTGCAACGCCTTGCTCGCGGCCGGCTGGGAAACATGCAACAGCCGAGCGGCGCCGGTCACGCTGCCGGCCTGCAACACCGCATGAAAGACCTCCAGATCCCTGAGCCGCATGCAAGATCTCCACATTCTGTCGTGTTGTCTCAACGTCCAGCCGACAGCCTACCCCATAACCGAGGGTTATGACGTAGCGAGGATCTTTCATTCGCCGCTCGGCCCCGGGACAGGCATGCTCATCTGCCTCCCCCATACCGTCAGGAGCCTGCCATGCAACGTCATGTGACCATCATCGGAGGCGGCGTGATCGGCCTGAGCAGCGCTCATGCACTGGTCCGAGCGGGACACTGCGTGACCCTGATCGATGCCCATGTCGAGGTCGCCCGCGAGACCAGCCACGCCAATGGCGGCCAGTTGAGCTACCGCTATGTGGCGCCACTGGCTGACAGCGGCGTGCCCCTCCAGGCCATCAAGTGGTTGCTGGCAGGCAATGAGGCACCGCTGCGGCTGCGCCCGCGGCTTGCCCCCTCGCAATGGCGCTGGATGACGCAGTTTCTGGCCGCCTGCAATCAGCGCACGCATCGAGCAAGCGCAGCGCAGATGCTCGCCCTGGCACTGCACAGCCAACAGATCATGACTCAGTGGCGAGTTCAGAATGCACTCGAGGAGTTCGCCTGGCAGCAACGCGGCAAGCTGGTGATCCATCGCGACTCCGCAGCGCTCGACAAGGCCGCCGCCGCACGCGTCGCGCCTCAGGACCAACAGGTGCTCGATGCACGTCAATGCATCGCACTGGAGCCCTCACTTATCCACCAGCAGCCTCATCTGTCGGGCGGAATCTTCAGCGCCTCGGACGAGACGGCGGATTGCCATGCCTTCTGTCAGGCGCTGGAGCGCAAGCTGCAGGCCTCTGATCGCTATACACGCCTCGCCAGCACCCGCGTCGCTCCACTGAGCGCGCATGACGGGCGCATCGCGCACCTCGAACTCACCCGCGCCGATGGCCGCCGCGAACGCCACGCCGTCGATACGCTGATCATCGCGGCCGGCAATCACGCCACCGAACTGGTCCGCCCGCTGGGCATCCGCCTGCCTCTGCAACCGCTCAAGGGCTACAGCCTCACGCTGCCACTGCCAGCTGACACCCCAAAGACAGCGGCCCCGCGCATCAGCGTGACGGATGCCGCGCGCAAGGTGGTCTACGCCGATCTGGATACACGCAAGTCCCGACAGCTGCGCGTCGCGGCCATGGTGGATATCGGCCACCGCGAATCTGACAGCTTCCATCCTGCGCTGGACGAGAAGCGCATTGCCGCCCTGCGTCAGCTGGCCAGTGAGACCTTCCCCGACGCCGGCGATTTCTCGCAAGCCACTCCGTGGGCCGGGCTGCGCCCCAGCACGCCGAAGGGCCCTCCGATCCTGGGCCGCCCCCAGCAAGCGGGCAGACCGGACAACCTGTGGCTGAACGTCGGACATGGCAGCCTGGGCTTCACGCTGGCCTGCGCCAGTGGCGACCTCATCGCACGCGCCATCTCGCAAGAGACCCGTCCCGGCACGCTCCTCGATACCCTCCCCGACCACCTCGCAGAGCAGCTCGGCTGCTAGCCTGATGAATTCCCTGCCACTTTTTCAGGCTGATGCGTTGACAACATCACGGATAATCCGTAATATTCGCCTCCGTTGGACGGCTACATAGCTCAGCTGGTTAGAGCACATCACTCATAATGATGGGGTCCCCTGTTCAAATCAGGGTGTAGCCACCAACCAAGATTCGAAAGGCCTGACTGCTTGCAGTCAGGCCTTTTTTGTTGCGTCGGATTCACATTCCCTCGCATCGCCTGCGCTCATGCTCGTGATTCCCGCCGACAATCGACACCGGAACCGGAACCGGAACCGAAACCGGAACCGGAACCGGAACCGAAAGAGGCAGCCCGCAGGCCGCCTCTTTCAATGTTTCAATTTTTCAATGTTTCACCGTGCTTGTCAGTTCAACTCTGCTCAGTCCAGACGCTCGCGATTGCAGAATGCCACCAGCACCTTGATCAGCATCGCCACATCGGCACTGCCGGACGTCTCACGAATCGAGTGCATGCCCCACTGCGGCAGCCCGACATCCAAGGTCGGCACCCCCACTTCACTGGCGGTGATCGGCCCGATGGTGCTGCCGCAACCCATGTCGGCACGGCTGACGAACGTCTGAACCGGCACCTCCTGCTCCCGGCACAGCTCACGGAACAGACCCGCCGTGGTGCTGTTGGTGGCATAACGCTGATTGGCGTTGACCTTGATCACCGGCCCCGCATTCAGTTTCGGGCCATGACCCGCATCATGCTTGTCCGGGAAGTTGGGGTGGACGGCATGCGCATTGTCACAGGAGATCATCAAGGAGCGCTGCACGAGGCACTGATAACCTTCTTCGTTGACCAAGCCCACATAGTGATTGATGCGCTTGAGCACATCCGCCAGGAAAGGCCCCTGGGCACCGCAGGCGCTGGCACTGCCGACTTCCTCGTGATCCGTGGCGACGAACAGCGCGCCCTGGCTGCCATCGGCCCCCAGCAACGCTTCCAGGCCGACGAAGCAGGACAGCAGATTGTCCAGGCGTGCACTGGCGACCAGCTCGCCCTTGAGCCCGGCCTGGGCCGCCGGCTGCAGATCATGCAGCCCGAGTTCGAAGTCGATGACCTCCGCGACACGCACGCCGTGCTGCTCTTCCAGCAGCTCGATCAACAGCGCATGGAAGGCCTCAGCCGGGGTGCCAGCCTCCTCGCCCAGCTGCATGACCACGGCGGACATCTGCGTCTGGGCATTGATGGCGCGCCCATTGTTGACGTCACGATCCAGGTGAATCGCCAGGCTCGGAACACAGGCCACCGGCCGCATCACCGTCAGCAGCAGACTCTCGCGACGGCCATCCTGGTGACGCACCTGAACACGGCCTGCAAGCCCGAGATCGCGATCGAACCAGGTATTCAGCAGCACGCCACCGTAGGTTTCGATCCCCAGGGTCAACCAGCCCTGACTGAGCTGGGCTGGATTGGGCTTCAGGCGCAGGCAAGGAGAATCCGTGTGCGCGCCGATCATCCGTATTGCCTCGAGCTGCGTATTACCCCGAGGAAGCTGAAAGGCGATCAGCGAGGAATCATTGCGCGTCACGAAAGCCCGTTCACCGGGCGACAACTTCCAGCTTTCGGTCTCCTCGAGTCGGCGATAGCCTTCGCGCTCCAGGCGAGCCGCCATGGTCGCCGTGGCATGCCAGGGAGTCGGAGAGACATTCAGGAATTCAAGCAGTGCTGGAACGCGGGAATCCGCAATCGCGTAAGTCATGATAGCGTCAAGTCCTCGAAGATGAATGCAAGGCACTGTATAAGAAGAAACATGATGGATAGAGCGAAACGACTCCTCCCTTGCGGTGGTGATCGACCCGCCAGCTCTCGTCAGCCGCGCAGGTCCCGCAGGACCGATCACGCCAGGCAGCGCTGACACGCCATACCGCAAGCCCCGCCGATCAACGACAGGCAACTGTCGCGGACGCGGGAGGCTGCTACAATGCCCGCTCGACCTCTCCGCGGAGAGGTCGCTCAGGGAGCAGAGTGTACATGAATCGGGAGTGCTTCATTGATGAGCCTGTTTGCAAACGTCCGGCGCACGGCATGCCTTGCCTTGTGTCTCGCCATGGCCGGCCCCGCCAGCGCCGCGGTCACCCCTACTGACGCCGATGCACAGGCTGCTCGCGAAGTTGCCGAATCATTGCGTTACGGGCATTACGAAGATGTCACGCTGGATGACCAATGGGCTACCCAGGCATTCACGCAATATCTCAAGACACTCGACCCCCAGAAAGCCTATCTGCTGGACTCGGATATCACCGAGTTCAGTGATCTTCGCCACGCCTTCGATGACGCCATGCTCGACGGTGATCTCGAGCGCCTCTATGCCCTGCATGCCCGCTACCAGCAGCGCCTCACCTCACGCCTCGAATGGCTGGTGAAGACGCTGGACGGCAAGCCGAGCTTCGATTTCACCCGCGATGATCGACTCGCACTCGATCGTGCGGAAAGCCCCTGGGCCGACAGCGAGCAGGAGCTTGATGAGCTGTGGCGCAAGCGACTCAAGAACGCCTGGCTGTCGATGTCGCTGTCCGACAAGAGCGACGAGGACATCGCCAAGACGCTCAGCGAGCGCTATGCCAACCAGCTCAAGCGCATCGAGCAGACCAACGACGAAGACATCCTGACCCTGATCATGCACGCCGTCACCGGCAGCATCGATCCGCACAGCGAATACTTCTCCCCACGCCAGGGCGAATCCTTCGACATCCAGATGAAGCTGTCACTCGATGGCATCGGTGCCCTGCTTCAATCCGAAGGCGAGTACGTCAAGGTCTCAAGCCTGGTACCGGGCGGCCCGGCCGAGAAGGACGGGGAGCTCAAGCCGGCGGACCGCATCGTGGCCGTTGGTCAGGGGGATGGCGAATGGACCAACGTGGTCGGCATGCGCCTTGACGATGTCGTGGACCTGATCCGCGGCCCCAAGGGCTCCGTCGTGCGCCTTGAAGTCATCCCGGCCCAGTCCCTGGATGTCACCAAGACACGGGAAGTGGACATCACCCGCGACACCGTCAAGCTGGAAGACCAGGCTGCCAACGCCAAGGTCGTCGACGTCAAGCGCAATGATGGCGTGCACAGGATCGGCGTGATTCACGTCCCTGCCTTCTATGTCGACTTCGATGCCTGGCAGGCCGGCGAAGATGACTATCGCAGCACCACACGTGACGTGGCGCGCCTCATCGATGAGCTGAAGGCCAAGCAGGTGGAAGGCATCATTCTGGATCTGCGCAACAATGGCGGCGGCGCCCTGCAGGAGGCCAATTCGATGATCGGCCTGTTCATCGACCGCGGCCCCACCGTGCAGGTACGTGATGCCCGCGGACGCATCAGCCTGTATGGCGATACCGATGCCGGCACCCACTACGATGGTCCGCTGGCCGTCCTGGTCAACCGCCTTTCGGCCTCGGCCTCCGAGATCTTTGCCGGCGCCATCCAGGATTATGGCCGCGGCCCGGTCATCGGCAGCCAGACCTTCGGCAAGGGCACCGTGCAGACGATCTCCTCGCTGACACAAGGTGAAATCAAGCTGACCCGCGCCAAGTTCTATCGCATCTCCGGTGACTCCACCCAGAACAAGGGCGTCAAGCCGGACATCGCCTTCCCCAGCATCATCGACCCGAAGGAAATCGGCGAATCGAGCCTCGACTACGCCCTGCCATGGGACCAGGTTCGCCCGGTGAAGTATCGTCGCTATGGGGAACCGGCTCGCTACCTGGCAGCCCTGCGTGCCCGCCACGAGAGCCGTGTCGAACAGGAGCCCAACTTCGTCTACCTGCAGAGCGAAGTCGCGCTGTCAAAGGCACTGCGCGCCCAGCAGACCAGCATCAGCCTCAATCGTGAGCAACGCAAGCGCGAGATGGATGCCCAGGAAGCCGAGCAACTGGCACTGGAAAACAAGCGCCGCCGAGCACTGGGCATGGAGCCGCTGTCGAGCTTCGCCGAACTTGATGCCGCCAGCGATCACATCGCATCGGCAGAAAGTGACCTGCAGCAGGAGATCGAGACGCAGGACAGCACCGACGAGCCAGCCGAGGATCCCATCGATCAGGCTCAGCTACAGGAAAGCGCCGAGATCCTGCTCGATTACGCCCATCTCAATGGCGATCGCTGAACTCTCTCGTCGTCGCTGACGCGCCGGCACATCGCGGTTGCAAGGCCCCTGCCCTCATGTCAGATCCGAGTGCAGGGGCTTTTTCATGCCTGATGCAGGCGTCATCGACACGCACGGGCGAGTCGACGCACCGGCGCTCGGCACGCGGGGGCAAGCTGAAACGAATAGCAGAAAGAGATCGACCAGCAAGGAAGCGGGCGGACACAGGAAAGCAGGCAGACACAGAAAAGCGGCAGCGAAGGCTGCAGGAGTAAGACACCATCAGCGCAGAATCACGTCATTCTGACGAGAGGCAGGTGGGATCTCGAACGATCGACTGGCAAGAGAGGGAGATACGGGATGTGATATTGGCTCCTCGAACAGGACTCGAACCTGTGACCCAATGATTAACAGTCATTTGCTCTACCAACTGAGCTATCGAGGAACAACGAAATATCGATCGATATCAGGGCGATATCGAAGCTGACGATGAGATGCTCATCTACCAGCGTCATTTCCGGCATTGGCAGGAAGCCTGGGATTGGCTCCTCGAACAGGACTCGAACCTGTGACCCAATGATTAACAGTCATTTGCTCTACCAACTGAGCTATCGAGGAACGACCGGAAATCCATCTGCCAGCGACATCATCATGGATGCTGTCAGACTGACATTTCAAGCATGCTGCGTGTGCTATTGGCTCCTCGAACAGGACTCGAACCTGTGACCCAATGATTAACAGTCATTTGCTCTACCAACTGAGCTATCGAGGAACAACCTTGAACACGCGACGAATTATACGGAAATACTCAATGGCGTCAACCACCTTCGGGCATTCAACCTACCGCAGAACTCGCTCGATTCCTTCTGCCGAATCCACCTCCGAAAGCGCACATGGCGACATCCAGATGTGACAAGGCCCGCACGGATGCAGGCCTTGGAATCACTGGTGGCTACACCCTGATTTGAACAGGGGACCCCATCATTATGAGTGATGTGCTCTAACCAGCTGAGCTATGTAGCCACACGACGAGGCGTATATTGCAGGTCAGGCTGCTGAATTGCAAGCACTTTTTTTGCAATTGCCCGTCAAAGTGAGTCAGCGGGATGCTCAGATGCCCAGCGAGGCCTTGACGGCAGGCAGGCCAGGTTCTCCCTGGGTGGTCTCGACACCTTCAAGCCATGCCTCCAGCACGCTGGGGTTCTGCTTGAGCCAGTCTGCTGCTGCCTCATCCGGATCGGCACCCTCATCCATGATCTCGCCCATGATCTGATTTTCCATCTCCAGGCTGAACTCGAGATTGGCCAGCAGCGCACCGACATTGGAACACGCCTCACTATATCCCGCGCGGGTATTGGTGTAGACCGTCGCTCCGCCCAGGTTCGGCCCGAAGTAGTCATCCGCGCCTTCCAGATATCCCATCTCGAAGCGAGTGTTCATGGGGTGCGGCTCCCAGCCGAGGAAGACGACCCACTCCTTGGCCGCGATCTTCGACTTCACTTCCGCCAGCATGCCGGCTTCGGAAGAATCGATCATCTCGAAGGCGCCCAGACCGAAGGCATCGTCATCGATCATGTCGGCGATGATCATGTTGCCATCATTGCCTGCCTCGATGCCGTAGATGCGCCCATCGAACTTCTCGAGGTTGTCGGCAAGATCCGCCACCGAGGTCACGCCGGCATCCAGCACGTACTGGGGCACCGCCAGGGTGTACTTGGCCCCTTGCAGATTCGCACGCGGTCGCTCTACCTGCCCCTTGTCGATATAGGGGTCACTGATGGAAGCCATCGACGGCATCCAGTTCCCCAGGAAGACATCGAAGTCATTGTTCTTCATGCCGGCATAGGCGATCGGCACGGAGATCGTATCGGAGGTCGTCTCGTACCCCAAACCTTCCAGGACACTGCGCGTCAGCGCCGTGGTGGCAGTGATGTCCGTCCATCCCACCTCAGCGAAGCGCACCGTACTGCACTCCTCTGATACCTCGGCGTGCGCCTGGGGTGCCAGCAGCATCCCCATGGCCAGTCCCAGCGGCAATGCGGCAAAACCTGATGATGATTTCATGCTTGTCCCTTCTCTTTGTTATATGAGCAGTACATGTCCGTCAGTCACACGTGTCATTGATCCCCACCCGGCCCGGCGACAAGTGACAGCCCGCGGGAGGCGCCACTCATGACACGCTCTCATCACGACAAGCTCCCATGCCGTCGTTGAGAAGCTGCCTGTCTCTGACGAGCTGCCGGGCCAGACGTACGAGGCACCTCGTGGGCACCTTCACAGCCCTTGCTAGGACGCCTTGTGCCCTCTGGCGTTCTCTATAGTTCTACCAAGCCTGGCTTTCAATAACCACGAATTATGCAACTTGACGCATCACCTTTCTGTCTCTACACTTTTTATTAATTGAACGTTCAATAAAACTCGAGTCACGACAAGATCGAGCCGAATCCCGATTGAACGCCGGATTCAGCAATGCGGTGACAACCGCGTATCCTTGGCGTCTACCAGTACCAAGATTACGCGAGTTTCACCGATACGCCACCTGACGGGAGAGCAAGCTGATGCCGAAAGTGGGAATGGAGCCCATTCGTCGCCGCCAATTGATTCTGGCCACCATGCAAGCCATCGATGAGGCAGGACTGGCCGACGCCACCGTTGCACGGATCGCACGGCATGCGGGCGTCTCCGCCGGCATCATCAGTCACTACTTCGGCGGCAAGGATGGCCTGATGGAGGCCACGATGCGCCAGATCCTCACCGACCTGCGCAGAGCCGTCAGTGAGCGACGCGCCGAGATCGCCTCGAACGACGTCCGCAGTCACCTGCACGCCGTGATCGATGGCAACTTCGATCGCAGCCAGGTCAGTCAGAGCGTCTCCAAGACCTGGTTGGCCTTCTGGGCCTCCAGCATGCACCGCACACCGCTGGAGCGCCTGCAGAAGGTCAATGACCGTCGTCTGGTCTCCAATCTGTCGGCCATCTTCCGTCGCGTGATGCCGCTGGTGGAGGCACGCGATGCGGCGGCAGGACTCGCCGCCTTGATCGACGGCCTGTGGTTGCGTGGCACGCTGGACCCCGAGGGACTGGACGTCGAGCGAGCCCGGCGTCTGGCCTATGAATATGTGGAATACCAGCTGGCGCAACACGCCGCTGACGTCTCCACGCCAGCAGCAGATGCACAAGCGTCTGACATGACGCACCCGGTGCCTGCCG
The DNA here is from genome assembly GCF_029846385.1 of Cobetia sp. 10Alg 146. NCBI lineage: Bacteria > Pseudomonadati > Pseudomonadota > Gammaproteobacteria > Oceanospirillales > Halomonadaceae > Cobetia > Cobetia sp. 10Alg 146. Next base: position 630,583 of record NZ_JARWKT010000002.1, read on the forward strand.
AGCATGCCTGAGCGCAACAGCCTCCCCCGCTCGGACGCTTGAACCCACAGGTACTCTACGACTCTCCCCTTTTCTGATCCCTGACAGGAGCGCAAGCATGGCCAACAGCAACGCAAGCTTCCCGACCCAGACCCTGTACATCAATGGTCGTCGCGTTGACGCGACCTCTGGCGAAACCTTCGAGACCGTCAACCCGGCCACCGGCGACGTCATCGCCCAGGTACAGCAGGCCAGTGGCGCGGACGTGGATGCCGCCGTCGAAAGCGCCCTGCAGGGCCAGAAGGTGTGGGCCGCGATGAGCGGCATGGAGCGTTCGCGTATCCTGCGTCGCGCCGTCGACCTGCTGCGCGAGCGCAATGACGAGCTGGCACTGCTCGAGACATTGGACACCGGCAAGCCGCTATCCGAGACCGAAGTGGTCGACATCGTCACCGGTGCCGATGCACTGGAATACTATGCAGGCCTCGCGCCGGCCATCGAAGGCACCCAGGTGCCTCTGCGCCAGGAAGCCTTCGTCTATACCCGCAAGGAACCGCTGGGTGTCATCGGTGCCATCGGTGCCTGGAACTACCCGATCCAGATCGCCTGCTGGAAATCTGCCCCGGCACTCGCCGCCGGCAACGCCATGGTCTTCAAGCCCAGCGAAGTCACGCCGCTGAGCGCACTGAAGCTTGCCGAGATCTTCACCGAAGCCGGCCTGCCGGACGGCGTGTTCAACGTCGTGCAGGGCGATGCCCGCGTCGGCGTGATGCTCACCGAGCACCCGGATATCGCCAAGATCTCCTTCACCGGCGAAGCCGGCACCGGCAAGAAGGTCATGTCCGCGTCCGCCTCTTCCAGCCTCAAGGAAGTCACCATGGAGCTGGGCGGCAAGTCCCCGCTGCTGGTGTTCGCGGATTCCGACCTCGACCGTGCTGCCGACGGCGCCATGATGGCCAACTTCTACAGCTCCGGTCAGGTGTGCACCAACGGCACCCGCGTCTTCGTCGAAGCCAGCGTCAAGGACGCCTTCGAGGCCAAGATCGTCGAGCGCGTCGCACGCATCAAGGCCGGTGATCCGCAGGATCACGCCACCACCTTCGGTCCGCTGGTCAGCTTCGAGCACCTGGAAAAGGTCGTCTCCTACCTGGAGATCGCCAAGCAGGACGGCGCACGTCTGCTGGTTGGCGGCGAGCGCATGAGCGAAGGCGACTTCGCCAAGGGCGCCTGGGTCGCGCCGACCGTCTACACCGACTGCAGCGATGACATGCGCATCGTGCAGGAAGAGATCTTCGGTCCGGTGATGTCCATCCTGTCCTTCGACAGCGAAGAGGAAGTCATCCGCCGCGCCAACGACACCACCTATGGCCTGGCGGCTGGCCTGTTCACCGAGAACCTGAACCGCGCGCACCGCGTGATCCACCAGCTCGAAGCCGGTATCTGCTGGGTCAACACCTGGGGCGAGTCCCCGTCCGAGATGCCGGTCGGCGGCTACAAGCAGTCAGGCATCGGTCGCGAGAATGGTGTCGAGACGCTGTCCCACTACACTCAGACCAAGTCCGTGCTGATCGAGATGGGGCCGTTCGAGTCCGCCTTCTGAGCCACCAGAGGCCATGAGGCCTGAATCGACGACAGCAGCATCGTCTGGCGCAGGATGCGGGATCAGGACACTTGATCCACTGATCCGCTGCAGTGAGTTGATGCACGGAAGATAGCGCCAGATGCCCCACCCGCCGGCATGACGACCCCTCGTCGTGCCGGCCAGCACGCCACGCCACTCATGACTTCGGCGCTGGCAGTGCACGAATCCCGACGAGTCGCTGACAGTGATGGCATACCACTTGCCATGCGCTGCCCCGACGGCTCCTCACAGACACATCACCGTATCCATCCGCCCGGCAGTGGCCACCCCTCGTCGTCGACGGGGCGTCCTGCGCCCGCATGTGGCATCTGATACGAAAGGAGATTTCATGAGCCAATTCGAGCGTGAATACGACTACGTCATCATCGGTGCCGGCAGCGCCGGCAACGTGCTGGCCACTCGCCTCAGCGAAGACGCTGACGTCAGTGTCCTGCTGCTGGAAGCGGGCGGCCGTGACCACCGTTTCGATTTCCGTACCCAGATGCCTGCCGCACTGGCGTATCCCCTGCAGGGCCAGCGCTACAACTGGGACTTCAAGACCGACCCCGAGCCGCACATGAACAATCGCCGCATGGAATGTGGCCGCGGCAAGGGACTGGGAGGCTCCTCGTTGATCAATGGCATGTGCTACATCCGTGGCAATGCGCTGGATTACGACAACTGGGCCAAGGATCCCATCCTGGCTGACTGGAACTATCGTGAGTGCCTGCCCTACTTCCGCAAGTGCGAGACGCGCGATATCGGCCCCAACGACTACCACGGCGGCGATGGGCCGGTCTCGGTCACGACTCCCAAGGAAGGCAACAACGAGCTCTATCACGCCTTCATCGCGGCAGGCATCGAGGCGGGCTATCCGGCCACCGAAGACGTCAACGGCTATCAGCAGGAAGGCTTCGGCCCGATGGACCGCTTCGTGACCAAGGAAGGCCGTCGCGCCTCCACCGCCCGCGGCTATCTGGATACCGCCAAGAAGCGCGCCAACGTGACCATCGAGACGCGTGCCACCACCGATGTCATCCTGTTCGAGGGCAAGACAGCGGTCGGCGTGAAATATGAGCGCAAGGGGCAGGACCACCGCGTACGTGCACGCAAGGAAGTGCTGCTGTGTGCTGGCGCCATCGCCTCGCCGCAGATCCTTCAGCGCTCCGGCGTCGGCAATCGTGAGCACCTCGAGCCGCTGGGCGTGAAGATGGTGCACCACCTGCCGGGTGTGGGGGAGAACCTGCAGGATCACCTCGAGCTCTACATCCAGTACGAGTGCACCAAGCCGATCTCGCTCTACCCGTCCCTCAAGTGGTACAACCAGCCGCCCATCGGCCTGGAGTGGATGCTCAAGGGGACCGGTGTGGGTGCCAGCAACCAGTTCGAGGCTGCCGGCTTCATTCGCAGCGATGCCAACGAGGCCTGGCCGAACCTGCAGTATCACTTCCTGCCGATCGCGATCAGCTACAACGGCAAGAGTGCGGTGCAGGGCCACGGCTTCCAGGCACATGTCGGTTCCATGCGCTCCCAGAGCAAGGGCCGTGTCCGACTGACCTCACTGGACCCCAAGGCCGCGCCCTCGATCTTCTTCAACTACATGGCCGAGGAGCGTGACTGGGAAGAGTTCCGCGCCGCCATTCGCCTGACTCGCGAGATCATCGCTCAGCCGGCACTGGACGATTACCGTGGCCGCGAACTGGCGCCGGGCGCTGATGTCCAGACGGACGAGCAGCTCGACGAATACGTACGCAATCATGCCGAGACGGCCTACCACCCGTGCGGCAGCTGTCGCATGGGCAGTGACGCGACCTCCGTGGTCGATGGCGCCGGTCGCGTGCATGGTCTCGACAACCTGCGCGTCGTGGACGCCTCGCTGTTCCCGGTCATCCCCACCGGCAACCTGAACGCACCGACGATCATGCTGGCGGAGAAGATGGCCGACAAGATTCGGGGCCGTGCTCCGCTGCCACCGTCCGACGCCGACTACTTCGTGATCGAGCCGGGCACACCGGCCAAGCAGCCCGCCAAGCGCCAGATCGATTCCGCGCCGATCAACGGCTGATCCCGCGCGATCAACGTAAGCCTCCGTTATGCTGACGGCAGGCATGGAAGCACCATCGATCGTTCGAGGCCCCGCACTGCGGGGCCTTTTTTATGTCTGGCATGTCTCGCTTCCAGACCATCACTTCCGTCGTGGCAGCCCACCTCCCCGTTTCTCCCCGCCCGCATCGCTTCATCCCGCCCGCATCGCTTCATCCCGCCCGCATCGCTTCATCCCGCCCGCACCGCCTCATCCCGTCTCATGGCATCAGCAGCTCCGATGACGTCCCGACCGGGGCCAGTGCCTCTCCCTGTATCCAAGGCCCCTTTCGCTGCCCATACGCCTTGCACAGCCACCATTGCTTTCCCCGCGACGCCTCTTCCATCGCTTCACCTTTCATACCTTCGACCTTGGGTGGACTGGCGGAGTGAGTCGAGTTGGGATAGGCTGACAATAATTCAAACAACTGTTCTAAACGCATGGCTGCTATGCTGAAGAGGAAGGCCATTCGCTAGAGCTCCCGCAACGCAACCTGGAGATCCTGCCATGACGCAGCTCATCCTCATCCTCGTCGCCCTTGCCGGTCTGCTGACCGTCATGGCACGTGAATCCGGTGCACTGGCCGCCATCGGCGTGCTGGCGGTCACCGGCCTCATCGGCCTGGGCATCGACACCCCGGTGCTTGGTGTCCTGCTGTTGATCAGCGCGGCACTGGTCGCCGTCTGCGGCCTGCCGGCGCTGCGCACCAAGTGGCTCAGCCCGCGGCTGTTCGCGATGTTCAAGAAGGTGTCGCCCAAGGTCTCGGCGACCGAGAAGGTAGCCCTGGAAGCCGGTACCGTGTTCTGGGACGCCGAATTGTTCTCCGGCAAGCCGCAATGGGACACCCTGACCGCACAGCGCAATGAGGGCATCTCCAGTGAGGAGCAGGCCTTCATCGATACGCAGTGCTCCATCGCCTGTGGCATGACCAACAGCTGGGAAATCGCCCGCGAGCGTGCGGATCTTCCCGAGGAACTGTGGGAATTTCTCAAGCGCGAGAAGTTCTTCGGCATGATCATTCCCAAGCAGTACGGCGGCCTCGGCTTCTCGGCCAAGGCGCAGTCACTGGTACTGCAGAAGCTGGCGGTCAACGAGACGCTGATGGTCACCGTCGGCGTGCCCAACTCCCTCGGCCCGGGTGAGCTGCTGCTCAAGTACGGCAGCGAGGAACAGAAGGATTATTACCTGCCGCGCCTGGCGGATGGCCGCGAGATCCCCTGCTTCGGCCTGACCGGCCCGCGTGCCGGCAGTGACGCGACCTCCATTCCGGACACCGGTATCGTGTGTCGCGGCATGCATGACGGCGAGGAAGTCGTCGGTATCCGCCTCAACTTCGAGAAGCGCTGGATCACCCTGGCGCCGGTCGCCACCGTGGTCGGCCTGGCCTTCCGCATGTTCGACCCCGAGCACCTGCTGGGGGACGTGGAAGACATCGGCATCACCTGCGCCCTGATTCCGCGTGATACCGACGGCATGGACATCGGCCGTCGCCATCACCCGATCGGCGCGCCGTTCATGAATGGCCCGATCTTCGGCAAGGACGTCTTCATCCCGCTCAGCTATCTGATCGGTGGCGAGCAGATGGCCGGCCAGGGCTGGAAGATGCTGGTCGAGTGTCTGTCGGTGGGTCGCTGCATCACCCTGCCGTCCGGCTCCGCGGGCATCTCTCGCTACGCACTGGGCTGGAGCGCCGGTTTCGCGCGCATTCGCCGCCAGTTCAACCTGCCGGTGGCCGAGATGGAAGGCGTGCAGGAGCCGCTGGCTCGCATGGCCGCGATGAACTACATCAGCCAGGCCGCCGTACTGCATACCGCCAACATGATCGACAACGGCCACAAGCCGGCCGTGCCCTCCGCCATCCTCAAGAGTCAGCTGACCGAGATGGCCCGCACGCTGCTGACCGATGGCATGGATATCCACGGCGGACGCGGCGTGACGCTCGGCCCGCGCAACTACATCGGCGTGGCATATGCCGGCACCCCGGTCTCGATCACGGTGGAAGGCGCCAACATCATGACCCGCAACCTGATGATCTTCGGTCAGGGGGCCATCCGCTGCCATCCGTACGTGCTGGAAGAGCTGGCCGCCAAGGATGCCGATGACCTGAACGCCTTCGACAAGGCCTTCTTCCGCCATGCAGGCCTCATCTTCGGCAGCGCGGCCCGCGCCTTCAGCCAGAGCTTCGGCATCGGCGGCAAGACCACCGGCTTCGACGCCGTTGCCACGCCCTATGCCAACCACATCAATCGCTTCAGCGCCGCCTTCTCGCTGTCCGCCGATGCGGCCATGGCCAGCCTCGGCTCCAGCCTCAAGGCACGCGAGATGCTGTCGGCTCGTCTGGGTGACGTGCTCTCCAACCTCTACCTGGCGTCCCTGACGCTCAAGCAGTGGCACGAATCGGACGCCTGTGAGCACGAGGAAGCGCTGTTCCACTACAGCATGCAATGGTTGCTGCATCGCACCGAGAAGGCACTCGACGAACTGCTCGCCAACCTGCCCAACCGTGCCCTGGCCACGACATTGCGCGTCGTCACGCTGCCGCGTGGTCGTCAGTTCGCCATGCCCAGGGACAGCCTGACCCGCGAGATCGCACGTGCCGTCTCCACCGACAGTGCACTGCGTACCAAGCTGACCGACAACACCTGGGACGCTCAGGACGAAGGCCAGAAGGACAATGCCCTCGCCCGCTACAACGCGCTGCTCAAGGATTACCCGCGTGCGGAGCCGATCTACAAGACGCTGGCCAAGGCCTACCACAAGGGCGAGATCCCGGCCGACGCACTGTCACCGGAAGCGCGCATCGAAGCGGCGGTCGAGGCCGGTATCCTGTCCGCTGAGGATGGCGACTTCATGCGCGTCTTCGAAGCCGAGGTACTCGACATGCTGACCGTCGACCACTTCGATTTCGACGCCTTCGTGCGCAAGCCGATGGCGAGTGACGGCACAGCCTCCAACCCACAGCAGGACGCCGCCTGATCACCGGCCGACGCCCGCGTGAGCGATGCAAGACCTGATCGCTGATCGCAGAACCAAAAAGGCCCCGCTCAGTGAGCGGGGCCTTTTTATTGGCAGGAGGCGCCATGCTTCGCGTCATCTCGATCTCAGATATGACGCGCGAAGTGCTCGAGATCACGCACGAAGGCGTTCTTGTAGGTCTCGAAGTCCTTCGGGCGCGCCTTGAAGGTGCGCTTGATGCGCTCGCGATCCAGACGCAGCGGCTCGTCCAGCGCCGCGAGAGTGCCGACACGCGCCGCCGGATTCATGCCGACCAGCTCACGCGGGCGATCGCCTTCGGCCTCGGCCTCCAGCCAGTCGTTGATCCCGGCGCGACGCAGCACGCTGACCAGCGAGCCGTCGGTGAGACGCACCTGCAGACGACCGTGATCCGCCAGCTGTGACACCAGCGCGATGCCGTGGTCATGGCCACGATGGACCGGCGGCGTCGCCCACAGGGCAAGATTCAGCCCGCGCGCATTCTCGTCGAGCACCAACAGGGCGGCGGAGTGGATGCGCTCGGCATCGTCCACCAGCGCGAACAGGCGAGCGGTCTCGTTCTCGAACCAGACACCTCGGACACCGGCATAGCTCACCAGCGCATCCAGCCCCCCCTCGCGGCCATGCACTTCGGCACACAGCATCGCCAGACACGCATCGCGCCGGGCACCGGCACTCACTTCCACCACTTTCATCGCATTCTCCGCCACAGGCATTTTCAGCGCGCAAGACTAGCACACTCGCCGGATGATCGCCTGATCCACCGCGCCCCGTGCAGGGCCGACGGTAGTTACCCGCACATGAACATCCAACCGTCATAAAGTTGTAAGGAAAGCCTTCTAGAGTCGTCTACGCTTTTCGGACGATCATCATAAGAACAAAAAGATGTTCGCTTGATCGTTCGCCATCGATCGACAGCAGTCAGCCTGCGCGACTCCCACAAGGCTGACCAGGGACCCTCTCAGGAGCTCGACCATGCGCCGCCCTACCCATCACGCAATGCTCAACACCCGTGGCACCCGTCATCTTGCCAGCCTCGCGCTGGCAGTCGGTTTCGCGACCGCTTCCGCCAGTGCCCTGGCCGCCACCGAAGTCGAGTGGTGGCACGCCATGGGGGGCGGACTTGGCAAGAAGGTCGACGAGATCGCGGCCGACTTCAATGCAAGTCAGGATGAATTCGTCGTCAAGCCGGTCTTCAAGGGCAACTACTCCGAGACCATGACGTCCGCCATTGCCGCCTTCCGGGCCGGCAAGGGCCCGGACATCGTGCAGATCTTCGAGGTCGGCACCGCCACCATGATGAGCGCCAAGGGTGCCATCATGCCGGCCCATCAGCTGATGGCGGACTATGCACCGTCAGAAGGCGCGAGTTTCGATCCGAAGGCCTACCTGTCTTCCGTCACCGGCTACTACACCGACACCGAAGGCAAGATGCTGTCGATGCCGTTCAACTCCTCCACCCCGGTCACCTATTACAACAAGGACATGCTGGCCAAGGCCGGTGTCGAATCCGTGCCGGCCACCTGGCAGGAGCTGGGTGATGCCCTCAAGAAGGTCGTCGATTCCGGCGCGGGCAGCTGTGGCCTGACGACCACCTGGCCGTCCTGGGTGATGCTGGAGAACTTCTCGGCACGCAATGACGTACCCTTCGCCAGCCAGGCCAATGGCTTCGCCGGCACCGATACCCGCCTTGAATTCAACAAGACCGCCGTGGTCGACCACATCCAGCGCCTCGACGACTGGCAGGCCGACAAGCGCTTCGTGTTCGGCGGTCGCTTCGATGACGCGGCGCCGAAGTTCTACTCCGGTGAGTGCGCGATGATGATGGGCTCCTCCGCCAGCTATGCCGGCGTCAAGGAAAGCGCCAAGGGCTTCGAGTTCGGCGTGGCACCGCTGCCCTACGACAGCGACGCGATCGAGACGCCGCAGAACTCCATCATCGGCGGCGCGTCACTGTGGGTGCTGTCCGGCCACAGCGATGAGGAATACCAGGGCGTCGCCAAGTTCTTCCAGTACCTCTCCAGGCCCGAAGTCCAGGCCGACTGGCACCAGTTCACCGGTTACCTGCCGATCACCACCGCCGCGGCGGAGCTGACACGTGAGCAGGGCTTCTACGCCGAGAATCCGGGCACTGACGTCGCCATCACCCAGATGACCTCCGTGACCCCGACCGAGAACTCCAAGGGCCTGCGTCTGGGCAACATGGTGCAGATACGTGACGTGATCAACGAAGAGCTCGAGAAGATCTTCGCTGGCAAGGAAAGCGTGCAGGACGGTCTCGATCAGGCTGTCGAGCGCGGCAACAAGCTGCTGGAGAAGTTCGAGCGCGCCAACGGCTGAACACCGCCACACCATGGTGGGCCGCCTGGGCGGCCCACCATGCCTGGATGCCAGAGAGCGGAAAGCGCACCCGAAACCGGTGCCCTTTCCCTTCTCTCCCGGCTTGATGGCGCATGGTCGGCCGAATCCACGCCGACCATGCGCACACGACTGACGTGATCAGTCCCTCTTCCTTGCGAGACCTCTGCTGCATGGCCCATTTCAATCGACATCCCTTCACGCCGTGGATCCTGCTGGCCCCCCAGCTGATCATCGTCGGCGTGTTCTTCTTCTGGCCGGCCCTGCAGGCCATCGAACAGGCTTTCTATATCGAGGATGCCTTCGGGCTTTCACGTGAATTTGCCGGACTTGCCAACTTCCTCGCGGTCCTCGGCGAAGCCGAATATCTGGAGACCCTGTGGACGACGGTCTACTTCTCGTTTGCCGTCGCCTTCGGCGCCATGGCACTCGCCCTTGGGCTGGCCGTGCTGGCAGACCGCGTGCTGCGTGGCGCCAGCACCTACAAGACCTTCCTCATCTGGCCCTATGCCGTCGCACCTGCCGTGGCCGGCGTCCTGTGGCTGTTCCTGTTCGACCCGACGCTCGGCATCCTGCCGGAACTGCTGTCCGCCATCGGCATCGACTGGAATCACAACCTCAACGGCAACCAGGCCATGCTGCTGGTGGTACTGGCCTCGATCTGGAAACAGATGAGCTACAACTTCGTGTTCTTCCTCGCAGGTCTCCAGGCGATCCCCAAGAGCCTGCTGGAAGCGGCCGCTATGGATCGCGCCGGCCCCTGGCGACGTTTCTGGACCATCACCTTCCCGCTGCTCTCCCCGACCAGTTTCTTTCTGCTGGTGATGAACGTGGTCTACGCCTTCTTCGAGACCTTCGGCACCATCGATGCCACCACCTCGGGTGGTCCGGGCGGCTCGACGCGCACCCTGGTCTACAAGGTGTATGAAGACGGTTTCGTCGGTCAGGATCTGGGGTCGAGTGCCGCCCAGTCGGTGTTGTTGATGGTCATCGTCGGCGTGCTGACGCTGATCCAGTTCAAGTATGTCGAGAAGAAGGTGCAGTACTGATGCGCTACAACCGTCCCGGGCTTGATATCGCAAGCCATGCGCTCTTGATCGTCGGCTGCGCGCTGTTCTTCCTGCCGGTGTGGATCGCCTTCAGCGCCAGCACCCACGAGATGGGCGACCTCTACTCCAACGTCGCCCCCGTCTGGATAGGCGAGGCAGGATTCGACAACTACCGCCACCTGCTGGAAGACCCCGTCAGCAGTCTCGGCGCCGACGTGATGACCCTGCTGTTCAATTCGATGCTGATGGCACTGGGCATCGCCATCGGCAAGATCATCATCTCGGTACTGGCGGCCTATGCGATCGTGTTCTTCGAGTTCCGCTTCCGCAAGCTGTGCTTCTGGCTGATCTTCATCACCCTGATGTTGCCGGTGGAGGTGCGCATCCTGCCGACCTTCAAGGTGGTGGCCGACCTCAACATGCTGGACAGCTATGCAGGCCTGATCCTGCCGCTGATCGCCAGCGCTACCGCGACCTTCCTGCTGCGCCAGTTCTATCTGACCATCCCGGCCGAACTGGTCGAGGCGGCACGCATCGATGGCGCCGGGCCGTGGCGCTTCCTCAAGGACATCCTGCTGCCGCTGTCGAAGACCAACATCGCGGCACTGTTCGTGATCATGTTCATCTACGGCTGGAATCAGTACCTGTGGCCGCTGCTGATCACCACGGATGCCGACTACCTGACCATCGTCGTCAGCCTCAAGCGCATGCTGACCACCGGCGACGGCCTGGTGCCGTGGCAGGACGTCACCGCCACCACGCTGCTGGCCATGGGGCCGCCGGTGCTGGTGATCCTGTTCATGCAGCGCTACTTCATCAAGGGGCTGGTGGACAGCGAGAAGTGACCTCCTCTCGCCCCGGCACCTCGTGATTCGCGCCCCTTTTACCTGACGCCTTGCGCCCGGCCACCTGATTCCGTTCCGCCGTGATGGGCCGCTCTCACGCCTGTCACGGCACCGTTTTGGATATTCATCTCATGGCAACACTGACACTCAAGCAGCTCAAGAAGCAGTACCCCAATGGCTACCAGGCCCTGCACGGCATCGACCTGGAGTTCGGTGAGGGCGAGCTGATCGTCATCGTCGGCCCTTCCGGGTGCGGCAAGTCCACCCTGCTGCGCACCCTGGCGGGGCTCGAGGATGTCTCCGAAGGCGATCTGGAGATCAACGGCAAGCGCGTCAATGACCTGGAGCCCGCCGAGCGCGATATCGCGATGGTGTTCCAGAACTATGCGCTCTACCCGCACATGAGCGTGTTCGACAACATGGCCTACGGCCTCAGGAACCGTCGCACGCCCAAGGACGAGATCCAGCGCCGCGTCAGCGAGGCCGCCGAACTGCTGGGCCTGACCGAGCTGCTCGACCGTCGTCCCAAGCAGCTCTCCGGCGGCCAGCGTCAGCGTGTCGCCATGGGGCGCGCCATCGTGCGCAAGCCGCAGGTCTTCCTGTTCGATGAGCCGCTCTCGAATCTCGATGCCAAGCTGCGCGTGCAGATGCGCCTCGAGATCCGCCGCCTGCAGAAGCGCCTCAAGGTCACCTCCGTCTATGTCACCCATGACCAGACCGAGGCCATGACCCTGGCAGACCGCCTGGTGGTGATGAATGGCGGCCACGTCGAACAGTTCGGCACGCCGATGGCGCTCTATGACCGACCCGCCAGCCAGTTCGTCGCCGGCTTCATCGGCTCGCCTGCCATGAACTTCCTGAGCGCCACCCGTACGGAGGCAGGCCTCTCGCTGCCCTGCGGCGCGCGCCTGGCATTGCGACCGGCGGCCAGAGAACACGAGGCGACTCCCATGGACGCCGCACTGACGTTGGGCATCCGCCCGGAACATCTCGAGGTTCTGCAGCCGGACAGCCCGCTGCCACCGGGTGCCGCGGAGCTTGTGGCCCGCATCGAGCTGGTCGAGCCACTGGGCGCGGACACCCTGGCGTACTGCCGACTGGACGGCCAGGCGGAGCCGCTGGTGGTGAGACTGGACGGCGAGCATGCCGTCGCCGAGGAGCAATGCCTGCGCCTGGCCATTCCGCCTGCACGCGCGCATCTGTTCGGTGCGGATGGCAAGCGCCTGACAACTCACGAGTGATGGAGCACCTGGCCTGCGCACGAGTCGCCACAGCGAAACCTGGAGCGGAACCTGTCGCGAAAGGCACATGCACACAAAAGTGATTGCCCCCGTAGCGTCATCATCGGATGGTAACAAGGACACGCCGGGTGCTCGTCCTGACGCGTCGAGCCTGACACCATCCACCAACGAGGTTCATCGATGTCATCATCTTTCTCCCACGGCACATCGCTTGCATTGCCAATAGCCATCGCTCACCGCGGGTTGTCCGCCTATGCACCGGAAAACACGCTCAGCGCCATTCGCGCCGCCCATGAGGCCGGCCACCAATGGGTGGAGCTGGATGTCCAGCTGCTCAAGGATGGCACTCCTGTCATCTGGCACGATGCCAGCGTCAATCGTTGCTCCGATGGGCGTGGACGGCTGAGAAATCTGGATCTGGCAGCGGCCCGGGCGCTGGATGTGGGCAGCTGGTTCAGTGCCCGCTTTGCCGGGGAACGCATGGCGACACTCGAGGAAGCCCTGGCATTGATCGCCTCGCTGAGCATGGGGCTCAATCTCGAGCTCAAGCTGAGTCCAGGGCACGACACTCGAGCACTGGTCGAGAAAGTCGTGCCCATGGCGGTCGAGGCGCTGCCCGTCGGGCGGCTGATTCTCTCGTCATTCGACCCGCAAGCCCTGCGCATGAGCCGGGAACGTGACGGCAAGGTGATGATCGGGCTGCTCTACGACGCCATTCCCGACGACTGGGAGGCATTGGCCGAGGACGTGAAGGCAGTCACCGTACATGCGGACTGGCGTGCACTGACACGTGTCGCGGCGAGTCGCGTCACGGCCACCCAGCGCAAGCTGCTCTGCTACACGCCCAACGATGCCGCGGCCTTCTCCCCTCGCTGGGCCTGGGGGGTCAGTGCCGTCATCAGCGATGACCCCGGTATCTTCTCCGAGCAGGACCTTGCGCAGTCTCCCTGTACCGAACGCACCTTATCGTGAGATCGCCATGAGCCAGTCACTGGAGACATTGAGCCCGCGCCAGCTGCGCATTCTCGAGCGCCTGGCGCGAGACGGCCAGTTGAGCGTCGAGCCGCTGGCCGTGGACTTCGAGGTCACACCGCAGACCATACGCCGCGATCTCGGCGTGCTGTGTGATCTCGGACTGGCGCGACGGCGTCATGGCGGCATCGAACGTCCGCTGGGTGGACACAATCTGGGCCACACCCAGCGCAGCATGCTGGCAAGACCGGCCAAGCAGGCCATGGCGGCCCAGGTCGTCGCCGAGATAGCCGATGGCGCCTCGCTGGCACTGGGAATCGGCACCAGCGTGGTGGCTGTCGCCGAGGCACTGATCGCCCGGCGCGGCCTGCGCGTGATCACCAACAACCTGCAGGTGGCACAAGCGCTTTCCAGCCACCCGGATGTCAGCGTGCAGCTTGCCGAGGGCCAGCTTCGCCCTCGGGATCTCGATGTGGTCGGCAGCGCCACCGTGGCCTTCTTCACCCGGCATCAGGTGGACATCTCCGTGCTGGGATGTGGCGGGCTGGATGCCGAGGGGCTGCTGGATTTCGACCCTGAAGAGGCCGCCGTCAGTCGCGCCCTGCTCAGGCATGCCAGACGCCGCATCCTGGTCACCGATGCCAGCAAGTGGGGGCGTGCCGCCATGTGCCGGATCGGCCCGCTCACCGATATCGATCTGCTGATCACCGACAGCCCCCCACACGCCAGCGAGCACCAGATGGCGTTGACCGAGGCGGAGGCTCACTCACTGCAGGTGATGTACCGCCAATGAATCACTCAGCCCCCGCCCCTGTGGCCCACCGCTCACGAGGATGATCGGAATCACCATGCAAGCCTTCGCTCACTGCCCAGCCACCACCCTGTCCGGCATTCGCTACCTGCTGACCGACATCGATGACACCCTCACCCGGGAAGGGCGACTCGATGCCTCGACATTGGCGGCTCTCGAGCGTCTGGAGGCAGCCGGCATCAAGGTCATTCCGGTCACGGGCGGCTGTGCCGGCTGGTGCGATCATATCGCCAGGGCCTGGCCAGTGGCCGCCGTGATCGGGGAGAACGGCGCCTTCGCCTTTCAGCGCCAGGGGCAGCGGATACTCACGACCTGGTGGGAGGACGAAGCACGTCTGCGCGCGCGTCAACGCCATGTGATGACGGTGGCGCGCCAGCTGCTGCTCAATCACCCCCAGGCCGCACTGGCCCAGGACCAGCCCTTCCGCTACGCGGATGTCGCGGTGGACCACTGTCAGGCCGTCAGCCCGCTGTCGCAGGCACAGATCCACGCCATCATCGCCGGCTTCACGGCCGCCGGCATTCAGGCGCGTGCCAGCTCCATCCATATCAATGCCTGGCAGGGTGACTTCGACAAGGCACGCATGGCCGTGCGTGTCCTGACCGAGACCTTCGGACTGGACCGCATGCAACTGGAACAGGAGGTGATGTACGTCGGCGATGCCCCCAATGACGCGCCGATGTTCGCTACCTTCCGGCATACCGTGGGCGTCGCCAATATCCTCAAGCATCGTGCAGCGCTGGGCTGGGAGCCCGCCTGGCTGACCCGCCACGGTCATGGCGCCGGGGTCGAAGAAATCGCCGATGCCCTGCTCGGGTCACATGCGGCCATCGACAGCGGACACTGAGACTGCCGAGCGGCTGCACTTGTCGTACTGAGCCTGCCAGACCGAGTCCTTCGAGCTGAGCCCGTCGAACTGAGCTCACCAAGCTTGACCTGGCGACATGAAAAAGCCCGCCTCGGCATTCCGAGACGGGCTTTTGTTGTCTGAAAGATAACAATATCAACAAAGAACAGACTGCCTACTGTGGAAAGAACAGCCCACGCAAGCCTTCACCCGGGTCTTCGAAACGCATGAAGGCCTCGCCCACCAGGAAGCCGTGGACACCACGGTCACGCATCTTCGCCACATCTTCACGGGTGTGGATACCTGATTCGGTCACGACGCGCACTCCCGATGGCATGTCGGTCAACAGGTCCAGCGTCGTCTCCAGTGAGGTCTCGAAGCTACGCAGATCACGGTTGTTGATTCCGACCAGCTCGATCCCCAGCGCCAGCGCACGCTTGAGCTCCTCGCCATCATGCACCTCGACCAGCACATCCATGCCCAGCTCTCGCGCCTGATCATGCAGAGCACTCAGGCGTGCATCGTCCAGTGCCGCGACGATCAGCAGAATGCAGTCGGCACCGATGGCACGCGCCTCGAGCACCTGATAGGGATGAATGATGAAGTCCTTGCGGATCACCGGGATCGAGACGGCGTCGCGCGCCTCGATCATGAAGTCCTCATGCCCCTGGAAGAAGTCGGCATCGGTCAGCACCGACAGGCAGGCAGCGCCGGCCTGCTCATATGCCACGGCGATCTCGGCCGGCGCGAAGTCTTCACGAATCACGCCCTTGGAGGGAGAGGCCTTCTTCACCTCGGCGATGATGGCCGGCTCACCGCGATCGATCCGAGATGTCAGCGCCTTGATGAAACCACGCGGCGCGCTCTGCTTCTCGATCAGCGCCTGAAGATCCGCCTCGCCCACCGCCGCACTGCGCTCGGCGATCTCTTCTTCCTTGCGCGCCAGAATTCTGGCCAGGATGGTCGGCAGCGCCTTGTCAGTCGTCTGTTGCTCGGTACTCATCAGCGGGTCGCTCCTTCATCATTGACCTGGGCGTAGACACGGGTGAAATCGGCAAGCTCCTTCATCTTCTCGAAGGGCAGCTTGCTGGCCTGCACGTCCTCGGCAATATTGACGCCTTCCTTGAGACTGTCTGCGATACCGGCCACGTACAGGGCCGCACCGGCATTGAGCGCCACGATATCGCTGGCCGGCCCCTCGTCTCCGCGCAGCGCCTGCTGCACCAGCTTCAAGCTGTCGGCAGACGTCGCGACTGCCAGCGAATCTAGCGACTGGCGCGCGATACCGAAGTCTTCCGGCGCGATGCGGTATTCGCGGATCTCGCCATCCTTGAGCTCATTGACCAGGGTCGGCGCCGCCAGCGAGATCTCGTCCAGACCGTCATCGCTGTGCACCACCAGCACATGCTCGGCCCCGAGACGCTTGAGCACTTCGGCCATCAGCGGCACCAGCGCGGGGTCATACACGCCGAGCACCTGACGGGTAGCGCCAGCCGGATTGGTCAGCGGACCCAGGATGTTGAACATGGTGCGCACCCCCATCTCGCGACGCGGACCGATCACGTGCTTCATGGCAGCATGATGATTGGGCGCGAACATGAAGCCGACCCCGATATCATCGATGCAGCGCGCGACCTGTTCGGCATTCAGCGCCAGATGGATGCCAGCCGATTCGAGCAGATCCGCACTGCCGGACGACGAGGAGACACTGCGGTTGCCATGCTTGGCCACATGCCCACCGGCGGCGGCCACGACGAAACTTGCGGCAGTGGAGACATTGAACAGATTGGCCCCATCTCCGCCGGTACCCACGATGTCCACCGCATCGGTGGCGCGCACCGTGACTCGCGTCATCAATTCACGCATCACCTGCGCGGCAGCGGCCAGCTCATCGACAGTCTCGCCTTTCATCGACAGGGCCATCAACAGTGCCCCTATCTGCGCCTGGGTTGCCTCGCCGGTCATGATGGCCGTCATGACCGCATGAGTGTCGTCGTAGCTCAGGTGCTGGCGGCGCATCACGGCGCCAATCGCCTCACGCATCTGCATGTTGTGTCTCCGCAGACGCCAGCCTCGGCGGCTGACGCATGAAAATGAAATATGACTCTTGCGATCTGCATCCGCTCAAGCGGCTTTCTCGACCTCGCCGCGACGCAGGAAGTTAGCCAGAAGCTCATGACCCTGCAATGTGAGGATCGACTCGGGGTGGAACTGCACACCCTCGACATCAAGCTCGCGATGGCGCAGCCCCATGATCAGCTGCGGGGTGACATCGTCGTCTCCCGTCCAGCTGGTGACGACAAGACACTCAGGCAGACTGTCGCGCTCGACGACCAGCGAGTGATAACGCGTGACTTCCAGCGGCTCGGCCAACGCGGCGAAGACGCCACTGTTGTCGTGATGGACGGCGGAGGTCTTGCCATGCATCACCTGAGGGGCACGCACCACCTTGCCACCGTAGACCTGACCGATGGCCTGATGGCCGAGACAGACCCCCAGGATCGGCAGCTTGCCGGCAAAGTGACGGATGACGTCCAGGGTAATCCCGGCCTCATTGGGCGTGCACGGCCCCGGCCCCAGCACCAGATGCGTGGCACCGAGCGCCTCGATCTGCTCGAGCGTGATGGCGTCATTGCGCACGGTCAGCACTTCGGCCCCAAGCTCGCTCAGATACTGGACGATGTTGTAGGTGAAGCTGTCAAAGTTGTCGATCATCAGCACGCGTGGCGCGCTGGCGTCCTGCGAAGTGAATGCCTGCATGGTCAGTGTCCATTCTCGGGAGCGGATCCGTGCCGTGATTCACCGGCCTGCCCGCCCTCCTTTGGTGTCGTTCCCGCCGTCCAGCAACAAAAATGCCGCCCTGGTCGGCGGCATTCTTCTGGTCGTACGTCCTCGAACTTCAGACATGCGAAAGCCGCCCCGATGTCAGGAGCGCCACCACTGCTGGTTGAGGTCGTGCGGGTTACGTAGCGTCATGGGTCAATAGTGCGTTGAGCCGTTGGGAGTGTCAATCACATGCGACATTGCAGGGAGCGGCCCCGCAAGGCCGCCGGGCCACTCCCTGTCGTGCATGGCGCGGCAATCAGTCCAGGTTGTCCAGGCCCCGCTCCGCCATCGCCACGGCACGGAACAGTGCGCGCCCCTTGTTGAGGGTCTCGTCCCACTCGGACTGCGGGACGGAATCCGCGACCACCCCGGCACCGGCCTGGACGTGAAGCACCTGATCCTTGAGCACGGCGGTACGGATCGCGATCGCGGTATCCATGTTGCCGTGCCAGGAGAGATAGCCCACCGCACCCGAGTAGATGCCACGCTTGACCGGCTCCAGCTCGTCGATGATCTCCATGGCGCGAATCTTCGGCGCGCCGGACAGCGTGCCCGCCGGGAAGGTGGCACGCAGCACGTCCATCGGCCCCAGCCCTTCCTTCAGCTTGCCGGTGACGTTGGAGACGATGTGCATGACGTGGGAGTAGCGTTCCACCACCATCTGGTCCGTCACCTTGACGCTACCGGTCTGACTGATGCGCCCGGCATCGTTGCGGCCCAGGTCGATCAGCATCAGGTGCTCGGCGATTTCCTTGGGGTCCGAGAGCAGATCCTTCTCGAGCGCCAGATCCTCCTCTTCGGTGGCACCGCGTACGCGCGTCCCGGCAATGGGACGCACCGCGACTTCACCATCCTCGAGACGCGAGAGAATCTCGGGCGACGAGCCGATGACGTGATGATCATCCAGATTGAAGAAGAACATGTACGGCGAGGGATTCAGACTGCGCAGCGCACGATAGAGATCCAACGGCGCGGCACGGTAGGGAATCGACATGCGCTGGGACGGCACGCACTGCATGACATCACCGGCCAGCACGTATTCCTTGATCTTCTCGACCGCGCCCTTGAAGCCTTCCTCGGTGAAGCCGGAAGTGAAATCGGTCTCCTGGACCGGATCACCGCCGGTGCCGGGGCTGACGGTATTCAGCGTGGCGCTGCGCAGCTGGATCTCGAGGCGCTCGAGACGCTCACAGGCTGCCTCGAAGGCATTGGGTGTCTCGGGGTCGGCATGGGTCAGCAACGTCAGGCGGCCAGAGAGATTGTCGAAGATCACCAGCTCGTCGGCCACCATCAACAGGATATCCGGCACGCCCAGCGGGTCCGGCTTCTCGACGCCCCGCAGGCGCGGTTCGATGTAGCGCACGGTGTCATAGCCGAAGTAGCCGACCAGCCCGCCATTGAAGCGTGGTGCGCCCTCGATGACCGGCACCCGGAAGCGCGTCTGGAACTGCTCGATCCACTCGAGCGGATCTTCCACCTCGGTCATGCCGGTCTGCTCGCCATTGACCAGATGCGCCACGACCTGACCACGCACCTCGATGCGCTCACGGCACGGCAAGCCGATGATCGAATAGCGCCCCCACTTCTCGCCGCCCTGCACGGACTCCAGCAGGAAGGTCCACGGCATGTCAGCCAGCTTGAGATAGGTGGACAGCGGTGTGTCGAGGTCCGCCAGCACGTCACGAGTAACGGGAATGCGGTTGTAGCCTGCCTCGGCCAGTTCAGCGAAGTGTTGTGGGGTCATCATGACCTGCAGTTCCTTCCACGGAGGGGGCGTTGCCGGTACGCGACCGGCTTGTCTGGCGTCAGTCTATCATCGCGTGCCGGTGGCGGCAGCGCTGTCTGGCAGGCTCAGCCTGCGACGACCAGCTCGGCAAGGGACTCGACGATGTGATCCGGATGACTGCGCGCGATCGGCTCACCGTGGTTGTAGCCGTAGGGCACCGCCAGCGTCCGGAAACCGGCGGCGCGACCTGCCGCGATATCGTGACGTGAATCCCCGACCATCAACGCCTCCCGCGGCGCGACCCCCAGGCGCTCGGCCGCGAACAGCAACGGCGCGGGGTCCGGCTTGCGCGTCGGCAGACTGTCGCCGCCCAACGCCAGCGCGAAGTGTTCCGCCAGCGAGAAATGCGAGAGCAGCGGTTCGATGAAGGTTTCCGGCTTGTTGGTGATCAGCACCACGACCACACCGGCCTGATGCAACCCCTCCAGACAGTCACGCGCACCAGGATATAGCCGTGTACGCGAGCTGGGGTCCGCGGCGTAATGCGCCAGGAAGCACTGATGCGCGCGCTCGACCCGCGTCAGATCATCCGTCGCCAGACCATGCGCCTCAAGCGCTCGCTCCACCAGCACCCGCGCGCCATTGCCGACGAAGTCGCGCACGCGGTCTTCCCCGAGTGCCGACAAGCCTTCATCGACCAGCATCCTGTCGATCGCGTTGGCAAGATCCGGCACCGAGTCGATCAGGGTGCCATCCAGATCGAAGGCCACCATCTTGATGCCCCGCAATGCCGGATGCGCCAGCCCGTGATCGAGGCTCTGTACCTGCTCGGGTCGGGGCCCGAGAGCGTCCCCGCCACGCGCGGTATCGCAGGGCGTGGAAGTGGAATGAGACGCGGTCTGGACAGACGCCTCGTCGGAAGTCTGCATTACCGTCTTTTCGCTCACCTGGCCTCCTGAGATCACTCGCTGAATCCGGCTGTCACGGGACGAGAATCGTCCGCCATTCATCCACGCAACGCATGGTTTCATCTGTTTTGTTGGAAAAATCCGTAAAAAAATTACATTCCTTCACCCTGCCACTATTAGCACGCCAGCGGTCACGTTACCATAGCGCCATTCAGTCGACCGTCCCTCCGGGTGTGGCGCCAGTGACAACGAAAAAACGCGCAACCCGACGCTCCGGCGACAGCCAGTTTCTGCTTGTCCTTTTCGATCTTGTCACTCTCAGGAGCTCTCCATGGCTATTCCCCGCATCGTGGTTGTCGGCGGTGGCGCCGGCGGTCTGGAACTTGTCACTAAGCTTGGCCACAAGCTGGGTCGCAAGAAGAAAGCCGAAATCATCCTCATCGATCGCAATTCCACGCATATCTGGAAGCCTCTGCTGCACGAAGTGGCCACCGGCGTGCTGGATTCCGGTCTTGATGAGGTGTCCTACCAGGGCCATTCCAAGGCCCACGGCTACAAGTTCCAACGCGGGACTCTCGAAAGCCTGGAGCGCGAAGAGAAGCAGCTGACACTGGCGGCCATCCACGATGCCAACGGCACCGTACTGCTGCCCTCGCGCACCCTGAGCTATGACTATCTGGTGCTGTCGCTGGGCAGCGTGTCCAACGACTTCGGTACCCAGGGCGTCGCCGAGCACTGTCACTTCCTGGACAGCCCGCAGCAGGCCGAGAAGTTCCGTCGCGACATGCTCGACACCTTCCTGCGCTTCAGCGCCAATGGCGACAAGTGTGAGCGTCAGCAGCTCAACGTCGCCATCATCGGCGCCGGCGCTACCGGGGTCGAACTGTCCGCCGAGCTGTTCGATGCCTCAAAGATGCTGCACAGCTATGGCTTCTCCTCGCTGGAGGATCGCCAGGTCAAGGTGCATCTGATCGAGGCCGCTCCCCGCATCCTGCCGGCCCTGCCGGAGCGCATCGGCAAGCCGGTCGCCAAGGAGCTGACCCGACTCGGTGTGGACATCCACACTGACACCCGCGTGACCTGCGCCGACGAACGCGGCATCACCACGGCCGATGGCACCCTGATCGAGGCGGATCTGAGCGTATGGGCCGCCGGTATCCGAGCGCCGTCCTTCCTGTCGGAGCTGGGCCTGTCCACCGAGCGCAACCACCAGGTCAAGGTCCACCAGACCATGCAGAGCATCGACGATGACGCCATCTTCGCGCTCGGCGATTGCGCCAGCTGCCCGCAGCCGGATGACAAGCGCGTGCCGCCACGCGCCCAGGCCGCTCACCAGCAGGCCAGTCTGATGGTCAAGAATCTGCGTGCGGCAATGGACAACAAGCCGCTGAAGGAATTCGTGTTCAAGGATCACGGCTCGCTGATCTCGCTGGCGCACTTCGATGCCGTCGGCTCGCTGATGCGCGGCGCCTCCGCACGCTCGTTGTTCATCGAAGGCCGCCTGGCCAAGTTCTTCTACGCCTCGCTGTATCGCATGCACCAGATGGCGATCCACGGCGTGATCAAGACCGGCATGACCGTGATCGTGGATGGCCTGAATCGCTACCTGCGTCCGAAGATGAAGCTGCACTGATCACCTGTTCAGAACGAAAACGCCCCCCGACGGTCTCCGTCGGGGGCGTTTTCGTTCAGGCACTTGTGCGTTCAGGCACTTACCCGAGCAGGCTCTCAAGCGTCAGTTCGCCGGCAATCAGGCGCCGCTTGGCGGAGACACTCAGCTGCTTGACGCGGTACTCGAGCTTGAGTGCCCGCGAGCGATCCCCGACCGCCTGTTGATAACACAACGTCAAGGGCCCCTTGCCACGCAGGGCACGCGCGCCCCGCTTGCCGCCGGCATGCTCGCTCAGGCGACGCGTCACATCGGTACTGATGCCGGTATAGAGGCGCCCCTGGGCCGTCTCGAGGACATACAGCCACCACTCGGATGACGTCTCGCCCGTCTGCGCCGCCGCGTCCGCGACACGCGGTTCTCCCGGCACAGTCGCTTCCGGCACAGTCGCTTCCGGCATGGCCGGATCAGCCACGCACGCTGGCAAGCTCGGCACGCAGTTTCGCCAGCACGCTGTCATAGCGGTTGGCATCGCTGTCGCTGCGCGCATTGAAGATGGCGGAACCCGCGACGAAGGTGTCAGCCCCGGCACGCGCGATCTCGGCGATGTTGTCGACCTTCACGCCACCATCGATCTCGAGACGGATGTTGTAGCCGGAGGCATCGATGCGCCGGCGCGCTTCACGCAGCTTGTCCAGCGTTCCGGGGATGAAGGACTGCCCGCCGAAGCCCGGATTGACGCTCATCAGAAGGATCATGTCGACCTTGTCCATCACATAATCGAGATAGGACAGCGGCGTGGCCGGATTGAACACCAGGCCGGACTTGCAGCCCGCGTCACGGATCAGTTGCAGCGAGCGATCGACGTGATCGGAGGCTTCCGGATGGAAGGTGATGAAGCTGGCGCCTGCCTCGGCGAAGTCACCGATCATGCGATCCACCGGGGTGACCATCAGGTGCGCATCGATCTCTGCCGTGATGCCATAGTCGCGCAGCGCCTTGCACACCATCGGACCGATGGTGAGGTTGGGCACGTAATGATTGTCCATCACGTCGAAGTGCACGATATCCGCACCGGACGCCAGCACATCCTCGACTTCCTGCCCCAGGCGGGCGAAGTCGGCAGACAGGATCGACGGGGCAATCTTGAAATCATTCGGCAGTAGATCAGACATGTCATCAGGCGCCATCAGCAAGTGGAAGGGGCATTTTACGTCACCCTCTCACAAAAGACAGGCACTGTGTGAAGCGTCAGGCTGTCCCGGCACCAGCGCTTGCGTTCCCCTCTGCGCGACGGACGCCGTCGTCATCGAGGTTGAAATTGGTGCATTAGCATCTGATAGTAAAACGGTTCGTCTGGGTAGCCACTCCCGATGCGACTCACGACAGCACGTGGCGCGCGCGTCACCGACGCCATGCAGCGACTCCAATAACGATAAAGGGACTACCACTCATGTTCGACACCCCTTGTGCAGCACGCAAGCGTCTGAAGACCTTCGCCGCGGCGGCACTGCTGCCTCTGGCAGGTCTGCTGCCCACCGCGATGCCGGCCGCCTTCGCGGACAGCAGCGCGATTCTGGAAGGCGAGCGTTTCCATCCGGTGGAAGGCAAGCATGGCATGGTCGCCACCAGCCATTACCTGGCCTCACAGGTCGCACGTGATGTCCTGGCGGAAGGCGGCAATGCCGTCGATGCCGCCGTGGTGGCCGGCTTCGCGCTGGCCGTGACCCAACCCCGCTCCGGCAACATCGGGGGCGGCGGTTTCATGCTGGTGTCCGATGAGAAGACCGGCAAGGTGGTCGCCATCGATTACCGTGAGAAAGCTCCGGCTGCGGCCAGCGAGACGATGTTCCAGAACGAGAATGGCGAAGCCGTGGCCGAGTGGTCTCGCTTCACGCATCGCGCTGCGGGCGTCCCCGGCACCGTGGCCGGTCTTGCCAAGGCATTGGAGGACTACGGCACCCTGACGCTCGAGCAGGCACTGGCTCCGGCCATCAAGCTGGCGGAAGACGGTTTCGTCATCCCGACCCGCTTCGCCAAGGGGCTGAGCGATGCCAAGGACCGCCTCGCCAAGTGGGACAGCACCGCCAAGGTGTTCTACAAGCCGGATGGCAGCAACTATCAAGCTGGCGAGCTGTTCAAGCAGCCGGAGCTGGCCGCGACGCTCAAGCGTATCGCCGCCAATGGCCCGCGCGAGTTCTATGAAGGAGAGACCGCCAGGCTGATCGTCGCCGAGATGGATCGACACGACGGCATCATGACGATGGATGACCTGAAGGCCTACGAGCCGGAAATCCGTGAGCCGGTCCATGGCACCTACCGTGGCTACGACATCTTCTCGATGAGCCCGCCCTCCTCCGGCGGGGCGCACATCGTCCAGATTCTCAACATGCTCGAGGGTGACGACATCCAGGCGATGGGCTTCAATTCCGCCGCCACCATCCACGTGATGGCCGAGGCGATGCGCCGTGCCTACGCCGATCGCTCCGAGTATCTGGGCGACACCGACTTCGTCGATGTGCCGCTGGCCGGCATCACCTCCAAGGACTACGCCAAGGAGCTGCGCGGCCAGTTCGACATGAACCAGGCCACGCCGTCCAGCGAGATCAAGCCCGGCAAGCCGCAGCCCTATGAATCCAACCAGACCACCCACTTCTCGATCGCCGATGGCAATGGCCTGGCCGTCTCCAATACCTACACCATCAACTTCAGCTACGGCTCCGGCATCGTGGTGGATGGCGCAGGTTTCCTGCTCAACAACGAGATGGATGACTTCTCGGCCAAGCCGGGCGTGCCGAATGCCTATGGCCTGATCGGTGGCGTCGCCAACAAGATCGAGCCGGGCAAGCGCATGCTGTCCTCCATGAGCCCGACCATCGTGATGAAGGATGGCAAGAACTTCCTCGTCACCGGCAGCCCCGGCGGCTCGCGCATCATCACCACCACGCTTCAGGTGCTGATGAACGTGATCGATCACGGCATGAACATCCAGTCGGCGGTCAGCGCTCCGCGCATCCACCACCAGTGGCTGCCGGATGAGATCCGCATCGAGGCGGGCATCAGTCAGGACACCATCCGCCTGCTCGAGGCGATGGGCCACAAGGTCGTCACCAAGGACGCCATGGGGGCCATCCAGTCCGTGATGATCCAGGACGGCACCTTCTATGGCGGTGCCGACCCGCGCCGCTCCACCTCCTCGGCCATGGGGCTTTGAGCGAGGCCACTCGCGCTGCGCCTGACGCTCTGAGCGATGCGTCATCTGCCTGACTGGTCAGGACCTGCGATACGGGCGACACTCCACGGTGTCGCCCGTTTTCATGTCGCTCGCGCTCAACCAGGTGCTCTCTTGTCCTCCTCAAAGTCTCTTTCCTCGGCCGATGCCCGTTGGCGGCAACTGGCCAGCCGTTACCCCGTCGCCCTCATCGCGCTGGCTCAGCTGTTCGGCACCAGCCTGTGGTTCACGCCCAATGCCGTGCTGACGCCAATGCTGGCGAGCTGGAACTTTGCCGGCGAGAGCGCTGGCGCTCTGGGGCAACTGACCTCCTCGGTACAGGGCGGCTTCATCGTCGGCACCCTGACCCTGGGGCTGGCGGGACTGGCAGACCGCTTCGCGGCACGCCACCTGTTCATGGCTTCGTGCCTGCTGGGGGCGCTGACCAACCTGGCGCTCATCCTCGCGCCGGGGCTGTTGAGTGCCTCGGCGCTGCGCGTGCTGACCGGCCTGGCGCTGGCCGGCATCTATCCCATCGGGCTCAAGCTGATGGTACAGACGGCCCCGGACCGCGCCGGAGCTGCACTGGCCTGGCTGGTCGGCATGCTGGTGCTGGGCACCTCGCTGCCACATGGCCTGGCTGCCCTGCAACTCAGTGGCAGCTTCTCGCTTCCCTGGGGGGCGGCGATCGGCATGGCCTCGCTGCTGGCCGTGGCCGGGGCCGGACTGGTGGCCTTGCTGCCCGCTGTCGCCCCGCCCGCACCAGCGCCTGCCTCGACGCAGACATCCTTGCTTGCCCGCGCGACACGAGGGTTGGCCGCCTGGCGTCATCCCGGTTTCGTGCGCGGCGCGCTGGGCTACTTCGGCCACATGTGGGAGCTCTATACGCTGTGGGCATTGGTGCCGCTATTGCTGACGACCATGGCCAGACTCAACGGCCTCTCACTCTCGGCCACGCAACTGGCGCTGCACAGCTTCATGGTGATCGCGGTGGGCGGGCCCGGTTGCGTGGTCGGAGGCTGGCTGTCGCGCACCCGCGGGAGTCTGTGGGTCGCGCGCCTGGGATTGGCGGGCTCGGTGATCCTCACCCTGCTGTTCGTCGGTGCCATGCAACTCGAGGCCGGCTATGGCCTGCTGCTGGGCCTGCTGGCGCTCTGGAGTCTGATGGCCGTGATCGATTCCCCGCAATTCTCCGCGCTGGCGGCCGGCGGCACGCCCGTCGAGCTGCAGGCCAGTGCGCTGGCCTTGATGAATGCCATCGGTTTCAGCCTGTCACTGGTCTCGATCGCCCTGCTGACCCCGCTGATCGCCGCACAGGGCAGCCTGTTGCTGCTGAGCATTCTGCCCGGCCCCTTGCTGGGGCTGCTGGCATTGACGCGCCGGGTGCCGCCCGGCCAGTGAGCGTCGCCGAACGGGAACAGCCATGAGCCAGAATTTCCACTACTCACCCGGCGCGATCTGACCCTATACTCGCGCCCATCAATCCGGGAGCCTGCCATTCAGCCGGCTCTCGTGATCCTTCCACTGTTGACCGGCCACCGGCCCGGGAGCCCGAACGATGATGCGACACCTGCGTATTACCTGCATGAGCGTGGCCTTGATGGCCACGACCGCGCTACTCAGCGCCTGCGGCACCAGCCCGCAACGCCTGTACGTCAACCCGCAGGTTGGCGAGATGGGGGTGGTCGGCCATGGCCAGCAGGTGGTGGTGGAAGTGCGCGACGAGCGACCCTCTGAGCGCATCGGCACCCGTGATGGTGCCACCAACGCCTCCAGCTATCTGGTGGTCCCGACCGGCGATCTGACGCCCAAGCTGGAGGCACAGGCCATCAGCGCCCTGCGCCGCATGGGCTTCGTGCCGGTGACCGCCGAGCAGGCCAATGCCGGTGCCACCGAACTGACCCTCTCGCTGACCGAGCTGGCCTATGGCGTGAAGCGCGGCGGTCTGCTCACCGACACCGCGGCACTCAACGGAGTGATCCAGGCGGTCACGGTCTCCGGCAAGCAGCGCTACACCGGCAGCTATACCGCCACGCGTGATCAGGGCTACGCCCTCAAGCCCAGCCAGGAGAAGAATACCGAACTGGTCTCTCTGGTGATCGGGGATGCCCTGACACGCGCCTTCCAGGACACCACCCTGATCCGCCAGCTGGACCAGTAAGTCTACTCGGGAGACGCGTCCAGCAGCCCCGCACCACCTGCTCGCCCAACGAAAACGCCACCGCCGCCCAATGGGCGGCGGTGGCGTTTCACGAGATGAGGCAGACCCGCCAGGCATCGCGGCGAGGTGGATCAGTCAATCACTCTCTGGGCCCCTTGCGCACCAGCGCCCAGACCGTCTCGCGCAGACCACGATCATCCGGCGCACGGCGCTCCAGCACCTCCAGCGTGAAATTGGCGCCCAACAGCCGCCGGATCTCCGCCTCCGAGACATGAAACGGCGGCCCTTGCTCACGTTCCGTGTCACGCTCGAGACTGATCAACAGGCCGCGAGCGCCGGGCGGCAACAGCTGAGCCAGATGGAAGGCATAACGCTGGCGAGTCGCCTCGGGCAGTGCAATCAGCGCCGCACGGTCATAGAAGGCATCGAGATGATCGACATGATCGATGTGGAAGTGGAAGAAGTCTCCGCACCACAGCTCGACCGGCCCCTGACGGAAGCATTCGAAGTGATCCAGTCGATAGCGCGAGACATCCCCGACTCCCTCGGCCACGAAGGCCTCACAGGCCTGACGCGCAAGCTCGATCCCCAGCACCGGATGCCCCTGAGTCGCCAGCCAGCGCATGTCCAGACTCTTGCCACACAGCGGCACCAGCACCTTGGCCTGGGGCGCGACGTCGAGACGCGGCCACCAGCGCTCCAGCGCCGGATGGGGCGCCGGCAGATGAAACCCGATCCGGCCTTCGGCCCAACGCGCAAGCCAGGGGTCACTGGCCGGGGCATTGCCTGACATCAACGCTGACACGGGGTCATCTGCTGACATGGGAGAGCCCTCCTGGAATCTGGAGATGCCCGAGTGCGGCGACACTCGGGCGAGTGGAGACCTTCACGAATTACAGGAAACCGTGACGCTTCTTCTTGCGGCGCGGCAGGTGCGGCACGATCAGGCCGACCAGCAGTCCGGCACCGGCCACACCACCGCCATACATGAAGTAACGCATCAGCAGGTCCTGCTTCTGGGTGTCCAGCAGCGCCTGCATCTTGCGCATCTTGCTGCGGGCCTGCTCAAGCTCCGCGGACTGGCTGTTGCTGGAGGCTTCCAGCTCCTCGATGCGGGCCTGACGCGTCTCGAGGCCAGCCTTCATGTCCGAGACCCGGGTTTCCCACTCGTCATTGATACCATCGAGCCTGGCCGTAAGCTCCTTGACCTTGCTGCTGAGGGCCGGCACACGCGCATTGACGCTGCGCGTGTCCTGAAGGTCGGCGGAAGGCAGCCAGACCACGTCACCGCTGGCGGTGCGGATCTTGCTGTAGTCATTCTGGACGTCGAGCAGCTCGACCGGCTGCCCGGCCTCCACCGTGCCCACGATACGGTAACCATCGGTGGGGCCGCTGCGCACGAAGGTGGTGAGATTGTCAGAGACCCAACGCTCGCTCGCGGCATTGGCCAGCGGTGCAGACAGTCCCAGCATCAGGCTGCCGGTGACGCCAAGCCCAAGCAAGGCACGGCGCAATGAGCGCAGGCTCACGCTGCCGAGTGAACGAAGGGAAAAGGTGCTGAGAGTGAGTGATCGCATCATGTCGCGTTCTTCATGGGTGTCTGAGGGCGGTGGTCGCCGCTGACGAGCAGGCATCGGAATCGAGGCTTCCGAACGCATCTGCCGAACACCGTCGACCGCTTGTCGGCATGCCGTGACATGCCTTGATCTGCCCATGCGCTGTCTGACAGGTTGCGTGACGCGAGGCTTCCTGCCTGACATCACTATACCGCTGGGACGTAGTAGATATTTCGCTGTCATCAGACATCCACACTTTCTGTGGATAAGTCTTGGGACAACGTGACGATGGAAGGTCCGCGCACGGCGAAATGCCTGCCTCGCCAACAAATCGTTTATTTTTTGACCAGCACCAGTGCCGCCACTGTCGGCATGAAAACCTCAATAAATCAAGCTATTGACAGCTGCCTGTTTGCCCTGCAACACGGGCTTGAGACGGATATCACACGCGGACGTCGCCAATCTGCCCGTGAGGATACCACAGCCACCCTCAGCCTGAAGCCATGCGTGCAAGCCTCTCGCCACTCCCGTCCCGCCCCCGACATTTCCATGAGAAACCCCAGAGCTTGCAGGGGCCGCCACGGTCTGAGGGCTGGCCGCATGCCCGTCAGACTCCTATACTATGCCGTCCTGATTTCGGCTCAGGCACGCAGTGAGCATCACGTCTCAAGGCTGCCACGCCCTCGATTCCCGCCAGGCTAAGGCCTCGGGGCTCATTCATCACAAGTCGCGCCCCTTCTTCCTGACCACTTCTCAAGCCCTCCGCCACCCAAGGTGTCGAGAGCCGGGAGTGAACGAAGGTTCGGCGCGCAGCTCAGAGCGTTCACACAAGGCAATGGCGAAGAAACTCTTCATCAAGACCCACGGCTGCCAGATGAACGAGTATGACTCCGCGCGCATGGCGGATCTGCTCGGCGAATCGCACCAGATGGAAGTCACCAGCGACGAATCCGAGGCAGACGTCATCCTGCTCAACACCTGCTCCATCCGCGAGAAGGCGCAGGAGAAGGTGTTCCATCAGCTGGGACGCTGGAAGAAGCTCAAGGAGAAGAATCCGGACCTGGTGATCGGTGTCGGCGGCTGCGTGGCCAGTCAGGAAGGCGACAACCTGCGCAAGCGCGCGCCACATGTGGACATGGTCTTCGGCCCGCAGACCCTGCACCGCGTACCGAAGATGCTCAATACGCGTCGCGAGAGCCTCAAGCAGATCTCCGTGGTCGACGTGACCTTCCCGGAGATCGAGAAGTTCGACAACCTGCCCGCGCCCAAGAGCGACGGCGCCAGCGCCTTCGTCTCGGTGATGGAAGGCTGCTCCAAGTACTGCACCTTCTGCGTGGTGCCCTACACCCGTGGTGAGGAAGTCTCCCGCCCCTTCGAGAAGGTGATGGATGAAGTCATCCATCTGGCCGACCAGGGTGTGCGCGAGATCAATCTGCTGGGCCAGAACGTCAATGCCTACGCCGGCCTCAACCTGCTGGGCGAGGAGATCGACCTGGCCGAGCTGATCAGCTGCGTGGCGCAGGTCGAGGGGATCGACCGCATCCGCTTCACCACCTCGCATCCGCTGGAGTTCAAGGACTCGCTGATCGAGGCCTTCGGCGAGATCCCCGAGCTGGTCAGCCACCTGCACCTACCGGTGCAGTCAGGCTCCAACCGCATTCTGGCGGCGATGAAGCGTGGCCACGATCGCGATCTCTACATCGACAAGCTCGAGCGCATCCGTGCGCTGCGTCCGGACATCAGCTTCTCTTCCGACTTCATCGTCGGCTTCCCGGGCGAGACGGATCAGGACTTCATGGACACCATGGACCTGATCGGCCAGATCGGCTTCGATCACTCCTTCAGCTTCATCTACTCGGCGCGCCCCGGCACCCCGGCGGCCAGCCTCGAGGATGATACGCCCGAGGAGGTGAAGAAGGAGCGCCTGATGATCCTGCAGGATCGCATCAATCAGCAGGCGATGCAGATCGGGCGCAAGATGGTCGGCACCACCCAGCGCATTCTGGTCTCCGGGTTCTCGCCGCGTGATCCGGGCCTGCTGTCCGGGCGCACCGAGAACAATCGCGTGGTCAACTTCCGCGCCGCCAACCCGACCGAGCTGATCGGCTACCTGGTGGATGTCGAGATCACCGAGGCCTATCCCAATTCGCTGCGTGGCGAGCTCGCCTCTCCCTATCGCTATTGATCACTCGTCGCTCCAGGGATTGACGAGGCGCCATCAGCCCCCACTATCCAGCGGATAGCCACGTTGGCCGTACAGGACAATTGCCCTGTACGGCCATCGCGCATTAAGCTCTTCTCAACGACGTGGCAGCCGGGTTTCACTCAGGTGAATTCCTTGCCCACCGCGACTCACGCATTCACCTGCATCAGGACATTCGACGCCTTGAGCCACCAGCCCCAGCAAGCCAATCGCATTCTCAACATGACGCTCGAGCCGGCAGACCCACAGCGTCTGGCCAGCCTGACCGGTCAGCGCGACGAGCACCTCAAGCTGATCGAATCCCGACTCGGTGTCACCCTGCGCAACCGCGGCAACGACTTCCAGATCGCCGGCCCCTCGGCTGCCGTCAAGGCCGCAGCCAACGTGCTGGAGCACCTCTATCGCGAGACCGGTGCCGGGGAAGTCGATGCCGAGACCGTCCATCTCTTCCTGCAGGAATCCGGTGTCGAGGCACTGGTGGAAGCCGCGGAAGACCAGGACGTCAGCTACGGCGACGTGGTGATTCGTACTCCCAAGGTGCTGGTCCGCCCGCGCGGCTTCAACCAGCAGGGTTACGTCACCGAGATGCGCAACCACGACATCAACTTCGGCATCGGCCCGGCCGGTACCGGCAAGACCTATCTGGCCGTCGCCGCTGCGGTGGAAGCGCTCAACAATCAGGAAGTGCGCCGTATCCTGCTGGTGCGCCCGGCGGTCGAGGCCGGCGAGAAGCTCGGCTTCCTGCCCGGTGATCTGGCCCAGAAGATCGACCCCTACCTGCGCCCGCTCTATGACGCCCTCTACGAGATGCTCGGCTTCGAGCACGTCAACAAGATGATCGAGCGCCAGATCATCGAGATCGCCCCGCTGGCCTACATGCGTGGCCGGACGCTCAACAATGCCTACATCATTCTCGATGAGTCCCAGAACACCACGCGCGAACAGATGAAGATGTTCCTGACGCGCATCGGTTTCGGCTCCACCGCCGTCATCACCGGGGATGTCTCGCAGGTCGACCTGCCGCGTGGTACCCAGTCGGGCCTTGCGCACGTGCTGGAAGTGCTCAAGGACACTCCGGGGATCAGCATCACCCGCTTCCTCGCCAAGGACGTGGTGCGTCACCCGCTGGTGCAGCGCATCGTCGAGGCCTACGACAGCTTCGAGGCCGAGGAAGAGAAGCAGGAAGGCGAGCGTCGCGAGAAGCGCCAGGCCGAGCGCGAAGCGCGCATGGCGGCACTCAATGCCCAGGGCAGCACGCCGCCTTCTGAGAACAGCTCGTCCAGTGACAGGCCCTCCGGCAATGGGGGTGCTCAGTGAGCCAGGCACCTGCCGTGGTCGTGGACCTGCAACTCGCTGTCACCGAGAGCGAGATCGATGGCCAGCCGTTGCCGGCGAGCCATCAGCTCGAGGCCTGGGTGGCCGCGGCGCTGGCAGGGGCCATGGCCGATGACGCCCTGCAGAGTGACGGCGAGGCGGATGACACCCCCTACGAGCTGACCGTGCGCCTGGTGGAAGAGGAAGAAAGCCGCGGGCTCAACCGCGACTATCGCGGCAAGGATTCCTCCACCAATGTGCTGTCCTTCCCGCATGAGCCACTGGATCTCGACGACTTCGCCCTGCCGGCCGAACTGGCGGAGCGTTTCGCCGAGGAAGCTCCGGGATTCGATGACGGTGAAGACGCCGGCCTCGACGGCCAGCCTCAGGGCGACATCGCTGACGACGATGTCATGCTGGAGTCAGGTGGCGTGGGGGATGCTGAGGCGCCGCAGACCCCGGAACTGATGACGGCTGAGGATGAGGCCGCGGATGAAGCGGACGACGCCTCGCGCTTTCTCGGCGACCTCGTCATCAGCGTGCACGTCGTGGCGCGGGAAGCGGCCGCCCAGGGCAAGTCCCTCGAGGACCATTTTGCCCATATGCTCGTGCATGGCACCTTGCACTTGCTAGGTTATGACCATATCGAGGACGATGACGCCGAGCATATGGAAGCCCTCGAGCGTGACGTGCTGGCAGGGCTGGGCATTGCCGACCCCTACCGGGAAGAGAATCAATGATGCCGATGCCCTTTCGCATCGGCAGCACCCGCCGTCGGGTAATGCCTGGTTCGTCCAGGCGTCACCCGGCAGCCCCGATACCCCCACGACGATGGGGTATCGCCACCGAGGAAAAGAGAAACTAACGCATGAGCGAAGACCGATCGGGAAGCCATTCGAAATCCTGGCTCGATAAGCTGTTCGGCGCCTTCTCAAGCGACACCGACGAACCCAGCTCCCGCAGTGAGCTGCTTCAGTTCCTGACCGAGGTAGGCCCACGCCTCAATCTCGATCAGGATGCGATTGCCATCATCGAGGGCGCGCTGGAAATCAGTGACCAGCAAGTCCGCGAGGTGATGATCCCCCGCTCCCAGATGCAGGCTATCCAGGTCGATCAGCGTCCTGAGGAGTACCTGCCGCTGATCCTCGAATCGGCACATTCCCGCTATCCCGTCATCGACGAGAACCTCGACGAGGTGCTCGGCATCCTGCTGGCCAAGGACCTGCTGCCGCTGATCCTGCAGAACGACAGCGAGCGCAAGCGCTTCGATCTACGCGAAGCCATCCGTCCGGCCATGTTCATCCCGGAGTCCAAGCGCCTCAACAGCCTGCTCAAGGAATTCCGCGAGACCCGCAATCACATGGCGGTGGTCATCGATGAATACGGCGGCACCGCGGGCCTGATCACCATCGAGGACATTCTCGAGCAGATCGTCGGCGACATCGAGGATGAGCACGACACCGATGAGGATGAGGATATCCGTGAGCTGGGCGACGGCCAGTTCGCCGTCAGCGCCCTGACCACCATCGAGGACTTCAACGAGCACTTCGCCACCGACTTCCCGGATGAAGAGTTCGATACCATCGGCGGTCTGATGATCCAGCGCTTCGGTCACATGCCACGTCGCCAGGAGTCGACCGACTTCGCCGGCTGGCGCTTCACCGTGCTCAATGCCGACAACCGTCGCATTCGCCAGGTGCAGGTCTGCCGCCTGGAAGATGCCACCGGTGATGCCCCGCCCTCCGCTGAGCATCGCGCGCACATCAGCGGTGAGTGACCCATGGCGCTGATGCCAGGCTGAATCGATAGAGGACAATGCCAGACATGCCCGACGGTGTGTCTGGCATTTTACAAGGAGAGCGGCATGTCCGAATCACCTCACCCGGCGGCCTTCAGGGGCACGTCGTCGTTGAGCAATGCGCTGGGCCACCTGCTGGCTCTGATCGCCGGTGTCTTGATCACCCTGAGTTTCGCCCCCTTCGAGCAATGGTGGCTGGGCCCGGTGGGTGCGGGGCTGCTCTACGGCGCCCTGCGCATGCCGAGCGGTGGCTTCCTGCGCGCCTGGTGGTATGGCGTCGGTCTGTTCGGCAGTGGCGCCAGCTGGGTCTATGTCTCGATCCATGATTACGGCTATACCGGCATGCCGCTGGCCGTGCTGCTGACGATGCTGTTCGTCTCCACCATGGCGCTGTTCCCGATGCTGTGGATGGGGCTGTGGCAACGCTTCTGCTCACGCCAGCTGGACGTGCTGTCGTTCGCTGCCGTCTTCGTCATCAGTGAGCTGTTTCGCACCTGGGCCTTCACCGGCTTCCCGTGGCTGCTGCTGGGCAACAGTGCGGTGGGGTCGCCGCTGGCCAATTGGGTGCCGATACTCGGGGTCTACGGCGTCTCACTGATCATCGCGCTGTCCGGTGCGTTGCTGTGGAACCTGGCGCTCAGGCGGCGCTGGCTGACCCTCGTGCCATTGGTGGTGATGTGGGGGGCGGGTCTGCTGCTGCCGACCAGCTGGACGCATCCCGGCGGAGAGCCGGCACGCGTCGCGCTGCTGCAGGGCAACCTGCCGCAGCTGATCAAGTGGAGCGCCGAGGGCCAGCGACGCGCGGCCAATACCTATGCCGCGATGACCCGGGCCGTGCAGGACGATGCCGACCTGATCGTGTGGCCGGAAACCGCACTGCCGATGCTGCGCGATCAGGCCGAGCCCTTCCTGGAACGCATCCAGGCGACGCTGCCTCCCAAGACCGGGCTGATCACCGGCATCGTCGAGCGCGACGCCGACAACCGCTTCTACAACAGCGTGATCCCCATCGATGACCCTTCGGCCCAGTACCGCAAGGAACATCTTGTGCCCTTCGGAGAATATGTGCCGCTGGAGAGCTGGTTGCGTGGCATCATCGGCTTCTTAGACCTGCCGATGTCGAGCATGCAATCAGGCGACAGTCAGCAGGAACCGCTGTTCGTGAGCGGGCTGCGTATCGGGGTCGCCATCTGCTACGAGATCGTCTATCCGGAGCTGGTTCGCCAGCGGGCGCTGAGCTCGACCGTGCTGCTGACCGTGTCCAATGACACCTGGTTCGGTCACTCCATCGGCCCGCTCCAGCACCTGCAGATGGCACAGATTCGCGCACTGGAAAACGGACGTTTCCTGCTGCGCGCGACCAGCAACGGGGTGACGGCGATCATCTCGCCACAGGGGGAGATCATTGCCCGCGCCCCGCAGTTCGAGGAAGCGACCGTCACCGGCGACATCCGCCTGCAGCTGGGCATGACGCCCTGGATGCGCTTCGGACTGCTGCCGATATGGATCCTGGTGGGCCTGCTGCTGGCACCGAGCCTGATGCTGGGCATCGGTGAACGTCTGGCGGCACGCCGTGGCATGAAGGCGTCCAGCTGATACGCTGCTCCCCCTATCCGCTGCCGGGAGATGCCCGGCAGCGCCTCTGAACAAGCGAGACCATCATGGGCTTCACCGAGTTTCTCGGCATCATCAAGGACCTGATACTGCCACCCGGCGGCCCGCTGCTGCTGCTGATCCTGACCATGCTGATCCTCAAGCGCTGGCCGACTCTGGCGCGGGCGTTGATGGCACTGGCCATTCTGGGCATGTGGCTCCTGGCGTCACCGGTCGTCTCCACACGCCTGATGGCCGGGCTTGAGCGCATTCAGCCCAGTGCACCGGCGGAATGGATTCAGGCTCAGGCGGTGGTCGTGCTGTCCGGTGGCCGTTACTACAATGCGCCGGAGCTGCAGGGACGAGACCGGATCAACGGCGAGACGCTCAGCCGGCTGGACGAAGGCGTGCGGGTCGCGCGCAACGCCGAGCTGCCGATCCTGCTGACCGGCGGCAAGGTCTCGTCATCGGACGATGGCACCCTGGCGGAACTGATGCAGCGCTCGCTGATCGATGAATTCGATTACCCGGCGCGCTGGCTTGAGAACCGCAGCGAGAATACCCAGCAGAATGCGCGCTACACTCGCGAGATGCTCAAGGAAGACGACATCAACAAGATCGTGCTGGTCACCAGTGCCTGGCACATGCCGCGCGCGATGCGCAACTTCCAGAATCAGGGCTTCCGCACCATCATTCCGGCCCCGGTGGGATACACCACCGTCTCCGGGCTGGGAATCGATGCCTGGATTCCCAACAGCTCCGCGCTGACCCAGTCACGCTGGGCACTGCACGAGTGGATCGGCTGGCTGGTGGGTCGCTAGACGCATCGAGGCCACCGATCAGAGACACGACGGGCTGCCCATGGGCAGCCCGTCGTGTCTCTGGTCATCAATGCCACCCTGCCACGCTCACGCTCTCAGGTGACCTCCTGCATCCAGCTGGCCTGCCTGAGCCAGGGCCCCAGCTGGCGACGCTGGAAAGCCGGGTCCCGCGTCCATTCATCGCATCCGACATGGGCATTGCCCGCGGGAAGCTCACCCAGCACATCATCGGGAAACGCCAGGCTGGCGCGCGAGTTCACCTTCAGCGAATAACAGCGGTCATGGCTCATGAGGCTGGTACGCAGATAGCGCCAGACGCGCTCCTTGAGAAACCATTGATCGATGTTTGGGGTTTCCACCTGCCGGGGACTCCAGTCCGCCAGCATCCCCTCCATCGAGGGCAGCACCCCGGCGACACCTCCCCAGAGTCCCGCCAGCACGAGATCGGTATGCGTCCACCAATCGCGCATCACATGGAAGAAGCGCCCGGAAGTCAGCCACATCTGCACGGCTCGTACCTCGCGAAGACTGATGACACTGTCGCAGTCCCGCACCAGGAAATAGCCAACGCCGGGATCATCCGCGACCGCAAATCGCCAGCACAGCCGCTGTCTGAGTGAGTCGGTCTTCGGACGTTCCACCAGCTCGGCGTCCAGCTGCCGGGCGATGTCCAGAAAATCCTCTGGCACACTGTCGTCGTGATACAGCCGCACCTGCCAGCCCGGGTAGAGCACCGGTGCCAGCAACAGGTTATGCAACATGCCATTCAGATAACGCGGCCCCTGGCCCCAGAGACCATAGGACAGCACTCGCCGCTTGCCGGCTGCCACCGCCGATGGGGCTCTGGAGGGCAATGCCCAGTCCTTGGCAAGCGGCTGGTCTCCGTACGCGACATCCTTGAGCTCCAATGCGCGACTGCCGAAGCCACGTGCCTGAGCATGGCGCCCCAGGCGTGCACAGCAGGAGGCCAATGCATCGAACAGTACCGGATTGCGGCTTCCTCCATCGACCAGCCTCTGCCCAGCGGCGATGGCCCCTGACGCATCACCCGCCCGCGACAGGCATACCACCCGATTGAGGGCGATTTCTTCATCCTCGGGGCATTCATCACAACCCTGGCCGAGTATCTGACCGGCAGCGCGATAATCCCCCAGCAGGAACAGGTAGTAGGACACCTGCTTGAAGAGGCCCGCGGCACGCGGGCGAGCCTGTTGATTGAAATGCGCGATCATGCACTGGACGGCTCGGGCGCGATGCCCTGCCGTCCACGCCTGATGCGCTGGCAGGAACCAGTCGTGCGGTGTCGCCATCAGTCCCGGGGGTCCGCATCGGTTGATGACGCGGGTTGCGGCGCCCCGCGTGCGAAGAAACGGTGCCCACAGGCATGGCAGGGCTCCAGTACGCTGGGGCGCGTCAAGGTCGTGATGGCCTCACAATGCACGCAGTGCAGCAGCCCCGGCGCGATGACTTCTCCACTGGTGTAGTCGGCGCGAGCGGCCTCGAGATCTTCCTCGAAGTGCGCGCGGTCCACCACGGTGCGATCCGCGATGGACATCAGCGCGGAACTGACGCTGCGCGACAGCACGTCGAGATCAATCCCCAGCCAGCTGGCGACCCCTTCGCCACCGGCCGCCAGGTGGCGACGGAATTCCTGCATGTCCCGCTCGACCCAGGCACGCAGCAGCGCCAGCTCGTCACGGGTGAACTCCTCGACCTCGGCCTCGAACTTCACCGCTTCATCCAGCTCGGCCTTGAGCCCTTCCCAGGACAACTCGCCGCTGCTGTCTTCCAGACGCGTCAGGATTCGCCCATAGGCATCGCCGAGACGTCCTTCCCCTTCGCCCTGCGGCTGGCGGGAGGGCATCGGGGTATCTTCAAAGCCGCTGTCATGCGAGGACGTGGTGGCACTGGCGGGATCGTGCGGATCACGGGGTTCACGTGGTTGGCTCATGGACTCTCCTTGTATCATCAGCGTCTCCCGGTCTGCGGGAGGCATGGGGCGCTCTCTCAAGCATGGTGGTGTTGGCGTTGCTTCACAAGCCACACCCACTCGTGGCCGCCTGCAGGACGTGACGCAGGTCAGGATATCGCGTCACCCTGTCAAGACCGGTCTCACGGCGGGCCATGGCAGTCGCCTCCCCTACCTGAGGCCTGGCGTCTGGGGTAGACTTGACCCCATCGCTGACAGTGGCGGCCTTGCCAAGCGGACCGCCCATCTCTTCACGCCCTGCCTGCCCGCTTGGACAGGTACAGGCCAACGCCAAGGTAGCAACGGACCCGATGGACTCACAGGATACGTCTCAACAGTACGCTCCCGACAAGATCGAACAGGCTGCCCAGCAGTACTGGGAGAAAAATCAGTGCTTCAAGGCGGTGGAAGATGCCAACCGCGAGAAGTTCTACTGCCTGTCGATGTTCCCCTACCCCAGCGGCAAGCTGCACATGGGGCACGTGCGTAACTACACCATCGGTGACGTGATCTCGCGCTTCCAGCGCATGCAGGGCAAGAACGTGATGCAGCCGATGGGCTGGGATGCCTTCGGCCTGCCGGCGGAAAATGCCGCGATGAAGAACAACGTCGCGCCGGGCAAGTGGACCCACGAGAACATCGCCTACATGCGCGATCAGCTCAAGGCGCTGGGCTTCGCCTACGACTGGAGCCGTGAGTTCGCGACCTGTGATCTCGAATACTACCGCTGGGAACAATGGTTCTTCGCCAAGCTGGTCGAGAAGGGAGTCGTCTACAAGAAGAGCTCCATCGTCAACTGGGACCCGGCGGACCAGACCGTGCTCGCCAATGAGCAGGTCATCGACGGCCGTGGCTGGCGCTCCGGCGCGCTGATCGAGCGCAAGGAAATCCCGCAGTGGTTCCTGCGCATCACCGACTATGCCGAAGAGCTGCTGGCCGACCTCGACAAGGTCGAGTGGCCGGAACAGGTCAAGACCATGCAGCGCAACTGGATCGGCAAGTCGCGGGGTGTCGAGCTGAGCTTCGGCCTCGATGCCAAGGCAAGCCAGGTGCAGGAATCCCTGACCGTCTTCACCACGCGTCCGGATACCCTGATGGGCGTGACCTACGTCGGTGTCGCCGCCGCTCACCCGCTGGCCAAGGCCGCGGCGGAGCACAATGCCGAGCTTGCAGAGTTCAACGCCGAATGCGCGCGTGGCGGCACCAGCGAAGCCGACATGGCGACCATGGAAAAACGCGGCATGGATACCGGCTTCAAGGCCATCCATCCGCTGACGGGCCGTGAAGTGCCGGTCTACATCGCCAACTTCGTGCTGATGGAATACGGTACCGGTGCCGTGATGGCCGTGCCGGCCCACGACGAGCGCGACCACGAATTCGCCACCAAGTACGGCCTGCCCATCGAAGCCGTGATCGCCGATGCCGACGGCAACGCGCCTGACGTCAGCGAGGCTGCCTTCACCGAGCACGGCGTGCTGATCAACTCCGGCGACTTCAATGGGCTCGACTTCGAGAGCGCCTTCGATGCCATCGCCGCACGTCTGGTCGAGCAGGGCCGTGGTGAGGTCAAGACCAACTTCCGCCTGCGCGACTGGGGCGTCTCGCGTCAGCGCTACTGGGGCGCGCCGATTCCAGTCAAGAATGGTCCGAATGGCGAATCCATCCCGCTGACCGACGACGAGCTGCCGGTCGAGCTGCCACTGGAAGTCGAATTCGACGCCTCCGGCGGTTCGCCGATCAAGAAGATGCCGTCCTTCAGTGACCTGGGCGATGGCTGGCAGCGCGAGACCGACACCTTCGACACCTTCATGGAGTCCTCCTGGTACTACGCGCGCTTCTGCTGCGCGGACAATGCCGAGGCCATGCTGGACGAGCGCGCCAACTACTGGCTGCCGGTCGACTACTACATCGGCGGCATCGAGCACGCCATCCTGCACCTGCTCTACTCGCGCTTCTTCCACAAGCTGATGCGTGACTTCGGCCTGGTCGACAGCGATGAGCCGTTCAAGCAGCTGCTGACCCAGGGCATGGTGGTCGCGGATACCTACTACCGCATCAACGAGAAAGGCGGCCGCGACTGGTTCAACCCGCTGGACGTGGACGTCGAGACCGACGACAAGGGCCGTGCCATCAAGGCCGTGCTGAAGTCCGATGGCCTGCCGGTGGAGATCGGTGGCACCGAGAAGATGTCCAAGTCCAAGAACAACGGCGTGGACCCGCAGTCGATGATCGACCGCTTCGGCGCCGACACCGTACGTCTGTTCATGATGTTTGCCGCACCGCCCGAGCAGTCGCTGGAGTGGTCCGATTCCGGTGTCGAGGGCGCGCATCGCTTCGTCAAGCGCGTCTGGCGCCTGGTTCACGAGCACGTCGCTGCCGGCACCCCGGCCGCGTTGGACGTGGCAGGCCTGAACGATGACCAGAAGGCGCTGCGTCGCAAGACGCACGAGACGATCGCCAAGTGCAGCGATGACATCGGCCGCCGTACCACCTTCAACACCGCCATCGCGGCCGTGATGGAGCTGGTCAACGCCATCAGCCGCTTCGAGGACGCCTCCGAGCAGGGCCTAGCCGTCAGCCGTGAAGCCGTCGAGGCCTGCGTGCTGTTGCTGTCACCGATCATCCCGCATGCCAGCCACTCGCTGTGGGCGACACTGGGCCACGAGGAAGCCGTGATCGACGCCAGCTGGCCGGTCGCGGACAGGGATGCGATGAAGAAGGACAGCATCGAGCTGGTCGTGCAGGTCAACGGCAAGCTGCGGGCGCGTCTGTCCTTCGCCGCCGATGCCGACCGTGATGCCATCGAGGCTGCTGCCCTGGCAGATGCCAACGTCACCAAGCACACCGATGGCAAGACGGTGCGCAAGGTCATCGTGGTACCGGGCAAGCTGGTCAACATCGTCGCCAACTGAGGCGATACCGGGGCACGCCCCGCACCCGGCGCCTGAGCGCGTCGGGCTCCTGCCAGCCATCCACATCCTCTTGCGGATGGCTGGCAGCCAAATTTCGTGCGCGGCATGGCTTGCGGGAATCTCCGGAGCATGCAGCGCTCTCGCAGGACATTCATGACACTCGTTCATGACAGGAGGTCACGGTGACGCAGGCGAATTCCAACAGTGCATCAGTGGACGCATCACGCAGCCCCGGCGAGACCGCAGCGTCAGCTGCCCCGCGCCGGTCGGCTCCTCGCCGCCTGATGGCGGCCATTGGCGTCGGCGTCGCGCTGACGTTGAGCGGCTGTGGCTTCCAGCTGCGCGATTACGACGCCACGCCGATGGCCATCACCGAACTCGATGTCCAGGCACCGAACACCGATACCCACGACGCGCTGCGCGAAGCGCTCAAGCAGGCCGACATCCGCCTGAGCGATGATGCACCACTGCGCCTGAATCTGGGCAAGCTGAATGAAGACGTCCATCAGATCACCTTTGGTGATGCAGGCAGCATCAAGCGCGAGCTGACCTATCGTGTCGTCTACTCGCTGCAACGCAAGTCGGACGGTGCCTACCTGGCCAACCAGCAGGAGCTGGAAGCCAGCAGCGACTACTACACCAACGACGACAACCTGCTCAACACCGATGACGTGCGTGAACGTGCCGGTGAGCAGAATGATCGTGAGCTGAGTCGTCAGCTGATGGACCGCCTGCGCGCCATCACCCCCTGAACTCTCTGAACTGGCGAGACGCTCACCAGTAGACCGCACCATCATCACGGCTCCGCGCTATCGGGCAACCGACCACCGCGGAGCCGTGTGCGTCTGCCGCCATCCAGCGTCACCGCCCTCTCCCGTGCAGGATCGAAGGACATTCATGAAGGTCTATCCCGACAAGCTGGAAGAGCAACTCAACAAGCGCCTGTCTCCGGTCTATATCGTGGCGGGCGACGAGCCTCTTATCCATCAGGAAAGCTGCGACGCCATCCGGCGCGCGGCGCGTGCGGCCGGCGTCGAGGAGCGGGAAGTCCTTCACGTCGAGAACGGTTTCCAGTGGGGTCGTCTGACCGAATCCGCCGCCAGCATGTCACTGTTCGCCTCGCGCAAGCTGATCGAGCTGCGCCTGGGCACCCAGAGCGCCGGCCAGGAAGGCAGCAAGGTGCTCAAGGCCTATGCCGAGCGCATCGAGAAGGATGGCGACATCCTGCTGATCACCGCCGCACGCCTCGACCGCAAGGTGCAGCAGACGGCGTGGTTCAAGGCGCTCGAGAAGGTGGGAGTGTTCATCGCGGTCTGGCCGGTGGATCATTCCCGCCTCGGTTTCTGGATTCGTGATCGCGCCCGCCTGCATGGCCTGGAACTGAATCAGGACGCCGCCCGGCTGCTGGCCGAGCGCATCGAGGGCAATCTGCTGGCCGCGGACCAGGAGCTGCAGAAGCTGGCGCTGCTGCACCCGCCGGGCGCACGCCTGGATGGCAATGCCATCGCCCAGGGGGTCGAGGACAATGCCCGCTATGATGTCTTCACGCTGGCGGATGCCTGCCTGAAGGGCGAGATCGAGCGCAGCGGGCGTATCGTGCTGGGTCTGCGGGGAGAAGGGGTCGAGCCGCCGGTGATCCTGTGGGCCTTGACCCGCGAGCTGCGCACCCTGCTCTCGCTGCGTCAGCACCTCGATCAAGGCCAGAGTTTCGAGCATGCCTGCAAGGCGCAGAAACCGATGATCTTCGACAAGCGGCGTCCCTTCTATCAGCAGGCGCTCAATCGTCTGCCCCACAAGCGTCTGCACAAGCTGCTGCTGTTCTCGCAGCGACTCGACATGGCAATCAAGGGCGGAATGACGCTGCCTATCTGGGACGGGATGGTGGATCTCGCCCTGACGCTCGCCGGTGGACGCGGCCCGCTGGCCGAACTGCCTCACGCCTACAAGGTGGGGTGATCCTGGCACGGTCCGACGTGCCTCTGACACGAGGGAGATCCCATGCAGATGACACCCCCGTTGCTTGGCGAAGGCGTCAGTGTCGAGACCCTGCGTCGATGGCTCGCCGAAGGCAACACGCTGACCGTGGAGATCCAGACGCTGGATCAGGGGCTGTATCTGGTGCGCCTGCATCATGCCGACGGCATCAGTCGTCTGGTCGATGAAGACGGTCAGTCCCTGCGCTTCACCGGCACGCAGTGGATCAGTCGCCTGTTGCTGCCGCTGGGGCTGACGCATGGCGTGCAGACCTGGGCGGAAGTGCAGGATGAGATGATCGGCCTCCCCACGACTCCGGTCGACAATGCCGGCCTGCTGGCCCATGGCACGCGTGTGGCGTTCAAGACGCTGTAGCCATGACAGAAGCCCCCGCCAGTTCACTGACGGGGGCTTCTGTCATGGCGGCACGCCCCTGTGACTCACGTGGGCGCTCGATCTGCGCTCAGTGCGCCTCCTCGACCTTCGACTTCACGAAGGCGGGATATCCATAGAGCTTGCGTGGATTGTCGCGGAAGATCTTCTCGCGCATCTCGCGCTCCGGCAGCCAGCGCTGCATCAATTCCGCCAGCGTGTCCTCCTCCGGCATCTCGACCCCGATATGCGGATGCGGCCAGTCACTGCCCCACACCACGCGTTCGGGATTGGCGGAAACCAGTGCCCGCGCCAGTGCCGTGACATCGGAATACGGCAGGCGTCCCCGGGTGGTGAGTCGATATGGCGCCGACAGCTTGGCCCAGGTACGTCCCTGCTTGAGCATCCGACACAGCGCGGTGAAACCGGGACATTCCGGCCCCCGTGAAGCCGCGAGGTGGCCCATGTGGTCGATCACCACCGGCACCGGCAGACTGCCGAGCCGTGCCTCCATGTCACGGAAGGTCGAGACATCGATCAGGCATTCCAGATGCCAGTCGAAGCGGGCCAGACGGTCCGCCAGCAGCACGACATCACGCCAGCGCAGCCCGCCGGAGAAGATCAGATTGAGGCGCACCCCGCAAACGCCCAGCCTGGAGAGCCGCTCAAGCTCTGCATCACTGATCTCGGGCGAGACCACGGCGATGCCACGATAATCCAGCCCGCGCTCACGACAGTTCTCGAGGCTGTCGCACAGCAGGCGATTGTCATAGCCATAGACA
The DNA here is from genome assembly GCF_029846385.1 of Cobetia sp. 10Alg 146. NCBI lineage: Bacteria > Pseudomonadati > Pseudomonadota > Gammaproteobacteria > Oceanospirillales > Halomonadaceae > Cobetia > Cobetia sp. 10Alg 146. Next base: position 675,118 of record NZ_JARWKT010000002.1, read on the forward strand.
CTTGGCTGGATCAGGACGCCATGACGGGCGCCAAGCGCGTGGTGCATTTCCAGCGCGTCCTTGAGCCCGAATTCGGCAGGGTTGTAGGTCCTGTCTTCCGCCAGCGGATAACGCACCGGATCGCCGAACACATGAAGGTGGCAATCAATGCTGCCCGGAGGCAGCCGGAACGTCAGGGGATGCGGCAGGGGGCGTGGCGGTGCCGCACACGGCAGATCCTGCTCGACATGGTTCCAATCCATCGATGCGACTCCCTCGCGTAACCTCGATCATCAAGCCCGGGGCGACGTCACGCTTAATCGCCCACTGCCACGATACTGCGCCGCCCTTCTCGTTTCCAGACAAAAGCCTGCCGACGAAAAAGCGGCATGTCCGAAGACATGCCGCTTGAGGTATCAGCGAGGCCTGATCGCTGACGAAAGGCGCTGACCGAAGCCGCTGACGTTCAGTCGAGTCGCTCGAAGACCGTCGCGACGCCCTGGCCCATGCCGATGCACATGGTCGCCAGACCCAGGCGCGTGTTCTGCTGCTTCATGACGTTGAGCAAGGTGGTGCAGATACGCGAGCCGGAACAGCCCAGCGGATGCCCCAGCGCGATGGCGCCGCCGTTGAGGTTAACCGCCGTGTCGGCGCGCTCCAGCAGGCCGAGGTCCTTGAGCACGGGAATCGATTGCGCCGCGAAGGCCTCATTGAGCTCGACGGTCTGGATATCGTCGATGGTCAGCCCCGCTGCCTTGAGTGCCTGCTTGGAGGCCGGCACCGGGCCGTAGCCCATGATGGAGGCATCGCACCCGGCCACACCGGTGGACAGTACGCGGGCGATGGGCTTGAGACCCAGCGCTTCGGCGCGCTCGGCGCTCATCACCGCCATGCCCGAGGCACCCACGGAAAGTGCGGAGGAGGTGCCCGCCGTCACGGTGCCGCCCTTGGGATCGAACACCGGCTTGAGGTTGCCCATCGATTCCATGCTGGCATCGCCACGGATGACCTCATCACGGGTCACCATCACGCGACGCCCCTCGGCATCATGGCCCTCGACGCCGATGATCTCGTCATCGAAACGACCTTCATCGGCGGCCGCCTGGGCACGCTGGTGAGAGCGCACGCCGAACTCATCCTGCTGCTCACGACTCACGCCGTGCATCTTGCCGAGCAGTTCTGCGGTCAGGCCCATCATCATCGCGGCCCTGGCCGCGTGCTTGCTGGCCGCCGGGTTGACATCGACCCCATGCGCCATCGGCACGTGCTCCATGTGCTCGACACCCCCGATGATGTAGAAGTCGCCCATGCCGGCCTTGATGTTGGCGGTGGCGATATGCAGCGCGCTCATCGAGGAGCCACACAGACGGTTGACCGTCTGCGCCGGCACGCTGCGCGGGATGCCGGTCATGATGGCGGCATTGCGCGCGATGTTCATGGCCTGTTCCAGGGTCTGGTTGACGCAGCCCCAGATGACGTCATCGACCTCTGCCGGAACCAGGCCGGGGTTGCGGTCGAACAGCGCCTGCATCACCGCGGAGGACAGGTTCTCGGCGCGCACGTGGCGGAAGGCCCCATTCTTGGCCTTGGCCATGGCAGTGCGCACGCCATCGACGATTACCACATCTCTCGGATTCAGATTCATTGTCTGGCTCCCTCATGGCCCTCGCTGTCGCGAGAGCCGAAAATTCTGGTCGGATAGTGCTGGCCCCACTTGGGTGTGCTCAGCAATCAAAGGCTCAGGCGTAGAAGGCGTCGCCGCGCTTGGCACGCTCACGCAGTGCCTCGGTCGGGCGATACAGCGGCCCCAGCTCATCGGCCAGGCTGTCGGCCAGCGCGACGAACTCTGCCACGCCCATGGCATCGACGTAGCGCAGTGCGCCACCACGGAACGGCGGGAAACCGATGCCGTAGATCAAGGCCATGTCCGCCTCGGCCGGCGTACCGACAATGTCATCTTCCAGACACCGGATGGTTTCCATGCACAGCGGCACCATCATGCGCGCGATGATGTCGTCATCGGAGAATTCGCGCGTCTCGCTGACCACTTCACTGACCAGTGCCTGCGCCGCTTCATCAGGCAGCTTCTTCGGCTTGCCCTTGCGGTCTTCCTCATAGCGATAGAAGCCCAGGTCGTTCTTCTGACCCAGTCGCTTGTTGTCGTACATCACCTGAATGGCGGTCTTGCCCTCACGCGCCATGCGATCCGGGAAGCCTTCGGCCATCACCGCATTGGCGTGGACCGCAGTGTCCATGCCGACCACATCCAGCAGGTAGGCCGGGCCCATCGGCCAGCCGAACTTCTCCATCACCTTGTCGACGCGCTGATAGTCGGCGCCCTTCTCGACCAACAGGCTAAAGCCACCGAAGTAGGGGAACAGCACGCGGTTGACCAGGAACCCCGGGCAGTCGTTGACGACGATCGGTGTCTTGCCCATCTGACGGGCGTAGGCGACGGTCGCGGCGATCGCCGCGTCACTGGATTTCTCACCACGGATGACTTCCACCAGCGGCATGCGATGCACCGGGTTGAAGAAGTGCATGCCGCAGAAGTTCTCGGGACGCTTGAGCGATTCGGCCAGACGCGTGATGGAAATGGTCGAGGTGTTGGACGTCAGGATGGTGGTATCCGCCACGTTGTCCTCGAGCTCGGCCAGCACCGACGCCTTGACCTTGGGGTTCTCGACCACCGCCTCGACGACCAGATCCACGTTGCCGAAATCGCCATAGGACAGCGTCGGGCGAATGTTGGACAGCCCCTGCGCCATCTTCTCGGTGGTCAGCTTGCCGCGCTCGACGCCCTTGCCGAACAGCTTGCGCGCTTCCTTCAGGCCAAGCTCGATGGCCTCGCCATTGATGTCCTTCATCAGGATCGGCGTGCCCTTGCTGGCGCTCTGATAGGCGATGCCACCGCCCATGATGCCGGCACCCAGCACGGCAGCCTGCTGGATCTTGCTCGCCTGCTTCTCGTATCCCTTGGCTTTCTTCTTGACCACCTGATCGTTCATGAACAGGCCGACCAGATTGAAGGCCACGTCGGTCAGCGCCATCCGGGCGAAGGTCTTGGCCTCGATGGCCTGGGCACGCTCACGCGATTCGCCCGCTCCCTTCTGGATGACCTTGATGGCCTCCACCGGCGCCGGATAGTGCGGGCCGGCCTTGCCTGCCACGAAGCCCTTGGCGGTCTCGAAGGCCATCATCTGCTCGATGGCATTGAGCTTGAGCGGAGAGGTCTTCTCGAGACGCCGTGCCATGTAGTCCAGCTCACCCGCATTGGCGCGCGCCAGAATGTCGAGTGCCGCCGCGTCCAGCTCGGCCACCGGCAGCACGGCATCGACGGCGCCGACTGCCAGGGCCTTGTCGGCGCGATTCTCGGTGCCCCCACAGATCCATTCGATGGCATTGTCCGCCCCGATCAGGCGCGGCAGACGTACGCAGCCCGCCCAGCCCGGAATGATGCCGAGCTTGGTCTCCGGCAGGCCGATCTTCGCGCTGTCCGCCATGACGCGGAAGTCGGTGGTCAGGGTGATCTCGCAGCCGCCGCCCAGCGCCAGCCCATTGATGGCGGTGACGGTGGGGAACGGCAGGTCCTCGATGGCATTGAAGATGCCATGGACGGTCATGTTCATGTCGATGAGGAAGGCTTCATCCTTCTCGAACATCTGATGGAACTCGGTGATATCGGCACCGACCACGAACGCTTCCTTGGCGGAGCGGATGACCAGCCCCTTCAGGTCGGCCGTCGCCTTGATGGCCTCCACCGCCTCCCCCAGCTCCTTGAGTACGTAGCTGGCCAGCTTGTTGACCGATTCGCCTTCAAGGTCGAGCGTCAACAGGGCGATGGCGTCCTGATTGGCCTCGACGGATAGCGTTTTGCCTGAATAGATCATCCACGGATCTCCACAAGAGAAAGGGGTGAAGGGGCTGTCAGGCGCAGGATGGTCTCTGCCATGGATGCGCTGGCAACCGGCCTCGCCGGACTCGAAGCTTCCAGAGGCGCCGCAGGAGAGTCATCTCTCGCCACAGCGCTTCATACAAGCGTTTGAATACAGCCAGCTTGGGCCACAGACGGGCAAAGATCAAGCCTGCGGACATTAGCGAAAGGTCGGGGGTCCGGGGCTGTCTCCATGCCGGTTCCTGTCTCTGGCGCCTGACTTCGACAGCGGGTGTGGGCAAAGATCGACGCTACACCCGGAAAGGCAGTCGCGTTACTCTTGGCGCTTTCCCGTCACGCAGGCTGGCAGCGGCATATCCTTGCCCTCCAGCAGGCTCTCAAAGGCCACATCGATATCATGCTTTCATGAGCAGCACTCTCACCGCCCTGTATCTGCGCCTGACCGGCATCGTCGAACGCACCAAGCGCTGGCACTGGCTATGGCCTCCCATCGGCTTCGCTGCGGGTATCTGCAGTTTCTTCCTAGTCAATCGTCAGCAATGGCTGGGCGGCATGCTGGCACTGGGCATGATGCTGGCCTGGTTGATCCTGATCGCCGAAGGCCTGTGGAGCCGTCTGCGCCGTCATCGCGGCCAGAATGCCCTGCCCCGCAAGCTGGCCACCTTCGTGGCGCAGCTGATCCAGCAGGAGACCCTGTGCTTCACGTTGCCGTTCTTTCTGGCGACGACAGACTGGGCCAGTGGCCAGGCAGGTTTCACCTTGCTGCTGTGCGGCGCGACTCTGCTGTCGATACTCGACCCCTTCTACTACCGACTGGCCGAGCGCCATCGCTGGCTGTACTTCGGCTTCCACGCCCTGTGCGTATTCGTCGTGGTACTGGTCACCCTGCCCCTGTTGCTGGAACTGACCACCGGCGAGAGTCTGTTGGCTGCCTGTGCCGCGATGAGCCTGTTCGCGCTGCCCAGTGTCGCCAACCTGCGGATTGCCCGCGGGCTGGTCGGTGGCCTGGCGATGATCGGCATCAGCGTGATGCTGGGGGTGGGCGCATGGGGGGCACGCGCCTGGATTCCGCCTGCCACGCTCTGGATCAACGCCAGCAGCCTCTCGCCGGACTTCGACACCGCGGCGCGGACACCGCGGGGCGAGATGCATCTGACCCCAGCACAACTCTCCGCTAGAGGCCTCTACGCCTACACGGCCATTCGCGCCCCGCGCGGGTTGTCGGAGAAGGTCTATCACGTCTGGCGACATGACGGGGAAGTGGTGGATCGCATCGCCTTGAACATCAACGGCGGTCGCAAGGAAGGTTACCGGGCCTGGACACACAAGACGGCCTTCCCCAAGGGCAGCGAGGGGGAATGGGAAATCGATGTCGAGACCATGAACGGGCAGCGCATCGGCAGTCTGCGCTTCCTCGTCAGTGATGATCCGCAGGTAGCCACCTTCGCGGACAGCAGCCTGGCACGGCCGGCGGGCATCCCCGGCTGGCGGATCACCAACCTGATTCCGGGCCTGTGACGCTTCGCGACGTGAGTGACCCTGAAGCGTGAACCCTCGGTTACTCGACCTTGGGCGTAAAATTCGTTCGCAGGCTTGTAATTATCCAGGCTGCCTAGCATGCTGAAGACAAGGGCGGCACCGAGGGGTGCCAGGATAAAAGCCCACTCATCCTTTGCACTCTGTGGACGACATACCCATGCATGAAGATATCGGGCTAAAGCTTTCCCGCCTGCCGCGCCTATGGCGCGCCATCCTGGACCAGCGACTGTCCCCGCTTGGGCTGACACAAACCCGCTGGATGACGCTGGTACACCTGTGGCGACTCGGAGACGGCCAGCCACAATGTGATCTGGCACGCTCCATCGGCATCGAGGCACCGTCTCTGGTACGCACGCTTGATCAGCTCAGCGAACAGGGGCTGGTGGAACGCCGCGCCTGTGAGGAAGACCGCCGCACCAAGCGCATCTTCCTGACACACAAGGCACTGCCGCTGATCGAGAAGATCGATGCCATCGCCGAGCAGACCCGCATCGAGATGCTCGAGGGGCTCACACCGGAGCAGGTCGACCAATTCTGCGAATGCCTGCGCGTCATGGAACGCAATGGCCTGGAAATCTCCGAGAAGGTGCCGGAAAGCGCCTGAACGAGCGTGTCCGGATACGCCAGCGGGAAAGGAAAAAGCCCCCATCGAGTGACTCGACGGGGGCTTTTTTGCAAGACGTTCAAGGCAAGCTCAGGTCACGCGCCGGCCCTGTTCGCGGCCGAGGGCAGCCCGAGATATCACGCTCACCCGCCCGGCATTCTGGGCTCTGTCCCCACCAACGGACGGCGGCGATGGGCAATGGGGGCCTTGGCGATCAACAGGGCATGCAGTGCCTCGAACTCCCGGCGCCACGCCTCGCAGTCTTCCAGTGCCAGGCTCTCCCCCCACCACAGCGTCAAACCGGACAGTGAGGACTCCAGCATCAGGGCATCCTCCGGCAACGCCCGCGTGAGATGTTCCAGAGCAGCCGCGAAGTCGGAGTCCTCCGCCAGGCGACTCTCTTCACGCCAACGATATCCGGGCACGGCCTCACGCAGTGCATCGCTGGCCCACTCGTCGTGGACGAGGATGAAGGGAGTGACATCGCGCTCGGTGGGCCAGGGACGACGATAGCCGACGATCCCCTTGGGGGCATCCGAAAGCGGTGCTGCCTTCAGGTCAACCCGCATGCCGTCCGCGATCACGGCCTTGCGCACCAGTGACGTGCGTGTCTCACGCTTGCTGGGGCGTAACCATGTCAGCGGCGACAACATCGCCAGCACCACGAAAATGATGATCAGAGCTGTCGTCATGAAATGTCCTGCCAGGAAGTGTCAGTAAGAAATTCGCGTCATCATCGAACGACTGCGGAAAACGCCGCCGTGCGGACAACCAGAAACGTGCCCAGAGCCCGAGCCATCCAACCGCGTACGGGGGTTGCGCCTGGCGCACTGGCAATACGTTGATGCAAGTCATTGTCTTCCGGGGGGCGGCAAGCCTAGCATGGAAGCAGGTGCACGACGCCACTCGAATGGCCCACCTCTACGGGAGGAATTCAGGATGAGCAACGAATACAAGCATGTACTGGTCGCTGTCGATCTGACCAAGGATTCCCACCTGGTACTGGAACGCGCACTGCCCATCGCCAAGCGCAATGGTGCCAAGGTGTCCATCATGCATACCCTCGAGCCACTGGGCTTTGCCTATGGCGGGGACATCCCGATGGATCTGACCAGCATTCAGGATCAGCTGGATTCCCATGCCCGTGAGCGACTGGGGGACATCGCCACGCCACACGGTATCGCGCCTGAAGATCAGCATGTCGTGGTCGGCATGCCGGACAGCGAGATTCATCGCTTTGCCGCAGAACATGACGTGGATCTGATCGTGGTCGGCTCACATGGTCGCCATGGCTTCGCCCTGCTGCTGGGCTCCACCTCCACGGGTGTCCTGCATGGTGCCCAGTGTGATGTGCTGGCCGTCCGAGTGGGGGCAGATGACAGCGAAGAATGACGCCGGCGGTCAGTGAGCCGAGATGACACGAGGGCAGCCAATGGCTGCCCTCGTGTCATTCCGCACCCGGGGAGACGAGAGAAGAGACTCAGCCTTCCTGCATGGCCTCAAGCTCCATCCAGCGCTCCATCGTCTCTTCCAGCACCTGCTGCTTGTGGCTGAGCTTCTCGAGCGTCGTCTTCACGGCCTTGGCATCCCCCGTGTAGAACTCGGGCGCCGCGATCTCGGCTTCCAGCGTCGCGATCTCCGCTTCCAGCGTCTCGATGGTCGCCGGAATCAGATCCAGCTCGCGCTGGAACTTGTAGGGCAGCTTGACCTTCTTGGGGGCCTGCTGCGCCTGGGCGGCTTCACGCTTGCGACGCTCATCCTCGGCCTGCGCCTCACGACGGTGCTTTTCCTCGCGCTCACGCTCGACTTCCCACGGTGCCGGCGGCAGATGCCCGCCCTGACGTATCCAATCGCTGTAGCCCCCGACATACGGCTTGACGATCCCGTCGCCCTCAAAGGCCAGGATATTGGTGACCACGTTGTCCATGAAGGCACGGTCGTGGGAGACCAGCAGCACGGTACCGTCGAAGTCGAGCAGCAGCTCCTCGAGCAGCTCCAGCGTCTCGACATCCAGGTCGTTGGTCGGCTCATCGAGCACCAGCACGTTGGCCGGCATGGTGAACAGACGCGCCAGCAGCAGGCGATTGGACTCGCCCCCTGACAGCGAACGCACCGGCTGACGCGCGCGGTCCGGCGTGAACAGGAAGTTCTGCAGGTAGCTCATCACGTGCATGTCACGCCCGCCGACCGTGACACGGTCGCTGCCGCGCGCCACGTTGTCGTAGACGGTGGCTTCCATGTCCAGGCCCTTGCGCAGCTGATCGAAGTAGGCGATCTGCAGCTTGGTGCCTTCGATGCGCTTGCCTTCACTGGCCTCGAGCTGACCCAGCAGGATATGCAGCAGCGTCGTCTTGCCCGCGCCGTTGCGCCCCAGCAGGCCGACCTTGTCGCCGCGCTGGATCTCGACGCTCAGGTCACGGATGACCCACTTGTCCTGCGCCTCGTCGTAGCGATAGCTGACATTTTCCAGCTCCACGACGCGCTTGCCGCTGCGCTCGGCAGAATCGACGGCGATACGCGCACGGCCCTGCACCTCACGACGCTGACCACGCTCATCACGCATCTTCTCCAGCGCGCGCACGCGGCCTTCGTTACGGGTGCGGCGCGCCTTGATGCCCTGGCGGATCCAGGTCTCTTCCTGGGCCAGTTTCTTGTCGAATTCGGCGTTTTCCTTGGCCTCGACATCCATCTCGTGCTGCTTCTGGGCCTGATAGGCCGCGTAATCGCCCGGATAACGGCCGAGGCGGCCACGGTCCAACTCCAGAATCTGGGTCGCCAGGCGCTTCAGGAAGGCCCTGTCGTGGGTGATGAACAGCACGGCGCCGGAGAAGGCCGCGACCTGCTCTTCCAGCCAGGCGATGGTATCGAGATCCAGATGGTTGGTCGGCTCATCGAGCAGCAGCAGGTCCGGGTCGGATACCAGCGCACGCGCCAGCGCGACACGCCGACGCCAGCCACCGGAGAGATCTTCCATCATGGTGTCTTCCGGCAGGCCCAGGCGGGTCAGCACGGTATCGATACGCTGCTGGAACTGCCAGCCATCGACGCTTTCCAGCGCGACCTGCACGTGCTCGAGACGCTTGAGGTCCGGTTCCGGATCACTGATCAGGTGATGGTATTCCGCCAGCAGCGCACCTGCCTGCGGCAGGCCTTCGGCAACGATATCGAAGATCGTGCGACCTTCCGCCGCCGGCAGATCCTGGGAGAGCACACCGATCTTGAGGCCCGGCGCCTTCCACAGCTCACCGGCATCGGCCTGGAACTCGCCGGTGATCAGCTTGAGCAGGGTCGACTTGCCGGTACCATTGCGGCCGACGAGCGCCAGACGCTCGCCGCGCTCGACGACAAGATCCGCCCCATTGAGCAGAACGTGATGGCCATAGGCCAGCTGTAGATTTTCCAGTCGTAACAATGCCATGTGCAGCAGCAACTCGTGACGGGTCCGGGGCCGGGAAGGCCGCGGAGGAAGTGGGAGTCAGGCGGACAGGCCGCCGCCAGCGACGCGCGCCGGAGAATGACGCCATTCTACCCGAGGCGCAGCGTACAGGCGATGGAAGACACCGCAAGGGCTGAAAGACATCGGCGGCTTGGGTAGAATGGCCGACCACTTGAAAGCACGTCGTGCGCCTGGCATTGCCAACGAGCCGATCGCCCGGTGCCGGACTCTCGAGTGCCAGGCCAGCAGACGACCTGGTACGCCTTTCACTGCCGTGTTCCTTCTCCCTCCCCCGTGACTCAAGGGTGTTCGATGTCCGCGCTTCCTCCCCATGCTGATCCCTCAGCGCTGCCCTGCTATGACCCGGAGCAACTGAGCGAGACCTCGCTTGCCGACCTGTGCGCCGACCTGTCCCTCGATGACAGCGAGCGTCAGACGGCCCTGACTCGGCTGGTGCCGGCGCTGCGCTTCGCAAGCCCGACGCCGCTGATCGACATCGGCGTCAACCTGACCCATGAAAGCTATGCTCAGGACATCGAGGGCACCTTGCTGCGAGCTCGCGCGGCGGGCGTCAGCCAGCAGATCCTGACCGGCACCAGCCTGGACGGCTCGCGTGAGGCTCAGGCGCTGGCGGCGCGCTATCGTGGCCTTTCTGCCACCGCCGGTGTGCATCCGCATGATGCCAGCCAGTGGAACGATGGTGTCGAGCGCGGTATCCGGGAGCTGCTGGCCCAGCAGGAAGTGGTCGCGGTGGGCGAATGCGGCCTGGATTTCAATCGCAACTTTTCCACGCCCGCCGAGCAGGCTCGCGCCTTCGAGGCCCAGCTGACCCTTGCCGCCGAGACAGGATTGCCACTGTTTCTGCATGAACGTGACGCCGGCCGACAGATGCTCGAGATGCTCAAGCACTGGCGGGATGACATCAGCCACGCGGTCGTGCACTGCTTCACCGGCGAGCGTGAGACACTATATGGCTATCTGGATCTCGACCTGCATATCGGGCTGACCGGCTGGCTGTGCGATGAACGCCGCGGCGAGCACCTGCGCAGCCTGTGTCGCGAGATTCCGCTGGAACGCCTGATGCTGGAAACCGACTGCCCCTATCTGGTGCCACGCAATCTGCCCGCCAAGCTCAAGGGACGCCGCCACGAACCCTCGCTGCTGGTCTGGATTCTGGCCGAGGTCGCTGCCCTGCGCGGCATGGAGATGGAAGCGCTGGCGCAGGCCACCACGGCGACTGCCACCCGCTTCTTCCGCCTGCCCGCGGCCTGACACGGCACGCCTTCCCTTGCACGCCCTTCTTTGCACGCTTCCCTGCTCTGGACACGACAATGCACGAATACGAACCTGAAACAGGCGACTTCCCCGCCTTCATCGCCGTCGAGACAGGCGAGGACTCAAGCCTGCCCCTGGCCATCGCCTGGGCCTTGCCCGATGGGCAGATGAAGCATGTCTTGATTCAGCCTGACGATGAATGGCTGGATGGGGAAATGCTGGAACTGGGCGACTACAGCCTGGATGACCTGAGAAGTTTCGGCGTCAGCCCTCTCGACGTGCTCAAGGAGCTGGAGCAGGACTACTACCAGACCACGCTCTATACCACCGGCGTCATGGATGACGAACAGGCGCTGGCGCGTCTGTTCGATGCCTACAACATGGACCCCTTCATCGAGTTTGCTCCTGCCGAGGGCCTCTATCCGGAACTATCCCCCGGCGACTGGGCACGCGAGCGCAACAACATGCTGTTCGAGCAGGGGCTGCAGCCCTTCCGACCGGACAACGAGGTGATGGTGATGCTGGCCATCCACACCCGCCTGCGCGGTGACGGTGTGCGTGGCGATGAAGACATCCAGGGCACAGGCCCGGACTATGAGATCGACTGGGAAGAAGACGTCTGATTTCCTTCCGCCATCTCTGAAACGCAGAACGCCCCGACAACCGGTAGTTGTCGGGGCGTTCTGGTTCACGACTTCAGTCTGTCCCGCAAGGCTCAGCCGTTGGAGCGGCCACCACCGCCATTGCCACCGCTGGAGCGATTGCGGCCACCACGTGAACGACGACGCGGACGCTCTTCACTGGACGGTGCCTCCGGCGCGCGATTGCCGTTCACTTCCGGGCGCGGCGCGACGCGGTTCCCATCCACCTCACGCGGAGCGGGAGCACGATTACCGCGATTGTCGTCGTCGTGATTGGCACCGCCACCTTGCGGGCGCTGGCCGCCAGTACGCTGACCATCCGAACGAGCGCCGCCAGTGCGCTGACCGCCCGAGCGCGCGCCGCCAGTGCGCTGGCCGTCAGAGCGCTGACCGCCATTGCCACGGCCTTCACCGGCAGGCTTGCCACCAGTGCGCTGACCATCCGAGCGCGCGCCGCCAGTGCGCTGGCCGCCATTACGTTGGCCGTCAGAGCGCTGGCCGCCATTGCCACGACCTTCACCGGCAGGCTTGCCGCCAGTGCGCTGGCCGCCAGAGCGCTGGCCGCCAGAGCGCTGGCCGCCACGCGGCTGACGCGGCTCACGTTCCGGCTCGACGTCGACTTCCGGCACGAAACCTTCCACTTCGACACGCTTGAGCTTGCCCTTGAGCAGACGTTCGATACCGCCGAGCTCCTTGCGCTCATCGCTGGAAACCAGCGAGATGGCACGCCCGCTGGCACCGGCGCGACCGGTACGTCCGATCCGGTGAACGTAGTCTTCCGGGACATTGGGCAGTTCGTAGTTCACGACCTGCGGCAGCTGCTCGATATCCAGGCCACGTGCCGCGATATCGGTGGCAACCAGCACGCGCACTTCGCCGTTCTTGAAACCGGCCAATGCCTTGGTACGGGCATTCTGGCTCTTGTTGCCATGAATCGCCGCGGCGCTGATGCCGGACTTCTCGAGCTTGGTCGCCAGACGATTGGCCCCATGCTTGGTACGCGTGAAGACCAGCACCTGATGCCAGTTTTCCTTGAGGATCAGATGCTTGAGCAGCGAAGGCTTGTGGCTCTTCTCCACGGTATGGATATGCTGCTCGACCTTCTCGGCCGTGGTGTTGCGCGGGCTGGCTTCCACGGCGACCGGATCATTGAGCAGCTTGTTGGCCATGCCGCGAATCTCGTCCGAGAAGGTCGCGGAGAACAGCAGCGTCTGCCGCTTGGTCGGCAGCAGCTTGAGCAGGCGGCGGATGTCGTGGATGAAGCCCATGTCCAGCATGCGGTCCGCTTCGTCCAGCACCAGCGTCTCGAGATCCGAGAAATCGATGGCCTTCTGGGAGTGCAGGTCCAGCAGGCGACCCGGTGTGGCGGTCAGGATCTCGACGCCGGAAGACAGGCGGCTGATCTGCGGATTGATCTTCACGCCACCGAACACCACGGCATTGCGCAGCTTCAGGTGACGGGAGTAGGCAGTGACGTTCTCGTCGATCTGCGCGGCCAGTTCACGCGTCGGCGTGACGATCAGGGCCTTGATCTTGCGGGCGCCTGCAGGGGCGCCGTTTGAGAGGCGCTCGACCAGCGGCAAGGCGAAACCGGCAGTCTTGCCGGTACCGGTGCGCGCGGCAGCCATCACGTCACGACCTTCCAGCACGGCAGGAATCGCACCCGCCTGCACCGGGGACGGCGTGGAATAGCCCATCTCGGCAATCGCTTTCAGTACAGGAGCGGACAGCCCCAGGGCGGCAAAAGCCGGGATGGAGTTGGCAGTAGTCTCAGTCATCAATATCTCTTCGGCTGACCGGCCACGTGCTGGTCGATCATTAAGGAATGGCGCCTGGCCGGGCACGTGCCGGGAGAGAGAGCGAGGCGTATCAGGCACAGTGAAGAAGGCGTTGGTCTGGGGGACCTCGGCGGACTGCTGCCAGTCGCTCGCGTCAGGCGATGACCCAGTCTATCACCTTCCGCCGGCGACTGCAGAAGCACGCGCCCGGTGGTGGCCCCTGATGACTCAATGCCAGTGCAGCGGATAGCGACGATGACGCGCCAGGTTGTTGATCAATACCGCCAGCACCAGCATGGCCAGGCACCCCAGACCGACGGGAAGCAAGGCATACCAGTAGCCGAGTGCATGCAGGGGTTCACCGCCGATCACCGCGATCAAGGCCGTGGCGCCGCCCGGCGGATGCAGGGTATGCGTCAGCTGCATCACCAGCAGTGCCACCGAGACTGCCATGGCGGCTGCCAGCCAGCCATCGCCCAGCCAGTGATAGCAGGCCACGCCGACCAGCGCCGACAACAGGTTGCCGCCCAGTACGTTGCGCGGCTGCGCCAGCGGACTATGCGGCGCACCGTAGAGCAGTACCGAGGTCGCCCCGAAGGAGCCGACCAGCAGCAAGGTGCTGACCGCCAGATAATGTGATGACATCCAGCCGATCAACGCCATGCCGAGAAAGGCCCCCAGCCAGGACCACAGGGCATCGGCAACATGCGGCTTGCCACGCTTGAGCGGGCCTCCGCGCATCTTGGTCAGATAAGGCTTGATCATCGTGCGAGTCGTCTCCGGGAGTGTCCTTGCGTCATCAAGCGCTGCACCCTAGGCGATCTCAAGGGCAGGGACAACTACCGTATGGCAATAAGCTGATGCCCGCTCGGCACCGGTCACTCCCGTCACGCACGCCGGCTCTCGTCTCTCTTGCTCGTTCACGCTTCGCTGCGTGAGGCGACGATGGTGCGCGAGATCACGATCACCGGCAGGATACCGACCAGCACGATCACCAGTGCCGGCAGCGACGCCTGCTCGAGCATTTCATCGGAGGCGTACTGATAGACGTGAGTGGCGAGCGTATCGAAGTTGAAGGGGCGCAGCAGCAAGGTGGCCGGCAGCTCCTTCATGGCATCCACGAACACCACCAGCGCCGCGGTCAGAAGCCCCGGACGAATCAGCGGCAGATGCACACGACGCAGGGTCGAGAAGGTGTTCTCGCCCAGCGAGCGTGCCGCCATGTCCATCGAGGGCGTGACCTTGTCGAGGCTCGACTCGATGGAGCCCGCGGCAATCGCCAAGAAGCGCACCACATAGGCGATGATGATCGCGCCCATCGTTCCCGTCAGCAGCAATCCGCTGGAGATGCCGAAATTGGCCCGCAGGAAGCTGTCCAGTGCATTGTCGAAGCCGGATAGCGGTACCAGAACGCCCAACCCCAGCACGGCCCCCGGCATGGCGTAGCCCAGACTCGAAAGCTTGAGTGCCTGCTGTACGCTGGCGGTGCGATCCAGCCGCTTGGCATAGGCCAGCAGCACCCCGATGATCAGGGTCAGTACCGCAGCGCTCACCGCCAGTATCAGGCTGTTCACGGCATAGCCTGCGAAGTCCGGTGTCCAGGATTCCTCGAAATACAGGATGGCGTGCCGCGAGAGCAAGCCCACCGGCAGCAGGAAACCGAAGAACAGCGGCAGGAAACAGGCCAGTGACGCCACTGATGCCCGCCATCCCGTCAGGGTCGGACGTTGATAGCGACGGTAGCGATCGCCCTTGCCGAACTGGCGCTGACGACGCCGAGCATGCCGCTCGAGCCAGATCAGCGTGACCACGAAGATCATCAGGCACAGCGCGATCTGCGCCGCACCGCGCAGGCTGCCCATGTTGAGCCAGACATTGAAGATGCCGGCGGTCAGCGAGCGTACCGCGAAGTAGTCCACAGTTCCGAAGTCGTTGAGCGCCTCCATCATCGCCAGTGCAAGGCCGACGGCAATCGCCGGTCGGGCGCTGGGCAGTGCCACGCGCCAGAAGCTTTGCCACCCGTTGCAGCCCAGCGTTCTGCTGGCATCGCGCAGTGAGGGCGACTGATCGAGAAATGCCGAGCGTGCCAGCATGAAGACATAGGGAAACAGCACCAGGGACAGCATCAGGATGGCGCCCCCCAGGCTGCGGATCTCCGGGAAGTAGTAATCCTGGGGCGAATCCCAGCCAAACAGGGCACGCAGCGCGCCCTGGAAGGGGCCGGCATACTCAAAGACGTCGGTATAGATATAGGCGATGACGTTGGCGGGAATCGCGAACGGCAACAGCAGCGACCACTCGAAGGTGCGTCGCAGCGGAAACTGATACATGGTGGTCAACCAGGCCGAGACGACCCCCATGCTGCCACTGAGGACCGCCACCCCCGCCACCAGCGCCAGACTGGTCATGACGTAATCGGGAAGCACGGTGGAGACGAGATGCGGCCAGATGCCCTCCCCGGCCTGATCACTGCCATCGTCACCGAAGACAGCCAGCCAGACGACGGCCAGCACCGGCATGACCACCAGTGCGGCCACGCCCCAGGCGCTGACGAACCAGCCCATGTGGGTTCCGAGACGCCGCTGACGACGCCGGATGGCCGCTGCATCGTAGTGCGCCATTTCCTGGGCGGCCGGCGATCGCCCGGTGCCGCTCATGGCGGCCACCGCCTCTCCTTCAAAGCTCGCACCTTGCTCAGCCAACAGCCGCTTGCCCTGGGTCATCTGACGTCCTCGTTATCCCGCAACTGCAATTGCGTCTATTTTACATGCTTTGCGCAAACGAAGAGGGGCTGTCGCATCGCGACAGCCCCTCTTCGTTCATGACAGCTCGCTCGGTAGCCTCTGGCTCCGGCGAGTGCCCTTACTGGTTGAAGCCGACTTCATTGACCATCTGCGCGGCGCGCTTGCGAAGCTTGGCGACTTCGGTCAGCGGCAAGTCATCCTGCTTGAACTCGCCCCATGAGGTCAGCAGCTCGGAGCTCTCGGCTTCCGGGTTGGCCGGATACTCGAAGTTGACCTCGGCATACATGTGCTGGGCGGTCTTCTCGGTGAGGAAGCGCATCAGCTTGAGGGCATTCTCTTCGTGCGGCGCGTACTTGGTCATCGCCATGCCGGAGATGTTCATGTGCGTGCCGACGCCGTTCTGATCCGGGAACTCGATACGTGCCTTCTCGGCCCACGGGCGCTGCTCGTCATTGTCGAGCATCTTGCCGTAGTAATAGCTGTTGCCGATGGCCACATCACAGACGTTGTCGCGGATCGCCTTGATCTGATCACGATCGCCACCCTGAGGCTTGCGCGCCAGATTGGCCTTGAAGCCTTCCAGCCACTCACGCGTGGCCTCTTCACCGTTGTGCGCGATGCGTGAGGCGATCAGCGCGACGTTGTAGGGGTGATCACCGGCGCGTGAGCAGACGCGACCCTTCAGGCTCGGATCCGCCAGGTCGTCATAGCTTGCCACCTGACCGGCCTCGAGACGCTCGACACTGGTGTAGAGCACCCGTGCGCGCGTGGTGATGCCGAACCACTGATTGTCGGGGCCGTGGTACTGCTCGGGCAGATTGGCCTCGATGACCTCATCATTGACGCTCTTGACCAGCTCCTCGTCGACCAGCTCCTGCAGACGTCCCACATCCACGGTCAGCAGCACGTCAGCCGGGGTGTTGCGTCCTTCCCGCTTGAGACGCTCGGCCAGGCCCTGCTTGGCGAAGACCACATTGACCTTGACGCCGGTCTCCTCGGTGAACTCCTTGAGGAACGGCTCGATCAGATAGGCCTGACGATAGGAATAGACGTTGACCTCTTCCTGGGCTTGAGCCGGCAGCGCCGTGGCGGCGGTAACGCCAGCCAGTGCGCCCAGCAGCAGCTTGCGGACGGAGGATGCAGAAATCGTGGTGGAAGCTGTCATCGAATACCCCTGTTCGAAGGTCCCCGCTTCTGGCCTGCTGGTGCAGGGGAAGCAGAATGATCGTAGCAATGCGAATCATTCTAATCACAAAGGGTTTCCGATCGCAACGCTCGTGCAACGCTGACTTGCAGTTTTCGCAATCCGTGCTAGCAGTTCATGCCTGAAAATCCGGCGATTCCACGGCGGGATATCTCGAGGCGCGCGGGACAGACAATGTCCTGCGCCTGTATGGCGGGCGCATCAGGCCACGCGGCCATCCTCCCCGACGGCAGGCAATAGCGTCATCGCCTCCTGGATGGCTTGCGTGTGTGAAAGCTTGCGCTGCCAGACAGCGTGCAGCGCATGTCGGAAGGCATTGGCGCGTGCTGGCAGGCCGCACCTTTCGTATTCAGCGGCCCGCTCGTCGACACGCTGTGCGAAGGCATCGCGATCCACCTCAAGCTCCAGATTATCGACGCTGACATGAAACGGCTTGGCGACTGCACGGTGGAACAATTGCTCCAGCGCCTGCGGGGCTACCTCGACACTTTCAAAGGCCTTCTGCTGGTGTGCATCACGTCCGTCCGGTGCATACCAGTAACCGTAATCCTCCTTGAGGCGTCGCTCAGGGCCCGCGATGCACCAGTGACTGACTTCGTGCAGAGCGCTGGAGAAGAAGCCGCGCGCCAGATAGAGACGATGAAAGCCGAGCTCATCGCCTGGAGAGTCGCCGCTGGCGACCCCATCCTGCACCTCATCCGTCGTCATGCCGGCGGGCAGATAGAGAGGTTCGTGGGGGGCGCGCCGCAACAAGGTGTTGTAAGACGTGGCAAACAGTCCATCGAAGAGGGAAGTCAACGCCGTCAGCTCAGGGTCCATCGACTCTTGATCCGTCAGGGCCTGCCCCCCCGCCATGGCATGATCAGGCATGGCATCGCCGTCTGCGCTGCACGCCTCATGACGTGATGACAGGGTGCGAGGCACGCGGGAAAGTTCTGAAGAAAGCAACACAGGCAAGTCTCGACGATCGTGTGAATCAGCAGCGATATCAGTACCCGGAGATAGGGACGGTACTGCATGACGATGTCGAGCATTGTACGTGGCTCGTTCGTATCACGTCATTCCACCTGACAGGTGAGTACCAAGCGCTGATAATTCACTCTCTTGCGCCCCGCAGGCAGGCCTTATCTGCTAGGATGGCGCGCCAAGCAAGAATGATTCTCGATTACCAGCAGGAGCCTGCCGTGCCCCCCGCCGAACCCTCCCATTCATCCGCCTCCACGCCTGCAGCCTCTTCTCAGGCGCCATTCGCCAGCCGGGTACGCGCCGAGACCTCACGTCTGGTCACGCTGGCACTGCCAATCTGCGGTGCTCAGCTGGCTCAGGCAGGCATGAGCGCCGTGGATGTCCTGATGACCGGTCGCTCCAGCGCGACGGACCTGGCAGCCGTCTCGGTGGGGTCCAGCCTCTGGGTGCCTCTGCTGCTGTTGATGGCTGGCACCTTGATGGGGCTGACACCCGTCGTGGCACAGCTGATGGGGGGTAACCGCAGCGGTGAGGTACGTGACAACGTTCACCAGTCACTGTGGATCTCATTGGTGCTCGGCAGTCTGTCAGGATTGGCACTGTGGTTCCTGGCGGCGCCAATCTTCACGCTGATGGAGGTGCCCGGCGCGGTGGCAGAACAGGCCACGCTTTATCTGATGGCCATTGCCTGGGGCATGCCGGGCGCCGCCTTCTATCAAGTGCTACGCGCGTATTCCGATGGCATGAATCATACTCGTCCGGCGCTGATCATCAGCTTGATCGGCCTGTTGTCGAACATTCCGCTCAACTACCTGCTGATCTATGGCTCTGCAGGCGTGGATGACTTGCTGGGGATCACGTTGCCGGGACTGCTGGGCGATATCCCGGCCATGGGCGCTGCAGGCTGCGGTATCGCGACAGGGCTTGCCATGTGGATCATGTGTCTGAGCATGTTTCTCTACACCCGTCGCAGCAGCGCCTACCAGGCAGTCGCCCTCTGGTGCCAACCCAGCGCGCCTCAGCTCAAGAAGATCTCGGAACTGCTCAAGGTCGGTCTGCCGATCGGCATCGCCATCTTCTTCGAGGTCACGCTGTTCACCGTCATCGCGCTGTTCGTGGCAAGCTTCGGTGAGATCAAGGTGGCAGCCCACCAGGTCGCGCTCAACTTCACCTCATTGCTGTTCATGCTCCCTCTGTCACTGGCCATGGCACTCACCGTACGAGTGGGGCATACCATCGGCCGTGGTGACATGAACGAGGCGCGCTTCGTGGCGTGGAATGGCGTGGCCTTCTCACTGGTGGTCGCTCTGATCAATGACCTGGTGATCTGGGTACTGGCGGAGCCTGCCGTGGCGCTCTACACCAGCAACCTCAAGGTGCAGGCGCTGGCGCTTTCCCTGATCACGCTGGCGATGCTCTATCAGGTCTCCGACTCCTTGCAGGTTGCCATGGCGGGGGCTCTGCGCGGCTTCAAGGACACTCGCATCATCATGTTGATTACCATGTTCGCCTACTGGATCATCGGTCTTGGTGGCGGGCATCTGCTGGGGGTGGGCAGTGAGCAGTTCCCCGTCTGGCCCTGGGCTGTCGAGAGCATGGGTGTCTATGGCTACTGGATTGGCATGGTGGCCGGCCTGACCGTGGCGGCTCTGCTGCTTGGCTGGCGTCTGTGGGTCATCGCGCGCCGCGCCATTCAGGAGGGCAGCCTGCCCGGCTGAGCGAAGCCCCCTGCCAACGCTGGCCGCGAGCTCGTGATACCGACGGCGGCCAGTGTTCCATCCCTTTTCCCACTCGCTCAAGCACTCGCCTCAGACGCCCCGCCACCGGCCTTTTGCCCGGTCGCGGGGCGTTTGCGTTTAATCCTTCATCTGCGCATGGACGGTCATTTCGTCCAAGGAGGGGTTACCGTCAGGGCTCAGGCTGTGCTAATGGTTATTCAAGGCAGTGCATTCATATGCAGTGCGCCATCTTGCAAGCGGCGGCTGTTTGCACACCCGCACACGCCGAGGACGATCGACAAGCTGCTGAGGAGGGTTCGTCATGGGCGTACCAGTTTCTTCCCCCCGCTCCGCCAAGGTCATCGACCTGAATGTCATGCGTGACAGGATGCGTGCACGACGTCGTATTCTCCGGCTTGCGCCGGAACACGATGGGTTGGAAATGCTCTATCAGCTCGAAAGCGACCCGGAGAGCTACTACAGCCTTCCCGTGTTGGCCTGGGGTCTGCGCGAGGATGGTGAGGTGGTCGGCCTGGTGCCATGGATGGAGGGGCTGATGCCCTGCCATGAGCTGGAAGATCCGCAGCAGGGCCACTTCGTCGGCTACCGAGACCCGGAAACCGACGAGGTCTTCATGCTGGCTCCGGACCACAAGGTCTATGAGCTCGAGCATGCCGCGGCCTATTACGACTATGAGGTGTCGGAGAAGACCACCTTGCTGCAGCAGCTACCGGATACGCTCGGGACTCATGCCCTGTGCATGACCAATGGCGAGTCTGCGTGGCAGCTCAAGCAGGTGTTCGGCTGGCGTCTATACAGCGATGGCAACATCGAGGCACTGCTGGTCGATGAGACACGCGTCACCCAGACACCGGTGCTGGCTGGAGATGACTGCCTCTACCCCGGTCGCAGTCGTCATGACGTGGTCTATTTCTTCCAGCGCGCCGTCGCCAACCAGATTCGTGAGCAGGACCCGGCCACCCTGGAAGCTCTCGCGCTGATGATGACCGGCGAGAGTGATCAGGTCAGTGTGGAAGTGCACGACCGCGAAGCCTGAGACGACTGGCGTCAACTGATGCGAATGTCATAAAGGAAGTGATCCGGCGTTTCGTCACTGCGCTCCAGTGTGTGCCCAAGAAATGCACAGAACTTGGGCACATCACGTGTCGTCGCCGGATCGGTCGCCACGACACGCAGCAGGTCTCCGCTCGCGAGCTCACGCACCTTGTTGTGCAGCATCATGATGGGTTCGGGACAATACAGACCGCTGGTATCCAGCTCTGCATCGGCAACGGGCAAGGGGGTATCGGTCATCAATGACTCCTGAGGTCCTGCCACTGACAAGGCAGAATGTATGAAGACGGGAGACGGGCATGATCAAGGTAATGATCGAGCGGCATATCATGCCGGGACTCGAACAGGATTACGAGCAGGCCTCACGCGAGGTCGTGCGTGAAGCCATGCATGCACAGGGCTTCATCTCGGGCGAGAATCTGGTGGAAAGCGGACGTCCCGGCCACCGAATATTGATCACTTCATGGCGAGACGCAAGAGCCTGGCAGGAGTGGTCGAGCAGTCACGCGCGCGAACGCATGATGGCGCGTCTGGGGCCGATGCTTTCTCAACCGGAACGCATCGTGTTGCTTGAACACACCTGACCGGCGAGAGATTCAAGCCTCGCGAGCGCAGCACCCCTCAGCGAGGCTCTGTCCATCGATCTGACAGCACCGCACAGACAAGCCCCCACGGACCGCTCGGTCCGTGGGGGCTTGTGGTTGCACCAGAGAACCCGGTGGCTCAGTGCGTGATACGCACATGCACGGTGACTTCTTCGCGGTCATGGTACAGGTGACGACACCGGATCTCGGCACCGACATTGGAACGCTCAAGGCTGGCCGCCAGATAATCGAGACAGCGGGAGACTTCCTTCCAGCGCTGCTTCATCGGCAGCTTGAGATTGAAGACCGCCTCATTGCACCAGCGCTTCTTCAGCCAGCGCTCGACCATCTCCGTCACGCGGATGGGCTTGTCGACGATGTCACAGACCAGCCAGTCCAGTCGCAGCGGTGGCTCCCAGGTAAAACCATCTTCCTTGAGATGCTCTACCTGTCCTGTCGCCATCAGATCCTTGTTCATGGGGCCATTGTCGATGGCAAACACGAACATGCCCTTCTCGACCAGCTGGAAGGTCCAGCCACCCGGCGCTGCCCCAAGATCCGCTGCCTGCATGCCAACCGCGATGCGACGCTCCCACTGGTCGCGCGGCACGAACTCATGCCAGGCCTCTTCCAGCTTGAGTGTGGAGCGACTGGGGGCACGGCTCGGCGAACGCAGATGACGGATGCCGTTGGCATATTCGCTGCGGTTGCCAGGAAAGCTCATGCCCAGCTGCACTTCGTCACCATCCGTCCAGAATACGTGCAGCGCCCGCCCACCGGCCTTGCGACGCAGTGCACCACGCTTCTTGAGCGCAGACTCCAACGGGCGGCCGACGGCCTTGCCAAGGCCCGACAGTGCCTTGCCATCATTGGTGTCCGGCATCTCGTGGCGGATCTCCTCGAAGCTCCAGCCAGCGTCGACCACCTGCTGCAGAATCGGCGAGACTCGATTTTCCCGCGACATGCCGACCAATGGCTCCAATGCCACCAGTGTCTGGCGAGCGAAGACCAACGCCTGAAGCGGCATGTCACGATGCAGGCTATTGGCGGGCTCATCACCTGTCACCACATAACGCACGAAGCCACTGTCGCGTGCCGCAATCGGATAACCCGGGGCGCCCAGATAAGCGGCCTTTTCACAGACTTCTGCGGCCAGGTCGGCCTCGAAGCCCGGGCGGCAATACAGCAACAGTTCTTGAGGTTGCATCATCATCTCCATAACGGAAGGCTGGGGAGTCTACCGCCTCGCTCCTGTCCACGACAAGCATGGCGACAATGATTGACTCAGCGAGGAAGCTGCTACTCAGGCCCACCGGGCCTGCCAGCTGACGGGTTCCGGCTTTCCGGTTTTTGACCCGCAAAGAGAACCGCCCCTGCAGCTGGGCTGCAGGGGCGGTTCAGTATAAGTGCCTGACGATGACCTACTCTCACATGGAGAAACTCCACACTACCATCGGCGCTAAGCGGTTTCACTTCCGAGTTCGGCATGGGATCGGGTGGTTCACGCTCGCTATGGTCGTCAGGCGAAACGGTGGCACCTTGCGGTGCCTGAGTCTCGAGGCTTGTGGCCTCGCGACTCGCAATATGAATCATGCTGACCGATATGTCGTCGATCCTGTCGCAATCCCGGCGGTTTGCCTGCGCAAACCCCTTGGGTGTTATATGGTCAAGCCTCACGGGCAATTAGTACTGGTTAG